>NZ_QXIR01000006.1 GCF_003581585.1 Bacillus salacetis
ATCGATCGTAACGGTTTTCTGTGCTAAACAGTGGCCTTGGTACTTCTCTTGTTTCAAAATTTTATAAACTGCATCTGACGTCCACGTTTTATTCCCTTTTCCTGTCTTTAATCCGTCTCTTGTTAAGCCTTTTGCAATTCTTGGACACCCTTTACCTTCTAAGAATTCTCGAAAAATACGCCTTACCACCGTTGCTTGTTCTTCGTTAATCACTATTTCTCCATCTTCAGTTGTGTCGTAACCCAGGAAAAACGTGGTCGGCATATGGACTATTCCTTGTTGGAATCTCTTCTGCACTCCCCATTTCGTGTTTTCACTTACGCTACGGCTTTCTTCCTGAGCCATGGAAGATAAAATCGTTAGGAAAAGCTCTGACTTTGAATCTAATGTGTCAATGTTTTCCTTTTCGAAGAAAACGCCCACGGCAGGTCGTAGATTCTTGAGCATCCTTATTCGGGATATGCAATCAAGAGTGTTACGTGCGAAGCGACTGATTGACTTGGTCAAAATATAGTCAATCCGCCCTCCTTCACAGTCTTGAATCATTCTATTAAATTCTGTACGGTTCTTTGTTGAGGTTCCTGATATCCCTTCATCTGCATACACATCAACCAGAGTCCAAGCAGGGTTTTTACTTACATAATCTTTGTAATGTGCCACTTGGAGGTCATAACTGCTTGCCTGCATTTCTGAGTCAGTGGATACTCGGGCATACACTGCAATCCGTTTCTTTTGTCCACCAGGATTTGCTTCCGTTCGGCCCGTTCTAGCTTTTGCAGGAATTATCCGAACCCTTGATGAACTTTGATGGCTACTCATTTTTTCCTACTCCTTTCTTAAATCAACTATCGTTTCCTTATCGTCAATCCAATGCATACAAAAGGACATTGGTGTTATCGCTTTTACACGTACTACCCATGCCCGTAAGAATGAAATATTTTGAAGTTCTTTTTGTAATTGTTTAGATGGATCCCTTACTGCATCTAGTTCCTTGAGCTTTGTATTGGCTTCTTCTCTAAAAGCAAAATCTTGATCCAGAAGCTCCCACCAATCCTCTCTTATCTTTAGTTCTTTTTCAACAGATGCTCTTTTCGATGCCAGCTCCTCAAGTTTCTCATCTGTACTATCCGCTTCAGACCCATTGGCATTAATAAGTGCAATATTCTCTTCTAATAAAATTTGTTCTAAATCCAAGCGAAGTCTGTTGTAAGAAAAGTCCCTTGCAGCAACAGCTCTTGTAAGATCCTTTTTCATTCTGTCCATGTCGTAAATTAACCGTGCCATCCGGTATCGTTCGAGAAAAGCATCTTGCATGGCTTCCCTAATCACCTCTTCCTTAATGCTTCCCATGGTACAGAGCTCTTTGCTTCTTACGTTATTCTCACAGCGCCATCTAACAACCCCTTTGCAAATGAATCGATGTAAATTTCCTCCGCATTTCCCACATTGAATCCGGCTGGAAAGCGGGTAGCGATTTACCTTTTTATTTTTATTTGGCTTTTTACGCCTCTCTAGTTCTCGCTGGACTGCTTCAAATGTTTCTCGGTTCACAATCGGTTCATGGTGGTTCTCGATAAAATACTGATTTCGTTCTCCATTATTGGCCACTCTCTTATGCGAAAGGTAATTTTCTGTATAGTATTTCTGGCAAATGACATCTCCGGTGTAGTCCCGATTGAGTAATATCAATCGAACTGTGGCGGAAGACCAGTCTGTTCGTCCGTTAATTTTCTTATATTTCTTTTTTATGAATTGCTTAGCAATTTGAGCAGGTGTCTTTCCATCCAATGCTTCTTCAAATGCTTCTCGAACAATGTGCGCTTCTTCTTCTATGATGATCCATTCTTTCTTTTCGTTCTTTTGGTAGCCCAGCTTTCTAACAAAGACTGGTTCACCTCTTTCATACCGCTTTTCTAATGCCCAGTTGATATTCTCTGAAATACTTCGACTTTCTTCCTGGGCTGTCGCAGATAACATGGTGAGAATAAACTCACTTGCCATATCGCCTGTATCAATATTTTCTTTGTCAAAAATAATCCGAACACCCAACTCAGTCAGTTCTCGAATCGTGTTAATGGCGTCAAGTACATTTCTCGCAAATCTGGACACTGACTTGCAAAGGATAATATCAATTTTCTTTTCATAAGCGTGTCGAATCATTCGATTAAAGCCTGGTCGCTTCGCCATCGAAGTCCCAGACCTTCCTTGGTCTGTATAAATGTCAACCATCTTCCAACCCGGTGTGGAGCGAATTAATTGAGTGTAATGTGTCTTTTGGTTATCAAAAGATCCTTCTTGTTCATCTAAGAGGCTGCTGACTCGTACATATGCAGCCACTCTTAATTTCTTAGGTTGTTCTGCTGGTGGATCCATTAATGAAAGGCCACCTGCACTTTGCCCAAATGAACCAAACAATGCTTCTGCCATGTTTTTGCCTCCTTTCAAATTTTAGCCCTATTTCTTAACACCTGGCTTCTTCTATTCAACCTGGCTCCCCAAAAAGAAACTGCTGAATCCGCTTTGCATCAAGGTTCATCAGCTTTTTTGGTTATTGTATATATCACTTAATTCCATCCTAATAGCAAGTAATTAAATGGATAAAAAGCAGAAAAAAGAGCTGATATCCTGAGAATTATCAGCCCTTGTAATCCCGCTTTAACCCTTCTTAATAAAGCCATCAAACCCAGCTTTCTTTATTTTTCCTAGTAATACTTCAGCATTTTTCTTATTTGAAAATGCGCCAACTTGCACTCGATATAAAGCCTTTCCATCAGGAGGCTTTTTGGTTGGACTAGAAGATTTCAATACAATCAAGGAACCTGTCTCGATCCAGCTCATAATCCCTGCCGATTCTTTTCCTGTCTTCTTATCTACTTTTTTGCCAAGCAACACACATTGTCTTCCGCCTTTTACGACTGCCTTTCCACTGGATACAATCTGTGTAACTTTATGATGAGAGCCTGTCTTTACCCATTCTGGAATCGCAGCCCCACCAGGATAATACCTAAGAGCAGAATCTTTTATAGCAACCACATCGCCTACCTGAATACCCGGCGCTCCTGCTGCATGACTATTTTCTTTATTTAATGCTGCTCTAACTGCAGCTCTAAAGGAATTCATACTTTCACCATGCTTCGGAAACCAATGCATCACATCTGCATGACTACTTGCAATTCTTTTGTTGGCTCCTTCAGAGTGGCAAATGATATCCTCTTCTGTTAAATCATATTTTCGGCACAACATCACACAAAGTTCCACTGCATTCTGCCAAGCCTTTCTAAAGTAAGCTTCATTCTTTGAAACGTTATAGCCAACCATCGTAGATCCTTTCCCATAAGAAAAACCACCCGGCTCACAAATCTCAAATCCAATATGGGTGTTATTAGCCGCTCCACCAGCATGCCAACCACGGTGATTCCAAGGTAAGTACTGCCACACCCCTTTATCATCAACAAAAGCATGAACAGCAACCTGTCGATTGGTTTCACCCGCTTTGTAGGATTTATTCCAACGACTAAACCAATCGGCAGCCATGACACCCGGTGTTGCAGTGGAATGGACCATAATCCCTTTAGGATTAATCTTCCTTCCAGCAGTAAAACAATCATTTCTGGTCATATACTTAACGTTTAGTTCCATTCTCATCTTCTCCCTTCGATTTTCCATGCAACTGAGCTAAAACATCTTTCAGTTTTTGTGGTACCGGAAGTCCAATTCTTGTGGAATTTTCTATAATGCTAATTCCTTCATTGGAAAGATAAAAAAAGATGACGGCTGTGCGGATGACACTTCCCTCACCAATCAGTCGGCTGTCAATGATATGAGCAATCCCGACAAGTATAAAAATAAGGATCTTCTTGAAAATCCCTCGTGCACCAATTTCACTTGAAAGCTCTTTATTGATGATCGCCACCATAATGCCGGTAATGTAATCCACAATGACAAAAATAATGAGAGCATATAAAAATCCATCAAGTCCCCCAAGGAACCAGCCCAACCAACCGCCCAATGCAGCAATTACTGTTTGTACAACTATCCAAAACTCTTTTATTGCCATGTTTCTCCCCTCGCTCTCCAACCTGTTTTAATCTATATAAAAAGACGCCTGTGACAAGATAGCCACAAAGCGCCTGTATTTTCATTATTTAATAGGGTGCATAATACACATAACCACTAGCTTTCACATAAAAACCGTCACCCGGTACATAGATAGCCCCGCCAAATGTATCTGAATTAGTTGTTGTGAATCCCGGCTGTTCGACTCCTTCCCAAGTTAGGCCATCAGCTGAGACATACAGCATACTCTCATTAAATAAAGCATATTTTCCCCAATCTTCCATCCAGATGATATTTTCTGGATTTGGGATGTTATTATTGGCGAGATCTCCGACATGAGATAAATTGGTTTCTGTAAGCTTGGTCGCACTGTCATTCATCACACACAGGTTCACATGAAAGATTCCACTAACATAGCGATATTTCATTACAAAGAGTTTGTCGTGAACCGAACGGACATACATATAATATGTATTTAAATCCTCTGGAATCGTTGTGGACCAAGAACCAGGGCTTGAGGTGCTTGCTGCCGCAATAGAACGATCTCCACCTACAACTCCAACGAATCTTCCTTTATGAGTGGTCATGTAACTAAAAATAGGAACCGATGAACCATCTGCTCCTACCAATGTCCAAGCCGTTCTTTCTGTTAACGAATCAAAACTGTAATACACCGGCGACTTATAGTACCACCAGCTAACGACTCCAGAACCAATACTAGAATCATAGGCCCCTGTGGTCATGGAGTTTTGTGCCCCTTGGCAGTACCCAGCGTTATGCCAAGTGATGCCATCAAAAGAAGCAATGATATTAGCTAGCCCTACAATTTTTGCTAAAAACACCCCATCACCAGCATACAAAATTTCCGGTTGGCCGTAGCTCCACCAAGGAACATCGACTACTGTCCATTCCCCAGTACTTTTATTGAAATAAGACATATACGGTGTTTTGGCATAATACACTGCAACTTGTGCATTTCCATTATCGTACACATTAATTTGCCTTTCACTTCCATACTGAGTGTATCCAAAATCATTATAATATTTTCTTTGCCAGCTTAAAGTGGGGATGGGAAGAATGAGTTCACCTCTGCCACCAAAAGCGGCCCAAATCGCTAATGTATTGTTAAAATTCCTGTGATAACTCATCCTTCCACCACCTTTTCAATTCCCGTAATTCTGCCGCTGCTATCTGTTGAATAGTTGTAACTTGCCGTCTCTCCATCAGCATAGACGATGTCAAACCTCGCAGCATCCACTGTCAAAGTCGATACTTCTTTTAACAACAACTCTGAAAAAATATCTTGCAAAGTAATGCTTGTAATTCGACCATTACTATCAGATGTATAACTATAATCAGCAAAATATTGATGGGTATCCCCTTTTTCAACTTCATAGGTTACATGAATCATGGTTTCATCAATCGTCAAATTCTTTACTATTGTATAAGAAACGCCAAGCTGATCCATTTGGTACTGCAGTCCATTCACAGAACTACCCACATCATTTAGCGAGCTTTCCACCTTATTCATTGAGTTTTCAATGCGGTAGAAGGTATCCGAAATACTTGGTTTATACCTTCCTACTTCCACTCGAATGTCATAGCGATAAAATGGATTGTACTCCAAAGATATAATCCTTGTTTTCACATCAATACCGAGTGGTTTGAACACAATATGCACATTATCTCCCACTGCTAAATTCAATAGTTTAAAGAAAGAGATATTGTACGAAGAGGCATTTTCCCTTGAGTCATGGGAAACAGATACATCGGTGACGTTTTTCGAACCCATCACTTCCTGATACTCGCTACTTCCTCGATGCTGTCGAATATTAATTAAATAGCCATTGTATTCAATTTCGCCACCCAAGATGGCAATGTACTGCATGAGAGATGCCCTTCTGGTTACTTCCTGATTGATTTTCATGGTACAGCTTTCGGTAAAATCAATCGTTCCTGCTGAAAAAGGAGTCCCTGATAATAGCTGATTCAATCCAACTGCAGGATCCCCCGTAAAATCAAAAGCATCTATATTAAAAATCTCATCATTTAAAATGTAAGATACATGCTCACAAGTCACAGAACAGACTGGCAAACTACCTTGTAATGACTTCGTAATCTGCACGATCTCAAAATACTGATCATTTAACTTGGCCAGCTGTTTCGTTTTTAAAGCAAGGGCAGACTTGGCTAGAACGGTAAACGACAGCGTGAATTCTCCTTCTAGTGTTTCCCTTACATTCGATGACATCACTTTTCGGATAGTCTGTATTAATGTACTTCCTGCAAAGATTTCAATCACCAATCTGCCCTCCTTTTATGAACCAGCAACTCCTAGGTTTCTAACGGTCACTGTATTTTGGTTCCACTGAAGCTGGGCTATGACCCTAGTTAATACATTCCCGTCAATCGTTAGCGGAATCGTGACATCAAAAGATGCACCGCTCTTTCCACCTTCAACTCCAGTGACTACGCTATCCATATTTAAATCAAAATCGGTAGGAATAGCGCCTTCCATTTCCTTTTCAACATTGCCCATGGCATCAGAGAATCCTACACCAATCCCTTCACCCATGTTCTCCCCGATACCGGCAAACACTTTCGAAGGAGAGCGGATTCCGAGAACCCCTTTTACACTGCTAACAATTCCACCTACAAAATTACTAACCTTACTTTTGATCCATCCAATCATGGAAGAAATCCCGTTCCAAAGCCCACGAACGATATTCACCCCAATTTCTCCAATGGAGAGTGCCGCTTTGCCAATTCCAACTATGATTGCAGAAACAATCTGTGGTAACTGGCCTACAAGTTGAGGAATCGCTCTGATTAGCCCCGCTGCCAATTGAATGATTAAGGTAATTCCCATCTCGATTATTTTTGGTAGATTTCCAGTTATAAAATTAATGATGGATGTAATAATTGCGGGCAGTGCTTCGATTAATCGAGGTAAAGCATTGATAATTCCTACAGCCAAACCTTCAATAATTTTAAAAGCTGCCTCCAAAACCATGTCGAGATTGTTTATGATCGTCTCAACAATTAATAGAATCGCTGATACAATGGATGGAATAAGGTTAGGTAAAGCTTCACCAATACCAGTCGCTAGTGTCACAATCATTGTTAAAGCCGCTTCGACTAAGGCGGGAAGATTGGCAATGATTCCGCCTACCAAACTAAGAACCAGGTAGAGTGCTCCTTCTGTGATTTGAGGTAGAGCCTCAATAAGCCCCTGAAGTAGAGTCGTCACAATTTGCATAGCAGAATCAATAATCATTGGGAGGTTTTCTACGATCGCACCAACAAGTGACATAATGATTTGAAGCCCTAACGTAACGAATTGAGGCAACTGCTCTGTAATTAGTTCTGTGATACCAGCAACAGTCTCGCCGATCACTTCTGCAATTTTTTCAAAATCCCCGTCCGCTTCATTAATCCCATTCGATAAACCGGAAAATAAGTCTGTGATACCACCAGACACTTCACTTACTGCAGGCAAGAACACACCTTGCAACGAACGTTTAACCCCTTCAATCCCATCAGTCAGGTTATCGTATTTTACTTCCGTTATTTGAGATAAAGCATCCCCGCTTGCAACGGTACTATCTTTTATTCCAGCAAGAACCGGTAATACACTAGCTTCCAAATCCTCAAACTGTGTACCAAATAACTGTACACCTATCGTATTTTTAAGAAGCGGATCCTCTACCTCCTGCAACTTTTGAATAACACTGAAAAAAGCTTCATTGGCTGTTTCGCCACCTTGGGCAAACTTATTCATCATTTCTTCTGCATTAAGACCCAAAGCGGTGAAAGCTTCTATGCTTGTATTGCTGCCGTCTTTTGCTCGAATGTTGAATTCCTTAACGGCATCCCCAACCTTATCAATACTAAATGCTCCGCTTTCTGCACCTGCTATTAAACTAGCGATAAACTCATCTGCACTGAGGCCAAGGGAAGCATATTGAACAGAGTATTCATTAAGTGTATCTAATAAATCTCCATTCTGGTCTGCTCCATTTTGTGCACCAGTTGCAATGATGTTATAAGCTTCATCTGCGGAAATACCGAAGTTTTTCATAAGGGCACTTGCTGCTCTTGTAGACTCCTGCATATCCATTCCAAAAGTGTCCCTTAAAGCAAAACCGGACTCAGTGGCTTTTTCTAGTTCTTCGCCCATGAGTCCAGTCATTTTTTGCACTTCTGAAATTCCTGTTGCTACATCTTCTAAGCTGTCGCCAAAATTATGCTTGTACACATTTTGAGCAACCTCACCTAGTTCCTCGAGTTCAGCACCTGTTGCACCAGTGGAGGCAGAAATCTGATTGACAGCCATATTGTATTCATCGCCAAGTTTAATCAGGCTGGCCCCTGTAGCCACTGCAGCGGTTCCAATGGCGGCTACTGCTGCACCGATGGTTGCTCCGATTCCTTTTAAGACACCACCCAATTTTTCAAAGCGACCAGAGGCATCTTCAGTCTGATCCGCTGCATTCTGTACTTCATCAGCAAACTCCTCGACTTCTCCCTCAGCATCATTGAATCCTTCATTCAAATCTTGAATGGCTTGATTGTTATTATCAAGTTCCCGCTCCATCTTCATCAGTTCAGACTTGGCGTTATTCAACTGAATTTGCCAATTTTGCGTTCGTCTGTCGGTTTCTCCAAATGATTCAGCAGCATTTCTAAGGGCAGCTTCTAATGTACTGATTTTATCCTTTTGAGCATCTACCGACTTGGTGAGCACTCCATTTCTTGCTGTTAGGGCTTCAATCGATTGATCCTGTCGATCAAATTGGGCAGTAACGAGTTTCATTTCACTGCCTAACACCTTGAAATTTCGATTAATATCTCTCAAGGCATTTTTGAAATCCTTTTCGCCTTCCACACCGATTCGAAGTCCAAAGTTATCAGCCACGACTCCACCTCCCCTCTATTTGTGCATAAAAAAATACACCCATTTTTGAGCGCATTAAATCCCTACAGGAATCACATCATCAATTGATACTTCCATCAACGGCTTGGCAATTCCGGTAAACTGCTTATGACATTCCCATAAATCCATTAAATACCCCATCGGCATCAACCATACTACTTCCTCACTACGATTTAACTGAGCGGTGCCATAATAAATAAGTCGGATAAACAACTCCTCATCGCTTACCCGACTTCCACGTTTTTTGCTGGTTCACTCTGTATATGTCGTTTTGTGCCTTTCAGCATGCTGGCCATGATGGCATTTTTGTACTCTGCCAGTTCAAAGGGAGTTGTCAATAATTCAACTTCATCCTCTGCCAATAGCTCTTTCTTATCCTGTTTATTTTTCAAATTGTGAATTAAGATCGACTGATTTGCCAACAAGGTAATCAGCCAAACAATCTCATCCAGCGCCAGTTCAAAGTCCTTTGTGTTCATTAACTTAGCACCAAGGTTCTCAAGGCCACCATAACGCTTTGCAATTTCCTTTGTCGCCTTGGTGGTCAAAATCAATTTATACTCCACATCTCCAATTTCAATCACAGCACTTCTTTCCTCAGCTGCAAAATCAACATCTACAGTCGATGTCTCCACTTTTTCATTCACCAATGTACCTCATCCTCCTTTACGATACGGTTACTGTAGCCACATTCGTTTTAACATCACTAGCACCAACAGAGCTTAATACACAGTAGTAATAATAAGATCCTGCAAGTAAATCCGTTGGGATGTCAAAGCTGGCAGAAGTTTCACCATTAATGACCGTACCACCTGTCGTGCTGTCGATTGTATTTTCATACCACTGATAAGTGACTGGGTAGCTTGTATTCGTGCTCGCAACCACTGATAAACTACCAGAAATGCTACCTTCCACTACTTCTGTTAAATCAGCGGGCTGTGTGGTCACCGTAATCGTTGGGGTTACTGGTGAAAAGTCAGGCTCATATACAGAACTAAACCAATTCGTAATGGTCTCTTGGGCTACACCATTATCTCCTTCTGTGACTTCTGCCTTCCATGGATGTTTATTCTCACCATCTAGCTTATTTCGCCTAAACACCGTTCCTTCTATGGTGGGACTGCTAAACGTAATCGATTCACCTTTTGTCGTAAGGTTCGTTGTAGGAATACTAAAAATAACCCGATAAAGCCAAAAGTATCGATACTTTCCATTTGCTTTCTTGGCACGAAACCCAACTGCCACAGGGTTCCCACCATCTTCACTTCTTGAAACTACTACATTGTTGCTATCAATTTTACTTCCCGTTAAATCTTGTGCTGCAATGGAGCCGATATCATCAATTCCAAGGGTTAATGTTCCACTGTTAAATTCCTTTACAATTTCTGATGCTCCATCATCCGCATAAAGGATGGCTTCAATGAGCTCAACACTGAGTTCTGCGGTCATGGCTTTTGCTAGTATTTTGGGACTTTCATATGTTTCTATGCCATTTTCATCTTCATTAATTTTGGCATAGAATAAACGGTCCAATCCGATGGTTGCCATTTAACTTTCCTCCATTTCATATTCTTTCATAACATCAATGGCGTAATGATGGTATTTCGTATCATCCTCAAACCCGATATATTGCCGGTCCGTAATGGTTATATCCGCTTTTAGCAGGATCTTTGTAAGCTGATTTTTAATTGGCTGGTAATTCTTTTTCGTAAATAGCGATAGCCGTGCTTCCTCTATAACAGAATGGGCTTGATTATCAGCAAAGAAGTCCAACCTATCTGACATCGGTGTAATGACGATATATTCATTAGGTGGTTTCCCTGAGAATATACCTGTTTCAATGGGAATGCCGATAGGTTCAAGTAGGCTATGCAAGTCCTTTAATAGACTCATAGTTTTTCAATCTCCTTATCCAATGCTCTCTCCATCGCATCCGCACAGGCTTTTCTGGTAGCGGACTTTGTAGGTTTTAACCAAGGTCTAGGAGGTTGGCCAGATTTCCCATACTCCAATACAGCTGCCTTCAAAGCATTTGAAACCCCTTTACTGTCCTTAGTTGTAGGAACGCCTACCCTCAAGTTCCAGTCACCTTTTGCATCTTGGACAGCCTTTGTCGTTTCAAGTGATGCTAATAATTCACCAGAAGATTGAGAAGGTTCTTTTGTTCCCTGCCCAATTCTGGCAGCTAGATTACTTTTTGCTTTCTGAATAACTGGTTCCGCTCCCTTTTCTAATACTCTCGGAACAATGTCATCAAAGTGACTGTTTAATTTAGCGATTCTTTCTAGAAAGTCATCCGGCATTTTTACTGCTGCTCTTGCCATAACCTCACCCCTTTGATCCTGTTATTTTTTCAGCTAACACTACTACATACATGCCTCGCTCTTTAATATCCTCAACACTCAAAATGTTGTATATTTCATCCTTACAGCCAATGAATAAACCTGTGGTTAGCTCGAATCCCCTAGGTTTTCTAAAACGAAAAAGGGAGCTAGCCTCAGAGAAACTAGCCCGATTTTTCCAAGCTTCACTC
Organism: Bacillus salacetis; assembly: GCF_003581585.1. Lineage (GTDB taxonomy): Bacteria > Bacillota > Bacilli > Bacillales > Bacillaceae_B > Rossellomorea > Rossellomorea salacetis. Next base: position 11,526 of record NZ_QXIR01000006.1, read on the forward strand.
CCATGACGACTTTCTTTATAGGCCCTCATGGAAGTTAAAAGTTGTTCATCTTTCGTAACAAAACCCTCAGCATCTTTGTTGGATTCTTCTTTAAAAATATCAATCGTGACATTCATTTTTCCCAAACTCATATGATCACGTCCTTATTAAGACGAAGCAGCATATTGACCACATTCCAGACCTGTTTACTCGCTTCTACATTGTCAGCAAAAAAGCCACCAGTACTACCATCCCGACTTTCATAAAAGTGAGACGATAGCATGATGACAGCTTGTTCAGTAGTTGGATGCATGGGATTTTCATTGTAAAAGCCCTCGGGTTTCTTTTGATAGCTTTCTGCATAGGAAACAGCGGCAGTGATGAATCCAGAAAGCAGTACATCGTCCTCATCATGGTTTAGAATAAGGTTTTGTTTTACCTTTGATAACAACTCATTCATCACTGCTTCCTCCCTTTATTATTCAGCATTCATCAGACCAGCTGTTTTCAGTTTTGCTAACAGAGCGTTAAAATCGGTAACCAGGCTGGCAACATCTGCGGCTGTACTATCCGCTTGGCTAACGGCAGGCTTTGCCTCTGCGCCATTAAATAACAACTTACCGCCCTCAACAATATCTAGTGAACCGCCAATGATTGTCTTTTCCCCGCCTTGTTCGGTATAGTTCTTAACATTACTCATCCACTATCACCTACGCTTTCTGTTGAAGCACTTTGATTGCTTCAGGAAGAATTAACTTTCCATCCACTCGTTGTGTTGCCTTAAAACCAACTTGGCCTGTTGCCGCATACAGTTCATTTAATCGCTGGAAAGAACGGCCCTGGCGATCAGCAACCCAATAGTATCCGAAATCACCAAAAGCAATCGTCTTAGCCCCAGCTTCAACCGTTGGTACATAGGCAGAGGTTTTAACTGGACGATTCAGGATTGTATCAGGTTGCCCCGCTTGGATCGAAGGCTGCCATAGGTACTGGCCATTCCCATCTTTCAACTTTCGCATCAATTTAACAGTCGCATCATTCATAACAAAAATGGCCTTTTTGCGATAAGGTGATTTTAAGGAATAGAATAGGTCCATAATCTCATCCACTGAAACAGCGGTTGCTGAAGTTCCAGTCACGCCAAGTTCTGCTCCACCAGTGGCATTAAAAATGCCAGTCGGTTTTCCGGTGCCATCTCCAACAAAGAAAGCTTCTTCTTCTTTGGCACCAATCCGTCTCGCAAATTCTTTTGCAATATAAGCTTCAAGATTAAACACACTATCATTTAAAAGTTCCTCGGACACCTTAATCATGGTGGCTAATTTATAAGCTCCAATTGAAACTTGTCCAAAGCTATCATCTGATTCAGGAATCAATCCTTCTTCATCTACCCATGAAGCGGTTCCTTTTGAAGCAACCACCGGGATTTTACGATCTCCTGAGGAAGTCGTAATGACCTTGGCTAATGACCGGAAGATATTTTCCTCTTCCAACGATTCAATGAGAGTTCTTTCAAACTCATCTGGAGCAAGATAACCACCCTCAGAGTCGGTTCCAATCTTTAAGGCATTCTGTACTTCATAATTACTTTTATTTCTCATCGATTTCCAGAACGCTTCCTTGTATTCATTGGTTGCTCGGCCTGTTTTCTGCCCTTCAACACCCGTTGGCTTTGAAGTAATCGGCTGATTAATCGGTTTGGAAAGTTCTAAATCAATTGCTTGCTGTCTTTCCAATCGGTCAATTTCCTTCCCGAGATTGACAACTTCTGCCTCCATCTTTTCATAGGTAGAAGTAGCCTCGGCAGAAAGGATCCCATCTTCTCCACGTTTTGAATCAAGAAATGCCTTTGTTTGTTCCCATGCTTTTGCTCGCTTTTCACGCAGTTCTAATACTTTACTCATCCAAATCTCCTCCTTAAAATTTTAAGAGGTCTAGCCTCTTGTCTAATACGGTGATATCAGTTCCTGTTTTCTTCTGTGGCAGTTTGTGTAAAAACGAATTCACAACCGCCATCTTGTTATAAATAACCCCTTCATCCGATGAGTCTTGATTACTTTCTTCTTGGAACATAATCGCATCTGCAAAACCAAGCTCCACCGCCTTTTTGGAATTAAACCAACTTTCATCATCCATCATGTGCGAGAGCTTGGTCCTTGAAAGACCTGTCTTCAGTTCGTAAGCATTGATAATGCTCTCTTTTACCTCACTCAGCATCTGGATTGCTTTTTTCATTTCAGCTGTATCTCCAAATGCGATGGTCATCGGATTATGAATCATCATCATCGAAACTGGAGACATGTGGACTTCGCCACCTGCCATTGCAATAACAGAGGCAGCACTAGCGGCAATTCCGTCAATCTTCACGGTCACATCCCCTTTGTAATCCATGAGCATGTTGTAAATTTGACTTGCTGCAAAAACGTCGCCACCTGGTGAGTTAATCCAGACGGTGATATTCCCACCATCATTGTTTAGCTCTGATTTAAACTGTTTCGGTGTTACTTCATCGCCAAACCATGATTCTTCAGCAATGACGCCATCCAGGTGGAGTGTCCTGCCGTCTTCATTCTTGACCCAATTCCAAAACTTCTTCATGGCTTATCCCTCCTCATATTTTTCTGTCCATGCTCCGGCTTTTGACATATCAACAAAATTCCCGTTCACTAAATATTTCGATCCACCCTGCTCTTCAGGGATTAAGTTCATCTCTTCTAGTTCTCGGATGTCATTCGCCGACATCACTCCGTTTTGTCGCATGATTTGATAGAATTGAGCCCTTGACCCCGCATCTCCTCGGAGCCTTCCATTTAGATTAAATTTGATAAAGTACTCTTTCTTATCCGTTTCACTTAGTAACGCCTTTTTCATGGACTGTTCGATTCTCGTCACCCAAGGCATGATCGTGTTATCTATGAAACTAATAGACTGGTGTTCAATATTACTGAAAGTCGCTTTATCCAAATTGGCTACAAGGTGAGGTGGTACTCGAAAGATTCTACAAATCTCTTCCGTCTGAAATTTTCTCGTTTCAAGGAATTGTGCTTGTTCTGGTGGAATGCCGATGCTTTGAAATTTCATCCCTTCCTCAAGAACTGCAATCCGATGTGCATTGCTACTTCCTTGGTAAACCGCATTCCAGCTTTCTCGGATTTTTGAAGGATCCTTAACAACTCCCGGATGCTCCAAAACACCACCGGGGTTTGCTCCATTTGCGAAGAACTTTGCTCCATACTCTTCTGTTGCTAGGGCCATTCCAATCGCATTTTTAGCCATAGCAATCGGTGAATATCCAACAAGCCCGTCAAACCCAAGGCCAGGAATATGAAGCACTTCTTCCCTTCGAAGGATGACCGAACCCGTGTCTTTCCGATATTCATAGAAAAGTTCCCCGGTAGAAGTTCTGTCCACTACCATCCTGTCTGGAAGTAAAGGATAAAGGGAAAGTACATTGCCCCTGCCATCTCGAATGATCTGTGCATAGGCATTTCCCCATAATAAAAGATGACTCATCAGTGTTTCTCTAAACACGAACGAAGTCATCTCGGCATTCGGCTCGTCATGGAGCTTGTAATATAAACTGTTCTCTACTGCTTTTTCCTTCCCATTGTCAGTGTATCTGTATAGATGAAGTGGGAGACTAGCGATGGTTTCTGCTAGAATCCTCACACAAGCATAAACCGCAGTGGTCTGCATCGCTGTTCTTTCATTGACTGTTTTCCCACTTGTTGTACCACCAAAGAAGAAGCTGTAAGTACTCCCTAGAAAAGTGTTTTTTGGACCATCTCTTGATTGAAAAAGCCTTGATATAAGTGGTATTTTCATTCACAAACCTCCTCGAATGGTAGCATTTTATAAGATTAATATCCCTCGACCATCATAAACACTTTCTCTATTTTCATTCCGAATTGCCCGATCCAGTGCCATAATCAATGCAACAGCACCATCAATACGTTCTGTACTTTTCTCTTTATCAGGCTTTATGTTTCCTGCGGGGTCGGTTTTGACAAAGATGTTATCCATCATCCATCTTAAAACTGGATTTCCACCGTGAACGATTCTTTTCTCAAGGGTTATCTTCATCAATTCTTTTGATGCTGGTGACATATCTTTATACCCTTGTCCAAACGGAACAACAGTAAAGCCCATGCCTTCAAGATTCTGAACCATCTGCACAGCGCCCCATCTATCAAAGGCAATTTCTTTAATGTTGTACTTCATTCCTAGTTCTTCAATGAAAGCCTCAATGAATCCGTAATGAACAACATTTCCTTCTGTCGTTTTGATATATCCTTGCTGTTCCCAAATGTCATAAGGGACATGGTCACGCCTTACCCTTACTTTCAAGTTTTCATCTGGTATCCAGAAGTAAGGAAGGACAATGAATTTCTCATCATCTGTCCTTGGTGGAAAAACCAATACAAATGCGGTAATATCGGTTGTGCTCGAAAGATCCAGCCCAGCAAAACACTCTCTTCCAAGAAGGCTGTCGAAATCAACAGGATCATCACAAGCATCCCATTTCTCCATTTGCATCCAACGGGTCGATTGTTTCACCCATTGATTCAGTCTCAGCTGTCTGAATATGTTTTCTTCCGCTGGATTTTCCTTTGCACTAATAAACGCATTTCTTACTTTCTCTATATCAATGGTATGGTCCAATGATGGATTGGCCTTATACCAGTTCTTTTCATTAGTCCAATCATCGTTGTCTTTGATACCGTAAATAACTGGATAAAAAGTAGGATCAATCTTTCTTCCCTCAATGATGTCTACCGCTTTTTGATGGACTTCATAACAAATAGAATTTCGATCAGTACCTGCAGTAGTGATTAAAAAGAACAACGGCTGAAGTCGAGCATCCCCAGAACCTTTTGTCATAACATCAAACAACTCTCGGTTTGGCTGAGCATGTAATTCATCAAAGACAACCGAGTGAACATTAAGACCATGTTTGGTATAGGCTTCTGCCGATAAAACCTGATAAAAACTATTGGTAGGTTTATAAACTAGCCGTTTCATTGACATAACAGGCTTGAATCTTTTCCTAAGAGCTGGCGACTGGTCCACCATTTCTACTGCAACGTCAAAAACAATCGAGGCCTGTTGCCTGTCAGAAGCACAACCATAAACTTCTGCTCCCCACTCATTGTCAGCACAAGTCATCAATAAAGCTACGGCAGCGGCAATTTCACTCTTTCCATTTTTCTTTGGAATCTCAATATAAGCTGTATTATATTGCCGATAGCCATTTTCTTTGACCGTACCAAATACGTCCCTGATAATTTTGTCCTGCCAAGGTAGAAGGTCAAAAGGAACCCCACGCCACTGACCTTTCGTATGTTTTAAGCAGTTGATAAAGTTAACGGCATGCTTTGCCTTTTCCTCGTCATACACCCTTACCACCACCTTGAAAGAGCATAAATTCCATTGGGTCTTCTGCATCGCTTGGTTTATCCGCCACAATTCTAGTACGTGATGAAGGAGTTAATCCAAACTGCTCACAGAACCTATTCATGATTTTTAAATAGCTCTGGGCAATGGAAACCTGCGGCACCTGTTGCCAATATCCTGAAGGGGTTTTGACAATGGTTCCATGCTTGGTGATAAACTCTTCTGCCTCTTTCCACCTTGCATAAGCTTGACAATATCCCGCAAAGGCAGCCATATCCACTTCAGTCAGGATCCCTAATTGCTCTAGTTGTTTGACCATTCTTCGCCACTCTTTCTTGGCTTCTGGTTCCAGCCAAGATGGGCATCTTGGTGCTTTCTTTTCAGGTTTCGGTTCTTTCTGATTCAGGTCACGCTTCCCTGGGTTGCCTTCTAATGCTTTCAGTGCAGTAGGCTTTGGTTTCCTTCCACGTTGAGCCACAGGCGCCACCTCCTTTCAAATTTGTCATAAGAAAAGAGCCTACCTCCTGATAGACTCCGATTGATACATCCCCTTATTTCTTCCATACTTCCACCTTGAATTCTCCTTCAAAAGCCATCCAGCGTACTTCTCCATCTTCAAGTTGTAGGACTAGCATTCCCGGCAAAAGATACATTTCATTTTCTTGATATCCCGCTGCTTTTAAATCCCGCTTTTGCTGAAGTAAAAGTTCCATCCCTTTCACTGCATCAACGTTCCCTTGCAACATCTGAACCATATCTCTGGTCATTCAAACAACCTCCCTGTGTTTTTGTATGTCTATACATCACTCTAAACACAGGGATTATCAAGTTAATTCTCGCCTTTAATGCCCTTATAATTGTAGTTGCCCTTCTTAATCTCATTATGTTCGGCTTCGACCGCCTTACCATAATCAGTCCGCCTGGATTCCTTATCTTTGCAGTTTAAGCAAATGCAATCGGTATTGTACATGGACATAATCCGTCCACTTTTTAAGCTGCCGCCACAGCGATCACAATGTGTTTGTGAGAAAAATTTATCCATCTTGCTTCACCTCAGAACTGTACTTCTTTCTAGTTTCCTGAATGAATATTTCAAGAGCCCTAGCGTTTGGATCCAAATCCTCTTCACTGTTCCAAAACTGGTCCAGATCCTCTAGCAAGTCGAGAATGGTAAGGACTCCTTCTTTAGCATCCGCTTCGCCAAGGACGACCTCTTTTTCAATGATGGTTGCCTTAAGTCCCTGAATCATTGCTTGGTAGATTTGCTCATTCATTCGGTTCACTCACCTTTCTAAAGGCTCCGCTTCCTTCAAGGTTTTGTAGTAGCACCTTTCTAGTTGTTTTGTACTCGGGGCCATTCATTCCGAGTCTTATCAGCCAAGTCCTAAAGGCATATTTCGGATTGTCATCCTGAGCTCGTTTGAAAGTCGCTCGTTTTTGCTTCTTGGCATTTTTGTTGATGAATGCGGTGAGGTCTTGAAAGGCTGCAATTTTCTCTGAATCCAAGTTTTGCGCTGCTAGTTTGATAGTGAATGTTTCTTTTTCAAAATCAAAAGCTACGCCTGGGACCCTCTCAACTCCAAGTTCATCAAGTGCCTTCTTAAACTCCTCAAATGTACTCATTTCTTTTTCACTCAAATCCTCTGGGAAGGTTTCATCCATCAGCTGCTGGGTTGTTTCAAATGCTTTCAAGATTAGGTGCTGTTTGCTATAAAGCATGTTTACTAGATTTCTTAATGTGTTTCCGGTGTGGCCCTCAAGCGGGAGCGTTACCTCAATCCCATCCAAATCAAGAACCACTGGCTGTTCCTCACCTGTTTCTTCTTCAAGCTCTGGCGGATTAGTTATCTCTTCAAAGGTTTTCACTTCTCCGGCTGAGTTTGTAATCGTGCCCTGCCTATCTATAGTGTAGGTTTCATCCTCGGTTATAATTTCGTAGGCAAAGGTTGGAACGTTTAGATACTTGGGTTTCACTCCTAAAAATTGTCCTAGTTTTTTGACCATTTCTTTTCGATCCATTTTCACTACCTCCTGTGTTTTGGTGTAGTACATATATCACTCTAAACACAAGTAATAGCAAGTCATTCCTGATCAAAATGCGTATATTTATAGACCAATAGAAAAAGGCCCGTTAAGGCCCCACTCTAGTCATTTTCAATTGCTGTATATCTTGGATAACTATAGCCTTCGCAGTTCACTAAAACTTTTTCACCTGTATCTTTATTGATCACTCTAATGCAGCGGGCCTCTCGGTTCTCATTCACTCCACCGTCTTCCTCATTGACCCAAGGCTGGTCATTAAAGAAGTCATTAGCAAAGTTGTGAAAATCGCTGTCTTCTAACTCTATTTCTTTTGTTACGATGTAGCTTTGCCCTCGCTGCCCTCGCTTCATAGCTTCTTCCGTTATTTCCTTCAGCTCCGCTAGATTACTAACTTTTCTTCCAAACAATGCTTTCATTCCTCATCACTCCACCTCAACGTATTCCATGATGATTTGGAGGGCTTCACCATAGGAACTGGACGCCATCACTCGCTCACTTACTTCTTTGACTTGTTCTTCTTTCCCATCTTCTTTTAATGCTCTGCTGACTCGTCCAAGGATAGAAAAGATATTACCATCTTCGCCAATAAGTTTGACTGATGGTTTATGGTTTTCTTCCATCACTCTGCCTCCAATCTCTTCAAGGTAGTAGCATATTGCCATACACCTTGAGGTATAGCAACTTTGTTCATCTATAATATTTCATCTAATACAGGTTTAGGAACATCTGAATACGATAGCTTCTCTCCGTCTCTTTCCAGATAAACATTCGCATCCGTTCCCGCATGCTCGATATACCTTTTGACAATTGCATCTGCATACTTTTCATCCAGTTCAATCGTATAGCAGATTCGGTTGGTTTGTTCACAAGCCATGAGAGTAGAACCACTCCCGCCAAAAGGATCCAGGACGATGCAATTGCTCATGCTACTGTTTTGAATCGGGTAGGCACACAAGTTAACCGGCTTCATCGTTGGATGAAGAACATTCTTCGATGGTCTATCAAAATTCCAAATGGTGCTCTGCTTTCGATCAGCATACCAGTTATGCTTACCATCCTTTAACCAGCCAAATAAAATCGGTTCATGTTTCCATTGGTATGGACTTCTTCCAAGAACCAGGCTTTGCTTGGCCCAGATGCAAACACCCGATAAGTAAAAGCCTGCATCTTTGAAAGCCTTTCTAAAGTTGTAACCTTCTGTATCCGCATGGAACACATAGATGGATGCATCCTTTTCCATACTGGTAGCCATATTCTTATAGGCTTTGAGTAGGAAATTATAAAACTCATCATCTTTCATGTTATCGTTCTGGATACTGCCTGCTTGTGAAGAGTAATTGACGTTGTACGGCGGGTCCGTTACAACAAGATTTGCTTTCTGGCCATTCATGAGAACTTGATAAACCTCTGCATCTGTACTGTCCCCACAAACTAAACGATGCCTACCAAGTAACCACACGTCACCTTTTTGGGTAATAGCTGGTTCAGCTAATTCCTTTTCAACATCAAAATCGTCTTCCGTAATATCTTTATCATGTACCTCATTAAAAAGCTGGTCGATTTCTGGTGGGTCAAAACCTGTGAATGAAACGTCGTAATCCAAGGACTGCAAATCTTGAATAAGGTCTGCTAACAATTCTTTGTTCCATTCACCGCTGATTTTATTTAAAGCAATATTCAGCGCTTTTTCTTTTGTCTTATCAATATCGGTGACCACACAATCGATTTCCGTAAAACCTAACGTCTTTAAAACTGTGATTCTTTGGTGCCCACCGATCACCGTCATATCCTGGTTAACAATGACAGGTTCTACATAACCAAATTGCTCAATACTATTTTTAATCTTTTCAAATTCACTGTCTCCCGGCTTAAGCTTTTTTCTTGGGTTATAACTAGCAGGAATTAAATCATCAATCGGCAGCTTTTTAATTTCCATCTTCTTCACTCCAAAATCTAAATTTGATATAGCAATCATGGCTACAGAACTTCCGCTTCTTGTTCCCATAACAACTAAAACTTTCCCCGCATTGTGGACACGTATAGTTATAAACGGCAGTTTCCCTTTTCTTTCGTGCCTGGGGATTTTCATTCCACCAATTTCTGCGACATTCATCAGAACAAAACTTACGAATCCTCCCTCGTCCCTTTTGCTTAAGGAGTTTACCGCAGGAGGAACAGAGTACATGGTTCTTCATTTGTTCTTTCACATTTAAAGCTACAACTTTTGCATCCCCATCTAGACCATTTTGTTTACAAAAGATACGTACAGTATCACGGGATTTCCCCAATACCGCAGCGATCGCTTTATATCCAACTCCTTTAAGCCGCAAGTTATAGATTTGTTGCCTCTCGGCTTCGGTCATTACTTCTACTCCTTTCTGCGTAAACAGTATTTAAAAGGGCAATAAAAAAACGCATTAATCAGCCGTTTAACAAGCTAAAACATGCGTTTCATCTGCTTTTTTGTTTTTTGGTTAAAACTGTTAAAACCCAGTCCTATCAAGGGCTGAACACCACTTTTATCATTTCCTCTATCGAACCTTTTCGCAAAATCTAAAGATTCCTAAACCCTTACCACTATTAAGATTGGCCACATATTCAAGCCCTCAAAAGTAACCCCCCTTGTTTAATTCCGCGAAAATTCACGTAAAGGGGGCGCGCGGTCGCCATATAAAAGGTTGTAGAGATTTGACCTCCCCTACCCGTCCATTAAAAAGTGTAGATTGGATACTGATCTTCTGTTCTTGTCTTACGATCATGACATCTCTTACACAAAGACTGCCAATTGCTTTCATCCCAGAACAGTCTCTGGTCTCCACGGTGTGGTTTGATGTGGTCAACAACCGTTGCTTGAGTCAGCTTCCCTTTCTGCTCACAGTGTTTACAAAGAGGGTGGGCGCTTAAGAAACGCTTGCTCGCCTTCCTCCATCGGTTATCATAACCACGCACGGTTGCGTTTGCTCTATCATCTACATGAAGCTTTGCATGAAACTCACAGTACTTGTCGTCCGCTAACAAAGGACAACCGTTGTGTTTGCATGGCTTCTTTGGTTTCATTGGCATTGCTCTCAACTCCGTTTAATACTATTAACAAAGCCCCGAAGGTAAGTCCTTCAAGGGCTGTATCATTCTATTTCTATAGCTTATACTCTATCACAGGAAGAGGGTGGCTTATAATGGCTTTTCATGGCGTGTTTCAAAATCCAAACAAAAAACCCTTAAAGGAACTTGATCCTTCAAGGGTGTTGTGAATAATCTTCTTTTTCATATGCATTCCACCGGGCTACTTTCTAATCGTTCCGTTGCTTCTTTCAATGCCTTCCGATGCAACCGATAAACCCATCGCACATCATAACCCATGATGGCAGCGACTTCTTCCCAGGTACTCCCACCAAGATAACGTAGCTCAAGGAGTAAACGATGGGAGGGATTCTCGATTTCAGAAACGAAGGTAGCCAACTCACGTTTTAAATCAATTAATTGATCAATGTCGCCATTGATTTCTTCCTCTAGGCTCATTAACTTAACGAGAGCAGTTTCCATCGGTGATTGCTGTTTCGTACTTTGAACCTTATCATCCTGAAGGACGGATGTTGTTTTTAAAGCAAGGTCTCGTAACATCGCAACTTGTTCAAGTTTACTGTTTATTCTTTGATCAAGCTGAAAAGCCTGGGATAAATATTCTTTTGCATCCACCGTCGATTCCTCCTGTCATTCTATCCATGGGGTAAACCCTCTTTATATTGATTCATTCTTGCTTTGACCGCTTCCATTAATGCCGCTTGGCTTACGTCTTTATCTTCCAGTGCTTTCATCACTCGTTCATCAATGGTGTCTTTGGCAATGATGTGGTGAATCACGACCGATTGTTTTTGACCTTGTCGCCATAATCTTGCATTTGCTTGTTGGTAAAGTTCAAGACTCCAAGTGAGTCCAAACCAGATAATGATATTTCCACCCGTTTGAAGGTTAAGCCCATGACCAGCAGATGCTGGGTGGGCTAACAAAACTTGAACCTTCCCTTGATTCCAATCCTTGATATCTTGATCTGTTTGAAGGATCCTCGGCTTTAGTTTCTTTAAATGCTTTAAAATCCTGTCCTTATCATGCTGATAACCATAAAACACAAGAACCGGATTTCCGTTAGCTGTTTCAATCAATTCATCCAATGCTTTTAATTTTTCATCATGAATTGGTTTCACTTCTCCGTCTTCATCGTAAACAGCGCCATTTGCCATTTGTAATAATTTATTAGCAAGGACGGCAGCGGAACCAGCCAAGACATCCGCTTCTTCGATTGATAAAATGAGTTCTTTTTCTAATCGGTCATACTGCTCCTTCGCTTTCATAGGAAGTTCCACCGAAATCACATTGTTGATTCGGTCTGGCAGCTCGAGGTAATCCTTGGCCTTCATACTCACACAAATATCAGAAAGCCTTTCATGTATTGCGTCTTCCGCTCCCTCTTTTAATTTCCAAGTATAGACAATCATTTGATTTCGTTTATCCGGTAAGAAATATTTCTCACGATATCCTGTGACTGTTTTACCCAGTCGTTCTCCGCCGTCTAGCAAGTAAATCTGTGGCCACAAATCAATCAAACTGTTTGGTGCAGGTGTTCCAGTTAAACCGACCATTCTTTTGATAAAGGGCCTCACCTTTTTTAAGGCTTTGAACCGCTGGGCCTTCGAGGATTTAAAGCTGGACAACTCATCAATTACTACCATGTCAAATGGCCAGTCCGAATCAAATCGTTCTACAAGCCATGTTACGTTTTCACGATTGATGATGTAGATGTCAGCTTTTCTATATAAAGCAGCAACCCTTTGCTTTTCATTGCCGAGCACTTTGGAAATTCGGAGCCCTTTCAAATGATCCCACTTTTCCACTTCTTCCTCCCAAGTCGTACTAGCAACTCGAAGCGGTGCAATAACGAGAACTTTCGCCACATCGAAGTAGTCATACATCAGTTCCAAAATCGCTGTCAGGGTTGCTATTGATTTCCCCATTCCCATTTCGAGGAAAAGAGCTGATTTCTTTTTATCAATAATCCATTGGGTGGCATAAGCCTGGTAATGATACGGTTTATATTTCAAGGGCTCATCTCCTCCAGCATTCGATCGACCGCCTCGTAGCTATCAATCTTATAAACTTTAAATCCTAATGCTTCCAGCTGTTTCTTCCTTTTTTGCTGTAAGGCTCGTAGCCTCTTAGCCGGTGCCTTTAATTCCACAAAAGCAATCCTTGAACCATGAAAGAGCACCAACCGGTCTGGCACCCCAGCAAAACCGGGCGACACAAGTTTTAATGCTAACCCACCATTTTCGTTTACTTTCTTTTTTAGCCTTTTCTCGACACTCACTTCATTCATCTATCGGTCACCCCTAAAATAAATGTTTACAGTTAAAACTCAGTATTCATAAGGCTTTCAACCTTCTCGTAAACAAGTAAACATAAAAATTGTTAATCTATACATATATGGCTATTAGGGTGTATAGGTTATATATGTTATTCTCTATTTCTTCTAATATAGATATAGTTGTTTATCATGTTTACAAAGTATATAGATAGAGGATATAAGGAGTTGGTTGTTAACAATAAATTGATTTCAAAGTTTACGTGTTTACAATTCTTCTCTTCTAAATCCCCGTTGTGTCCCATAACTATTGTCAAAACGAATCGAGCTCACTCGTTTCCAGCCAGGTGTATGTTGGATGATCATATTTATTTCTTTGGCATCATATCTGGTCATGATGGATACATCCTTTTGGAAAAGTTCTTCCCAAACCATCTGAGCACACACCTTAGTTAGCTTCATTTTTTTACTTGATACATCACCCTGCTGGTCCATATGCAAATAAGCTCTTCTTGAACCAATGTCTAGTTCATACCAGTTCGTTGGCACCATTGTTTCTAGATAAGTTCGAATGCTTTCTGCGATCGGATTTTCCTGAGTATGAGCAGCCTGAAGTTCATAGGCCTTTTCTTCAATTTCTTTACTTAAAGCTAAGGTCTCTCCCTTTTCAAACAGTACCTTTGCCTCCGCCCAAATCTGATCGACTTCCTCTTCCGTTAATTCCTCCCACATGTTTTTCCTACCGCCACCGTTTACTGTAATCGGTAAAAAGCGACGGTTTCCTGTTGGATCATTTAAAAAATCATAATCATTGGTGGTTCCGAAAAAAACGCACTGCCGCTTGAACGTTTCATTGTGCCTGCCATAAGCAACTCGAAAGGTATCCTCGGATTTGGAAATAAAATGCTTTACTGCTTCCGTGTCTGCCTTCTTCGTTGCCGTCAGCTCGGCCATTTCTAAAATCCATGCACCCTGAAGCTGTTCATAGGCTTCTTTGCCCTTCACAGTAATCAAGGAATCCGAGTGCCATTCCTTACCTATAAGCTTAATAATGTAACTCTTCCCCACACCTTGAGGGCCAACAAGGACAACACAGTAGTCAAACTTGGCACCCGGTCTATAAATCCTTGTAACTGCTGCAAGCATAATTTTCCGAGTAAATGTTCTGACACATTCATTATTATCAGCACCAAGATAATCTACCAGTAAGGTTTCAATCCGCTCCTGACCATCCCAAACAAGACCATTTAAATAATCTTTAATCGGATGAAAGGCATATTTCACTGCCACTTCACTCCAAGCGTCAGCAATAACCCCCGCTCCTTTAATGCCATAGATGGAGTAAAGGTAATTTCTTAAACTAGCATCATCAGTGTCTGACCAATATTCTCCTCTTTCAGCACTTCGCCAAGGCAAATCATCTTTTATAACCACCCGATGTACAAAATCGTTCATAGCGATTCGGTCTTTTAAAACTGGATCATTTTCAAGAATAAGGATGACATTCGGTGCACTGGAGACGATATTTCCTTTCTGGTCCCTCGTTAGTTCTGTTAGCCACTCCATTTCCTCATCTTCAAAATCATCAGCAGCAAGGCTTAACTGTTCTTTACCAAGGGTTAGTTTGACTTGCTTATCTTTTAAGGCTTCTTCCACCATTGCTTTATACGAAGGCAATCGATTGATTGGTGTTCCTTCTTTCATCGTTTCATCCAGGCCACCAAATAAATGCATACGAACTAAATCAAATGCGTTACAGAGTCTTCCACCAATAGGGTCAGTAGAATGATGAGAGTAGGCAAAGTCACCATCTTCGTAAATCACTAACCCACCAGCTGTGGAACCAGCTGAATACGTATATCTGTTTGGATCCTCGCAAGGAACGTAAATATCACTTAAATATTTATCAATCACATCGGTGACAGTGTAAGTCCGGCAAAAAGCACCAACCACACCTTCTTTGGTTTTGGGATCACCTTGCTTATCAGCCAGTTTCTTCCGCTCGTGAACAGTTCTTGAGCTTTCGGGCCAGTAAGAGGAATCTTTCCAATCTGGATATCTCGCCAAAACAGCATCTGGATCAATCCATGGCTCGTCTAGTACTTTAAAGACAAATTCCCCATCAGATGATGTCGATGGCCAATACATCAGCCGGTGCACTTGATAGGTGGTATCATCGAAAAAATCAATGCCTAGGTCAGCAGCTATCCTTCTAGCAATCGGTACGTATTCATCGGCGGTAACTGGTCTGGATAAAGGAATGACAAGTCGCAATCTTGGATTCTTTGGTTGGTGTTTATGAGTAGAGTACATGGCGCACCCGTAGCCAAACATGGTCTCGACAGCTGTCCATAAATCCCCTTTCACAAAGTCAGCATCAAGGGAGACAATTTGTCGCCAAACCACACCATCATGTTTTCTTCTGCCACCCTTTAAGGTCCCGCCGACAAAACCACCTACATCTTTTATCTCGTCTTGCTTTGATTTGGAAAGCTTCTTATATTCCTCATACGTTTCATGAGTTCGAATTGTACTACTTAGCTTCTGAACCACCTCAGACCAAAGCATCTCTCGATTCTTCCAGTTCAGTTCTTTACGATTTCTTCCGGTTGCAATCGTAAGGTTTCCATTATGTTTTAAGCTGTAACTTCTTCTTTCACTGAGCTCTTTCACATCTACCAGCCCTCCTTCGTAACACAGTACCTAGGCCTTTTTTGGCTCCTTCCAAATCACCGGAAAGAGCCTGACCTTTTAATGTTTTCATCGTTTGTTTTGGTAGTACGTCTTTGTATCGTTTTAAGTCCATTAAAAATTTCACTGTATCCATGTCAGCCACTCGCCATCGCTCCTATCGAATGTCAATCTTTCTTGTAATAGAAGGTTTCAAAGCTATCCGCCCCAAGAGGAAGACCAGGTGCCCAATCAATCGATTGACCCATTATGTTTTCGACTTCTTCCATTGACCCAGTGGTAATAGGAACATCAAGAATGACTTCATCATGAACATGGAAATTAATGCGGTATCCCGCCTCATCTAAACGAAGCATCGATACAGCTAGACAATCTCTAGCAATGGCTTGAATAATATTCTCCGTCAATTTTCCACCGTAAGTCGGAATCCTGCCCCACTGTTTGGATCCTTGTTCCGTTCCTTCATACGTAAGCTGTTCTTTTCCAAAGCGCTCGTCCACCCCGATTCTGGGCCTTACATAAGCAAGAGAACGCCCCGATGGCAACGTGATAAATAAAATGCCCTTTATATAATGGAAGGTGAGACCATATTGCATTTTCACCACTACTTTTTCTTTCACCGCTTTGATGGCTGCTGCTTCTATGCCCCACCAAAGTTTCACGATATTTGGATTCGCCTCTCGCCAAGCGGAAACTAACTCTGGAAGTTCATCTTCGGAGAGGCCCATTTCTAAAGCCCCCATCTGCATCAAAGCCCCTTTGGATCCACCGTAGCCAAGAGCCAATTCAGCAATTTTACCTTTCTGTCGGAGTGGGCTTCCTTTATCAATGGTTTCAATGGGTACTTTAAACATCTGCGCAGCAGAGGCTTCATAAATCTTCCCATGGGATTGGAATACATCCATCCTCCAACGCTCGCCAGCAAGCCAAGCAATCACCCGTGCTTCAATTGCTGAAAAGTCAGCCACAACAAAACGGTGGCTCTTTGATGGAATAAATGCTGTTCGAATTAACTGCGATAATACATCCGACACACTCTCAAAAAGAAGCTCCAATGCATCATAGCTTCCAGATTTCAATAGGTCTCTTGCAATCTGTAAATCTTTTAAACTGTTTCTTGGTAGATTATGAATTTGAACGAGTCTACCAGCCCAGCGACCTGTGCGATTCGCCCCGTAAAATTGGAGCAACCCTCTAATTCTTTGGTCAGTACAGATTGACCGCTCCATTGCTTCATACTTTTTCACAGATGTTTTGGACATGGCTTGTCTTAATTCCAACAGCCGCTTTACTTCCTGATTTTCCACTTCACTCATTAGTGCTTCCACATTTTTCTTTGCAAGGCTATTGACTTCTAACCCTTGCTTTAACAACCAACCTTTCAGCTGCGCTGGACTATTCGGGTTCTCGAGTCCTGTTAAACGCACAGCTTCTTCAAAGAGCTTATCCTGAAATGCCTTATCTGCTCGAAGAGCATTCTCGACAAGAATTGAATCAATAAAAACACCTTCATCATTTATTTTCTGGTCCAACTCCCAAAGCTTCTGTTCGACTTTGGGAATTGGGAATGATTCTAGCTTTTTCCGGATTTGCCGTTCCACTTCAACATCCTGTTTACAGTAATCTATAAAGGTAGCCCACTTATCAGGGTCGTGTTCAGGTAAATTACGGGTTCTTCCACCATTCACTTTGGTCGCCTTACAGGGCACAGAAAAGTAACGTATCAAGGCTTTTCCTTCCTTCATCTTCTGATCCTTCAACCTAAGACATTTCGCTACCCCATCGAGATAACCAGGCAAGCCAAGCATTAAAGCATGAACCGATGAACACCGCCATTGATCTGGCGGCATCGGCTGATGAAAATACTTGGCTAAGCAGGTTCTTTCAAAGTTGGCATTATATGCTGTCTTTATAATTTTCGGATCTGTCATAGCTTTTAAAATGTCAGCTGGCATCTTCTCACCAGAAGCTAAGTCAACAATCTGCACCTCTTCGTCATCAAAGGCATAAGCAATGAGAAGAATTTCAAAATCAGATGATTCACAGTAGGCATAGACCCCAGACTTAATTAGGTCTACACTACTGTAAGTTTCTATATCAATAGATAAGAGTTTCATAGACATCAACCTAAGATGTCATCTTCATCATCGTCACCGTCATCACCAAAGTCTGCTTCAGCACTACTACGGCCGCCAAGTGGTTCACCATCATCTGTTTTCATGATGTTTTGAAGTCCAGCAGCAATCCCACGGTTTCCGTTTACATTAAATCCATAAAAGGTCAAACTAACTCGTCCATAGCAGCCTGAATAAAACTCACTTTGGTCCATGATTGGATTTAAATCCGCATCTACAATTCCTGGTTTAATTTTGCTGTTGGCATTAATGAAATAAGAATCTGCATAAGCCTCATCATCTTCACGATCCACATCGCCGTCACGCAATGGTGTTTTTAAGTTGGATGGAACCTTACCACCAAACTTATCCTTGTTTTCTTGAGTCGCTTTTTGAATCGCATCTTTTACTTTCTTGATTGTTGCCTTATCGGATTTTGGGATAATGATACTTACTGAATATTTAAGGTCACTTCCATTAACGCTGACTGCTTGATGTACATTCGCATAACTGAACCGTACTGGGTTTTCCTTTGTTCCAATTGTGATTTTTACCATATCTTATTTCCTCCTCATTATTGAAAATCCGCTTCTGGTGAAGATTTTATTTCTTGTCGCTTGTCCTCTTCTGGCACGAGTTTTACCTTTCCCGGTGCTTTTGTGATGAGAGAACCAAGCAATTCTTGAAATGCTTTTTTACCTAACTCTTTTTCTAGAGTAGTAATCGTATTGAGTGATTTCTTATAAATCACATCACTGTCATATCCTGCAGCAGTAAGTGCCTCAACTACTGCATTTTCATCACTATATTTACGGCTACCTCTGCCCTCAACCAGTTTCATCCCTGGCCATTGCTTGTTTTCATTCATCGCCATAGCAAATGCATATTCTTGTACATCTTTTGCCCAGCTCAGCAGCTGATCAATGGAAGTTAACACTTCCACTACTTCATCATCTGTCAGTAACGGAGGTTTCTGAAAATCCATACAGGCAAGTTTCAAATTTTCCTCCGCTCTCGCTCTACAGGTCGCCTTCACCTTACAAAAGCGGCAATGCTCACCTGCTAAGAAATCACCTTCGCCTTTAAATGCTAACTCCGCTTTGGGCTTGACCTCATTCTCTGCCCATTCCAATAGTTCTTCGACCTGCATTTCATCAGTGGAGATATTATCTAACCTTGGCTGCACAATGGTCATCAGTATTTTCTGAGTATCATAGAGTACACCAAAGTTGTTTAATGCACCCAAAGCGTACAGTCGCATTTGTGGGTTTTCAACTGCTGAAACCTTGACACCTTTCCCACCCTTAAGATCAATAACTTCTAATCTATCACCATAAATCAGTATTAC
Source organism: Bacillus salacetis (assembly GCF_003581585.1). Taxonomy (GTDB): domain Bacteria; phylum Bacillota; class Bacilli; order Bacillales; family Bacillaceae_B; genus Rossellomorea; species Rossellomorea salacetis. Next base: position 30,451 of record NZ_QXIR01000006.1, read on the forward strand.
GTCCCCGGTTCCGAATCCGTCTGGAACATAGGGACTAAAATCTACCCTTTCCTCAATAAGGATGAGCGGATCCTTGCTAGATACCCTAGCCTCGTTCATCTTTTCAGTAACAACATCTACATAGGTTTTTACAGCTTGTTCAATTTCTGTGTTATAAAATTCATTTTGTTTCATTTGCTTCAGCTTTTTATTCAACTGTGCTTTTGTCATCTGTTTTAATTCATAAGACAAATAAAGTTCTGATAGCTCATGCATGAATGTACCCTCTTTGGCAAAGACGCTTGTTGTTTCTTCGTACTGCTCTGACAACCGAACGCTTGGTGGACAAGCTAACCAGCGACTCGCACCAGAAGCACTTAAACTCGCATGAGCTCTTTCTGAATGATTCACAGCATTCCTCATCAAAGTTTCCCCGCTTCTTCTAAAAGCTCTGGATACTTTTCAGCTGGAATATCACTTAATTTTTTTGCTCCAAATCCCGTAATCAGCTCTTTCACTTGTACCTGTTTTCCATCTTGAGAAAGTGCTGCAAGTTTCGCTCTCACATCCTCCAAAGTTGACAGCTTAGCTTTCGTAGGTTTTGGAGATTTCTTTGACTCCTCATTTTCTTTCGTTTGTTGTTTCTCAACGGAAGTTGCTGATACCGTTTGATTGTTTTCCAGTGCAAACACCAAGGTTTCAATGCTACCTGCTAGATTTCGTAAGTCTGTCACTACATCAAGAGCGAGTTTTGTTTTGCTCATTTGCTGTTTCTCCTTTCTTTTCATTTTGTTCATCAAGCTGGCTCAGTCGATTGGCTAGTCTTTTCGATACAATGCTGATAGCTGTAAGGACGCCAACCATCTCTTCCTGCATATCTTTATTGACACCCTTTTGCTTTACTTGTGTTGTCATCACAGGTCACCTCCTTTTCTTTAGATATGGCCCTTCACTTATTAGCCAACGAGAAAGATGGTTTGGTAACCAAAATTACAAAAAATATTTTTTAAGCTTGTCCAACACCTTTTTGTGTCGTTTAACAACAGCTACATGAGAGATGTTTTCTACCTTTGCTACCTCTCTTACTGTTAGATCTTTATAGTAAAGAGCCTGTATGAGCTCTTGTTCCTTTTCATTCAGTTCAGCCATCGCTTCCTGCAAGATTAATAGAGTGGCTTTATCGCAAAGAATATCTTCTATCATTTGGTCATCCTTAAAATCACCGCCTAGATCCATCAAACGATTGATTGAATCCTCTTTGCTCGGGACAAAATCTACCGTTTCTGTTTCAGAATCAACAGCAATCCGTCCAACTTTAATATCCTCTTCTAGGTACCGCTCTCTTCTTTTCATTTTGTAATACTCTTTGTAAATCTCTCCGCTAACACTGACCTGCTCCTTGCCGATTTTGATAAAAAACTCATTCATTCTCTTTTCCTCCTATGGTCCGGCAAGGAGCCGTAGGGAAAAAAGAGACAAAAAAAACCGAGCACAATCACCCACATTATTTGTAGGTTGATTTGTGCCCGGTTTAAGGTAGTTCACATCACGACTCCATTACTCGGTACCGAATATTTAAGATTCAATGTGCATTCACTTACTGGAATATGATCATTGTTTATTCTTGATCCAGCCTGGGTAATGCCATCGATTCCTCGCTTGGTATCATCGTGATATGAACTTTTGGTAAAAAGTAAAAAGGTCCGCATACATCAGTTATCAATCACTGATATATACGGACCTTAAGGTAGAATTACTTTGTAACTCATGGTGATTCAGATTCTCCTTTTCGTCTCGCTATAGGTTTTCCGCCTACCTGTTTAAATTCATCTGTCGCGAGTTCAACTTCCCAAACCCGCTTACATTTGGTGCACTTCGTTTGTACGGGACCAGTAGCATTATCCCCTTTATCCATTAGCCTGTGACCACACACAGGACATTCCACTCTTGCTAATACATCTTCTTTAATCATTCGTTTTCCTCCCAACTGTTGTAATAAAGCCTTTTATGAAAGTATTCCTCTATTATATTTTATATCGGAACATATGTTCTGTACAGTAGGAATACCAATTTTCTGCCTTTCCCTATTATCACAATTCTTACCTTCCTTTCTGCGATTCAATTTATTTTGTTGCATATTTGGGAAACTAAAATAAATAAAAAAATAGTATTGCTAACAATTTCCATTATACTTCGACACGATATTTGCGTCAATCCTAAATATGCAACATTCAACAAAAAGTTGCATAAATTATTAGAGAGAATTATAATATGAGTATAGTAAGAAATTGGAGGGCAATTTTATGAAGAAAGATGAAATGAGTAAGACTGATCAGGAAATTCTACGAAGACGTTTAAAGGAAAGACGTCTCTTTTTAAATATGACCTATCAAGATCTAGCCGAGAAGACGGGCATGAGTAAATCTTCTATACAGCGATATGAAACGGGAGGTATTAAAAATATTCCATATGATAAAATTTTCGCTTTATCAGAAGCATTAGAGGTAAGTCCTGAATATTTTACTAATTTGACAAAAGATTATACTGGGGAATCTGCTTTTGAAATCGATGTGGTTAAAAAAGAGGATAGATCACAACACTTAGATCATATTAGAGAATTTGAGGAAAGAGCGATTAGGTATATAACTCCAAACTTAATTTCACAGGGATATAATATAGAACGGCACAGTCATGGATGTGTAGGAGATATTGTTGCAACGAAGGGGAAGGAAATATGGCATATTGATTTCCTTTATACGAGGGATGTAAAGAAGTATCCACCACAAACGGGTATGGGAAGGCAACAGCTCCTGCTAAGGTTTGGTAGGCTTGCTGTTTACGACAAACCGATAACTAAATACTCCATAGTAATGGACATTCGCGTATTAGCTGAACAATATATTAAATTGAAACCAATTCACTTAGACATAGAGACGAGTATCATTATTTTACGGGGAACTGATTACGAAGAATTGCATTTCTAGGAAAAAATAAGCAGCACAAATAAGCCCGCCAAGCCATTGAGCCCAGCGGGTAAGTTTATCCTCACCGATATTTATTTACTTAAATAGCCATTAGGATGACTCTTATGCCAGTTCCATGCATCTGTAATAATCTTTTCTAATGAGTCAAACTGCGGTTTCCATCCTAATATCTTCCTTGCTTTCTCTGAAGAAGCGATCAAGGCAGCTGGATCACCTGCTCTTCTTTCTTTTACCTCTGCTGGAATCGGATGGTTCGTTACCATTCTTGCTGCATCAATTACTTCTTTGACTGAGTAACCATTTCCGTTACCCAGATTAAAAATGTCACTTGGGTTATCTTTTCTTAAGTATTCTAATGCTAAATAGTGAGCAGAAGCCAAGTCCATTACATGAATATAATCTCTAATACATGTACCATCATCTGTAGGGTAATCATCGCCGAACATATAAATTTTATCTCTTTGACCAAGTGGAACTTGTAAAATCAAAGGAATCAGATGTGTTTCTGGATCATGATCTTCCCCAATATTACCACTTTCATGAGCTCCAGCAGCATTAAAGTATCTTAAAGAAACATATTTAATATCATAACCTTGATCAAACCACTTCATCATTTTCTCCATGGCTAGTTTTGTTTCACCATAAGTGTTCGTAGGATTTGTTTTATCTTCTTCAAGAATAGGGATGTTCTTAGGTTCTCCATAGGTAGCTGCAGTTGATGAGAATACTATTTTTCTGACATTATTATGCCTCATAACATCCAATAGACACATCATTCCATATACATTGTTATGGTAGTATTCATATGGATTAGCCATGCTTTCGCCAACTAAAGAGTTAGCTGCAAAGTGAATAACTGCTTCAATATTGTGAGTCTTAAAAACTCTGTCTAACTCATCTTTTTTTCTAAGATCAATTGAATAGAAATTGTCTATATCAATTGATGTTCGATGACCACTTTGTAAATTATCAACAACAACAACTTCTTCATTATGTTCTAAAAAATATCTTACTGTATGAGAGCCAATATATCCTGCTCCTCCGGTTACTAATATAGACATTTCCCTATTTGCCCCCTAAACTTCTAAAACATCAGCAATTCTCTTACTTGCGAATCCATCACCATATGGATTGCTTGCTTGACTCATTTTTTCATACTCAGTTTTATCTTCAAGAAGTAATTTAAAGGTCTTATATATATTCTCTTCATCTGTCCCAACCAGCTTTAATGTTCCAGCATCTATACCCTCTGGACGCTCAGTTGTATCACGCATTACCAACACTGGTTTACCTAAACTCGGAGCCTCCTCTTGAATGCCACCACTATCAGTCAATATTAAATATGATCTTGATAGGAAATTATGAAAATCCAAGACTTCTAATGGTTCAATGATTCTTACCCTATCGTTATTCCCTAGTATTTCGTTAGCAGCTTCCCTTACTATCGGGTTCATATGAATTGGATAAATTGCCTTAATATCCGGATGTTCATCAACAATCCTCTTAATGGCTTTAAACATATTTCTCATTGGTTCGCCAAGATTTTCTCTTCGATGAGCCGTTATCATCATAAGTCTGCTATCTGATGCCCAATCTAATTGCTCATGAGCATAATCATCCCTAACAGTTGTTTTAAGTGCATCTATTGCCGTATTACCAGTTACATGTATAGTAGCAGGATCTTTACCCTCTTTAAGTAGGTTTTCTTTAGACATATCTGTTGGAGCAAAGTTATACTTAGCTACAATTCCTACAGCTTGCCGATTGAATTCCTCTGGATATGGAGAATAAATATTATATGTCCTAAGTCCAGCTTCCACATGACCAACTGGAATTTGTAGATAAAAACACGCTAAAGACGTTACAAATGTTGTTGAAGTATCACCATGAACTAAAACTACGTCAGGCCTTACTTCTTCTAATACAGTTTTCATTTTTTCTAAAATATTTATGGTTACATCGAATAGAGTCTGTTTTGCTTTCATGATGGAAAGATCAAAATCTGGGATAACATTAAATGCATCCAAGACTTGGTCTAACATTTCTCTATGTTGACCTGTAACACAAACAACTGTATCCAATTGATCCCGTGTTTTTAGTTCTTTAACTAATGGACACATCTTAATAGCTTCTGGCCTTGTCCCAAATACGACCATTATTTTCTTCTTCATTCTTATCAACCAACTTTAAATTTGATATTCTTCAAGCACATACGTACTAGATCTTCACTAATTATACTCAAAAACTCATATTATACTCTCCAAATTACCTTACTTAAACTTATAATAACCCACATACCAATCGGCAAATTTATTGAGTCCTTCTTCAATCGAAGTCTCCGGTTTAAAGCCCACAGCTTTCTGCAATTGATCTGTTGAAGCATAAGTAGCTGGTACATCACCTGGCTTAATTGGTTCAAAAACCTTTTCAAATTGTACCTCTTTGCCTAGCGCTCTACTCAAGGCCTTTTCTAACGTTTCGATAAATACCATCAATTTCTCCGGGCTATTGTTTCCGATGTTAAAGACTTTATGTTGCACATCGCCTTCAGGTGGATTACTTAATAATCGTTCAATTCCCTCAATGATGTCATCTATATAAGTAAAGTCACGGTAAAGGTCATTCTCAAAATCACCATTATTAAATATCTTAATTGGATCACCTGCAAAATACTTATTCGCAAATCCAAAATAAGCCATATCTGGTCGACCCATTGGGCCGTAAACAGTAAAGAATCGAAGCCCTGTAGCTGGAATCTTATAAAGATGGCTATAAGTATGTGCCATTAATTCATTTGATTTCTTAGTCGATGCATACAATGATACTGGATTATCAACAAAATCTGTTTCTTCAAATGGGACTTTTTTATTGGCTCCATAAACAGAACTAGATGATGCATACACCAAGTGATCAACTGGATTATATCTACATGCTTCAAGAATGTTATAAAAACCAATGATATTACTTTGAATATAAACATCCGGATTCTCTATTGAATACCTTACTCCTGCTTGAGCAGCTAAGTTTACTACAACATTAGGCTTGTACTCTTCAAAGGTCTTCATTACCATATCCTTGTCTGATATGTCACCTTTAATAAAAGTAAACTTCTCATAAGGTTCTAGTTGATTCAAACGGGTATGTTTAAGATTCACATCATAGTAATCATTGACGTTATCAATCCCGATCACACGGCAGCCTTGTTCTAATAGTTTCTTAGATAAATAGTATCCAATAAAACCTGCTGCACCAGTGATTAAGTAGGTTTTACTAGGATCAAGAGTTTTGTAATTCAAGGTTCTTCGACTCCTTCAACAACTCTCTAGTTATAGGCTTTCTACCAATGGAATAATATTCGATCCCTGCCTCTTGCATATCTTCCACTCGATAAATATTTCTACCATCATACACTAATGGGGTTCTCATTAATTTCTTATATGTTTCAGGAGTAACCGCTTTTACCTCTCCCCATTCCGTAAAGATAAAGCAGACATTCGCATCTTCCAAAGCTTCTTCAGCATTTGCAGCATAGGTAATCGAACCATTCCCATTTTTACCTTCTGGATATACTTTTGCAAAATTAAACGCACCTACAGGATCATATGCATAAATATCTGCACCTTGTTCTAATAATAAAGGGACATTTTCAAGAGATGCCGCTTCTCTTAAATCATCTGTTCCAGGTTTAAACGTTAAACCAAGTACAGCTACTTTAAGACCATTAAAGGTAATAAGTCTTTTGCTAGCTTTTTTATATAACATCATCTTCTGTTCTTTATTCACATCAATGGCAGCCTTAATCGTTTTGAGTTCATAACCGTTCTGTCTAGCAATATACTCAAGAGCTTTAGTATCCTTGGGAAAACATGAACCACCGAAACCGATACCAGCATTTAAAAACTTACTTCCAATCCGCTCATCAAAGCTCATTCCTTTAGCTACATCCTGAATATCCGCTCCAACCAATTCACAAAGGTTAGCAATATCATTCATATAGGAAATTTTAAGGGCTAGGAAGTCATTTGAAGCGTACTTGATCATTTCAGCTGATCTTCTATTTACTGAAACAATTGGTAAATGGAATGGCTCATAAATCTTCGTAAGCAACTCTTCTGCCCATTTGCTTTCTGTACCAATAATAATTCTTTCTGCATGTAACGTATCATGTACCGCAGAACCTTGAGCCAAAAATTCCGGATTTGAGGCTACTTCTACTTTTACATCATTGACTAAAAAGTCCTGAATAAACTGTTCTACTTTATCATTCGTCCCAACTGGAACAGTAGATTTTACAACTACTAAACAATCCTTTTCTATAGATTCAGCAATTTGCCTAGCAACTGTTGCAATGTATGATAGATTTGCAGAACCATCAGGTTGCTCAGGTGTCCCAACACCGATAAAAATTGCATCAGCATCCTTATATGCAGATTGATAATCCGTTGTATAATTAATTCTTCTAATAGCATAATTTCTCTGCATTAACTCTTCTAAACCTGTTTCATAAATTGGAGAAATACCTGATTTCATTAAGTTCACTTTATTTTCATCGATATCAACACATGTTACTTGGTGGCCTACTTCAGCAAAACATACCCCTGCTACTAAACCAACATAACCTGTTCCTGCTACTGCGATTTTGTACATTGTCAAGATCCTCTCATTTAGTGATTTTTATAATATTTCAATATATATAAACAATTGCATTAAACAAAAAAGAAACCCTTGTAATATTGAAGACAAAACAAGGGCTAACTACTTTAACATTCCATAATTCCACATAACAACACACTTCAGATAATAACAGTCATCGAGAACTAATCATTCCAATGGCTTTTTTGTATATTAATCTTAGAATTGCTTTATTGTAATAGGTGAATAAAAAGATTACAAATATGAACTGAATTACTATCATTATGCTGTTTGAAACATATAAAAGCCCTAGAGCTATTATTAAGAAAAACGAAAGGACTAAAAAATCCTTTAAGCAAATATTTATCTTAAAATTATTGCTCTTATTAAAAACCCTCATTAACCACGTAAATAAAAATGCAATTGCTGTCGATAGACTAGCAGCATACAGACCAAGATGATTTATTAGAAGTAAATTCAAAAATATATTAATTAGTGCCCCTAAGATCGATGTCCAAAGAAGAACTTTGGTTTGTTTACTTCCATAGTATCCTGCACCCCAGAATTGTGAAAATGTATTAAATAGAGCCCCAATAATTAATATTCCTGAGTATTTCCAAGCAACAAAAAAAGTGTCAGAAACCATAATTTCCATTATAGGCTTAATCAAGACTATTATACCAATAACAAAAATAGTCATTAATCTAAAATAATGCTTAAAAACCTCTGTGTAATACTCATTCTTACCTTGATTATTAGACTCACGAATAGCACTATCATTCCAAGCAAGAAAAAAAACTGAACTTACCATAGTAAGCAAAGATGGGATTTTATTTGATATAGCATAAATTCCATTAGCATCTGTACCAAGAAAAAACGCAATTATAAACCTGTCTGATGCATTCATAACCCACCAACTTACAGCACCTGGTATCAATGGCAAAGAATATTGTAAAAAGGATTTTAACATGCTTCTTGAATAGTGTTTTATATCAATAAAAATATGAATTTTGATTGATAGCCATATATATATAGTTACTATTACATAGCTTAATATAGATGAATAAAGAAGAGCTGCAAGTCTCAAATCAAAAATAAATATAAATATTATATTTAATATCAATATAATTAAAGTTTGTAAGATCCCTGAAATAGCAAATATCTTATTGAAACCTAATCCTCTCGCACTCTGTTGCATAAATGAACTAATTATACTTACATTTATCAATAATAAAATTTCCCATCCATATGATAATGAAATTTGACTATTTATTATAATGAAAAGGAGGTTAAAAACCAATAGGTTTCGAATTATAGTAACCGCACCTGTAGTTATAGTTTTTTTTCTCTTATCGAATGATTCCTCTACAATTAGCCATCTATATGTTGCACTCACCAACTCAAAAGTTAAAAAAGGCATTAATAAGATAACTGTTGTTGAAATAAGATCCCATTTTCCATATTCAGAAGGAGTCAAATAATGTGTATATAAGGGTAGCAGAATGAATATTAAAAGCTTTGAGCCAAGATTAGATATAAAATATAATAGTGTATCTTTTAATAATTTACTTTCCTTTGTACTAATTTTAACTACCTCTCTTAATTGGTATAATTAAACATTATTAAAATAGAATATAAACTTTCCAATTTTCTATTTTAATAATTTATCCAAAACTTTAAATTGATTATTAGCTTCTCGAAACAAATTGTTAAGATTCTTAAATCGATAGTTTTTTAATGCGTGGTCTACTTGTTCAACAGAAATATCATCTATAGACTGAAGATCAAAACTTAAACCATTAAACTTATATGAGTCTAGTAGTGTTTTAATCTTTACATCATATATAATAGGGACTACAGGCACATTATAAAGCCACGCTAGTATAATAGCATGCAATCTTGTAGCAATTACATATTTCGAATCTTTATACTCTTGAAAAACTTTATTGTAATCACCATCATATTCAACAATTTCTGGCATTATCCCCAATTGGTTTGAGCATTCATTCTGAATTCTTTTAGCCGTTGGGTAATCTTGTTGATTGTTTGAGGTCAAAATCTTTACTTTATATCCTTTGTTTAAATAATAATTACTTAATTGTATCATTTTATTCTCATATTCATATTGACGTTTTTTTACGTGCTGTGGACGCGTTTCAAAACCACAATCTATAACTGATATTAGGACTTGTTCTTTGTTCAATTTTTCACTTTTTTCTTGATTTCCTAATGACAATACCACATCCGGTGCCCAATCTACATTTTCCAGGTCTTGGAATAAATCAAATGAAGTCTCATCTCTAAAACATATATGTGTCCCTTTAGAGAAATGCTTTTTAAAATCCGTCACCCATTGATCATCAGCAAAGGGTCCAAAATTTGTACTTAATAAAAAGAATGATTTGGTTAATGATACTCTATGCTTAAACCATTCTGATTGCCTTGTTCCTTTATATTCGTAGTTTTTAAATGCATTACCAACCACGTACACTGAAGTACTAAATTGTTTTAAATATATTGAACAAATTGCTGCTATTATTTTACTAGCAAGAAGTTTTATTCCTTTTCTATTTCCAGTATTACTAGCCTTTTGCCATATATTAAATATATGACTAAATCGCAAATTCTTAATTTCTCTTAAGGAGCCATACTTTGCCTCCGAGGAAATATAAAAATTGCAATTTGGATATCTTTTGCATAAAGTATATATAAATAAATCATCACCTATATTCTTCTCAATACAAGCGTAGAGCAATGCTTTTTTCATTTTATCCCCCTATAGTTTTCTTAAAATTAAATGTTAAATACACGATTTTTAACGGCATATATAATAAGAAATAATATTTAAATTTCTTTATAACAGAAACATTATTATTAATGAAAATCCCTTTATATCTTTTTAATGCTGAACGTAACAATTTTTTGTCGTTTTTACTTTTGTATTTACTAATGCTATATTTTACAGTCAATCCCATTGCACGTTCTGTATAATATATTTTCAGTCGATTAATTAATTCAGTGTTATTACCAGCTACAGAAATCATTTTATCAACAGCCCATAGTGCTGTTAACATCTTTGATGAAAAATCCGAAGTAGTAGCACTGCCTGGACGTGTTAAAATATTCCACTTAGGCTCCGTGGAAAAAACTATTCCTTCGGCACGACACAATATATCAAATACAAATAAGCCATCTTCGCCGTGACTAATTTCTTCATTAAATCTAATCTGTTCCTTCCCATTAATTAAGGATACAGGAAATAACTTATAGCACGCACTTTGAAGATTTAATTTTACAGTTCCTGTTTCTAGCAAAGCTTGAGTAGCAGATAGATATATGGGGGCCTCTGAGTCTCGTTGCCTTTTAACTTCTAATTTACCATTCTTTATTTCCACAAAATTTCTATCACATGCTGATACTGTCTTATCTTTCTCCTTAATTTGTTCATATAAAAATTCTATTGCATCATCAGTTAGCCAATCATCAGAATCTAAAAAGCAGACATACTTGCCCGAAATTAAATCAAGTCCTCTATTCCTAGCTACAGATACTCCAGAGTTGTTTTGGTGCACAACTATTATTTGTGGATTAATTTTGTGTATGTGATCCAATAATTCTTTGCTTCCATCAGTCGAACCATCATCCACTATAATTAATTCAATATTTTTATACGTCTGAGATAATACTGAATCAATACCCCTTTTGACATAATCATAAGTATTATATACAGGTATAATTACAGAAATTAAAGGACTAAAATCGTTCATATGCTCCTCCAATTTAATTATATTTTTTCTCAGGTAGTTTAATTAATCGTCCTAATTCATAATCAAAATCTGGTTGATCAAACTTTGAAAAACCACTAGAATCAAAAAACGTAATTTCACCAAAAATAGGTTTTTCTTTCCGTTCATATAAATCTATACGAACGAATGGTATACCTTGGGATAATTTTTGTGCAATTGTTTTCATTTCTTCAAAAGAGCTAGGTAATAAAGAATTAGGGGTAGGATTATTGTAAAATTCAATATCTCTAACTTTCAAATGATTACCATTCATATCAAAGTAATCACCATTGGGCCCATTGGGTTGGAACCTATTTGTTACTATAAACAAATATTTTGGAGCTCCATTAAAGCAATAAAATTTATAATCTATTGCATCATTTCCTAAATATTCTTCAGCAATAATGCACGATTTAGAATTTTTATATGGCCATTCACGACCATACCAAAATAAATTATTCCTTAGTGACTTTTCCAAACGTTTTTTTGCAGCCTCAAAATCAAATTTATCCTTTTGAGAACATATTTCAACGCCATGGCCATTGCTACATTTTAAAACGAATTGTTCAGGTAACCTTGAGATATCAATTTCATCAGAACAATTCCATGGTCCTCCTACCAATGGTACTAAGTACTGTTTACCGATTACTTCTTCAATATATTTACGCACTGCATATTTATCAGCCATAATGGTATATTCTGGCTTTCTATTATATAATTTTAACCATTGTTGCTTTTCGCTAAATGATTGCGGTTTACGGAAGTTTATAAACCTACGGTTATGATGATAATACATTAATTGAAGATACACTTTATCCGGAATCAATTTTTTCACAATAAGCGGAACCACATTTACCACCCCTCTACGTATATAATGAGCTGAAGTTTACCCATTTTTTAAATTCAGACATTCATTTATAATCAAAACTTTTCCTTTTTCAAAAATTTAACTAAACTAGTCCTGATACCACACATATGGAAAAACTGTATTCCAGTTCGGTCTATAAATCATAACTATACAAAAACTTAGAAATAGTCCTAAGATAATTCCATTAATTATTATTACTCTAATATGTTTACTTCTTATTTTTGTTATCAAGCTAGGAATATATGCTAAATAAAATACAGAAAAATACATTGCTATTCTATCCATAATTGTTGAATTTAAGCCAACAATACCAATAATAAAAGTCAACAGGGCTGCAACGTACCAAATCATCTCATTTGTTATTGTAACCCCCTTATTATTAGATTTTCTTATTCTCTTATTAATAGTATTAGAATTAATTTCTTTTATATTATTGTAATCAGATTTCCAATAACCTGTATATGAACCTACAATAAAAAATATAAAGTATATTGCCAACTGAAAATATATTGCTGTATTCCCTTCAAAATTAAAGTATTGACTATCTAAATATCCTTGATATTTATTAGTCAAATTAATTACCAATTGTATTACATTATCAAATATAATTGAAAGAATAGTACCTACTCCTATGAAAAGTATTATCCTTTTTTTATTTAATTTAACTAATGCAATAGGATAAAGTATTAAGAAAACTAAAGCACTTGAATGGAAGAGAGAAGCCAGAAATACTATTATAAAAAACTTTGTAAACTCCCTCTTTTTTAAAAAGTCGATTGAATAAAGCAATATTGCTATTGCTATATACTGCCTACTGATATTCATTGTTCCAAAAAACATTCGACTAGTAACAAAAACAAAAACACTTAGGGCAGGATTAAGAGAATATTTATAAATGAATCTACCAATAGATAAGAAAATGAATGCTGTAGTTATTATTTGAAAACCTAAATAACTCAATCCCAAGTTACCAATAATACGCATAAGAAATATATAACCAATCTCTAGGCGTGATACTGTTGAAGAAAATAAATTTTCCTGGGATACAGATAAAAATGTTGTATAATAATTTAATGTATCATTTCCAACAGTTGTTGCTCTAAATCCTGCTAGAATGAATAATGGTAAGAGAAGAATTATTATTGATAACTTACTGTTTAATCTTTTACCTATCATCCATTCAAGTAACATTACTAAAATATAAAAAATTGAAAGCCCAATATAAAGTGCCATTCATTATTCCCCTTTATTTATTAGCAATTATCCTACTTCCTTACGTTTCATTAATTTAATCCTGAGTAGATCACTAAAAACTAAAGCAGGGATAAGGTATTTTTTCTCCAAGATATAACCTCATAAATTCAACTCCCCAAAAAGGAAAGCCATTAAAAATTTCTCTAAAATTTCCTAATCTCTAATTCCTAAAAGGAAAAATCAATATAAAATATCGGAAAATTAAACAAGACTTATCTGTAATCATTTTCTTAACATTTTTATACTTTTTTCAGTGTATTTAACAGGAATTCTTAAGCTTATATCGATATTTTAAATCTAGTTTTTTTTACATAAAATATAGACTGTCAATTTCAATTTCTTTTAAAACTTCGGTGAATTTCTTCCTGTTTAAGCAGACAAGACAAATTATAAATATGTTTTTGTTTTCCAAATAATTGTATTAAATTTCTAAACGGGTATAAGAGATTTATTGCATATTTAAAAAAAGGTCGATAGACTATATTCAATTTACAATATGCCTTTCGAAATCCAAAGTATTTCTCGAGATAGGTTTGGAAATTAGTTTTATGCCGTATATTTCTTGCTCCATCACTCACATATTTTATATTGTATTTATTGCTATTTAAGAATTCAGTACAAACTGCGTACACCAAAGCAGCATTTGTACCCAATGAATGATATTTAGAAGGTACTTTTAAATGTGCTAGTGAAACGTATTCTTTTCTCAGAAAGCAGATTGCGTACCCTAAAAATTCACCACTATTTTTCAAAAATGCTCCGAAACAGATTGCACTTTGAGACCACATTTTTATTTCCCCGCTAAATGTATTATAATTTATGTTAGGTTTATACTGTTTTGGATATTCATCAAAACATTCCATAGTATTATTAAAAATTTCATCTTTATAATTCATAGGATTAATTATTTTTACATCAATATTTTTCAGAGCACGAGTAATCTCATACCTTCTTTTTTTCTTTAATTTACTTATGTCAATTGGATCGTCTTTAATACAATACCACCACTCTGTTTCATACCCACAATCAAAGTCTGTTGTATACCGTGCCATAAAAGCCTTACCCTCACTCCATACTTTCCCCTCTAATAATACATCTACTTCGGCTTCTTCATGGGGGGCTGTTGTTGGCAAGAAGGCATAATTGTATATGCTCCATCCCTCTTTCATTTTTCAACCTCTAGTCCTTTTAAATTTTTATTTAAAAAACTTTAATCTTAAAAATTTATTAAATCTTTATACTTATTACTAGTTATAATTGCAATTGAATCCCAATTATATTGTTTAGAGAGCTCAAGTGCATTATGTCCTTTATCTACCAAATGCATTTGAGTACTTAATAAATTTTGTAATGCGCTAACAATTCCTTCTGTATTGGTCTCAGCTGTCCAACCTGCATCGTATTTTGCTATTTCGTCCGTAAGATTTGTTCCAGTAGTCACTAGACTTGGTAACCCATAGGATAATGCTTCAATTAATCCCATAGGGTGACCCTCAAACCGAGAAGTCATAATAAAAAAATCTGCTTCAATTTGAATTTTTTCCTTTTCTTCCCCAAAAACCCCCTCATTTATAAAGATAAGGTCTTTAATTCCTTTCGTTTCAATTCTTTTTTGCAAATTTTCTCTCGAATTATTTCTGTTAGGTCCGAATAGATTAATTGAACAGTTTGCTCTTCTTAACTCATCTTGTATCATTGCGCAAGCTTCAATCAACAAATCTAAACCCTTCTGGTATATTTCAATCCTTCCGATATATATACCATTAAGTTTTTGTTTAGCCTTTGAAACTTTTACATTCTTCTTATATTCAATTCCATTTGGAATTACAATATAATTCGGGTTCCATTTATCGCCGGAATCTAAGTACTCTTTTTCTGTTAGATAATGAATTGATTTTGCTCGATTTAAGAATTTATTAAAAAACAACAAGTTACCTATATTCTTTTTTACTCTATTATTTAGTTGGGCGTGTTTAGTTAAAGCACTTCTTGGTATAATAATATAAGGTATCTTTTTTTTCCAAACTTCAAAAACTAGACTACAAAACGGAAATTCATAAACTCCTTCAAATACTACCAAATCTGGCTTATTGAAAGGATATGGTAGAGCATCAATTTTTTTTTGGGGAAAGTCATCTAAATTATTATAAAAACCCAATTCCTTCCAACTATCTTTTGTTACATGATTAATATTATACCAAAATACTTTATCAACTTTTGACTGCGCTGAAATTTGAGCTGGAACACTATTATTTGGTCCAGCCCACATATTCCCCGTTAGTTTTGAAATATATAATATATTCATTACTCTTCCTCACAAACCATTTTCTTTGAAATGTAATTCTTTAATTATTCTCTTATCGAAGACCTTTCAAATCTATCATATTTCCCCAATAATCATCGTAATTTTTTGGGGAAAAAGGCATTAGTCCTCCGTTAGGTGTAAAGGTTAATTCTGAAAAATAAATTTTTCCACCTATTTCAAAAAAATCTACCCTTACAAAAGTGAAGTTTTCAGATAGCTTTCTACTTAATTCCACCATAGTGGAAAATGTTTGAGGTGCATCAAAATCTCCTTCAATTTCATCATAATCCGTTCTTTTAAATGGAGCACGATTACCATCCATATCTAAGAATGTAATTCTTTCATTGTGTCCTTTACCAAAACCTTTGGCAATATACATGAATTTTGGTTCCCCATTAAAAGAAAAAAACTTATAATCAACAATATCGTCTCCAAGATGTTCCTCACAGATTATTTTTCTTGGAATTTTACTATAATGAGGCTCAGCATTAAATAGGCCAAAATCTTCTTTCATCCATTTTGTTAACTTAGTTTTTGCTTCTTCAATATCCAACTCTGATTTATTATCACAAATTATATTGTAACCACATCCATGATTACATTTCATAACAAACTTTTCGGGAAGTTCATTCCAATTTATGTCGTCAACCTTATCCCAAACACCAATTAATCCATTCAAATAAGTTGAACATCCTTTCTCTTTTATATACTCTCTCACTGCATACTTATCTGCACATTGAATAACTAAAGGATTATTAGGATAATCATAGAGCTTTAACCATTGGATTTTTTCATTAAATGATGTAGGATTTTTAAAATCTAGTTTCTCTTTTAAAATGATCCAGAAATAGAGTTTTGACATAAATTCATTAGATGTCACTTTAAGTGCTATCTTTTGAAGGTATCTTCTTGTATTATAGATAACATTGTCTTTCGCCATTTTTTCCACCTTCCTCTAGTAACTATATTTTGTGATTATTATTTTTAAAAATAATGTTTTTTTACTGCATTAATTCCATAAAAGAGGAAATAATAAAGACATTTAGGTAATGATAACTTCTCAATATTTCTACAATTATTCCAATGATTTTTTGCAGCTTTAAATTTATCATTAGAAATGGACCCTTCAACTTTTCTATAATATGCTAAACTTTCATTTAGTCCATATGCTGTATGGCCCTCTCTAAGGAGCTTAGCCCAGGTCATTGAATCATGATCCTTCTTCACATTAACTAGCCTAACCTCACCGACTATTTCAGTATTAACCATTACCGTTAGTGTGCCTATAATTGTATTTTTCATAAACTGACTATAACTAAGACACGATGGGACACTAATAACTTTGTTTCCATTTTCTCTTAATATTTCGTAACCTGTAAAAGAAAATCCAACATTATTATTAATCATAAAATCCAATTGCTTTTCTAATTTATTTGGCTTCCACATATCATCAGCATCTAGGAATGCAATGTATGTTCCTTTGGCTTTTTCTAAAGCCTTATTTCTCGCTATAGCAGCACCAGAATTTTCCTCTAATTTAAAGTACTTAATTCGAGGATCATTAAATTCACTGACTACCTTAGCCGTATTATCTTTTGAACAATCATCAGCAATAAGCATTTCCCAATTATTATGCGTCTGTGCTAAAACACTTTTTATTGTTTCTCCAATATACTTTTCTGAATTATAAACAGGTGTAATTATTGAAATTAAATTATCTTTTTTATCCATTTTGCACCTTCTCTAAAACTAATTTGCTATCTTTCTGCTTTTCTCTAAACCATTAATGTAAGTTCCTTTATCTATTTGACCAATTCTTAACAAGTAGTCACCATAATCTTCTGCGGTATCCATGCCCTCTGCACTAATTCCGTCTCTTATAAATACTTTAGCTACAGTCATCAAAATAATTCTACAATCTCGTAAGAAAGTAATGTTATTGACATATTCTAAATCTAAAGTCAGCTTTTTCTCCCATGTAACCCCATTACGCCCATTAACTTGTGCCCATCCAGTTAACCCTGGTAAGACACTATGTCTTTCTCTTTGTTGTGTAGTCATAAATACCATATCCCGAACTAGCTGTGGTCTTGGACCAACAATTGCCATATCCCCCAAAAGTATATTAAAAAGTTCAGGTAACTCGTCAAGTGATGTAGAACGTAGGAATCGACCAAACTTCGTCAACCTAACACTATCAGGAAGCAGCTCTCCATTCTCATCTCTCTCATCCGTCATAGTCCGAAACTTATACATCGTAAAAATTTTCTCATTCAATCCCGGTCTTTTCTGCTTAAAAATCACCGGACTACCTAGCTTCGTTCTTACCAGAATAGTAACTGCCAAAAGTACCGGACTAAGCACAATAATAGCAATCAAAGAGAGAATAAAATCCATCGGTCTCTTTATAAATCTTTTATAAATGCCACCTTTTGAATTCATTTCTTCAACCACAACCCTTTAATAATCTCACAAACTCTCTCCAAATCATTATCCGTCATTTTCGTATCAGACGGTAAACAAACACCATTTTCAAACAATTTCTCCGATACATCCGTCCCAACAAACTCATACTTCTCAAAGAACGGCTGCATATGCATTGGCTTCCACACTGGTCTTGATTCAATATTCTCAGCTTCCAATGCTTCAAATATATCGATTGGCCTCACTTTACTGGTCAAAGTCATTGAACTTAACCAATAATTAGGCTCATTCCACTCATTGCTTGGCATGAACTTAACACCCTCAAGCTCGCCTAACTCTCTTTTGTAAAACTCAAATATATAATTCTTTTTCATTACTCTTTGATTTAGAACCTTAAGCTGCCCTCTACCAATCCCCGCAACAACATTACTCATTCGATAATTAAACCCTAATTCGCTATGCTGGTAGTGTCTAGCTTGATCTCGGGATTGAGTGGCCCAAAATCTCGCTTTTGCAATTCTCTCTTCATTATTAGAAACAAGCATTCCACCCCCAGAAGTTGTGATAATCTTATTCCCATTAAAAGAGAAGACGCCATAGTCACCGAAAGTTCCAGTATGCTTACCTTTATAGTAAGTACCCAGAGACTCAGCTGCATCTTCTATAACCGCCACATTATGTTTCTTACAAATCTCCATAATCTTATCCATATCAGCGGACAAGCCATATAAATGAACAACAAGAACTGCCTTTACTTCTGGATATTTCTCAAATGCTTCTTCCAATGCTTTTGGACTCATATTCCAGGTTTCATAATCACTATCGATAAAAACAGGAATAGCATTTTGATAGATGATTGGATTTGCAGTAGCGGAGAAAGTAAGTGTTGGACAGAATACGATATCCCCTTCTCCGACTCCTGCCGCTTTAAGAGCTAGATGAATAGCAGCTGTTCCTGAAGACAGTGCTGCAGCAGCTTTAGAACCAACCTTCTCAGCAAGCTCTCTTTCAAATCCGTTTACGTTTTCACCAAGGGGTGCAATCCAGTTTGTATCAAAAGCTTCCTTTATATATTGCATTTCATAACCTTCATCACTCATATGCGGTGAAGAAAGGAATATTCTCTCTTTCACTTTTGTCGACTCCATCTTCTAGACTTCCTTCCTTTGATAAGTTATTATTTTAGTAGATTAGGACTTAATTAGAATCTGCTATTCTTCCATTCCAACTAACTTCTAAACCACTAAAATTGCATCTATAAAGCATAGCCACCTCGCATATTATATTCAATATGAGAAATAGACGAAAAAATCAACATATAGTATACTTTATTGTTATAAGATGATTTTCAATACTACATATTGTGTTTTCTTATCAAATTCCGATACTCACCTCGTTACCTCTATGCAACACATTTACGCAAAATTGCACCCTCAGGTGATTATACTAAATAGATAAAATCAATATATTGTGTTCGTTTTATACTTTTTCACGAAATTTAATACTACATATTGTGTTTTATCCCTATCCGATAGTCACCTCGCATGAAATATTCAATATGAGAAATAGATTAAAATATCAACATATAGTATGTTTCGTCATAATTAAATGGATTTTAATACTACATATTGTGTTTTGTTATCGATTTCCGATACTCACCTCGCACCGAATATTCAATATGAGGTATAGATGAAAAAATCAACACATAGTATGCCGTAACGAATAAAACCTTATTTATATACTACATATTGTGTTTTCTTATCGTATTACAATACCCACCTCGTAATATCTATTCAATCTACCTAAAGAATACGAGATAGATATTCTTGCATTTATACCTCTAAACCGAGTTTCTTCCTATTATATATACCATTCAATCAATCTATAAATCTCACTAAAAACGCCTCAAACCCTTATCCCGCAAGGTTTCTAGCACTCAATCTAACTTCGATAGTCAGTTCCTTAACTCCATTCAATAATTTTCCATATTTTGGGATACTAAAAAGCCCGTCAAATCAACGTTTTCCAAATCAAAACACTCGATTTAAGCCATTTTATCTTTATATACTAACAAAATGGTACTATGTTATATAGATGAATCCCATATATTGTATAATTTAATGATTTTTCACTAATTTTAACACAATATGTTGTGGTCATCTATTAACCATTCTGACTTCCACACTAACATTCAATCCAATAAGGGAATCTGCAGTAATTACCAAAGCAGCCACTAAATGTTCCCCTATTGTTACTCACCTACAAAAACGGAACCCCTTCATCCCCACTATCATCTTCACCCGGTTCAGCACTATCCCCATGCTCACTACACTCAACATGCCCATCGACATAAGTAATATCTCCAGTCACAGGACAAACCTCACCAAACTTCACCAGATAAGAAGTAAATCTCAAATCAGAATGCTCAACCTCATTAAGAACAAGATCCTGATGATACTCTTTCTCCAACTGCAATTGATTAGCTTCACAAACCTCTTCCTCAGTATCGCCTATCACACCCAGCACTGCTAAAACAGCAATAGAACTGATAATCCCTAGAATCACCACAACAGCCAACAACTCTATAAGCGTTAATCCTCTCTTATCTATAACAAAAGAAACCAACCTCTTAAAACAATTCATTCCTCGATCTCCTCCAACAAATAAATAAACATGATGTTAAAGACCAAGATGGTAACAAATAAAAGAAGTTGTTCGAAGAACAACAAAAGTATCCAAAATAAAAACCAATTAATTCTTTCAATGAACTACAAATCCAATAAAAAGCACAAAGCTGTTCGAAAGAACAGCCCAGTCAAACAGCCTGCAATATAAATCAGGAAGAAAGTGCTATCTCTCTACCTTCTCCTTACTAACAACACCCTCTAAATATTCAAGCACATTCTCCCTTAAATCCCCACGCTCCAGCGCAAACTCCACTGTAGCCTTAATAAACCCAAACTTATCCCCAACATCATAACGCTCACCTTTGAACTCACACCCCACAACCATCTGCTGCTCATTCAGCTTCTTGATCGCATCTGTCAACTGAATTTCACCGCCAGCTCCAGGTGCCTGATTTTCGAGGATTTCAAAAATCTCCGGTCTCAGGATATAACGGCCCATGATGGCGTAGTTGGAAGGTGCGTCTTCTTTCTTCGGCTTTTCTACCAGGTTATCAATCCCGTACACACCTGGTTCCATCTCGCCGCGTCCGATGGAAATGACACCGTATTTGGATACATCTTCTTCAGCCACTTGTTGTACACCAATGACGGAAGAGTTATATCTTTCGTATACATCAATCAACTGTTTCAACCCTGGATTTTCTGGAGAATGAACAATATCATCTCCTAATAGGACTGCAAACGGCTCATCCCCAATAAAACGGCTGGCACATCCGATTGCATGCCCTAAACCAAGCGGCTCTTTTTGACGAATGTAATGGATGTTCGCCAGCTGTGAAATCTCCTGAATCTCTTTCAACTGCTCGAACTTCTCTTTTTTGACAAGCGTTTCTTCCAGCTCATATGACTTATCAAAATGGTCTTCGATCGCTCTTTTTCCCCTGCCGCTGACAATAATGATATCTTCAATCCCCGAAGCCACCGCTTCCTCGATGATGTATTGAATCGTTGGTTTATCAACAATCGGCAGCATTTCTTTCGGCTGTGCCTTTGTTGCCGGCAAGAACCTTGTACCTAGTCCTGCCGCTGGAATAATCGCTTTTCTGACCTTTTTCATTTTCATCCGCTCCTTAGTTCGCACTTTTCACTAAAAGGCTGTCTTTTTTATTCGCCAGATCCAATACATACTGTGCCAAATAATGAGGCTCAAAGCTTGGATGATTCTCTACCAGGTTAAACACTCTCTCATAATCAAATCCGACCGTTTTCCCGATGAAGATTTTCGGAAACACCGCTTCACCATGAACTTCATTCTCCCCGAGAAGCTCTTCATACATCTTCTCACCGGGACGGATACCGGAATACTTCAATCCGATTTCTTCTATTGTATAGCCAGAGAGTTGAATGAGGTTTTTCGCCAAATCGACGATCTTGACCGGCTCACCCATATCCAGTACAAATATCTCGCCGCCGCGCGCCAGGGCTCCAGCTTGGATAACTAACCTGGAAGCTTCAGGGATCGTCATGAAGTAACGCGTCATATCAGGATGAGTAACCGTTACCGGTCCTCCCACTTGAATCTGTTTCTTAAATAACGGAATGACACTTCCGCGGCTTCCCAATACATTTCCAAAACGCACCGCCACAAAGTTTGTCTGACTTTCTTTGTTCAAGTTCTGGATCACCATTTCCGCAATCCTCTTCGTCGATCCCATCACATTCGTAGGGTTGACAGCCTTATCAGAAGATACAAGAACAAATGTGTTCACTCCAAACGTATCCGCTGCTTCCGCAACATTTTTTGTACCGATGACATTATTCTTCACTGCTTCTTTCGGGTTGTATTCCATAAGAGGCACATGCTTATGTGCAGCTGCATGGTAGACAACATCCGGAGCATGCTCTTCCATTACATCAAAGATACGGCTGCGGTCTTGAATATCAGCGATAATAGGGATGATCTCAAATTCATTTTTATATTGATTGCGCAGTTCCATATCGATAGTGTAAATGGAGTTTTCCCCATGTCCTAACAGCAAAAGCTTCCTCGGCTTGAACTTGCTGACCTGGCGGCAGATTTCCGACCCGATCGATCCACCTGCACCGGTGACAAGGATGGTTTTTCCGGTAAGTTTTTGAGAAATGCTCTTCATATCCAATTCTATTGGATCTCTTCCAAGAAGGTCTTCCACTTGTACATCACGGAATTGATTGACAGACACTTTCCCGGTCGCAATATCCTCAATCATCGGCATGATCTGTGTTTTCGCATTTGTCTTGCTGCATTCCTGATAGACCTTCTGTATCTCTGACTTGCTGAGAGACGGAATCGCAATGATGATATTGTCGATACTGTGCTTCTCTGCGAGTGATGGAATGTCTGACGTGACGCCTTCCACTGTCACTCCAAAGATTTGCAGTTTCTGTTTGTTGCGGTCGTCATCGACGAAGGCTACAGGTTCAAGGTCGGTATCGTTACTTTTTTGAAGTTGGCGGACCAGCATCGTTCCGGCCGAACCCGCTCCGATGATCAGGGCTTTCTTTTTCTCTGTTTTTGTTTTCATATACGTGTCGCGGTACATCCTCCAGGCAAAACGGGAGCCGCCGATTAAGATGATATGCATCATCCACGTGATACCCATCACACGAAAATATACATCCCCTACGACAACGAACTGTATAACAGAGGTAGCAATAATTGAATAGGTTATGGCTTTAATGATGGCGACCATTTCGCCGACACTCGCATATTCCCATGCTTTATGATAGAGACGGTAGATGAAGGCAAATATATGATGGCTGACTAACAGCGCAATGGAACTGACTGCTAAGATAGGAATGGTATAGATGTTCAGAGACGGCTGAAGGATGAAATAGCCGAGATAAATGGTACTGATGACAATCATGGAGTCCAGCAGCATCAGCAGTGAAACCCTTTTTTGATAACTCAAATGAAATCCCTTCTTTACTCATTATTTTTCTTTAACGTTTGGCATTAAATATGTAATGAAAATACACCATTTTGATAGTGTCCTTTCATTATATATCTAGTGATTATTGCAGTTTATCCTGCAATCGCGTCTGAATCGCCTGTTCGATTACCTTCTGGATTTCTTCTAACTTGTCCACGGGTGCATCCTGAAAGATATACCGGACGGTCTTCTGGATGGTTTTCGGCAAACCTTGAAACTTTTTCATGAATAACTATCCTAATATGGTTTAATCCTTTAATTCCAGGGAAAAATTAAATCCGGGCATCGAACCCGTCCTCACACCACCCCACTGACAATGGATGTCTAAGGTCTGACTAGGAGCCAGCCCACAGCATGGTCGAGTGCCTCCGACGATAGCGGGTAGGAGACATAGCCGTTGATAATAAATGGTAAATCTTACATATTATTGCTTCTAAACAGCAACAAAAACTAGCTTTTGGCTAGTTTTTGAGCGGTGCACTCTTTTTAAGTTTGATGGTCTCTAAATTGAACCCACTATCTCCTGGATAAATTATAAATAAATATTTAAGGTACTTCTTTCCTATAAAACAATAGCACATAATGTCGATTTCTGGAATGAGAAATCTTGTCGAATGTAGTCGAATCGACAAAAAATTATTCTTTCTGTTATATTTTTAACAAAATCTTAAAAAATACCAAGAATTTTTTTCTGTCGGACCTTCCTGGGATCCTCTTTATATGCCATACTTCCTTCTACCATCAACTCTGCATTTTCCACTAATTGATAGACCATTCCACTTCCAAACTTTTTCTCTATAACGTCTAATGCTTGAGCCATCTTGAAAGGGCGGGTTCTGGTGTTATGGGCATCAGATGCAATAAAGTGTGAAAGGTTGTGCTCGATAAGGGACAAGGAGAATTTCTGTATCTTTTTCCCGAAGCCGCCTGCTACACTTAATGCCGTTACTTGGGAGTAGGCGCCTTTCTTCACAAGGTTATACAGCTGGCCTGGGTTCTCTATGATTTCCTGGTTTCTTTCCGGATGGGCGATCACTGGTATATAACCCTTTAACTGAATGTCGAAGAGAAGCTGCTCTGTATAACGCGGGACTTGTGAAGATGGCAGCTCTATAAGTACATAGGGCCCTGTCTCTCCCAGTGTTAATAGTTCAGTGCCCGAAAGTTCATCTGCTAATTCCCCAAAGATGCGTATTTCCTGGCCGGAAAGGATTTTCACAGGAACGTTTTCTTCCTCTATTCTTTGGTTTAATTCTGCTACCCGCTCTCTTATAAGGCGTCCTGGGTTGGTATACTTACCATCAAGATGGTGAGGTGTCGCAATCATCGTCTTGATTCCTTCTTTTACCGCCTGCTGTGCCATGGCGATGCTGTGAGTGAAGTCAGGGGCTCCATCATCTACCCCGGGCAAAATGTGACTATGGATATCTATCATGTTCATAACTCCTTTCTGGATTAAGGCATATAAAAACCCCCTATTCCTTTACATCCAGTAACAGGATGTAATAGATTTTGCACTCCAAGGAAAGGGGGAACTTTTTTCTTCTGTTATTTACCGCCGTAATAGTAATAGTATTGCGACGATTTGACTTCTTTATTATTAAGGACTACGCCCAACAGCTTGGCCTGTGCACTTTGCAACTGCTCTTTCGCCTTTTGCGCAGCTTCGATTTCCGTTCTGCCGCTGGAAACGACCAGTACTGTGCCATCGCATTTATTTGCGAGGATTTGGGCGTCCGTGACTGCAAGTACAGGAGGCGTATCAAAAATGACTACATCATACAAACGATACATTTCCTCCAGCAAGCTGTTCATCCCCTTCGAACCAAGTAATTCAGCCGGATTAGGCGGGATTGGTCCGGATGTCAGGATGTCCAGGTTCTCAACCCTGGTACTCTGTACAGCGTCCGTCAGCCCAACCTGTTTGGTAACAGCATTGGAAAGGCCGACAGTATTCATCTTTTGAAAGGTGTAGTGCATCGTCGGCTTGCGCAAGTCTGCATCTATCAAAAGTACTTTTTTCCCTTGTTGTGCAAATACCACTGCAAGGTTTGCAGAAGTGGTTGACTTTCCTTCCCCCGGACCCGTAGAGGTGACCATCAACGAACGGTAAGCATCATCGACCTGGGAAAATTCAATGTTTGTCCGCAAAGTCCTGTACTGTTCTGAAACAGGCGACTTTGGTGCCGCGTCTGTCACAAGCTTTCTGCTATGGTTATTGGATTGAATTTTTTGTCTTCTAAGAGCCAATGGTTTCACCTCTCATACTGCGCTTTTCACTTCGGCTTCTTCTTTCATCTTTGACATCTGTAATGGTAGTGATGGCTCCCAGCACAGGAAGTTCCAATACTTTCTCTATGTCTTGCTCGGTTTTGATAGTATTATCCAGATACTCCAGCAGGAAGGCCAGTCCGACTCCTGCCATCAATCCCACCACCAACGCAATGGCAATGTTAAGAAGAGGCTTCGGCTTAACCGGGCTGACTTTATCCCCGACTTCCGCACTTGATAAGATACTGACATTATCAACATTCATAATAGAGGGAATTTCCTGCTGGAAAACAGTAGCAATCTCATTGGCGATTTGAGCTGCTCTTTCCGGATCAGGGTCAGTGACAGCCACATTGACAACTTGTGAGTTATTTTCACTTCCAACAGTGATCTTTCCATTTAATTGACTTGAAGTCATATCCAAGTCTAAGTTTTGTGACACTTTATCTAAAATGGCCGGACTTTTCATAATGACGTTATACGTATTGATCAATTCCAGATTCGTCCTGATAGCATTGGCATCAAACGGTGTTTGTTCATTTTTCGTTTGATTGACCAAAAGCTGTGTAGAAGATTGATAGATTGGCGTTAAGACAAAATAACTGATGATTCCACTTGTAATGACCGCCAATGCTGTTATAAGCACAATTAAACTCAGCCTCTTACGAAGAGTGCCAAGTAAATCCTTCAGACTGATTGTTTCTTCCATTGTTTCCCCCACTTTTTTCTTTTTTGTTCAAATCTTGTAACATTATAGCATAGAATATTAATCCTTATAGCTATTTTTCTGTAAAATAATAGGGTTTTGCGTCGAAAATGATTAGAAATTTTTAGTAATTATTATTATAATATTCCTGATAGAGGCACATGAAGGAGGTCATCATAGTTTGTTTTTTAGAATTTTGGCTATCATTTTTTCGATTATTGGGATTGGCGTAATTGTGTTCGGGCAGATGGAATGGAAAGAGAAAGCTTTTGTTGATGCTGAAAGGCCAATGGTAGAGGCTTCAGATGGAGCAGAAGTAACTACTCAAAAGAATGTTGAAACATCGGCTTCTTTGAATTCCTTGACGAAGGAAGAGCTTTCTGAGAGAACATCGCTGCTTCCTGAGGAAGTTCAGAAAGCTTTTCTGAATGCGTTCGAAGGTAATCAGAGTGTTTCTCTCCTTGTCCTCGGTTCGGATGCCATGGGGGATTCTACAAATGGAGTAGCACAGTCCATCAAAGCTAAACTTCAAGGTGTGTATGGAACACAATTCTTGCAAGTCGATACTTTCACTTACGACGGATCCTCTTTCAACTTTGTGGAAGATGAGGATGGACTGGAGAGTATAGGGCAGGCGTATGATTTGGTCCTATATGAACCATTCACTTTCAATGACAATGGCGTTGTTGAGGTTTCACAGAATCATGAACATACCGAAGAGGTCATGGGACATTTCGAAGCATTGAACAAGGATACGAAGTTTATCCTTCATCCACCGCAGCCGATGCATGAAGCCACGATATACCCAACCCAGGTTGAGGACTTGAAGGTTTTTGCTGAAGAGAAGAGTATACCCTATATCGATGTGTGGAAGGTTTGGCCGGATTATGACACAGATGAGCTTACTGACTATCTTGATTCTGAAGGAAATGTTAATCCTGATGGTATTGAACTGTGGTCGAACGAAGTGGTACATTACTTTACGAATGATTAACAAAAGCGCAAAGGAGCTTCTTCGCCCTTTGCGCTTTTGTTTGTTATAAGGATTGCTTTCTTCTGAAAGCAGCCAGTGTAATGCTTATAGCTGTCAATAGAGTACCCAGGAGAAGTAGTTTGTAATGTTCAGTTCCTGTTACAGGAAGTTTTGCTCCTGCAGCTTCTCCGGATAGCTCTCGGTTGGGATTTTTCGTTTTTTCTTTGTGCCCATTTGGAGCTGGTTCAACTAGTGTATTTGTATCCCGATTTTCACTAGGTTTTTCAGGGGTTTTGGCCAAATCTCCAGATGCCAACTCTTTGCCGGATACTTCAAAAACAGCATACGTACTAAAGTGGTCCGTTTGAGCGATTACTTTTCCATCAACAAACCTGCCGGCAATCATCTCCCACTCTGAAGTATCTTCATTGTAATAAAATACTCTCAAGTTTTCCGGGTTCTTTACTTTAGATACATCCACTGAAAACTCCAGTGTCATCTCCTCATCAAATTGATGGTACGTCTTTCCATCTGCGGAAATT
Source organism: Bacillus salacetis (assembly GCF_003581585.1). GTDB lineage: Bacteria > Bacillota > Bacilli > Bacillales > Bacillaceae_B > Rossellomorea > Rossellomorea salacetis. The sequence goes on from NZ_QXIR01000006.1 coordinate 58,773, forward strand.
GTGAAATCATAAGCCGCTAAAGCACCTTCCGCCTTCATCGCTTTAACAGTGATTTCAGCTGTCTTACCCTCTGGAAGATTGATCGCAGGAATTTTAACCTTCACGTCAGTATTATCGACTTGTACTGACGCCCCCTGTTTTTGAAGGGTTTGAATTTGTTCGCGGCTCATCTGGATGCTGGCCGCTCCTTCCTTGGCTACCTCAATAGAAACGGTTGCTTTTTCTTCAATATTTTCTAAAGCAGCTGAATCAACCACGTATTTACCGGCTTTCTTCACTGCTTTTACTTTTTTGACTGTTGTCTTTTCAGGAACGGTTCCATTGGTTGGTTTACCTTTCACTGTGTCTTCTTTATCAGGCTCTTCAACAGGATTGTCCGTTGCATCATTTCCATTTTCATCGGGGCCTGAAGTATCAGTTGGTTCTTCCTGTGTGTCCTGATCCGCATCTTCAGCCGGAGGCGTTTTGGTTTCCTCTCCAGCTGCCAGTGTAGTGTAATTCTCATAAGTCTCCCACAGATAACCATCCTTGCCAAAGACATGGATAATCAATTCATAATTGCGTCCGGGTTCAAGGTCTGTGAATGTGTATGAACGGATGTCCCCGGAAACTTCATCAATAATTTCCCGATTCAAGCTGAGCCTGAATTTGTCAGCCTCCTCAAAGCCGTCATAGGTCCAGCCGACTTTAAGGGAATCTTCCCCTTCAACCGCCTCTGTGACCTTCACTTCGTTGTAGCTGTTGATCTCAATGTAGGTGCCGCCTGCTTCCAATTCTTCCTTTACTCTTCTCTCATCCGTGCCCTTTTTGAACGATAAATTTTCATTCGTGTTCTCAATCCGAATCAGGGATACACTCAAATCCTTCAAGAACTCGATGGAATCCATTGTCGTATCTTGAATCGTCATTGACCTAAGGGAAGAATCCATATTTGTCAGCCTGTCATAGTTGGACAGGTCTCCTTTGATCGTCAACTCTTCTAGTGATGGGAAAACCGCATTGATTAGTGCAGGATCAAACGGGTTTTCTCCAATACGAATGGAATAGACCTTTTCGAAAGTTCCATTAATCTTCTCAATAGGATTTCCGTTGATTCCCAAGAACCTGAGATTTAATGTTGAGAGAGCGTCAATATTGGTGATTTTGTTATTCGATACATCTAGTATTCCTAAGTCATTTATATTCCTTAAACCATTAACACTTATCAACTGGTTTCCGCTCAGGTCCACGTCTTCCAAATTAATCTGTGACAAGTCAGGTAAATCTTTCAAGCTGGATTCCTTGATTGTTAGATACCTTAACTGCTCCAGCTCTGATAAGAAGCTGAAATCTTTCACTTTGACCGATTCAAGCCAAAGGTCATTCACTTTAGTGAGCTGTTGGACAAAGGACAGGTCTTCAACCGGTACATTGTTGAGTACCAATGATTGCAGCTCTTTTGCCCCGCTGATGCTGGAAAGGTCGGTGATATCAGAATTTGCAATATAAATGCTTCTTAAATTTATTGCGAATTCAAGTCCATCAAGAGATTTGATATCCGGTCCGTCGATTCCAATGCTCTGAAGATTCTCCATATCACTCTGGTAGATAGTACGGTCAAGAAGCAACTCCTCTTTTACCAGCTCTGCCAGTTCTTGATCTGCAAAAGTCACTTCTTCTCCAGTAGGAGCGTCCTTCGTATCAATCGTAAAGCTCAAATTCCCGATCAATTCATCTTCCTTAAAGGCCTCAATTTTCACTTTGTATTCAGTGGCAGGCTTCAGGTCCTGGAGAGTGTACTCATGCTCATCTCCTGCCAGTTCAACAGTCTGGTCACCTGCAGTTAGAATCAGCTTGTCAGCTTCTGCATGGTACCCTCCTTTATAGCTGCCATAAAATCCGAATTCAGCTTTCGTGTCACTTACCCTGCTGTCTAATAAGTCCATATAAGCGGTCCCTGGATCCGCATAAACCATTACGCCTCTTTCTTCAAGGGCTGCAATGACCGCCTGGTTTGCTTCATTATCCTCTAAATAAAGCAGCCTGTCGGCAGATATCGAAGTTAGGGATTGAAGGCTCTTCAGCACGTCAATCGAATCGATATCGGTCCCTCTCACTGTGAGGTCGAGTAATGGCAGACCATCCAAGCTGTCAATACTACTAACAGGGTTATTATTAATGTATAGATAATTCAGTTCCTGCTTGTCTGCTAGATAAGACAAATCCTTGACGCTGTTATCATTCAAGTCGAGCGTGTGCAGCTTTTCCAGCCCTGCCAGTGGCGAGAGATCGGAAATTTTGTTGCTGCTCACATTCAATTCTTCCAGGTTTACAGCCGTTTCCAAGTCCGCAAGACTTGACACTTCTGCATATGGCACATATACAGTTTGCAAATGCTTCATATCACTTATGTAAATGGCCCTGTTTGGAATGTCCAGCCTATTTCGCACCTCTGCTTCAATCGCAGGCTCTTGGAACTCCACGATATCACCTGTAGGATTGTCTCTCCACTCAGTGTCTTGTTCGTCATAGGATCCATTTCCGTATCCAATATCGTCTTCAACTGGTGCATTGTACGTCTGCTCCCCCGTTTGGGTGATGCCGACAACTCCCTCCTCATTTTTTGCAATGATAATAATGTTGTAAGCAGAATGAGGCTCCAGGTCTTCAAACATGTATTGAATCTCTTTTTGATAAGGAATTTCCTCGAAAAAGTTTCTATTAAGATAGATTTCGAAATCTGTAATCTCTTCATTGCCTGCATGTATCATATCCAAAGTTATTTCTGTACCTTTTACAGAAGGAGTAACGTCGAGCCACTCACCATTGTTGACCCATACGTCCTTCCCTTGCAGAAGCAGTTCTTTATAGATGGCAAACTCTTCATAACTTGGCGACTCTCCGATATATGTAACTCTTTCAAGTTGATCAAATGACAGAAGCTCTTCTGGATTCATTAAAGGAGAATGATCGAATTCCAGCGAACTTATTGATTCAATTGAATTCAGTTGTGTAATATTTATATTGTTTTGATAGCGGAACTCGACACTATCCATATTCACTGCTTTTTCAAGCCCGGAGAAATCCGAAACCTCTCCGACCGCATTTGAAATCGTCAGGTGATTCAAGCCCAGTAAGTCTTCTTCTGTTAAAGTTCTATTATAAATTCCGAGCTGTTGAATGATCGTCTCCTCTAGATTGGCATCTGAGAAAAGACCTGAATCTTCCCTGCTCTGCTGTGAATCTTTTGTTTCCGGGTCCGATGGTGCCTGACCATCATCAGTTTCCGGTTCTGCTTCATCTTCAACTGCTGTTTCCGATTCTGAGACTGTTTCTTCATCTGCTAAACCTGAAGGCTCGGCAACTACAGCACCTTTAGGAATCTCGACAATAAATTCTTCTGATGTGAACGTATTATCCCCAATGGTCAATTCCATTTGATATGTATAAGCTTCACCAGGTTCAATCCTATAATCCCGGCTGTTATAGCGTGCAAAGATGGCATTTACAGGGTCTTCCATATACCCCACCTGTTCAGATTCAAGCGGATAAGGCTGACCATCTTTATAAATGATTAATGATTCCTCGTCATCCTTCATCTCAAATGTTTTAGCTGTTGACCATTGAAGCCCGACAAAACCTGCTTCCTCATTAAAATCGATTTCTGATACATAAAGTGAATTTATCTCTGCTCCAGCGTTCCCCTTAAATGGCATGATGATTGAAAAGAGAAACACAATTAGTACGAGAAGCTTGCTTATGTTGCTTTGTTTCACCAAATTACCCCCTTCTTCTATTTTAAAAAAACACAGTTACCCATTATACAGTCATTATCAGGGGGTTTCTAGTAAATAAAGAAAAAAAATCCATTTTACTAGATTTATTTACCCGGTTTCGAATTACCTATAAAGATTAATAGAACAAGCTTTTTAAGTGGGTAATAATGGTAATATCTACAAGCAGATTTTAAAGAATTTCTCTTTTTTTCTACAAATATCTAGTAATTTCTCCTCAATCTGATATGCTATTTTTTAGGACTATATTTGAAAGGAATTTACAAATGCGAGCAAAAAAACACGCTAAGAAGCGTAAGTGGTTGAAAGTTACCGGGATCATCTTTCTTTTGATCCTCATCGTTGGAGGAGCTTATGCTTATTATGTCTATCATACGTTGAATAAAAGTGTCGAATCGATGCATGATCCTATTGATAGGGAGAAATCTGATAAACGGACGAAGGATGTCAAATTTACTGAAAAAGATCCCTTTTCAGTCCTCCTGCTGGGTGTTGATGAACGGTCAAATGATGCCGGCCGTTCAGATAGTCTAATTGTACTTACCATCAATCCAGAACAGGAATCTGTAAAGATGGTAAGTATACCACGTGATACACTTACGGAAATTGTCGGCAAGGGCTATGAAGATAAGATTAACCACGCATATGCTTTTGGCGGTGTTGAAATGGCCATGGATACAGTGGAAAATTTCCTGGATATCCCAATTGACTATTTTGTGCAGGTCAATATGGAAGGGTTTGAGGAAATTGTCAATGCGGTAGGAGGCGTAACGGTTAATAATGACCTTGCGTTTTCTGATGGCGGATTTACCTTTGAAGAAGGGCAGATTGAACTGAATGGTGACGAAGCCTTGGCCTTTGCCCGTATGAGAAAGAAAGACCCCCGTGGAGACTTCGGACGCCAGCTTCGCCAGAGAGAAGTCATCCAGGCGATCATCAAAGAAGGAGCCAGCGTTTCAAGCCTTTGGAGATTTGATAATATCTTTGAAGCATTGGGTAACAACGTTAAGACAAATCTTACGTTCGATGAAATGGTCGACATCCAGAAGCATTATAAAGCGGCTGCTAAAGATATGGAGCAGATCAAGATTGACGGCGGCAGCGGACAGACGATTGACGGCATCTGGTATTATGTTGTGCCGGAGGAAGAAGTGCAGCGGATACAATCTTTGTTGAAGGAACATATGGAGATATAGATTTATATAAGGAAAAGGAGCTGGTCCATTAGGATTGGCTCCTTTTTGTCCTATTATTTTCCTGAAGGTTTTTACACTAAAATCCAGTTTATATTCTTGAAGAACACTATTATCATCTGTTTCTTTAACTATATGAATTTTACATAATAACCCCACAAGGTATCAGGACTCTATGAGGTATGAAGGTGTTGCAGCCTTGGAGTAATTTAATATCGGCGTACGGCCAATGGCACCCGGGGACAGTCCCCTGTTACTTTAAAGTAACAGGGGACTGTCCCCGGGTGCGTTAATTCGGTGAAGGAGTAAAGAAACTTTAGCTTTCGATTTAAAAAAGCCGGCCGCGTCGGCCAGCTTTTAACTTTGTTTTGCAAGTGTTAGGTCCTGTATTTTATTACTTATAAAGTTCACATATTTATCATCTTGCTGGAGTTCAAAAACAATCAAGGCTTTTTCCATATACTTGATCGCCTTTGCAATTTCTCCTTGAAGCTCATAGTTATAGCCGATATGATAATGTAACTCACCAAGCAAATACAAGGTATCTTTTTCCAGACACCAGTTGATAGCATCCTGGCAATGGGAAATTGAATCATCTATATTATTTAATCTTGTCAGGACCCGTGCAATATTGTAGTATAGCCTTGTTTTGATTGTGTAGTCATATATATATGGAAGTAAATTAATATGTTCCTTAGCTTCTTCAAATATTTTCAACGCATTTTCAAGATCACTTTTAATATAGATAGCTCCGATTGTTAGAAGGATCTCCAATTCCCGTTCAGACCAAATTTTTTCGGTTAGGTGAGTAGAGTCAATTGCCTGCCTAAGAGTTTTAATTGCTCCCTCTGTATCTCCTTTAACTTCAAATATATAGATTCCCTTATGCCACAAGAGAAGCTGCATATTCTTTTTGTTTTGAGCGAATAATGGGTTGGCCTCCTCCGCCTTTACAATTCCCATCATTTCATCATATTTAAGATTTCTTCTCGTCAACGTCAGCTGTCTGGAAACCTCTTGTACATAGTCGAGTCGGGGGGTTGTTCCGATATCAAAGAAATAGTTAACATCCACCCCAAGTTTTTGAGAAATTTGATAAAGGGTAGAGGCATAAGGATATACCAATCCTTTTTCAATTTTACTTATTTGAGCTTGTGTGCATATTCCTTCCGCCAGCTCTTCTTGGGATAAGCCTATATTCTTTCTTAATTCTTTTATCTTTTTACCCACTGCTGAAAAATCCATCACACATCTCCCCTAAAAATATGCCTAGAGTTATATTTTAATTTAAAAGTCATAGCAAAACTAAAAAATTCATACAAATTGTAGTCAATAAGACCCCAGGTCGGAATTTTACAAATTCTAAAAGTATGTTTTAATAATTATAACATTAAAATATTTTATCTTTTAACGAAAGGATGAAGAATAATGAAAAAACGTTTATTCGCAATCTTAGCTGCATCTTTCCTTGTTTTAGGAGTTGCTGGTGCTTCTGTAAGCGCTGCACCTGTTGGTCCTCAACAAGCTGAACTACCAAACGCATATTAATCTTAACTTCTAATGCAAGCACTCCTTATATCAGGGGTGCTTTTCTCTTTCTTCTAGCTTAGCACTCTCAGGAGTTCCTAACTATATTCTTTTAGGAATATGCCTCAAGTTATATAAACCGCAGAAAAACATTGTTATTCCCCTAAAATACCTCTTTTTAAAAGAATTTCTCTATTTTCAGCCAAAATCCTGCTATTAAAGAATTTGTTATGATAAAAGTACTAAATGATTAGGGAGGTTCGAAAGATGAGTGAAATTGAGATGAAGGTGATTCCGTCCTATATTGATGATGAATTGGCGATCGTATTCCACTTCGAGTTCAAGACATCACAGATGAAGGTTGGAGAAGCAACTGTTTACACATATAAACTCACAGACTCCCACTCGCAAACTGCTGGTCCCAAAGGATTCAGAAAGAATAAATATGCTGTGTTGAAAGAGCTTGAAATCCTCGAAGAGTATAGATATATCGCGTTGAATAAGGTTTCTCATTTCTTGAAAGTGATCGGAATCCCAGCGGTTGCCCAGGATTTGATTGCTTAAGTATAGTGTGAATGATGAAAAAATCTCCTTTCCATATTTTGGATGAGGAGGTTTTTTATTATGGGAAAAAATAAGGACTTTAGTATGGTATCCTTAAAGAAGAAGAATTAGGAAAGGGGACCATAAAATGCTGCAGGAAGATCCGGACTTAAATAAAGCTGTATTGAACTTAAACGGATATATAACGAAAAAAGATTTTATTAATCATAACCGCTATCACTTCAAGAAATTTCAACGCATAATGTTTGGGATTTTATTCATTCTTTTTATAGGAATAAACCTCTATTATTTGAGGGATGTCGAGGAAAGTATAGGAGTTAAAGGGTTTCTTCTTTTCTTCGGCATATTAATTTCTTTTATCATCACCTCCCTTTTAATTTTATGGGCTAAATTGGTCAACAGAATAAGGGCAGGCAAAGAATATACCAGCGACCAGTTGATTAAGAATGAAATATTCCTGACTATTTCACCTGAAGAAATCCAGCAAAAGATAAGGAAGTCTGTTAGCTACTTCCAGTGGAGCGATATTCTTTCGGTGCATGAACAAAAAGATATGTTTCGCCTATACATATCCAGTAATAAAGCGATTTTGATTCCTAAGACGTTTTTCAAATCCCAGGATGAGATAGAACAGTTAAGATCTCTTATTAAAGAAACTATGAGTAAAGAAAAGATTAAATTTAGTTGATTATATTAACTTAGAACGGTTTTCTTTCGGAAATCGCTTTTTTTATAGAAAAAACAGATATACCTTGTGCATATCTGTTCAGGTCATCGTTTTTCTGATTTTTGTTTCTGTAAGTACGCCTCTTCTTCCTCTGTTGAAAGAAGGCCTTCCGCTCTCCCGACAGAGCCATTCTGCAGAGACCATATCTCATTGTGATCATGATCTGCTTCACTGAAGTCCCCTTCCTGCCATTTAACAAGGATTTCTCTGTACTCCTGCTCATGTTTGTAATCACCTTTATCCAGTTCTCCCAGAAGGTATAGGATTCTTTCTTCCGTCATTTTATAGAAGGACCATTTCTTTTTCGCCTGGACTTTCTGGTGGCTCATTGCATGGATATACTGCTGCATGACTCCTTCGTTAATGGGTGAGATGAAAGGTTCCCCAAACGGATTCTCCGTATTTCCTTCGGCTTGTGTTTCCTCGCCGCTGAATTCCTCTGAAGTCCTGTCCCCTAAGCTCAGGTTGCCTTTACCGCCATTCTCATCAAAATAAATGTAGATGGAGCCTGCCGAAACAGTTCCTAGTAATAAGAAAATAAGTACAAATAATGCTGTCTTTTTCGCCTTGGTCATGAGCCTGCTTTCCCCCTCTCGTGTTTAGACGATGGATAATGCTTGACTGTCTCATTGATTATTAATTTCCTGAGACGGGAGAGCCCCCGAATGGCTGGGGGCATTATTCTGCCATCACCAGTTTTGATAAAATTTCTTGGTGACCTCTACTGTATGCGTACTGCCGCCACGGTCTTCCACATTCTCAAGCAGCATGGCCAGGACAAATTCAGGGTTATCCTGATCGTAACTGACGAATAGCCCGTTTTCTGTACCGGTTGTGCCCTGTTCGGATTTAATTTCAGCTGTACCTGTTTTTCCGGCTATTGCCTTGCCTTCAACTGCCGCTTTCCCGGCGATTCCTTCCGTGACGACTTTTCGAAGGTCGGTTTTCAGCAGCTCGGCATTTTCTTTAGATAATAGGTCGTTCTTCCATACCTCTTGTTCTGCTCCTGCTATCAGCAAGGGCTTCATCATGATGCCGTCATTGATTATCGCTCCGTAAGAGCTGGTCAAGTGCAGGACGCTCATAAGGATTTGACCTTGTCCGTAAGCCGAGTCTGCCAAGAGGATCTCTTTGTTGATCTCTCCTTCATTGGTTATCTGCGAAGCGGTGATCGGGTAGGCGAATGGGATGTCCTCCCCGAATCCAAAGTTCTTCAAGCCTTGCTGAAAGGTATCAGCGCCCATATCCAGTCCTGCTCTTGCAAAATAAATATTATCGGAGAATTTCAAGGCGCTTTCCAGGTCTACTTTTGTATCATTATCAAATACCCTCGTGACTTTGTAACCGCCCCATGATTCATCTTTCTGCCACTGCTTTCCTTCTATTGTATAAGCCTTGGCCGGGTCCAGTTTTCCAGAGTTCAATCCAATGGCGGCCGTAATGGGCTTCATGGTCGATCCCGGGGAGTAGGCATTCACGACACGATTAAGCAATGGCTGGTCAGGATTGTCCTGGAGAGCTTTGTATTTTGTTGATGAGATTCCCAGAGCAAATTCATTCGGGTCAAAGGAAGGGACACTGATCATCGACAGGACTTCCCCGGTGTTCGGATTGAGTGCTGCGGCCGTTCCCGTCTCGTCCTTCATTTGCTCATACAGCTCTTTCTGTAAATTTGCATCAATGGTGAGTTTGACGTCTTCACCCTGCTTGACCTCTTTCGTGGCGATGGTTACTGCATCCCCGCTTTCTTTTTCGATGAGGATGACCTTCCCGTCAGTCCCTCTTAATTTTTCTTCAAACAGTTCTTCAAGGCCTCTTTTACCGATCACTGCCTGGTCTGAATAACCTTTGTCTTTCAATTCCTCATATTCTTCGGCCGTTATTTTACCAGTATAGCCTATGATATGTGCGGTGGCTTCCCCATAAGGATACTCCCTGGCTTCTACTTTCTGGTTAAACACTCCGGTGATGGAGGTTAATTCGACGGCCAAGTCCCTGTTTGTCATCGGTATCTTTTTTAGCGGGACAAAGTGTTCCGGCTGAACCCAGCTTTGGTTCATCTGCTCCTCAATGTAATCAGGTGTGGTTTCAAGGAGATCAGCTACTTTTTGCATGTTTGCTTTGTCGAACTTTTCCGGAACCACCCCAATCTCGTACGCCTGGCCGTTGACTGCCAGTGCTATGCCTTCCCGGTCCTTGATATCCCCGCGCTCTGCCGGGACAGTCTGGATCCGGACTTTATCCCCCTGCTCCAGGTCGGGCAGGATGAGTGACGGGTCCCAGTTCAAATACCAGTTCTCCTGGTCTTCTTTCGTTTCCTTTACAAGTTCTACTTCTTTTTCATACTGTATATCTCCTGCAAGGGTCGTCATTTTTATTTCCACCGGGAAAGTGGCGGATTCCTGGTCGTCCCACTCCTGTTCTTCTTCGGGCTTGTCAAACTTCACTTGGAGGTTTTTCACCTCAAGGTCTGTGTAAAGATCCTTCGCTCTTTCAGAAAATTCTTCTTCGGAGTAGGTCTCTTTCGCACTCTGACTCAGGTAACCGCTGTGCATCTCAGCAAATTCCTGGTCATTCCAGAGCTTTACATATGCTTCAAGCCGCTCATCTGGCTGCGGCTTCTCCTGACAGCCCGCCAGAAATATCAGTGACATAAGGATGGATATAAATACGAATTTCTTCATTGTTTTCCCCCTTGTAGGATTTTCCATTAATTTATGTAGCTGATTTATTCTTATTTTACAGGTAATACCACCCAATTTCTAAAATTAGGCCTTTTTCTCAAAAAATTTATAAAAGAGGTTTAGCTTGATTTGAAAGGGGTATTTAGAGGATAAATAAAAAACCCTTCCTGGCGGGGAAGGGTCATTGAACGTTTATATATTTATGGTTTTATTTGCGGCCGTAGCCAGTGATCTTAGGATTCCAGTAGCTGTTGCTCATGGAAGTAATTTCGACTCCATCATTTCCTGAATGGATGAAGCTATTATTACCCATGTAGATACCAACATGCGAAATTCCTGGTTTGTATGTGTTGCTGAAGAAAATAAGGTCACCAGGCTGCGGGTTGCTCACACGGCTTGTCTCATTCCATAGTCCAAGGGCACTTGTTCTGCTTACGTTTTTGCCTGCTTGTTTGTAAACATAGTAAATGAAACCACTGCAGTCGAATCCGGATGGACTAGCGCCGCCCCAAACATATGGAGTTCCCAAATGTCTCTTCGCTTCATTTATTACGCCTACACTGTCATTTGAAGAACTTGCCACTTTAGTTACGACTTGCTTTGCAGATTCAGATGCTGCTTCTCCAGAGATTGATAGTTTTTGTCCCACACGGATAAGGTCACTGCTTAGTCCGTTATTTGCTTTGAGCTGGGAAACGGTCGTTCCGTGTTTCCTTGCAATATGGCTTAGTGTATCACCTGATACTACTGTGTATGTACTTCCGCTTGAAGTGGACACAGTTTTGGTTGGAGCTGCTGTAGATGTACTTCCAGATGCGCTTACTTTAAGGCGCTGGCCAGGGAAGATCAAGTCGCTGCTTAAACCGTTCCAGCTTTTCAGGCTGCTGACGGATACTCCGTAATTGTTGGCGATTCTGCCTAAGTAGTCACCGCTTTTCACTACATATGTTTTAGCGCTTGTTGAGGTGCTTGCAGGTGCAGAAGCTTTTCCCCCGACTTCCAGTTTTTGATTTACATAGATAAGATCCGAGTTAAGGTCGTTCCAGTTCATAAGTTCTGATACTGATACATTATATCTTTGAGCCAGATGAGAAAGAGTGTCTCCTGACTGTACTGTATGACTCGCTGCTGAGGCTGATGCTGCAAAACCAGTTGTTAACATTGCGGCAGTTGACAAAGCAATTAGTGATTTTTTCATAAAAAAGTTCTCCTTTGTTTCTCTGCTAAGATTTTTTTGTCATCAGAAATGCTTGTTATCTGATCACGAGAAACATTGTATCGCATGAAAAACAGGTTTTTTTATGGAAATGTTTACCTTGTAACTTACCAAATTCAGCCTATATTGGGTTTGAAATCTATGAGCCTTAGATACTACGGGAGTTTCAGAGAATTAGAAGAAAGATATTATTCAGAAAGTTATCGTTTTTGGATTATTTTACTAATTTTTTCGGGGTTGAAAGTGTAAATATACACTTAAAAACGTTGATTTAACGCGGTTTTGGAGGTTTTTTAGTGTAACAGCAATAAGTATAGTGTTACTATACTGTGATAGCTTTGTTACAAATATTACAATAGTTTCTTGTAGATTGCAATCAGAAAAATAAGTCCCTGTTCGCCAGAACAGGGACTTATTTAGTGGTTGATGCTTTAGTGCTTTAAAGCAGTCGGGGACAGTCCCCTGTTACGCTAAAGTAACAGGGGACTGTCCCTCCTCTTTGTTTAGGTGAACAGGCGAAATGTATGCAGAAGTATTTTTGAGAATAGAAAAGCACCTATATTTGTCTCACCTTCATTTTCAGGTGAAGGATTTTCGTCAAGGTCAGTATTAGTACTCTTCCCATCTATGTGATTATTCTCAGTTGTAATAAGATATTCTGTTACTATTTCCCCGTTCTGAATAATTGCTTGGTTTTGGTGTTTGCCATCGATTTGGTCCAGAAAGATATTATATTCAATGGAGTACTCATGAATAGGCTCATTAAACTTATACTCTAACGCTATTAACACCATAGGGGCATTCCAGTGTTTGACCAGCTCTATATTAGAAACCTTTCTTACTGGCTTTTTCTCTCCACTCCTGATTATCAGATTCTCATTAACTATTTTTTCTATAGATTCTTCTGAAAGACGTAATTCTTCCTTCGTTAAGTAACCATTCATATCTTTATCAACGCCAAGGTTTTTACCAACCGACAGTTCAGGTAAGTAAAGATCGTATGTCATCCAATTGTCGTTAACAATTATTACTGAATGTCCAACTGATTCAGAATATGCCTTAACGTTCATTGAATGCACAAACAATGGAATACAAATCAATAGAGTTATTACCTTTGAAAAAAAAGTTAGCTTCATCCCTTTCCCTCCTGCAAATAAGTCTACATCTATACATTATTAAAAAGACGTAAACCTACAATGGTTTTTCAGTTAAGAAATCATTAATATTTTCAAAACTTAGAACCTGCAGAATAAAAATATCAACCTAACTTTTCTTAGAGAATTCGTTCGATCAGCCAGTAGAGGCCGCACAGGCTTACTAGTGCCGACGCACTATACATAATCTGGGTTTGGTATCGCAGTTTCCGCATGTAACAGATGACCGGGAATAGGACGGAGAGTACGGCAATTTGTCCGATTTCCACTCCCAGATTGAATGAAAACAGCGGCATTGCAAATGAACCTTCCAATTTTCCGGCCAGGAAGTCGGCAAAACCAAAACCATGGATGAAGCCGAAGAGAAGGACGACAAGCCAGCGCCATTTCAACCCTTCTTCTCCCCTCTTCCTCGCCCAGATGTTTTCAACCGCAACATAGACAATGCTCAGGGCAATAAGCGGTTCGATGATACTGGGAGGGATGATCAGGATTTTCATGGCAGCCAAGCCCAGTGTTAAGCTGTGTCCTAAAGTGAAGGCCGTCAAAATTTTTACATAATCCTTCACTGAAGCTCTCATCAACAGAAGCCCCACAATGAAGAGCAGATGGTCGATCCCGCCCCAGATGTGCTTCATCCCAAGGACAAGATAATCTGCGAATCCAGTAGAACCGTTTCCTCCGCTGCCATTGTCACTGGATATGGAGGTTGCGGGTTCTTCTTTCTCCTCGCTTTCTACTGTCTCGCTTTTCTCCGTATTACCAGATTCTTTCACTCTATCCTCCTTAACTGCAGGTTCCGAAACCGCTTCTGCACCCTCTTCTGTTTTCTGCAGGCTTTCCACACTTCCCTTTACCACCTGTTTGTCAGCCGTAATGACGTACTCATTTGAAGCTGAACCATCTTGAACTGTCATGAAATTCTGGTGGTTCATATCAATGCCGTTAAAAAAATATTATATTGGACCTCGTATTCCGTAACCGGTTTGTCGAATCCAAATTCCAAATCTATATGGAACATCTGATAGTTCCAACGCTCGGCCATTTCTATTTTATTTATCGTTACAGCCGGCTTTTCACCGCTGCTTGTGATGAACAGGTTATTCATGACCAGCTGCTGGATGTCTTCCTTTGAACGGTTCACTTCATTCTCCGTCAGATACCCGTCCTGATCTTCATCGACTCCCAGTAATCCGCCGACCAGATCGGCAAGCAGATATAAATCATAATGGATTACATTCTCTTTAATGGATAACTCTGAGTAGCCAATCGATCCGGAATGAGCTTGTACCCCGATCGGCTGGATGATGAAAGACAAACATACTAACAGCAAAACCAGCTTAAAAAATTGAGCAAACTTCTTCACGTCATTTCCCCCTTGGATTGGTTTAACACGCTTTATGCTAGGGGATATTTGTAAACCCAAGATGAAGGGTTTATAAAGAAGTGTGAACTTTGTAAATTCCATATTAAGTAAATGTCTAAAACAGCGAGGTATTTCCAGAGGCGAAACAAATGTAGTGTAAATTTTCTTACAATAAACGACAAAATGATTTTGTTTTTTTATCAAGATTTACATTTTTTAAATAATTCACTTACAATTTCCTACTATTATTGGAAGGGAATTAGTAAATAAGGAGGGCATTATGAAGAATAGAAGATGGAAAAACTCGTTAAGGAAACTGTTCATCTATGTATGTATGGTTTCCATTGTGTTGTCGAATTTCTTGTTGACTGTGTCAGGCAAAGTGTCTGCTGAGGAAGGAACCGTCACGGTGGTTCCCAAAGCCGAAGCTGAAGAACAGACCGAACCTGCCGGCAATGAGGTTCAAATTGAAACCGATCCGGCAGAAGAAGCAGGTGAAACCCAGCCTGACAATCCGGAAACCGGGAACGGCACCAGCTCAGAGCCAGTTGCTGAGGAAACAAATGAACCAGTACAGACCGACCCTCCAGCTGAAGAGCCGCAACCCGCTCCTGAAACAGAAACAGAAGTCAAGGAAGAACAGCCTTCAACCGAAAATGAAGCTGCTCCAGCTCCAAAAACCCAGCCGGTTGAAAAGATCAGCGAAGCCGAACAGGCGAGCGAGGCTTCACAAAATGCTGCTCCTGATGCCAACCAAGAAGCAGCACCTGCTGAAGCCGAGCCTGCCGAAGATTATGAAAGTTTCCCTGAGCTTCTAATCACAGAAATCTCTCCCAACTCCGAGGGAGCAGATGACTATGAGTACTTTGAGCTCTACAACAATTCTACCCAGCCAATGAATCTCGCAAACTATGCTTTCGTCTATACATATACAGATGGAAGTTATGCGGACAAACTTTTCTCCGTGCCTGCAACAGTCATTGAGCCGCAGGGAAAGCTTGTTTTTTGGACGAATAAAAACGGAAAAACCCTTGCTGATTTCAATGCGCACTTCGGTCTTTCCCTGACAAGCGGACAGGTTATAGAAGTCAAAGACCCCAATGCTCCCGGCTTCGCTAACGGGGGAAACCGCGGATTGACCATCACGGATCATACAGGCAATGAAGTGGTTTCAGCAAATTACCTGCCTGGTGAAACCGGGAATGACGGGACCGTAGTCGAGTATAAATATCCTGTAAGCGGGACGGAAATGGCAAGAATGCAGACATTGGCTGCTCCAGTTCCCGGGACTCTTCGTGAAGGACAAGTTCCTGCCTCTCCTGTGACGCTCGATGCAATTCCCGAGGATACAGAAGCACCGGCAATAAACCATGAGCCTGTCACAGAAAGCGAGCCATACACGGACATTGCTATTCATGCAGATGTGACAGATAACATGGCTGTTCCGACAGCAACATTATTTTACAAAAAGGAATCAGATACAGAGTTCAAGAGCCTTGCTATGTCGGGAACTCCTGATGACCTTACCAGGTTTTATGGTGTCATCCCCGGCAATGAAGCCGATGGGAACATAACCTATTACATCGAGGCGCAAGCCGGAGGACTTACAGAATCAACAGAGCCGGCAGTGATTTCAGTAGAAATTCCTGAGGAAACGTACAGTGAAAGTGAAATGCTCATCACGGAAATCTCACCTGATTCACAGGGTTCCGATCACTATGAATATTTCGAGATTTATAACAATTCAACACAGCCTATGAACCCTGCAAACTATTCTTTTATTTACCATTATGTTAGCGGTACTTATGAAGATTTGACCCTTCAGGTCCCTGCAGTCTCGATTGCTCCTCAGGAGACAATGGTTTTCTGGTTTAATTCCCAGAATCTTTCTCTTTCCGACTTTAATACTAAATTTGGCGTGAATCTGACGGGAAGTCATGTTCAGGAGTTTTCCGGAACCGGGTTCACTGGATTGGCCAATGGCGGAGACCGCGGTCTGATCATCAAGGATCATGATGGAAATGAAGTGATTTCTGCAACCTATCTAGGAGGCGAATCCAATAATACAGGAGCAGTCATTCAGTACCTTTATCCTGCAGCAGGAACAGCGATGGAGAAGTTTGCCGTACTGGCTTCCCCCACTCCCGGCACCTTTGATCCTGCGCAGGTTCCTGTAAATCCTGTTGTGCCAGATAAAAAGCCGGAGGATACAGAAGCCCCTGTCATCGCACATTCAGCGGTAGTATCCAGTGAAGCATTTGCACCAATATCCATTGAAGCAACGGTCACTGACAATATGGCCGTTCCATCTGCACAGCTTTTTTATAAAAATGAAGCTGATACAGAATTCACTTCAATTGAAATGATGATGGATACGGAAAATGCCGACAGCTTCTCCGCAGAAATCCCAGCCTCGGCTGTTGGCGGTAATATCACTTATTATATTCAAGCTTCTGACGGTTCGCTTACAAGCCAAACAGAAGAAGTCACTATAGAAGTAAATGTACCGGAAGAAACATACAGCGACCTTCCGCTGCTGATCACAGAGCTTTCGCCTAACACTGCAGGCGGCGGAACAGATTACTATGAATTCTTTGAACTCTATAACAATACGACTCAGCCGATTTCAACTATTAATTACTCATTTGTCTACAAATACACGGATTCCGGAAGCGAAAAGATCTTCCAGGTACCGGAAGTGACAATCGAGCCTCAGGAATCAATGGTTTTTTGGTATAACAATGGCGCAAATACCATCGAGGACTTTAATGCTCAATTTGCTTCAGCTCTTACTGCCGAAGAACTTATCCCTTTTAACGATGGTATTTTCCCGGGGTTTTCCAATGGCGGAAACCGTGCGCTTATCATCAGGGATAATGAAGGAACTGAAATGGTTTATGCTGATTACTTGGGAAGCGACAATGATAATGATGGCGGGGATATTCAGTATAAATTCCCGGCTTCCGGTACAGTGATGGATAAATTCGAAGTCCTTGCTGCCCCTACACCTGGGGCTGTTTCAGGCGCTCAGGTCCCGGTGACACCGATTGATACGGACCTCATAACTGATGAAGAAGCACCAGAGATCGAACACACACCTGTCACAATGGCAGATGCTTTTGCACCGCTTGCCATTGAGGCAACTATTACCGATAATATGGCCGTTCCTGCAGCGACACTTTTTTATAAAAATGAAGAAAGTGAGGACTTCAAGTCCCTTGCCATGACGGCAGGCACCGAGGATCTAAACAGATACTCAGCAGAAATACCAGGGGCGGAAGTAAGTTCAAATCTTATGTATTACATCGAAGCAACCGATGGGAATTCTACTATCGAAACGGAACAGCATGAAGTTGCGGTGGATAAGAAAGCCGTGGATTACAGCAAGGTTCCAAGATTCCTTGTGACCGAGATTGTACCTGATTCTACGAACGAAGGCACAGCCGACGGGTACGAATTCATTGAAGTGTATAACAATACCGATAAAGACATGAACTTCAAAGATTACAAACTGCAATACCGTTATGGAGCAGATACCGCAAGCGATGTCGTATGGGCGTCTGTGCCCGATGACTTTGTGCTCCCTTCACAGGAAACAGTTGTTTTCTGGATCATCAATTCTCAAAATGGAGACAAGACGGTCGCTGATTTCAACACGAATTATGGGTCAAGCCTGGTTGAAAATGAAGACATTGTCAGGATTTACAGTGACGGTATGGCAAATGGAAGCATGAGGGGACTTGTCGTTGCTACAAATGCCAAGGAAGAAATCACTGTTTCCTATTACAATGACCAGACAGGCACCGACGATACCCTGCCTGATAAGGGAATACTTTATAAGTATCCTGAGGATGGTTCCACGGAATCCGTGAAGGTCAGCGCAGGTGTTGAAGATGCTACTCCCGGTACTGTGGAATCCTTCCAGGTTCCTGGAACTCCTGTCCATATCGAAGCCGACACGGTCGATCCGGTTATCGAGAACAAAACAAGTGTGTCAGAAGTACAGCAGACAGATGATATTTTGATTGAAGCAGCAGCTTTGGACAACGCAGAAGTCAAATCTGTCAGACTTTTCTTCCGTACAAACGGTGAAACCGAATTTCAGGAAGTGCTGCTTCCACTTAACCCGGAAACACACTTATATGACAACACAATCTATGCTGCTGACTTGATTGGAAAAAGCAGCCTTGAATATTACTTCATGGTTTCTGATGGATTCAATGAAGTCACCAGCAACAATTACACAATTGATATCGAGAACAATCTGGATGATGCAGATCTTCGCTTGAATTTGGAGAATCAGGAGATCGTTTCAGGCATAAAGGTGCTTAAAGGGACATCGAAAGAGGACTTTGCTAAGGATGTCCAATTATTCATCGATGACATTAAAGTCCAAAGCAGCAGCTACAATGCCTTGGAAAATGAAGCTTATCTTGCCCTTGAAGTAAACGGATTGAATACCTATTTCCAAAATGCTGTCACAATGGGCGAGGACATCCTTTACCTTATGGATAAAGACTGGCTGACTCATTGGAAAACCTTTACGATTCCAGTAGAAGCGGACAGATTGCAGATCGGCGAAAACGTCATCACGGTCCGCGCTGGCAACAAAGCCTCCCCATTCCAATTGGAGGAAGATGAAGAGAACCGCGATGATTACAATTTGAGAAACGTCAGGTTGATTTTAGCTGATGGAACAGTGATCAGGGACGCGGCCAAAAACGATCCCTCTCAAGTCTTTGATATGGGTGATGATGGCACGTATCGTCCTTTTGAGGATTTCACTTTCACCTTGACTGACGAGCATGCTCGATCAAAAGCATTTGCCTGGGATACCACGACTGTTGCAGACGGCAGTCATACAGTTAAAGCCGCAGATAATGATGAAGAAGTGCAGACTATTGTCCAAGTGGATAATACCGCTCCTGAAATCACGTCGAATATTGAAGACAATAAGTCGTACAAGGGTGCTTTTACAATCGACGCGGATGCAGTCGATGCAATTGCGGGCGTCGAGTCGCTTCAGGCCATGCTTGATGGAGAAGAAGTCGCCGTTCCATACGAAACATCTTCTTCCCAACTGGCAGCAGGTGAACATGTATTTAAAGTAACCGCTGTTGATAATGCAGGAAACAAATCGGAGAAGGTGGATCACTTCTCAGTCAATAATGAAAATCCGGATAAACCTGAATTGATTTCACCTTCAGACGGTGCTTCCACCCCTGTGGACGGCGACCCTCATTTGAAGGTAAAAGTAACCGACCCAACCGGTGATGATATGGATGTGACGTTCTATGAAGGCTATCAGTATACAGCAGAGAATGCCGGTTCTGTGAAAGCCTTTAAAAATGTCACGGATACAGAGCCTCCTAACAGGATGGTGCCTGACGGCGAAGAGGCTTTCTCAAACGACGATATTTCATTGGTATCGGAACTGGATGGCAGCTATCTTACAACGGATTCTTCCACTGGATTCCCTTATCACCGCTTTGATGTGACACTGGATCCTTCCATTGATGAAAGTGATAAGATGGAATTGGTGTGGAAAGGCCAGTCACTCCAAGGCAGAAAGGTTTCCATGTATGCATGGAACCATGCGAAGAGCAAGTGGATCCTCCAGACCTACAAGATTGCAGGCACGGAAGATTTTGAATTGAAGGCGGATATCACTGTTGGTGATTATGCAAAGGATTCCAAGATCAATGTATTGGTACAGGATGAAATCCCAAGTTCTCCTGAAGAATATGACTATACATTTGTTTGGATGTCGGATACTCAGTATTATTCAGAGAGCTATCCATACATTTATGATCAGCAGACCAAGTGGATTGCCCAAATGCGGGATGAGATGAAAATCAAGTATGTCTTTCATACCGGAGATGTAGTCGATGAGGCCGATAAAGTCGAACAGTGGCAGTATGCGGATGAATACATGCGCACTCTTGAAGACAGCAATATCCCATATGGTGTGTTGGCAGGGAATCATGATGTCAATCAATTGACCAACGACTATACTGAGTTTACTAAGTGGTTCGGTGCAGACCGTTTTGAAGATGAAGACCATTATGGCGGAACTTATAAAAACAACAGAGGACATTATGATTTAATTTCTTCTGAAGGAAATGATTTCATTATGCTTTACATGGGCTGGGGCGTCCAGGATGAAGACCTTGAATGGATGGACCAAGTCCTGAAAGAACACCCGAACCGCAAAGCAATCCTGAATTTCCATGAGTACCTGTTAGTATCAGGAAACCGCAGCCCTCTTGGGAACAGGATTTATAACAAGGTTGTCGAGCCTAATGAAAATGTGGTCGCTGTCTTGAGCGGACATTACCATGACTCCGAGACGTTAATTGATGAAATCGACGATGACGGCGACGGCACGGCAGACCGTGAAGTGTACCAGATGCTTGGCGATTACCAGGGCGGGCCTGAAGGCGGCCAGGGTTATCTGAAGCTGATGCACTTCGACCAGGATAACAACAGGGTGATGATCAACACGTATTCTCCTTATCTGGATGATTACAATTTCTATGAGCCTGGCGAGTTCCCAGGCAAAGATGAGTTGACCATGCCTATGGATCTCACGGTGGAAGAAAAGCGCGTTGCTACGGATTACTTCTCTGTCAATGTTTATACAGATGAAGTCATCGGTGAGCAGGAAGCAGTCGAGAACGGCGGCACAGCTGAACTGGTCTGGGAAGGCTTGGATGAAAACGAAAGCTATTCCTGGTATGTAACAGCTGAAGACCGATTCACCGGCCAGGTTGTTTCTGATATTTGGACATTCACAAAGGGAGTGGATGAGGAAAATCCTCCTGTTGAGCCGGGTGATCCATCTGATGATGGCGGTGAAGATGATCCAAGCAGCCCTAGAGACCCTTCGGATGGTGGCGGTGAAGATGATCCAGGCAGCCCTTCTGATGGTGATGAAAATGGCGGCGGCCAGGACCCTGCCGATCATGCCAATGATAATCAGCAGGAAGATAACGAGGATAGCGGTGGTAACGGTGATGGCAACGGAGGTACGGATCAGGATTCGTCTGGTGCAGATGACGAAGGTTCCGAGAAAGACGATTCGAATTCTGGTCAGGATAAAAAAGAATCCAATCACGGAATTGGATCGCTCCTTCCTGACACAGGTACCGCTTACTACCTCTATCTTACTGTCGGAATACTAATCACAACCGCGGCGGCAGCAGGTATGATTTTCATTAGAAGAAGGAAGAACCAGCTGCAGCATCAATAGATTGGAAGATTAGCGAAAAGCCCCCAGCTCCTCTGTTGAGGAGCTGGGGGCTTTAACGCTTTAAAGCACTCGGGGACAGTCCCCTGTTACGCTAAAGTAACAGGGGACTGTCCCCGAGTAAAAAAAGTGGTAATGTGTTAGACTGAGAGAAAAATACAAATCTTGGAGGTGACTCATCTGTGGACAGAGATAAGTTGACGATGTGGTTTTATTTAATCCATGGTCTGGGCCCTGTCGTCTTTTTTATCATATTTGGAATTGGTTTTTTTCTTTATCCTAACATTTTGTACATATTGCAAGTATCGCCTATCCCTTTATTGATAGTCATTGACATAGTCCTGTTAATGAAGATTAAAAGATTATGGTTTATGCATTTGATACTTGGATGGGCTTTAAGTATATTATCTGTTTTGACATCAATGACAGTATTTGTTTTGATATTCGCCATTGAAGCTGCGGAATTTTTATAATTAAGATTATGAGTTTAGTGCAATATGCTTTATCGCTTTAAAGCAGTCGGGGACTGTCCCCATTTTTAGGAGGTGCGCGCTTTCAGGCAATTCAGCAGCAGGTGCGCGGCGATTCGGCTGGTCATGTCGCGGATGTCAAGCGTTGGGTCGATTTCGACGATGTCCATAGCGGCGGTTTTGGGATGTTGGCAGCCGATGCTGACGGCTTCCATCAGGGTGGCGCTGTCCATGCCTCCCGGTCCGATGGCTGGGCACCCCGGTGCGAAAGCCTGGTCCAGGACGTCCATGTCGACGGAAAGATAGATGGTATCCACCTTGCTTTCGAGCATTTCCAAGGCTTCCTTCATGATGTCCCCGATGTTCCGCTCCCGGACTTCCTTCATAGTGTAGACGCCAACGTCATTTTTCATCGCATACTGATAGTAAGCTCCTGCGTTGGAGTAATTCCGGATACCGATCTGCACCAGGTCTTCGCCTTTCAGGATTCCTCTTTCCAGCAACCGGCGAAATGGCGTTCCGTTCGTGGGACCCCCATCCTCTACATTCCGCAGGTCGTGGTGCGCATCGAACTGGATGACCCCGACTCTTCCTTTATGCTCCGCAAAAGCCTCAATAGAAGAAGTGGAGATGGAGTGATCCCCACCCAATACGATGGTAAACGGAGCAGCGTTTTCTGTCAGCACCTGGGACAGCGACTCATAGATTCTGTTTTGTGATTCTACGATACTTGTCGGATGCATCAGGATGTCTCCGAAATCGACGAAGGTGTTATCCGACAGCTCCCGTTCGTCCTCAATAGAAAAAGTAGAATAGGAGCCGAGGCAGCGCCTGATCACGTCGGGAGCAAAGCTGGCACCTGAATGACTGATGGAAGACTTGGAAAGGGGTGCCCCGATTAGAGCGATATCCCCCTTCCGACCTTCCTCCCAAGGCGACAGCAGTTCATTTGCTTTTTTTGTGAAACGGTCTTTGAACTGCGCCTTTCCTGCTCCTTTAAGATGTGTAAACCTGCTCATCTTCCCGCTCCTTCCCGTACACCGCTTTGCCCGCTTTCCAGACGGTGTTCACGTGATTCACGCCATAGTGATACGGAACGTAGTGATAGTTCGGCACATCCCAGAGGACAAGGTCCGCTTTTCGTCCCACCGCAAGTTTCCCTGCACTTTCCCCTCTGTTGATAGCGTGGGCGGCATTGACCGTCACAGCGTTCCAGATTTCTTCCGGTGTCATCTTCATTTTCAGCGCAGCAAGATTCATGATCAGCTGCAGATTCTCGGTCGGTGAACTTCCAGGGTTAAAATCTGTGGAAAGCGCAACCGACGCACCTGCGCCAATCATCTCCCTAGCTTTCGCATAACTGTCTTTGTTGAGGTAAAAACAAGTACCAGGAAGCAGTACCGCAATTGTGTCAGACTTCCCGAGCATTTCGATTCCTGCGTCCGAAGCACCGACAAGATGTTCCCCGCTGATCGCTCCAACTTCAACGGCCATTTCCGTACCGCCAAGAGGGTCAATTTCATCGGCATGGATTTTCACCTGAAAGCCCATTTCCTTTGCTTTTAAAAGAAAGCTCCGTGCCTGCTCCACCGTGAAAACACCCGTCTCACTGAAGATATCGACGAATTCCGCAAGCTCTTCTTTTTGAATTTCCGGAAGAAGATTCAGCATCTCCTGTAAAAAAGCCTCCGGGTTTTCTTTGTGTTCTGGCGGGATGGCATGAGCACCAAGGAACGTCGATACTAAATCAATGTCGTGTTCTTCGTTTAGCCTTTTCACCACTCTCAGCTGCTTCAATTCTGTTTCCTTTTCCAGACCGTATCCGCTTTTCGCTTCCATTGTCGTGACCCCGTAGGAAAGGATGCGGTCGAGGTGGAAACGGGCTTTTTTCGCGAGCTCCTCCTCTGCAGCCTCGCGGGTTGCTTTTACAGTAGACAGGATCCCGCCGCCTCTTTTCAGGATTTCCAGGTACGGTACACCCTGCTGCTTCAGGGCCATTTCGTGTTCACGCGATCCGCCGAACACGAGGTGTGTGTGGGGATCGACAAGTCCTGGCGTGACAAGCTTCCCTCCGGCATCCACCGTTTTTGCAGCAGTCTTATCGCCAGCTTCGGATGAAGTCCCGATCCAGGCAATCTTCCCGTCCTTCACCGCCAGAGCTGCATTTTCCAGGAGAGGCGCTTCTGCCATTTTCTCCCCCTTGATCGGTCCGTCACCGTGATCCATTGTCAGCAGCTGGCCGATATTTTCAACCAGTAAATCGTATTGTTGTGTCATTATTTGTCTCCTTTCATCGGTACGTTGATATCCCATTTATCAGCGGTTTCTTCCGCTTTTTCATAGCCCGCGTCGACATGGCGGATGACACCCATTCCCGGGTCGGTCGTGAGGACGCGCTCTAGACGCTCGTGTGCAAGGTCTGACCCATCAGCGACAACCACCATTCCTGCATGCAGGGAGTAACCCATGCCGACTCCGCCGCCGTGGTGGAAGCTGATCCAGGAGCCGCCAGCTGCCGTATTGATCAGCGCGTTCAGGATCGCCCAGTCACCGACCGCATCGCTT
Source organism: Bacillus salacetis (assembly GCF_003581585.1). Classification (GTDB taxonomy): domain Bacteria; phylum Bacillota; class Bacilli; order Bacillales; family Bacillaceae_B; genus Rossellomorea; species Rossellomorea salacetis. The sequence continues at coordinate 83,261 of NZ_QXIR01000006.1, forward strand.
CCGTCTTTCATCGATTCTGTTTCGCGGTTTGGCGATGCAACGGAACCACAGTCGAGGTGGTCTCGGCCGATGACGACCGGCGCTTTCAGTTCGCCTTTTTTGACAAGTTCGTTGATGGCAAGACCCATCTTCACGCGCTCACCGTACCCAAGCCAGCAGATGCGTGACGGCAGTCCCTGGAATGCCACCTTTTCCTGCGCCATGTCAATCCATCTGATCAGCTCTTCGTTTTCAGGGAAAAGTTCTTTTATCAGGCGGTCTGTACGATAGATGTCCTCTGGGTCGCCCGAAAGCGCTGCCCAGCGGAATGGCCCTTTTCCTTCACAGAACAGCGGACGGATGTAGGCTGGAACGAATCCCGGGAATGCGAATGCCTCCTTGACGCCTTCATCCTTCGCCACCTGGCGGATGTTGTTTCCGTAGTCAAAGACAATGCTGCCTCGGTTTTGGAACTCAATCATCGCTTCGACATGTTTGGCCATGCTTTTCTTCGACAGTGCCGTATATTCCGAAACATTATTTTTCCTTAAAGCATCGGCCTCTTCCAATGTATACCCATCCGGAACATAGCCGTTGAGCGGATCATGTGCCGATGTCTGGTCTGTCACGATGTCGATTTTGGCCCCTCTTTTTAACAGGTCGTGATGGACGATCGCGGCGTTTCCGAGAAGACCGATTGAGAGCGGTTTGCCTTTTTCTTTCGCTTCATAAGCCATCATCAGGGCTTCATCGAGGGAATCTGTCTGAACATCCAGATACTTTGTATCGATTCGTTTTTGGATTCGTTCCGGGTCGACATCCACCGCAATGACTATGCCTTCGTTCATTGTGACCGCTAGCGGCTGAGCCCCTCCCATGCCGCCAAGGCCGGCTGTCAAAGTGATTGTTCCTTTCAGTGATCCGTTAAAATGTTTGCGGCCGACTGCTGCAAACGTCTCGTATGTTCCTTGTAAAATCCCCTGCGTGCCGATATAGATCCAGCTTCCCGCCGTCATCTGGCCGTACATCATCAAGCCTTTTTGATCGAGTTCATGGAAATGTTCCCAGTCTGCCCATTTTGGCACTAAAACCGAGTTTGATAACAGGACGCGCGGCGCGGCTTCATGAGTTTTAAAAACACCCACTGGCTTTCCGGACTGCACCAGCATCGTTTCATTGTTTTCCAGGGTCCGGAGCGTGTTGACGATGGCATCAAACGATTCCCAGTTTCGCGCGGCTTTTCCGATTCCTCCGTAGACGACCAGGTCTTCCGGTTTTTCTGCGACCTCCGGATCGAGGTTGTTGTAGAGCATCCTCAGGACCGCTTCCTGCTCCCAGCCTTTGCATTCGATTTCCAAGCCTTTTTTCGCTCTGATTTGACGAGTTTTTTCCATAGTAAGTTTCCTCCCTTATTGGGTGATTTTTTTAATAGAGTTATAGTCTTTCCAGTTCATGTCCTGCAGCCAGAGCTGTAGATTCTCGATATCTTTCGCGAAGATGCGGTCCTTAGTGATCGATGGGACGGTTTTTCTGGCTTCTTTGTAAAAATTCTGTGTTGCCGGCGCCATTTTTTCAATGCCGCGGTACTCGACAGCCTGCAGACTGCAGATCAGTTCGACTGCGAGGACCCTTCTCGCATTGAGTAAAATTTGATAAGCGTGGCGCGACCCGATGGTTCCCATACTGACGTGGTCTTCCTGGTTTGCCGAGGATGGGATGGAATCGACGCTCGCCGGATGAGCGAGGGTTTTGTTTTCTGACACGAGTGAGGCCGCTGCGTATTGCATGATCATTGCGCCTGATTGTAGTCCCGGTTCCGGGCTCAGGAACGGCGGGAGGTCATTCAACTGCGGATTGACGAGCCTCTCCACTCTTCGCTCGGAAATGTTGGCAAGTTCTGCTATGGCAATTTTCATGAAGTCCATCGCGATGGCAATCGGCTGGCCATGGAAGTTTCCGCCGGAGATGACTTTTTCGCCGTCATCAAAAATCAGCGGGTTGTCTGTGGCGGCATTCATTTCGATTTCAAGTTTTTCTTTTACATAATCGAGCGCCTGCCAGGAAGCACCATGGACTTGCGGGATGCACCTTAGCGAGTAGGCGTCCTGGACCCTCAGTTCCCCTTGGGAGGTGGTGAGTTTGCTGCCGGAGAGATGAGTCCGGATTCTTTCTGCGGTTTCAATCTGCTGGCGGTAGCCTCTTGCAATATGGATATCTTCGTCAAACGCGTCGATGATTCCTCTCAGGCCTTCGATTGTGATGGCGGAAATCATCTCCGATTGATAGGCGAGCTGCTCTGCCTCAATGTAATTGATGACGCCCATCGCGGTCATCGCCTGGGTGCCGTTGATGAGGGCAAGGCCTTCCTTCGCCTGCAGCGTGATCGGCATGATGTCTTCCTTTGAAAGGACTGGCAGCGTCGGCTGGGCTTCTCCTTTGTAAAAGACCTCTCCTTCTCCCATCAGGGCGAGTGCTAAGTGAGACAGCGGGGCGAGGTCACCTGAAGCTCCCAGTGAGCCCTGCTGCGGGATGACCGGGTGGATCTGTTTGTTGAGGAGGCCGATGAGCGTTTCAATGACGACAGGCCTTACACCCGAGTATCCTTTCAGGAGGGCATTTGCTCTGAGGAGGAGCATTGCCCTGGAGACTTTCTCCGGGAACGGTTCGCCCACTCCGCAGGCATGGGAATGGATGAGGTTCAGCTGCAGCTCTTCGACGTTTTCCTGGTCGATCAGAACGTCGCTGAACTTGCCGAAGCCGGTGTTGATGCCGTATACAATCTTCTTTTCGCGGACGATCCGCTCCACCGCTTCCCTGCTCTGCTTGACCTTGAGGAGGCTGGCTGGAGATAATGAGACCTTTTCATTTTTGTAAATGATCCTATTCGCTTCTTCCATTGTTAATGTATGTCCTGTCAGTTCAATCATTGTTATTCACCCTTTTTTGGTTTTGATTTTCGCTTTAGCGCTTCACCGTGGTGAGGGACAGTCCCCTGTTACTTTAAAGTAACAGGGGACTGTCCCTCACTGCTTTAAAGTAGTAAAGCGCTCCTATATTCCTTGAAGAACACAAAAAGAGGCTCGACGACAAATAAAGCTTGTCATCGAGCCTCCTGATTTCTAATCACTATAGGCTCTTTCCTATTAAATATGGTTGATTCCAAGGCCGATGGTTTCGTGCTCAAGGCCTTTGATCGGAGCACCGATCGTCCCATAAAGCGCAACAGCGATCCATTCGCCTTCTTCCGCATTTCTGTAAGGTGTTCCCCTGACCACTGCAAACCGCAGTCCTACTGTCCTGAGGATCTCCCCAAGTTGCGTCTGCCCCCGGGTCACTCCGGATATGGCTTCCATCGTTGCATGGTACAGTGAGTGCATCTCCCTGTAGAGATCTTCCCTGACAATCCCATTTCGTTTGGCTGCCGTCTCAATGGCAGCGACAATCTTCTGGACATTCATCGAACCGACCTTGCCTGTGCAAAACTGCCAGTTCAATTGGTTGAATTGCTCTGTATAATCTTCTTCTGTCCCGTCCATTAGGAGGAGAAGAAGCGCACTCTTGCCTATGCGGTGTTCATCAACTAGTTTATGGCTTCCGCACCTTCTGATTTCTGAATTTACTAATAACTACCCTCATTGTATGGGTTTTCATACAGACGGTCAACGTATTATAGGAAAGTTTTAGAAACTTAGATTGTTAACGCGTTAAAGCAATGAGGGACTGTCCCCACTTGCGGTGAAGTGTTAAAGTGCTCAATAGGGTCTGAGGAATTCTCTTGCTTGCTCTTCTTCTTTATAGGTGAGTTTTCGATGGATGAATTCATTGTAGTGCTCGGGTGAGGAGTCGGGAAAGAAGGAAAGGATTCTGCCGGTGTGAATTAGAGGGTCTTCTTTTTGATGGTAGTAAGAGGAGTAACTGCTCCAGGGATATAGTGCCGGATCCTTTACAAGGTTTGCTTCTACAGGGTTGAGGTGAATATATTTGCTGACAGCGAGAAGATAGGAAGTGGTATCAACCAGTTTTGCTTTGTATCTGTCCTGAAACAGGTGGCCCACAACGTCATATTTTCGGTTGTAGTAAAGTGCAAAAGCAGTATTGACCTTCCTGAATAACTGGCCTGGGGGGTGCTCGATGGTTTCGAGAAGCAAATGGATGTGGTTGTGCATAAGGCAGTAAGAGTGGAGAATGAATGGGTATCGTTCCGATGAGGTTTGCAGGTAGTGGAGAAACTTGCTGAAGTCCTTTGATTCGTGGAAAATGGGGGATTTTCGGTTTCCTCTCATCATTACATGGTATGTTGCACCCGGAAACCAATTTCGGGGTTGTCTTGGCATTAGAACACTCCTTTACATATAGATTACTACCTATATTCTCCAGCAAGTGCCGATTTCCTTTTTTATTTGAAATCCTTTAGTGCTTTAACGCATCCGGGGACAGTCCCCGGAGTGGTGGGAAAAGAAAAAGCACTTTCGACGCATCTCCGCCTAAAGTACTTTTTGCTTCATGAATGTATATTCCGTTTGAAGTTCTTTTTGAAGCCAAGTGACCATTTTCGAAGCATCCATATTACCGCTGCTTGCCTGGTCGAATGCTTTTTGCATTAAATTTAACAATTGCTGTTGTTCCTTGGTTGACTCCTCGGACAATCCGATAACCTCCCAATATATGCATCTAATAATATTATATTTCCTATCTTATAGAACGTTAAACTCCAGTAATATACATACAATACCAGAAATCTACAAGTTTCGTAAATACAATATTTGGATAAAGTGTGTATTTTTTAGGAGAAATATGGTTTTTTTGCAATTCTTACATTATTGTTGTTGCCGCCAACCGGGTTAAGGCTCTGTTTAAGTATCCTGTCTCTGCGCGGCTGTAACAAAAAAGACAAATACTTATCTTTTCGTTTCAGGGTGAAACATTGAACAATATGATAAAACATTTCTTCTGTCAATTCATCATACTCAGTAAAAGGCTCAAGCTGCAGTTTTTTTTCATCTACCGTCAATTTCAGGATGCTCTTTTCCTCTCTCACATCAGCTCGCAATAAAAACTGTGTAGAACTAGTCAATGGTATTGCCAGGAAATTCAGGAAGCTTGAATTCAAGATCAATTCCTGATTTGTTAAACTCCTCACAGCCTCCGAACAGTTTCCTATAGAAGTAAGCAGGAGGGGTTCCTTATAACTCCCTCTGAAAAACAAATAATAATCCTTTACATCCATTGAACGACCATCGTCACTTAAACAGCCAAGCAGCAATACCTTTTTCTTCATCGTTTCCTCCTGATATTCAATTTTCGACAACAATATAGGACTTTTTTCACCCTTATTTTCATTCTAAAGGAAATATATGTAATTTAACAACCATTTTATATAAGTAACCAAATAGTTTACTTATTATAGTTAAATATTCGTTTACTTTTCATTTCTTTTTTCAATTTATGGTTATGGTATTTACATCTACTGAAGAACTGTGGGTGATAGCGTGATTTTTTCCGAAGCCTTTAAAAGATATAGAGAAGAAATTGTCCAGCTGAGTCAGGTGGAGGTTGCCAAACGGTTGAACATCAGCAAACAGCTGCTTAACAAGTATGAAAACGGCAAAAGCCAGATACCTAATGACATCCTCAGAAAACTGGTGGATTTGTATCAGCTCTCACCAGTGGATCTGTATTCCATCATCTCAGGTGATTCATACTCCGACCAGCATGATGAATCGGCAATGCTTTTAAGGGAAAAGTTTGCAGATGGGGAGACGGAAAGAGCGTTGAACACGCTAATACAATATCCTCAACTAAAAAATCTCCTTATTACAGCCTCTTATTATGACCAGAAAAAACAGGAGAGGTTCATTAATAAATTGATAACCCTAATCAAAACAATAGAAGAATAATTTTTTCGACAAAATGTGACTGATTAACTATTAAACTTTTTGTGAGTTTGTCGATAAATAGATTGTGGCCATACGAAAAGGCAAAATTATTGAAAAATAATGACGCAAAGCTAGAGGGGCTTCGATATCGTGATGCATGATATTATGCCAGCCAGCTATCGAAAGGGAGGAAGACAATGCATTTCTTAACACCCGAAGAAATTCGTGCTAAAAAAGAACGTAACAAGAAGTTTATGTACATCGGTTTATGTTTTTCTGTAGTTGGCCTTATTACGGCTATTTCTTTTATAACATATTAACAGCTTGAGAGGCTGAGACATAACTATTTTATTAGCGTCCAAAGTCGAATGCTCATTTCACTTTACATCTAATAAAATTCAAAAAGCCGAACTATTCTAGATTGCTGAGTTAGCATTTCTAAAATAGTTCGGCTTTTTTAGTTACTGAAAAGCTTTCGTCCCAGCCTCTTTTCCTACGATTAGTCAAGTTTTTATCGGATTTCTTACTTTAGGTTATTTTTTTCCGACATTGAGGCATAGGGAAATAAACCCAGTCAGTTTAACTTTTTTAACTGAGAGAATATATGTTATAATTAACGAAAATTATTGGTCCTTAGAGACCGCGTGCGAGTAATCGTACAATGTATTGTTTCCGATCATGGAATAAATACATTTCAACAGCTTGTTCATGCAGGCGACAGTGGCAACCTTATCTTTCTTGGGGATAGGTTGCTTTTTTAATTTGTAATAGTAATCAACGATATGGTTTGGGGCTGCTTTTTGTTGGCGGATCATATTCCGCACAATCAGATATAAGATTTTTCTTCCTTTAGGGTTGCCACGTTTGTTGATGTGGTCCTGGCCAGTGTATTTTCCTGATTGATACCTTCGGATATCAATTCCAATAAAGGCATTCACTTTCTTGTGATGGGAAAATCGGGATAAGTCACCCATCTCACCCATGAAAAGGGCTGCGCTGATCTCTCCAATTCCAGGAAAACTCTTACGAATATTAAATGTTGGGATGGTTTTTGCCTGATCAATCAATTGATCCGCGATCTGCTTTTTTTCTTCTAACAGCTGAAGTAACTGTCTTGCGTAATACTGAACCTTTTGGGCCTGAACACTAGTGGCAGAAACCGCAGGATACGATTCTCTGGCAAAGTCCATGATCTGACTGGCTTTTTGTTTGGCTCTGGCTTCTGAGATTTTTTTAGTGGTCGTTTTCATCAGAAGGTTTTTAATCTTTGTCTGACTCGTTTTTAGTACCATTTCCGGATGAGGGAATAAATCAATCAGCGTTAATGCGTAGGGTGTCACCCTGCTTGAAAAGAATTGTTCAAGCTCAGGAAAGCTTAGCTGAAGGGCATTGTGTAAGTGCATACGCGTTCGCTTGATTTCCTCTTCAATCTCCTGATAAAAACGAGAGAGATCACGCAGTTCATAAAAAATCTCTAGTTGCCGGCTTCTTTCCGGTCGATGGTTATGTTGATGAACTTGTGCGAGTTTATGTGCATCATATTGATCTGTTTTCCAGCTTCTCAGCGTTCCCTGTTCCAGCTGCTTTTTAGATTCAAGAGGGTTTAACAGACAGTAGCGTAATTGATGTTGATGGCAGAACGACTCAATAACTTTTGAGTAAACACCTGTCGATTCAAATACCACGACAGGCGGTGTAGGAAGCGCCTGAATCTCCTCAAGTAGTGTCTGAAAACCTTCACGATTGTGAAGCACTTCTCCTTCTGATAAACAGGTCTGATCATGATAGATAACTTTATAGCTTTTTCCCATAGAAATATCTAACGCCACGACAAATTCCATTCCATTTCCTCTCTTCCTACTGAAGTTGAAAGATCTTCACTTATTCATTCCGACTCCAATTTCCTTTACACGAGCTCTGTGGCCCCAACATACTTAAAACTGATTCAGAAATGAAAGTGAAGAAGCTCGGTTTATCATTCGGATTCAGGATCCCTGAGGCTGGTCGAGCTTTCTTTCACTTCTCACTATAACTCTTAAAAGAAAAATAGTGGGTATCATCATCCGTCGATGATGATACCCACTAATCTTAGTATGTTTATTTTTTTATAAGTTCTACAAATATTGGGACCAACAAATTATGGAAAGTTTCTTTATATTCCGATAAAATAGTACAAGGAATTCAATTTAATGTCGGAGGCTTTTTCCATGAATGAAATCAAATTAATGAAAGGGCTTCTAGAGCCACCCATCTACTTCAGTCATTTAAAAGAAACAGAATTGTTGAAAGGGTATAAAAGAAGGATTCTGGCTCTTTTCTTCTTAACTGTACTTATATATGGGTTCAGTGCTTACTTCGGGATGGGTACCTCCCCATTGAGTCCAAAACTTACTTCCCTCTCACCAGCAGAGTATGAATTACATAAATTATATTTCATTGCCGGCAGGGTTGTACTTGGTATTCTATATGCAGCATTTACTATCTTTTTCCCATCTTTGCTTTTCTGGACGTTTACCGATGTACCTTACAAGAAGCTGACCATTGTCCAAGGCTGCACATTAATTATCCTCCTGCTCGAAAAATTCAGTTATCTTCCATTCTTGCTGTATTTTTCTTTAGACTGGTATTCTTCTCCTCTTTCATTGGGAGTCATCGCCCAGCAGATGACTGAGAAAGAATGGATCATTTATTTCCTCGGCTGTATTTCTGTGTTTAAAGTCGGCTGTATTTTGATTCAATATATCGGTCTTAGATGGCTGACTAACCAGAAACCGTGGATACTTTTAATCATCATCATTGTGATGAACCTGTTATTCTGGGGAGTCACTACCTTACTGGCAACCATTGATTTTTTGATCCTATTGTAAAGAAAAGTCTCTGATAAGGCTGTGATTTCATGAAAAAATTCAAGTTGTATATCATACTGTTCCTCTCCATAGTGTTTGTTTCTGTAAATATTTACTTTATTGAAAAAGCGGACAGCAAAGTTTCAAGAACCAGTTATGTTGAAGACTGGAAAGACGTCACTACTTCCAATTTAAAAAAGCAGGTGATGAAAACAGGGATGATTGCTGCAGGCGAGGAAAAAAATATCTATTTTGATAGAGCTGGAAATGGGGCCTTTGAGGAATTCCTTGTGAAAGAAGGAGATTCTGTAAAGGCTGGTACACCGCTTTTCAGCTATGAAGTGGAAGACCGTGGAGTGGAAGCTTCCTATGTGGAATCAGAAATTCAGCAGCTGGAAGACGAAATAGACAGTATCGAGAATCACATTGATGATTTGGATGAGCTGAAACCGGTATACTCCCCTCTTCCTTCTTTCAGCAGTGCCGGGGATGATAAAAATGAGGATAAAAGCATTGAAGCAAGCAACCTCGAAATTGAATCTTCTATAGAGACGGAAATAGCAGGAAAAGAGCTGGAAATAAGCCGACTAGAAGATAAAATCAATCATCTGGAAAGACAATTAACGGACCTTGAATCAGAAGAGACATCCATTTCAGTTGTAAGCGAGACAGAAGGCATAGTGAAAAGCGTATCAGAGGAGTTGAATAATCCACTAATTGTCATCTCCTCTAACTCCCGCATTGCAGAAGGCACACTGAATGAAACCGAAACACTGGAAGTTACAGAGGGACAGGAAGTTGCTATATCTTCTGCAGGAATAACGGGGAAGCTTGAAGGTACCATTTCTTCAATTTCTGAGCTTCCGGAAAAAGAACCTGCAAATGATAACCTATCTGAATATCGTTTCAGAGTTGAGTTAGAGAAGAATAAAGAAAAACTTCTTCCGGGCTATCATATAAGTATGAATATAACTACAAAAGAGGCTGAAGATGCTATGACAGTCTCCGAAAAACACATCATTCGAGAAGGTCCTCAAAAGAAATATCTATTCCTAATGACCGAAAAAGGGAAGGTAGAAAAGAGGACGATAGAAACGGGTCTTAGTGTCGATGGCAAAACCGCAGTAACAAAGGGGCTTAAAAAAGGGGAAACGTATATAAGAGAACCCTTACTGTTTATTGAAGATAAGGCAGAATTTGTGACCCCGCTTCAAGTTGATGAGCTTTCCTGGAAGGACATAAAAGGTTCAGATCGACACACTATCCTTAAGAATATGCTTCTTGGAGTACTTGAAAGATAATAACCGAAAGCGCCATACCTGTCGAAGGGTACGGCGCTTTTTTGGGGGTATAGAAACATGAGCCCTCCTCATACTAACCATGAATGAACCCGAAGAAGGAGGATATCCATGAAAAAACCCCTCATAAAAGCTCTTATTCTTATGCTATTTATTTCAATATTATTTATCGCCGTTCCTTCCTCCTGCCTGTTTGCCCAAACACCGAAGAAGAACGTGATCTTTATGGTGATGGACGGGACCAATTCGGATATCGTGACACTTGCCCGGTGGTATAAGGGTTCTTCTTTGGAATTGGATGGGATTCTCACCGGGGGAGTCAGGACCTATTCCCGCCAATCCGCCATCACAGATTCCGCTGCCGGCGGGACTGCGATGGCCACCGGTTTCAAGACGGATGCTGATTACATCGGGATGGTGCCCGATGGCAAGGGATCGAAGCCTGCGGTCAGTCTGCTGGAGGCTTCCCGTATACGAGGATACAGCACAGGAATCGTCTCTACTTCCCCTGTCCAGCATGCCACCCCGGCTGCCTTTTCCGCTCATGTCAAGAACCGCGATGAGTTCAGTGATATTGCTGAACAGCAGGTGTATCAAGGGATCGATGTGGTACTTGGCGGCGGCCTCTCCTGGCTTCATGATGGGGGCGATGAACGGTTGACCAATGATGACGGGATGTTGAAGACGAAGGAATCAGCCCGCAAAGATAATGAAAACCTGCTGAGGATCCTGGAGGAAAAGGAGTATCACTTCCTGGAAGGGAAGTCCGATATGAGAGAACGGTCTGACGGCAAGCTTTGGGGCAGTTTCGCTGATGAAGATATGGCGTATGATTTTGACCGGGCACAGCTTTTACCCGAGCAGCCCTCTTTGGCAGAAATGACAGGGACAGCGATTGAGCGATTGAATCAAAGCGAGGAAGGATTCTTCTTGTTCGTCGAAGGAAGCAAAGTCGACTGGGCTGCCCATAAGAATGACCCGGTCGGAATGATCAGTGAAGTCCTGGCGTTTGATAAGGCGGTTGGTGTTGCGGTTGATTTTGCAAAGCGTGACGGCAATACTATGGTGATTGCCGTGACCGACCACGGGAACAGCGGGCTGACGATCGGAAACGGCACAACGGATAAGACTTATTATGATCAGCCTGTTGAAGCGATCATCAGGCCATTGAAGGCAGCGAAATTAACAGTCAAAGGGGCATCATCTCAGTTGAAAAAAGACCGTTCCAACTTGAAGGACGTGTTGGCTTCTTATGGGTTGGAGGAGCACACGGAGAAAGAATTCTGCAAGGTGGAAAATGCTCGAACAATTACTGATCTGGAAGATGAAATGGCGGCAATGCTCAGCAAGCGAGCAAACCTCGGATTCACCACCCACGGTCATACTGGCGAAGATGTATTTTTATATGCCTATGGACCAGGGAAGCCAACGGGTCTGCATGAAAACACCGACCTTGCCGCGGCGGTCTCGGATTACCTGGGATTGGATCTGAAGGGACTGAAAGATCTGTATGTGGATGCGAAGGAGTATTATGAGTCCATGGGCTACCAGACTAACATTGATTTGAGTGATAAGCATAACCCTGTTTTCATCGCCATCAAAGGAGAAGAAAAGCTGGAGTTCCCCGAAAATAAAAATGTAATGTTTCGAAATGGCGTGGAAGTCGCACTCAAGGCAGTCAATGTTTATAACGGCGACACCTTCTTCATTCATGTTCAGTAGCAACGGGTCACTTTAGCGCTTTAAAGCAGCCGGGGACTGTCCCCGGCTGCTTTAAAGTACTAAAGTGATTTAGAATATCCAGCACTCTCCATTTTCGGTCTGCTTTGCGTTATAATAATAGAATGGTTAATTTTTGAACGGAATCAGTCAGGAGGCGGCAAATCCTTATGAATGCACATGAATTACAGGAAAGATTGACACCACTAAGCGATTACTTGCTGGAAGAACTTCCGTATGGCAGTGAAAGACAAACGATTGTACAAAAGGGATTGCTGCTTTTCCGGCAGAATCTTGTTTCCAATATAAAATTTCATGATGACTCGATTACAGCGGATGTTCAGGATGTCACGCCGGTCAAGGTTACGCTTGAACTGGAATTCCCGCGGATAAGCAAGTGCTCGTGCCCGGCGCAGGTCTGGTGCCGCCACCGCATGGCTGCTTTTTTTGCTGTGTACAGCAAGGCCCAGCCCGTCACCAATTGGATCCACAAGTGGCGCACCACACCAAGTGAAGAAGAACCAGCCGCTCTTCCTGAAAAAAAGGCAAACCTGCAGGACATCCTAAAGAAACATGAGGGCAGCATCAAAAAAGCCAGCGACCTTTTAAAGGACCGCAAGCAGCGCGGAGAGACACCCGAAGAATGGTGGGAGTTCCTTCAATATCAGTTTGATCAATGGGATAAAGATGCGTTTCACCGGCATTCCCACCTGCTGGACCTGCACATCCAGAACTTCTTCAGGAAACTGATGAAAGAGGCACCATTCGAACGGGAGTGGAAGCCGCTGTACCAGCTCTATGCAACGTTCTTTCTTTTTCAGAGCTTCGACAGGATGATGATGTTTTTCAGAGGGAAAAATGCGGATACCTCGCACTATGAATTTTTGATCGATGAGATGTTCGACAGCGTCAAACAGTTGTCTGTGCATGCCATGCCGTTCCGGTTTGATCCCTTCATTGAATTTTTAAAAGGGAAAACCGAGGAACTGACCTCTTCCACTGATAACAGTACATTGGCCAAAGCGGAAATCTACCGCTTCCTTTGGTACTTTCTCTTTAAGAAAAAGGCATGGCGCCAGGCCGAAGTGGAAAGGCTGCAGGATGAACGCAACCCTGATGATATCTTCTACTCCCTGGCCCTGCTGCATCAATATATTCTTTTAGAAGAAAATGAGCTGGCAGCAAACGAAATCGAGAAACTGGGCACCGAGATTGTCCCCTACTCCGATTTCTGGCTGGAGCAGCTTTTTCAAAACAAAAAAAATGAGCAGGGTGTGGTGTTCTTAAAAAGCATCCTGCCGAAGGTGCCTGCTTACGTCAACAGCCTGCCTTCTTATGACAGCGCCGCGTTCACACGCTGGTTTTTGCGGACCCTGCCGATTGACTGGATGACGGAAAATGAGCATGGCCTTCTCCGGAAACTGCTTGTTGCCCTGCTGCCGTACAGCTATTACTGGTATAACGACTTTCTCCTCAGCACTAAATCGTACCGAGAGTGGGTCGAGCTACAGCGCTTTGTCGGGCATGAGCTCAGGGAAATGGACAACTTGGGGCTCCGCGATGCCGCAAAGGAAGCCCCGCAGTTCGTCCTCCCGCTCTACCATGAAGGAATCGAGCATTATCTTGCGGGCAGAAGCCGCGATAATTATAAGCAGGCGGTCAAATATTTAAAGAGACTGCGGACACTTTATAAAAAACTGAAGAAAACCGACCAATGGGAAGTCTATTTCAATTTGGTTTTAGACAGAACAAGACGACTTCGCGCGTTTCACGAAGAGTGCAGAAAGGGGAAGCTGATCGATGCTTAAGACGCGCATGCTGCATGTGTACATAGAGCCTTTGAATAACGGCCGCTTCTTCCTTTACTGTGAGAACGACAGCGGCTTTGATGTGCCTGTCGATGATTGGAAAAGCCAGCTGTTTCTTTGGCATGAACCAAGCTATTACGGGACGATGGTGGCTCCGAAAGAATCAGGCACCCATAAAGGGATCGAGGTGTCGAGCTGGGATCTCCTCCTGCTTTTTGCCGATGAAGCTTTCAGCGGGATGATTGACTGGCATTGGGATGAGCTTGGCCAGAAATGCCAGGCTGTCGCTCCGGTGATGTACGATTCGATTCAGGAAGGCAAATGGATCCCCCGGTTTGAAGATATGGCGGAGAACGGGCTTACCTTCCAGGTCCCAGATGAACTATGGGATAACTTTCCCGCCGAGTTCTGGCAGGAGGATATCGGCGAGGAGTCGGCTGAAGAGTTCGTTTCCGACTGGTATCAGCGGGCCGTCCGCCAGTCGCTTTCCTCTGGGGGCAGCGATCATCTCTTCACCCGTTTGAAAAAACTCGAAGACAGTACGTTGACACCTGAAGAACTTCACGCTTATTTTGACGAGGAAAAATGGAGTGAATGGGTCGGCCTGAAGGAAGATGATTTGCCGTTCACACTTGGACTGCGACTGACAGAACCACTCGAGGAACATGATCCATGGGAGCTGGAAACCATCCTTCGTGATAAAAAACGGGCCAGCAAAGTCTACTCGCTTGGGGAAGACAGACTGCCTCCTTCTTATAAAATTCATCTCGAAAGTGTAAAAGAGGAACAAAACCGCTGGCTGAAAATGCTGCCGCTTCTGGACCAGGGCGGCGAGATCCGGAACTCACTGGATGAGCATGATGCATGGGATTTCCTCACAGTATTGAGCGAGAAATTCCTCGACCTTGATATTGAAATCCTCCTTCCTGCTTGGTGGCAGGCAATGAAGGATGCCCAAATGACCGTCAAGGCCAAGGTGAAGAACACAGACAGTTCTTACCGGCCGTCTTTTGTCGGGCTGAATGCCATGCTGGACTTTGACTGGCGCCTGTCAATGAACGGTGTCGATTTATCGGAAGAAGACTTTCAAAATCTAGTGGATGACCAGCGGCGCCTGATAAAAATCCGCGGGCAGTGGATGAAGCTCGATCCCGCCATGATCCGCCGCATCCAGGAATTGATGACCAAGGCAAAACAGGAAGGAATCTCGATCCAGGATATGCTTGAACAGCAGCTTGTGCCCCGCGATGAAGACGAAGGACTTCCTGAAGACGAAGAATATGATCCTTATGAGTTTGCGAAAATCCAGATCGATTTGAACCGGTCGATGAAAAAAATGATCGATACCCTCAACAATGCAGCAGAAGTACCGATTGTGCCGACACCAGAATCGTTTCACGGAGAACTGCGCCCCTATCAACAGCAAGGGATGAGCTGGATGCTCTTCCTGCGCCGGTATGGATTCGGCGCCTGCCTCGCAGACGATATGGGCCTTGGAAAAACGGTACAGCTGATCACCTATCTGCAAGAAGTGAAGTCTGTTGAGAATCCACAAGCCCCTGCGTTGATAATCGCGCCGACTTCGGTTCTTGGAAACTGGCAGAGAGAGCTAGAAAAGTTTGCACCCGATTTAAAGGTGAAGCTGCATTACGGTCCCAGCAGGGATAAAGGGATCGATTTTGCCAGAGGACTGCTGGATGTCGACGTTGTCCTGACTTCGTATGGGTTGTCTCATCTCGATTTTGAAGAATTAGAAACCATTGAATGGAATGCGATTGCTTTGGATGAAGCGCAAAATATTAAAAATGCTAACACCAAGCAGTCGCGCGCCATCCGCAAGCTTGAAGGCAAGCATCATATCGCGTTGACAGGGACCCCGATGGAAAACCGCCTGTCCGAACTGTGGGCGATCTTTGATTTCCTGAATCACGGCTATCTCGGCGGATTCACGCAGTTCCAGAAGCGGTACATCGTGCCGATTGAAAAAGAAGAAAATGAGGCAAAAGTAAAAGAACTGCAGGCGAAGATCAGGCCGTTCCTGCTCCGCCGTACCAAGAAGGATCCGGAAGTCGAACTCAACCTGCCTGATAAAATCGAGCAGAAAGAGTATTGCGCGTTGACGGCTGAACAGGCATCACTCTATGAGCAGCTCATCAAAGATACCTTTGCACAGTTGGAAACATTGAGCGGGTTTGAACGAAAAGGGCTTGTGTTGCAGATGCTGAACCGCCTGAAACAGCTTTGCAATCACCCGGCCCTCTACTTGAAAGAGCCAGAGCCGGCCAATATAGAGAAACGTTCGGAGAAAATGCGTAAGCTTGTTGAGATCATAGAAGCCGTCCTGGAATCCAACGAGGGATGCTTGATTTTCACTCAGTACATCTCAATGGGTGAAATGATCCAGAATGTCATGAAAGAAAAATTTGGCATCGATGTTCCATTCCTGAATGGAAGCATGGGGAAAGTCCAGCGTGATACCCTTGTGGAGCGATTCCAGAATGGAGAGTTCCCTGTGTTCCTGCTTTCTTTGAAGGCAGGCGGAACAGGGCTGAACCTCACAGCAGCCAACCATGTCGTCCACTACGACCGCTGGTGGAACCCGGCTGTCGAAAACCAGGCAACCGACCGCGCCTACCGTATCGGCCAGAACCGGTTCGTCCATGTCCATAAAATGATCGCCTCCGGAACTCTCGAGGAGAAGATCGATATGATGCTCGAGAAGAAACAGGCCTTGAACGACGAAATCATCCAGAGCGACCAATGGATGACCGAGCTTTCAGACCGCGACCTGCATAGTTTGTTGTCGCTGGATTAAAGTCTATAAACCGCAAGTCCTGCATCTGACAGAGCTTGCGGTTTTTTGATTTGGAAATCCTTTAGCACTTTAAAGCAGCCGGGGACAGTCCCCGGCTGCTTTAAAGCGCTAAAGTCCCCACGCATAAGAAAATGCCGATTCGTGATGAACCGGCCAATAGTGAGGTGGAAAGCGAAGTATAGCTATTGAGTTTTTCTTTAAGAGGTACAGCAGAAGGTTGTTACGGGGTTCAGGTTATGAAATAAAACAAGACTTAAGAAATTTAATTTACTTTTGCAGGTGTAGTGATAAAGGTCATTCTTTTGTTTGCGGGATCTTGAGGCTTATCCGAGGATACTTCTTTCTCCAGCAGCGTCACCCGCTGTGAAAGATAATACAGCTCCACATTGGCTCTTGCCAATTTCCTTATCAGGTCTTCAATCAATCTTTCCATTGATTCGCTTTTGTTCATTATGGACGCCCTCCATATTTAGTCATAAACCAAACGTGTCTTACTTTAGAAAACCGGCAGCGTCTGATCGACTTCCGAAGATCTTTGCTGAGGCTGCTGTGCAGGCCTCTGCTCTTGCGGCACGGTCTGTGTCTGCGGCTTGGCTGGAAATGGCTGTTGCTGTACCGGCCTTCCATCCAGGAATTTCACCTGTTCCGCCACTACTTCCGTCACATACACCTTCTTCCCGGTCTCATTATCATAATTCCTTGTCTGGATGCGTCCTACCACACCCAAAACGGATCCTTTATTACAGTACTTTGCCGTGTTTTCAGCCGCCCGCTTCCACATCGTGCAAAGCACAAAATCAGCCTCATAGTCCCCTCCCTGATTTTTAAACTGACGATTGACCGCCAAAGTGACATTCAACACTGCCTTCCCATCAGCTGTGTAACGCATCTGCGGATCCTTCGTCAGCCTGCCTACCAACGTGACCTGATTTATCATGTTCTCTCACCTCTTTTCTTTCGTTGGTAAGTATAGGATATAAGCAGGATTCATCTTTGTAAAATGGGGAAAGTGCCTCTTTCAATCTCATTAACAACTTAAAAATCCCATTTTCACTAAGAGGAAAACAGGATTTTCATAAAAAGAAAAGCTAATAATCCGAAACTCAAGAAATTTAATCTTTTTTGCCCGGCTTAATTCAACAATAACTTGGAAATCCATAATCCATGCAATAGAAATGTTAGTAAATACACTGCGATAGCCGTATAAGCTACCGAGGCAAACCATTTTTTCCTTGGGATTTCTCCATAAAGGATTAGCGCATATAGGAAGACGGATAACAAAATTTTTACAGAGAGGAACCATGCCGGATGAGCAGAATAGATAGAGTCCATGATGGGGTTGGCTTCTTTAATGAAATCATTTTTGATTCCATACCACGTGACAAACGCGTCAATTAAATTGAGTGCAGCCAATATATGAAGGACCACTTTCATGGATTCACCTGCTCGTTAGTAGGAGTGATAGTAGAATATTTCTTTTTGTAAAAATAAATGGACGCTCCGCTAACGATTAGTAGAAAGTATACCCCGTATATAGAAATGGATAACAATCTGTCTCCAGCAAATACACTCCCTGCCAGTGTAAACGTAATAACAGCCGGCAGTTTGCCTGCTAAAGTGGCAGTTAAAAAAACAAAAAAATTGACTTTGCTCATGCCTGAAAGGATGTTCACGATTGGTGACGGGATAACAGGTAATAGACGAACAAATAGGAGACCCAGAAAGGCATTTCTCTCAAATGAACGTTCATAATCTTTTACTTTAGGATACTTATTCAACACGCCTTGTGACCAATCCCGGAAGCCATACCTTGATAAGTAAAACATCAAAGTGGTTCCCATGAAAATGCCTGTTAGAGAAATCAACGTCCCATTCACAACTCCTGCTACCGAACCTATTACTCCTGCCAGCACAGGATAAGGAATGATAGGGAAAAATACGAGGACCGCGACGAAAAAAATGCTTATGATTACGGCTAAGCCTCCTCCCCCGTGCACCAACTCGATCATCTGCTCTTTTTGATTGATCCCCATAATTATGATGATAGCTGACAGACTTAAAGAAAGGGATTGTTTCATCATCGGATTCATCACTCCTAGAGGAATTAAAGAAAAAATGAATTACCTGTAGTAGGCAATTCATGGTCTTGTGGGTTCCAGCCTTTTTCTGCGGTATCTTTGTACAGCCATTAATAATAAACTTGCAACCGACATTATCGCACCTAAGGTCAAGAACACAAAGGTGTTTGTACCAGTCTCCGGCAGCTTAGGGCCATCTACAGGCAGCAAGCCGCCAAGTGTGCCCGCTACATAGAACTTGAACTCCACTTCTGTTTCAAGGCCTTGAAACTCGTTTCCCAAATGCGCGGGGAATTCTACAGTGAAATTCAAATCTTCTTCTGCTGTTTTAGCAAGATTTCTTCCATCAAATCCTTTAAAGTCTGAGATCTTTCCGTTATATAGTTCACCTTTGGCATCAGAAACCTTCATCGTTAATTCGTTATATAGTTTTTTTGAGCCAGATTTTAAATGAGTAGACATCGTATAAGTAAAATCTTGTTTTCCTTTGTTACTGATTTTGATTGTTCTGTCTGCCCAATCACCAGGTTTCATGTTATCTACATCAAATAGCACTTTTGTGGGCGTAGTGGCTATATCTACTTCCGGTATCGATTCATTGGGTGCAGCAGTTGCCAAATTGATTGCTGAAAAAAACATTAATATCAGCAGACTGAAAACAGCGAGGCATCTCTTTACTTTATTCATCACTTCTCACGTCCTTATCCATTTGGACATTCATCAGGAAGCATTGTTTTCGATGGTGTCGTTCTTTTTCGTTTTAATATCGATTTCAGAAATGGCTTTCCAGATTGTGAAACCAGAGTAGATTAGCAATAGGATTCCAGGGACCAGTAACAGAAACGCACCGTTCTTTGAGTTTGTAAAATTCATAAAGTAGCCAAGGTACGGAATAGTAAAGCCGCTGTATTCTGCCACCACATTTTCAGAGAGAACAGGATTCATGTCCTCAGCGTTATTGTTGTCCCCTTTTGTCTTATACATAATGTTGTCTCCGCTTTTGATTACTTCTGTCACTCTATGGGTAACGAGCATATCTTTTTCTTGCTGGAACGTTATGACATCCCCTTTTTCAAAACGGGTCATATCACCGCCGGGTTTAACAGCAATGACCGATCCCGTCTTAATACCCGGTTCCATTGATCCGGATAGGACGGTTTTTAGCTGATACCCAAACACTTGCGGTTCGCCTCCGGATGCCTTCGAGGAAACTACGACAACTACCATAAAGATCAATACCAGAAATAATATTGTGGTTACTATATTGCTGCCCCACTTCATAAGCTTTTTACCATTCATAACGATCAACCTTCCTCTGTTTTCTTTTCATCTTTTTTATCTGGATCAGGAACTGCAGGAGCCTCGTCTGCTTTAGCTTTTGGTTCTTCAACAGGTACTTGCGGTTCTTCTGGTGCAGGAGGTGTTACAGGTTCTTCAGGCTGTTTTTCTTCTTCCTTCGGCTGCTCTTGCTCTTCTTTGACAGGTTCTTCAACTTTTTCTTCGGGTTTCTCTTCCTTCACTTCTTCTGTTTTATCCGTGACAGGATCTGAGGCTGGTTGTTCTTGATTTTCATCTTTGCCTTCTGATTTAGATTCCTTGTTTTCTTTAGGTTCCTTCTTCTCCTCTTCTTCATCTTTATCTTGACACTTCACCATGATCTTGTGGCTCCAGATGACTTCATTCTTCCCTTCATATCCATCCCTTTGATAGACTTTAAACATGAAGGATCCCTCTAACTCTGTTGGAAAAGATAGCGTAATAGTTTCGTTTTCCTTGATTGGCTTGATTTCTCCCTCACCAATTTTTTTGCCATTGTCTTTAGGGCTGCCCTCTTCGATGTAATATACTTCATATTTCGCTGGCCCAGTCATTGTAAAACCGTGATTCTTTATATCTGCACTAATCTCTGTTGGAGTACATACTTTTAATTTTTCTGTATTACTTTTTACAAACCCAAGATCGCTTTTATCGAACCAAGTCCCAGCTTGGATAGTGAAGCTATCTTCATCTGTGTCGCTGAAATAAGCGGCCGTGTTGGAGTTTAAGTATGATAGAGTGAATATTAATATGTAGCAAGTCAGCAGAACTTTACTGCATAATAGTAGTTTCTGGTTACGTTTGGCATATTTTTTTATTCTTAAGTACCTCAATAAAAGCCCTCCTCATTTCCATCACTATATGATAGAAAATGAACATTTATTTTATCTCGTCTAATTAAAATCCATTCTATCTACACGACATAAAATAAATTTGAGGAAAGGTAAGCGTAATGCTTACCTTCCCCAGTAACACTCCTCTTATTTACTCTCGCCTGCTGTTTGTTTAGCATCGAATTTCCACACAAGAGAAAGGGAATCATCTTGGAATTGATTTTGATCTTCACCGTTGTCTACAAATTCAAATTGAACATAGAAATTATCTGAAGTTCCAGATTTCAAACCACTTCTTTCGCCAAAGAATGACCATATTTTCTTTTGAACTGCATCTGGTGCAGTTCCTTTTAAGTCATGGAGAGTTGTTGAATAAATAATGTCATTCGGTGTTACTAGGCCGCTCTTATCTAAATTTTGAAGGAAATTCACCCGAATATGTTTACCCATATCGTCACTATTATCATTTCCTGCATCTGTTACTGAATAATCAGTTGTCAGTAATACTTTTGAAATATCCAGTGATCCTTCATTTTTTAATTTGAATGTTCTGTTCATCCAATCACCAGGTTTAATATCATCTACATTAATAATTACATCTGGACTTATTGATAAATCTAATGTCCCAGCTGCAAAAGTATTTGTTGTTGTTTCTACGTCATTAAAGTAAGCATATGTACCCCCACCAACTAATGACAAACCTAGTGCTGCAGATGCTACTCCCAAACCTAATTTTTGCTTAATACCCATCTTATAATTCCTCCTCGAATTTTGTTTTCGTTCGTTACAGGTCTTTTTATTTGTTCTCTGTAACGAACTTACAATGTAAGTATATTCCATAAGTCCTAGCTTGAAAAACTTGAAAAACCTCCGTTTTTTCGTTAAAACGAACATTATTCTACCATTATCTTCTAATAACTCCTGTTTTCTTACTAATTTGTAAATTATAATGAACTTTTTGTATTTTATAATGAACAAGGTAGTGTTCAGTCTCTCGTTAATATTTCTAATAACTAATGACAAATTATCTCATTTGCGAGAAAATAAAGGTACAAACCCTTGAGGAGGATTTCGCTTGTTCAATAAGTTTCTTAAATATATAAGTATTCTCATGCTTACCGCAGGTATTGGATTAATCGGATATGCGGGCTATCATATATTCAAACAGAAAACGGAACAGGACAATGCTTTGCAAGAAGCAAAAGCCCAGGTTGTATCAAATGAAGAGCCTGAGACAAAGGAGGAAATATCAACTTATTCATTTGAAAAAGGAGATGTAGTCGGCATCCTCCAGATTCCTGCCCTCAATAGAGAACTCCCCATTATAGAAGGAACAGATGAAGACGAACTGGAAAAAGGCGTTGGGCATTACTCCTCAACCAAGCTGCCGAACCAGCAGGACCGCATCTTCCTTGCCGGCCATCGGGACACAGTCTTCAAACAGATGGGCGATCTTCAGGAAGGTGACCAGTTGAAAGTTGAAATGAGCAATGGAACTTTCACATATGAGATTTATGAAATGTTCGTTGTGAAGGAAGACGACATGTCGGTTGTCCTATCCACATCACCTGATGAGATCTTGACCCTATCCACCTGCTATCCCTTTGAATACTTATCAAGCACTGTAGAGCGTTATATCATTAATGCCAAACGGATTGACTGATTGGCTGGTTTAGAGCTGGCGTTTTTCATATGAGTGAATACCGGACAGTTAGTGAGTATTAAGTTATCTTTTTATCCAAAGGAAAAGCTGACTAATTAAAGAAATAACTTACCTAGTTGATTGAAGCGGAGGGTGTTCGACCTCCTGCGGGACTAGCGGGACAGGTGAGACCAAGGTTACGTACCCACTGGAACGTAACCCCGCAGGCAAAGCTGAGGTGGCCAGTCCAGCTCCAGCGCCAAGGCCCTAGGGGTCATAAGCCAAGCCGTCAAGAAGGTGAAAGAGCCATCTTCCCGCCGGCTTGGCTTATGCCTGTCGGTGCTGATCAAGGCGCTTGTGCTTTTTAAGTCACCGCCCGCCCCGCGGAGTCGAGCACCTGGAGCGAAAACCATGTTATAACTAGTATTAGAGTGACCCAGTATGTTTTTAAATCTCCCATATGTTATAATTTGTACAAACTATGAGATGGAGGATCGTTCATGAAAACCTTTAAAGTAATCACCCTTCAAGTTGTTGAAAACGATGATCTTAAAGACATTGAAATTGTGGACGGTTTAATTATTAATAAAGAAGATGGAAAAGGGACCTGGCTGATTGAGGGGTGCATGAAGAAGGATTATTATGATTTCTTCCGTGATGCCCAGCAGAGCGAGAATGACATTGAGGTGCAGGTTGTCATCTCCCTTCCTGAAAATGACCCGGCTGCCTTTATGACGAGGATCAGCTGCATCAAAACGATGGATTTTCATTTGAGTGTTCTTTTTGAAGGAAAGCTGAAGAAGATGCGCAATGAATACGCAGAACTTCTGCTTGATGATCTGGTGGATAAAGGATTTGAGGGAGCAGGGCTTGTACAGGAATTCAGGGATAAGATGCGTTCCAAGCCAAGACTGGCTGCAACTGCTAAGTCATCCAAATAAATTTTCAGACAAAATATGACAAGAAACGGCTTGTTTTGTGGTATACTGTCACTATAATGGATGATTATACGTACAGGATGTGAACGGTAATGATCGGGGAAAGAGTAAAGAAGCTTAGACAAGAGAGAAAAATGTCCATGACCGAACTTGCGGATAAGGCTGGGGTTGCCAAGTCTTACTTGAGTTCCATAGAACGAAATTTGCAGAAGAATCCATCGGTTCAGTTTTTGGAGAAGATTTCCACAGCGCTGAATGTCCCCGTCGATTCTTTACTATATGACACGATTGAAGATAAGCATATCGATTCGGACTGGGTCAATATTGTTGAACAGGCGATGGAGTCTGGCATCAGCAAGGAACAGTTCCGGGAGTTTATCGAATTCAACAAGTGGAAACTAAATCAAAAGTAAAAAAGCGATTCCCCATTTAGTGGGAATCGCTTTGATTATTTTACAAGTACTTTTGATTTCTCTCTATTCGTATGTAGGTATTCTAGGATTTCGTCTTTGGTGACCCCTACCGCCATTGCTTCTTTAATTAATGTAATCCACTCCAGATCCAGTTCTCTTTCCACCACTTTCTAATCTCCTCCTAAAATACACTTAGTATTTCAGGCAATCCAGCCATCCTAGCAAGAACCTTTTCCTGCCTTAGATCTGTGACTTTGCGTCCTCATTTTTCAATGAGTTTGCCTTTGTCTGACTATCCCGTTGGCTAACCAGTTCTTTAACTATATCCATTATACTAATTACTAAAACCTATAATTTGTAAAAATCTGCTGTAGATTCTAACTTTTTTCCTATCTTATTTTACATTTATTTCCCTTTTGTAGTAATTTTCTGTTAATTTTGTCGTTTATGAAAGGTTTTTTTGTCGGATATCCATGTTTCTTAGTGGAAAAGATTTACGATATGCTTTTAGTTTTTTCTCTAAAGGAACAATCTTCTGGTTAATTTGAAGGAAGCTTGATGGGTTATGAACTGGTAAGTCAG
Source organism: Bacillus salacetis (assembly GCF_003581585.1). Lineage (GTDB taxonomy): Bacteria > Bacillota > Bacilli > Bacillales > Bacillaceae_B > Rossellomorea > Rossellomorea salacetis. The sequence goes on from NZ_QXIR01000006.1 coordinate 107,405, forward strand.
TGAGGTCATTTCCACAGGATGGGCACAGCCACTCCCCTGTTTCAGTAGAGCTGAATGAGGGACGGCTGCATCGCTGGCAATGTTTCTTAAACATAAATCCACCTCTCTCGTTCGTTATATAGTACTTTATGTCTACTATACAGGATTTTCCTTTTATTTGCTAAACGCTAAAATCCTCCAAATATTCTTAATAAAGAACTTTTTTCTTTAGTTTTCTACTGTATGCTGTCTTTATCTTAACTATACTGATTTTATAAAATATTTTTTGTTCGTTATAATGGAATAACTAACTATATAATGGAGAAGGAGTTCGGGCTATGGTGGGGGAGAGAATCAAATCCATAAGAGAGAAAAAGGGAATGACCATTAATGAATTAGCTCAAAAGGCAGAGATTTCAAAGTCTTATATTAGTTCGATTGAAAGGGATATACAGAAAAACCCTTCTATCAATGTGCTGGAAAGGATTGCAGCAGCCCTTGAAGTTTCACTCGATAAACTGCTTGATCAACCGGATTTGGAGGTCACCCTTGAGGAAGATTGGATCAGCCTGCTGAAGGAAGCGATAGAGCAGGGACTTACCAAGGAGGAGTTCATCCATTTCACGATGTTAATGGAGATGAAAAGAAGGAAGCCGCTCGGGGGAAGGGAAAAGAATCATAAAAAGACCATATAAAAAGCCGGTACTAAACCGGCCTTTGACTTCATATTACTGATTGTTTTTCTCATCGTCTTTCATTTCGTCTTCCAGGTCGTTACCATTATCGCCGTTTTGATTGTCGTCGATGTCTCCATTGTTGTCTTCAGAGATATTTCCTTCACCATCGTTTGTATCCATATCCATGTCGCCGTTGTCGTTCATATCTCCATTTTCATTCATGTCCCCGTTGTCGTCGTTAGGAACTTCTTCTTCAACTGGAGCTTCATTATCTTCCGGAGGCGGCTCCTGGTCGCCGTTACAACCTGCAAGAAGCATTGCGGAAAGTGCTGTTCCACCAAGGATGGATAAAAGTTTTTTATTCATGTGTATGACTCCTTTCATTACAAAGAATTTTTGAGACCTATCTCTGCGGTCTTTTGATAGCATGCCCCATAATTTTGGAAACTTGCATCCAGTACCAATATTTTTGTTAATGAAAGGGCGGTCCCTTTAATGCTTTAAAGCAGCCGGGGACAGTCCCCTGGTGCTTTAAAGCATTAAAGAAGTCCAGCTGCTTCGGCAGCTGGACTTCTTGTTTTGTTATTCTTGTTTTTCGCCTAATGCGAACATCATTTCTGTTTCGCAGGCTACTTCGCCGTCTACTGTAGCTACGGCTTTTCCTTTGCCGATTGCTCCGCGGAAGCGAACCATTTCGACTTCCAGGCGGAGAACGTCTCCCGGCTTCACCTGGCGCTTGAACCGGCAGTTATCGATTCCTGTGAAGAACGCAAGGCGTCCGCGGTTTTCTTCCTTTTTCAGCATCGCCACTGCCCCGACTTGTGCCAACGCTTCTACGATCAGGACTCCCGGCATTACAGGGTAATCCGGAAAATGGCCGTTAAAGAATTCTTCGTTTGCCGTTACATTCTTGATTCCCACGGCGCTTTTTCCCTCTTCGACTTCAATGATCTTGTCCACTAGCAGGAATGGATAGCGGTGCGGGATAATTTCTTTGATTTGAGTAATATCGAGCATCAAACTGCCTCCTTAATCCTTTATGTACCTTTTCTTCTATCCATTCTACCTGAATTCTTCTTGGATAAAAAGTTATTTTGGATCAGCTCGCCATTTCGCTTTAGCGCTTTAAAGCAGCCGGGGACTGTCCCCCAGTGCTTTAAAGCGTTAAAAACCCGGCCTTCTGTAAGGAGACCGGGGTTGATTTTTAGTTATTGTTCTTTTTTGACTATATCGATAATGTGCTGCCATGTGGATTTGTCCAGTACATCCATCGGTTTGCCGTCCCCTATGACGCCATATCCGAACATGGCGCCTCCAATGACACATCCGGCAAGAAGCACAACAAACAGGATGATTCGCAGCCAGATCGGAAGAACACGGATTCTTACCCACTTGCCGGGCTTTTCTTCCGCTCTGTTTTTCTTATTCTTTTTTTCCGCTTTGATTTCTTCCCTTGTTTTGCCTTCTTCTTGCAGAATTTGCTTTTCAGTCATTGTTTTAACTCCTTTAACGGATTCCATTTACAAGTCCCATCATTTGATCTGCCATCGAGATGGAACGGCTTTGGAATTGATATGCCCTCTGGACATTCAGCATGTCCGTCATTTCTTTCCCTATGTCGACATTGGAACCTTCCAATGTGCTTTGAGCGAGGCCGATATTATTTCGCAAGGCACCGTTCATGTTGGTGAGAATTTCATCTTCAGTGACTCCCAGCCCCTGCAGATCGTCCGGCAGTCCCAAAAGGTTTTGGCCGGCCTGCTCCATGAACTGAGGTTTTTCAATTGTTACTATTCCAAGGTTAAATGGCACTCCTGCGATAGTCAACTGTCCATTTTCACCAAGACGAATGTCTTGGCTGTTCATTTCCGCCTCTGTAAAGGTGATAAAGTCATCATTTTCATCAAGGATGGCATGTCCCTGGCCATTCACCAGCATCATTTCGCCATTGCCTGCCGGGTTTGCATAGAAAGCACCATCTCTTGTGAAACGTACTTTCGCTCCATCTTCCCCCTGAACAAGGACTTTGAAAAATTGATTGCGTGCAGTCAGGGCGAAATCGAGATTCCTGCCTGTTGACTTTAAAGAACCTTGGGCAAGATTGATTTCAGACTGTGACAGCTTTGCGCCAACACCCTGGCGAATGCCTGCAGGGGTCATTCTGCCATTGATATCCCTGTCAGCTTTTTGGTTATTGACCTGCTGGAACAGCAGTTCCGAAAACATGGATTCCCTGCGCTTATAGCCATTTGTGTCACTGTTCGCGAGGTTATGTCCGATTGTATCCATCTGCTTCTGCAGCTGGTTCAATGTATTGGTTGCGCTGATCATCGTTCTGTTCATCGGTCAGTCCCCTCTCCTAGCCATTGACACGGCCAATTTCATTCACTGCTTTTTCCAGGCTTCTGTCATACGCCTGTAAAACCTTTTGATTGGCTTCGAATGATCTGTAGGAAGTCATCATATCGGTCATCGTTTTAGCGGTATCAACATTGGAGCGCTCGATAAAACCTTGCTGCATCCCGAATGCTGCCTCACTGCCGTATGCATCTGGAAGGGGCTGGTTATCTTCTGTCCTGAAAAGACCGTCCCCTTCTTTTGTCAGCCTGTTTGGATTGAGCGCAAAGCCTATACCCAGTCTTGCTGACTCAATTTCATTCACCAGGACTCGGCCTTCTTCCGTGATTTTGAACTCATCGGAAGGCATCTGGATCCGCTGGCCATTTTGATCCAGGACATATAAGCCGCTCGCAGATGTTAAAAATCCTTGTCCATCCACGTTGAAGTTTCCATTTCTGGTGTAACGAGGTGTTCCGTCTCCGCCTTGAAGAGTGAAGAACACTCCTCCCCGCAAGCCGGTTTCAGGGTCGACAGGAATAGTTCCGTCAACCAGCGCGACATCCGTCAATCTTTCTGTTTCCTGGAGATCCCCCTGTAGGAATGCCGGGATCGTTTCCTGCATGTAAACCCCCGTATTCAATGCCCCCACCTGTTGGGACATAGGTATTTTAAGGCCGTTCTTGGTCGGGACATCCAGCTTTTGTCCCTGCAATGACAGCAGCATTTCCGGGAAGGCCTTCATTGAAGACTGATCCGCTTTATATCCCGGGGTATTGGCATTGGACAGATTGTTTGACAGCATTTCTGTTTTCCGTTGCTGGGAAAGCATCCCGGAGGCAACAGTATAGAATCCGCGCAGCATGTTGGGCACCTCTTTTTCCGTACATTTTTATCTAACAATTATTATATCGGATCCTTTTCGGGATTGTTATGTGTTTCTTTCAATTGGTTGTTATTGGTATCAGCTGATTTTCCTTCTGCTGATCTTATCGATGTTTTCCAGCATGATGCCTGTCCCGATTGCTACACAGTTCATAGGGTTTTCAGCCACAAGGACAGGTACTTTGAGTTCTTCGGCAAGCAGCTGATCGATCCCGTGTAAAAGTGCACCGCCGCCTGTAAGGATGACTCCTCTATCGATGATATCCGCAGAAAGTTCCGGTGGCGTTCTCTCAAGGACATTCTTGGCAGCTTGTACAATGACAGCTACAGACTCACGAAGCGCTCCTTCGATCTCTGCAGATTTTACAGTGATTGTTCTTGGAAGACCGGAAACCATATCACGGCCGCGGATTTCCATGGATTCGTCGCGGGATCCAGGGAATACTGTCCCGATGTTGATTTTGATATCTTCAGCTGTGCGTTCACCAATCAAGAGCTTGTACTCTTTTTTGATATAGCTGAGGATTTCCGCATCGAACTTATCACCAGCCATTTTGATGGAAGATGCTGTAACGATGTCACCCATGGAAAGAACGGCTACATCCGTTGTTCCTCCCCCGATGTCCACGACCATGTTCCCATAAGGCTGGAAGATATCCATTCCGGCACCGATCGCTGCAACTTTCGGCTCTTCTTCAAGGTAAACCTTTTTGCCGCCGCTTTTTTCAGCTGCTTCCCTGATCGCCTTTTGCTCGACGCTTGTGATGTTTGTAGGGCAGCAGATCAGAATGCGGGGCTTGGACAGCAGCCCTTTTACATTCAGCTTGTTAATGAAATGCTTCAGCATGGATTCTGTTACATCGAAATCCGCGATGACGCCATCCTTCAATGGACGCATTGCCGCAATGTTTCCAGGTGTACGTCCAACCATTCGCCTGGCTTCTTCACCGACAGCAAGGACTTTGTTGTTGGTGCGGTCGATTGCCACTACAGAAGGCTCGTTCAGGACGATTCCTTTTCCTTTCACATGGATCAATACATTAGCCGTTCCCAGGTCAATTCCAATATCTTTCGCTAACATTTTCTTGTTCTCCCTTCTCAATTTCAACGCTTTTTCAAAGCCATCCTATTTATTATCAAAGTAATATCGTTGGTTGTTTAAATTATTTAAAATAGGGAATAGAAAAAACTTCACCTAATTTATTATTTTACCATAAATATGTCGAAAGCAGGTACTAATTGTCTATTTTTTGTCAAGAAAAACATATTAGCGCAACCTGATTACAATATGAAATAAATGCATTCTGTTTCAGATGCCCGTCGGCCAGTGTGGCAATATAAATTGAAGTGTCCATCCGGTGATGGATAAAGGACCTTCATTGCCAAGGATTTTTAAAACAGAAACCGAAACCTGGCTGCCACGGGAGCCAGAGGAATACGGCTGATCCTCAGGGGCTGCCCCATTCCTCTCCAATCTACCGATAGCAACTTATTTATACTATTGAGTATTCCTCCAACATTTATATAATCATTCCGCCACCGCTTAAGTTTTTTACAATGCTGATGAAAGTGACCTGATTCCAATATATTTACCTTTTTGGCCATATAAATAAAAGCACCAGGTATCATATCCATCTTGATACCTGGTGCTTTTCAATTGATTTCGAGTTCATCTTTTTTATATTTCTTCTTGGTTGCTTCCCCACCGCGGAGATGGCGGATTGATTTATGGTAATCGAGAATATCTTTTACTTCGTTTGCGAGTTCAGGATTAATTTCAGGTAACCTTTCTGTCAGGTCTTTATGAACGGTACTTTTCGATACGCCAAACTCTTTCGCTATGACACGAACGGTTTTCTTTGTCTCCACGATATATTTCCCAATCTTTACTGTTCTCTCTTTGATGTAATCGTGCACACCACTCTACCTCCCTAAATTGGATGGAGAAGTGTGAAATGAGACTCGCTCTCGCTTTAACTTCTGCTGGATGGCCGCACTGCTTCTTATTTGCGGCAGAAAGCCTTATTTACTGCTTATCAGCTTCCCGGATACTGTATATGAACATGATGATGGCACTTTCCCTGTCTGAATAAACGACTCTTCACCTCAAACACTCTCTTTTTTGTCAGGTTTGTTTCATTTTATTAAGCATGGTCAAGATATATGCAAGAAAAAGTGAATAAGGACAAGGGTACAATCGTTATTTTCTGAATTTTCATCAATTTAACTTCCTCATGTCCTGGCACCGCTGCCTCCTAAAAGCTTCAGAAATTCAGAAACGGGATAGGTGGTTGTGATTGAATCGTTGATGGCCCTGTGACGCAGGTATACCATCGTTCCGAAGTCTTGGCCCGGACTGGATATCAGATTTAGTTGAGTGGATCAATGACTTCGCGGGCAGGAAGGGACCCGCTTTTTCGTTTACACTCGCTCATAAGAAGCTTCCGATAAAAAAGGGGTACTGGCCGACCAGGTAGACTTGTGCTGTATCTAACCTAATTCAAGAAAGAATACTGCCCCTCCTATTGGCAGCCCCCGTGGTCTCCGCTTCAAAATCCCGGACAAATGAGTTATTTCCCGAGAAATTTGTCGATGCAGATGATTGTATGGCAGAATGAGCTGTTCCTTGGTCAAGCTTTGGAGGTGAGCCAATGGTTAAAAATGAAAAACTGCACCCCTTTCCACCCTAAAAAAGATGGAGGAGTGCAGCCTTCTTTAATTCCTCATTATTTATTCATTGTCACATCATCATTGATCCAGACTTCCCCATCCTTGAACGTCATTTGTTCAGGATAGCGGAGATCGATAACTTCTTCCTGGATTTTTTGGGATGGCGCTTTGGTAGATAAGGAGACAATGATATTAGTCAGGAATCCAGCCACTGCGCCGAATACACCTGCTCCTGTATCGATGATGCCGAATAAGGAGATGCCCTCTCTTGCCAGGAAGATATAGGTCAGGGTAACACCAAGGCCCACCAGCAGCCCGGAAATGACTCCTGCTGCATTTGAACGCTTCCACCACACCCCAAGCACAAGGGCAGGGAAAAACGTGCCTGAGGCAAGCGCAAAGGCCCATGCGACGATCTGGGTGATGACACCTGGAGGATTCAACGCAACCAAACCGGCAAGAAGAGTTGCAACCACAATTGTCCACCGGGCAACAGCAAGCCTGTTCTTGTCAGTGGAATTCGGCCTGAACACCCTGTAGTAAATATCGTGGGCGAAGGATGAGGAAATCGCCATCATCAGTCCCCCGGCAGTGGATAAGGCAGCAGCCATCGCACCCGCAGCTACAAGACCGATTACAAATACTCCAAGATTGGCAATCTCGGGCGTAGCCATTACAACGATATCGTTGGAAATGACCAACTCTGTCCATTGTAGGATGCCATCCCCGTTGCTGTCGGCGATCTGCAGTTTGCCTGTGTCCACCCAGGATGTCGTCCATGCCGGCAGTTCACTGATTCTTTGCCCCGCAACCTTCGTCATCAAAATAAAACGCGAGAAGGCCGCATAGGCAGGCGCTGATAGATAAAGAAGCCCGATGAACAACAGAGCCCAAGCCCCTGACCATCGGGCCGCTTTCATGGTCGATACCGTATAGAAACGGACGATGACATGCGGAAGCCCCGCTGTACCGGCCATCAATGTGAACATGAGGGCCATGAACTGCCACTTGGTCCCGTTCGTGAATGGAGCAAAATATTCCGATATGCCGAGCTCACGGTCCAGCTCGCCCATTTTACCAATCAGCTCTCCATAAGAAATCCAAGGCAGCGGGTTGTTAGTCAGCTGCAGACTCATGAATATGACAGGGATGAGGTAGGCAATGATCAAAATGATATACTGCGCTACCTGTGTCCATGTTATCCCCTTCATGCCGCCGAACGCCGCATAGAATGCAATCAAAACAACGCCGATCATTGTCCCGACTTTTGCATCGATTTCAAAAAGACGGCCGATCACCACCCCCGAACCTGATAACTGGCCGATGGAATATGTGAACGAGATGATGATGGTACAGATGGCAGCAATGACACGCGCCGTATGGCTGTTATAACGGTCCCCGATGAATTCCGGCACCGTATACCGTCCATACTTCCTTAACTGCGGGGCCAAAAGGAAGGTCAACAGCAGATATCCGCCTGTCCACCCCATGATATAGGCAAGGCCATCATATCCCAGTATCATGACCGTTCCTGCCATACCAATGAAGGAAGCGGCGCTCATCCAGTCGGCGCCGATGGCCATTCCATTAAAGATCGGCGGTACCCCGCGGCCGGCAACATAGAAATCGGATGTCACCTTCGCCTTGTTATAAACCGCAATACCGATATAAAGAGCAAAAGTAGCTAAAATAATGGCTGTTGACACAATAAATTGCAAATCCATATTTGTCCCCCTTTTTTCTTTCTTAATGGGTGAAGCGTTTATATTGATCCTTAAATTTTTCGTTGTTCAGGAGCAAAAAAATCATTGGCACTTTGGTAAAGCAACCCTTTAACTGATATGTGCAAAGGGCATCGTTGTATCCGATTAAAAAAGGACCGGGATGCCAAGCAATTCAAACGGAAGGTGCTCGATCTACTGCGGGATCGGCTTTCATGCTCATTCGTCTTGATGCACTTATCTCATGCAGGCGCCCTCCAATCCATACGTCGTTGAACGGCCGCTTCTGAATTTGGCTGGTAAGCCCCCATGCAATTACGTAGACCTGAACTTACCTGGAAGCTTTTTTGAGAATCAATGATCCAGTGTCTTTCCATAACTAAGACTCTCATTCTTACTTTCATCGATGCCGTATTTTCTATCAATCGAGTCACTTACCTTCGCATTGACGAACAACAGAATGATAAAAATGATGATTGCTCCTTGCGCACCCATGAAGTAATGAAGAGGAAAACCGTTGATTGTTACATCACTCAGCCGTTCTGCAAACAATACAACGCCGAAAGATGAAATGAACCAGACAATTAAATAGAGAAAGATATACCGGTTTTTTTCCTTGAAATATTGATCAGCAGTGGCCTTCTCAATCTTCTTCATAAAATTCCTCCTATTCATGACAAACTGAAAATGAACTTGACCGTATCAATGAAAGGCAAAGGGACGAGGATGATCTGGACTAATCCATATCCGAACAAAGAAATGAAAGGAATCGCCAGGAATGAAGCTTTTTTCTTTTTAAGAGCAAGCACAAGGCAGGCTCCAGTGATGATGATAAAACCTAAATATAATAACAATCTTTTACCTCCTTTGATAAAAAATACTGTAATATTCTGAATATTTAATTATAGGGTAATTATTAACACTGAATGATTTACAGTCAAGTGGTTTTTGTAGACAAGTTCTGCTTGGTTTCTCAGCTTGTTGTGGAAATTTATTTTCCTGCAATATTTATAAATGAAGACTATAATAGATGAGACTTACTGATTTAGGATAGATTATTTTGTTATAATAATTTTTTAAAGTCGAATTTCCCCGGAAATTTTTCTCGTGAAAAAGGCTGTCCAAAATGGACAGCCCCTTGATATTGTTTATTCGTTTTCTGAACTATCTTCATCGTCAGTGCCTTGGTCTGCGTCCTCTTCAGTGTTGGAATTCTCAGTTCCATTTTCATCAGCGGAATCTGATTGGTCTTCACCTTGAGTGTTTTCCTCAGCGGCACCATCTTCACTTTGACTGTCAGCAGCATCCGGGACATCTGTTTCTTGCTGGTCTTCTGCCTGTGCATCTTCAGTGGCTGGTTTCTGATCGAAAGATACTTCTTGAAGTGTAGCTAAAGATTTATTTACATATTCTTTTGGATTAACAGCAACATTGTCTTTACGGATTTCAAAGTGTACATGAACTCCTGCTTCTTCATTGAACAAGCTCTGGCCGGCTTTAGCAAGTTTTTGCCCTTGCTTTACAGCATCGCCAACTTCAACCGCGAAGTCTTGGACTGATTGGTAACGTGTTACAATTCCTTTGTCATGCTCGACTTCAATCATGTTGCCAAGCAGTGAATCTTCCTGGACCTTTGTGACTGTACCGCTCATTGCAGCTAATACTTCAAAGTCTTCTCCGTCAAGTGAGATATCGATTCCCTGGTTAGGGTGATACTGATTGTCATAGACAACCAATGCAGCTTCTTGCTCTTCTTCTGAAGCATTTACATCATAGAATCCTTTTACGATGACAGCTTCATTTTCATCAGCTACTGGCATTACGAAATTTTCCATTGTCCGGTTGACTTCGACTGCTGGATCATCAAACCCATTGCCTGTTTGAGCATCCTCTTCGTACCCAAGTTCCTGATCTTCTGCAACATCATTTCCAGCTGCTTGGTACCAAAGGATTGCTGTAATAATGATTGCTGCACTTGCCAAATACATTGCCGGGTATGCCCAGCGTTTTTTAAAGAATTTCTGAGAAGGTTGTTTCTTTTCTTCCTCTCTCATTTTCATCACCTCAGCAATCATTCTGAACACTTTGAAAAAATTATATACATCTCCTTGAAAAAATTTTTTAATTTCTTATGTTTCGACAAAACCAATCTAAATATGTATGTTTTATCACATTTTCTGATTTTCTATGGAAGAAAACTGGGTTAATGGTAAAATAACTAGAAGAATATCTATAAGGAAGGACTGCTTCATGAGGACATTCATTAAATGGGGGCTGACCGCAGCTCCGTTTTTATATATGGCGTTGATCTGGTTCATGTCGAGTAATCCGGATGATATGATCATTCAAATGGAACATGACCGCTTTGACCGGATTTTCAAAGAATCCCTGCACTTGATTGAATTTGCCATTCTGTATATTCTGTTTGTTTTTGCTTTGCTGGTCCATAACAGGCTGACTTATATGGCGAGCTTTATAGCAGCCATGCTGGCAGGCTTTTATGGTCTCACGGATGAAATTCATCAATCGTTCGTGCCCTACCGTTCTGCGACTCTGATCGATGCTGCAAAAGATCTTTTGGGGGTGGCAGTTTGTTTATTGATAGTGAATCGCACGTATTTTAAAAATAAAGCCCATCCAATTGCAAGGGGTATGGAGTGGGTGAGGATGAAGGTAAAATAAGAAAAAGGAGCTGCGTTGGTGTGCAGCTCCTTTCTTGTTATTTTATTTTTTTGCAGTAAATTTTTGAAGGATCGTATCCGATGCGGTGACTTTCACGTCTTTATAATAATGGGTGACGATTTGCTCGTACGTCTTCCCTTCTTTCGCCATGCCGTTCGCACCGTACTGGCTCATGCCGACTCCATGGCCGAAGCCCTTGGTGGTGATGACAATATGATCGCCTTTTCTATACCACGTAAAGTCTGAGGATCTTAAGTCAAGCTTCTCCCTGATTTCCCGTCCTGTGAATTCCTTTCCGCCGATGACAACATTGCCGACCCGCTGACCGGGTGTCCTGTCCGTGATGGTGCCTACAGATCCGTCCCCTCCCAGTATGATGCCCAGTTTTTGCTGAAATTCTGCTACCGGAACGACCTTTTGTGCGTTGAATTTCGGTGATTCTTTATCCCATGGGCTTTCCACGCTTTTTAAATAAGGAACCTCGTTTGCCCAGTAGGCTTCTGAGTTTTCGGTGTAGCCATTACTTGTAGAGAAGAACTGTGCCGATATCGGGTTGCCGTCGTAGGTCAATATCTTCCCTTTCGTTTCCAGTACTGCTTTGGATATTTTCTCGATCTTCCAATCGTAATCAGCGCCCCACTGCTGCTGAAGCTCTGCGTTATTTTTGTATACTTGATGTGTCACTGTGTCGGTGACATCAGCCCCCTCCGGGAGATCGCCTCCCTTGTTCATCATTTGATTGACGATGAACGTCCTGGCTGTGAGTGCCTGTGCTTTCAATGCCTCTATCTCAAAGTCTGCAGGCATTTCACCCGCGACCACCCCAATGACATATTCTTCGAGCGGAAGCTTTTCAATTATTTCTTTACTGGACCTGAATACGGCCACTTCCACAGAGTCTTCCAGAAGTGCAGCGCTGTCTGGTTTTTTGGACGCTTTTTCATCCAGCTGACTGCCTGCTTCATCACCTGAAAACGGTAGGACAACAAGTGTAGGGACTAGAAATGTGATGGCAATTAGGATTGCTACTGTAATGATTACTGGTTTGAACTGCTTCATGACCGATGCCTCCATATAAATGATTAAAGAGAAGAAGCCGCCTTCTTCACCTCACTTCATATGTATGGTCGTGGACAAGTAATTATAACTTAAAGGGGGAGAAAATTTAGGGGGTTTAGCGCTTTAAAGCAGCCGGGGACAGTCCCCGGACGCTTTAAAGCGCTAAAGTAAAAATACAAATAAAAAAGCTCTGAGGATACAGAGCTTTTTTGAGAGATATTCTCTTTATGCATTAAGGTCAGTAATGATTTGTTCGTTGGCAGTAACGTCGAGTTCTTCTTCAGTTTCTTTCACACGCTCGATGTCAGCTCCAAGTGCTTCCAGTTTCGTATGGAAGTCTACATAGCCGCGGTCTAAATGCTGAAGTTCTGTAACACGCGTATATCCATCTGCAACAAGGCCTGCGATTGTCAGAGCTGCTGCTGCGCGCAAATCGGTTGCACCGACTTCTGCACCTTGAAGGGACACTGGCCCGTTGATGATCACGGAGCGGCCTTCAATCTTAATATCAGCGTTCATGCGGCGGAATTCTTCCACGTGCATGAAACGGTTTTCGAAAACTGTTTCAGAAATGACGCTTGTTCCTTCTGCATGAAGCAGCAAAGCCATCATTTGAGCTTGCATATCTGTCGGGAAACCTGGATGAGGCATAGTCTTGATATCAACAGGCTTTAGTTTCTCCGGCCCGATGACTCTCAATCCATCTTCTTCTTCAATGATGGTCACACCCATTTCCTCCATCTTCGCTACAAGTGAAGACATGTGTTCCGCAATGGCACCTTTTACAAGGACATCACCTTGAGTGATTGCCGCAGCCACCATGAATGTTCCTGCTTCGATACGGTCAGGAATAATATTATGTTCTACACCATACAGGCGCTCTACACCCTCAATACGGATGGTGCCTGTACCTGCACCTTTGACGTTTGCTCCCATTTTGTTAAGGAAGTTAGCAAGGTCCACAATTTCAGGCTCTTTTGCAACGTTTTCAAGCACAGTGGTGCCTTCAGCAAGGACTGCAGCCATCATGATGTTTTCCGTTGCTCCCACACTTGGGAAATCAAGATAGACTTTTGCACCTTTTAACCTGCCATCAACTTCAGCTTCAATGAAGCCGTTGCCGACCTTCACTTTTGCACCCATTGCTTCAAAGCCTTTCAGATGCTGGTCGATCGGCCTTGAGCCGATTGCGCATCCTCCCGGTAAAGCTACACGGGCACGGCCGGTTCTTCCAAGCAATGATCCCATGACAAGAACAGACGCACGCATCTTGCGTACATATTCAAATGGAGCCTCTACAAATAACTCTCTAGATGCATCAACAGTAACTTCGTTATTTGAAAAACTGACATCTGTATTTAAATGACGTAATACTTCATTGATAGTATATACATCGGAGAGAGTTGGTACATCCTTAATGACGCTCTTTCCTTCACTAGCTAATAATGTAGCAGCGATCACAGGCAAAACAGCATTCTTAGCACCTTCTGCTTTCACAGTACCGTTAAGTCTCTGGCCGCCGCGGACGATGATTTTTTCCAAGAGTATTCCCCTCCGCGTCCAATTTCTTTATATTAATATTCAATCGTCAGGATGGGTGTGCCAATGACAAAGGTTGTCTGTGCGCCCAATCCCGTATTCCTAAGGCCTAGTTGCAAATTCATGTTATCGTGTTTCGCTGGTACTTTTAGTTCGAATTTATTAGAAAGAGCTGATATCGAATAAAAGTCGTTCTCTTTCAATGATTCCAATTCTTCTGCATCTAAAATAGAAAGCAGCTCGTCTGCCTGCTTAGATAAAACTCCGTCAAGTGTATCACTGAATTCGCCTTTGATACAAGAGAATAATAAAGGTTCTCCTACGAAAAGATTTCTCATTTTAGGAAAATAATGGTCTTTAATTGATTGTTCTGAAGTATGATTCCAGTTATTTCCGCGGAATTCGTATATTAAATACGATTGGTAGTGATTGTCGACCTGTGTCATCACCATCTTGATAATCTCTACCCCGGACTCACGCCGGATTAAACCTTTTATTTCTTGGTCTTCATTTTTTTGGCTGCGAACCCAATCATAGGAAGGATTCTCTTTTTGCATAGTTTCTGCAAAAGTTGTAAAACCTTTATCCGTGGAGAAGGTTAGATTTTCCCTTGCATATAGAGACCATTCAGTGATTTGTCCATCGGCCTGTTCCACAGCTGCTGCAAGCTTTTCTATATCGATGGTTTGATTGGATGCAATTGTGTATTTCCCGTAAGCAGTGACCATCAAACAAATCCCCAGTAATAATGCTGGCAATAATACCTTATATCTCTTCATGTCCTCTCCCCCTTAGTCACAGTGTTTCCTGTAAAGGGAGGAACATACTTGGGAATTGTCGTCATCTTTTTACATATTCTCAAGGCTTTCAGTTGATTGGTGCTCTATATATTCTAGACTCATCTTTAAAGTTTGTGTCAAAAACTCTGTTGTTTCCGTTTCTGCTGGGCTTGAGAGCGATTGTGAAAAGAAACACACAATAGAAATCATACTCAATAGATCAGGGTTTTACCACATGTACAACGACCTATTTTTTTACAGAATAGTGACAGTTTGCAAAATGAATGGCAGCTGCTGTGACCACATCAAATAATCCAGGAAAAAATTCCCGACGATGGACCCCAACGCGATCGACATCAGGATAAACAAAAGCCTGGCCTGGAAAATACGGCTGGCCCGCAGGAATTTATCAAAGTTCAGTGCCTGCAGCGCCCAAAAGCTCAAGGCAATGAATACCAAGTGTACCATCATATTAATGATTGCCTGCTGACCGAATCCTTCTAGCATATAAGAAATCTCCTTTTATCCAACTATGTAAAATTCAACGCAAATAGCCCCAAATTTCGACATACACCTTATTGTAGCACATGTCTTATGCTTGTGAACCAACTTTACAAATATTTCAGAGGTCTTTAACACTGTAAAGGATGTGGGGACAGTCCCCACATCCTTTACAGTGTTAAAGTGCCCATTGGCACCGGGATATTTCTGAGTCTTTGTGTGTAGTCTTTAGCGCTTTAAAGCAGCCGGGGACTGTCCCCGGCTGCTTTAAAGCGCTAAAGTATTTCTAAATATAAAACGCCTTTCCCGGCTGGGAAAGGCGTTTGTGGTGTTGTTTAGAAATTGCGGTCGTGGACGTTGATACGGTTCATCGCACGGCGCAGTGCAAGTTGAGCGCGGCGGAAGTCGATTTCTTCCTTGCTCGCGTTCAAGCGGCTTTCTGCACGATTTTTTGCTTGTGTGGCACGTTCAACATCGATCGCTTCCGATCTTTCTGCTGATTGCGCCAGAATTGTCACTTGTTCAGGACGGACTTCGACGAAGCCGCCGCTGACAGCTACAAGCTCAGTGTCGTTGCCATTTTTCAAACGGACGGCACCGATTTGCAATGGAGCAACCATTGGAATATGTCCTGGAAGGATTCCAAGCTCGCCGCTTTGAGCCTTGGTGCTTACCATTTCCACTTCAGATTCGTACACTGGGCCATCGGGAGTGACAATATTGACCTTTAATGTCTTCATTTAATTCCCTCCTGGTCCCTGATTATACTTCTACACCCATCTCTTTTGCTGCTTTCAGTACGTCGCTCATTGGACCTACAAGACGGAATGCATCTTCTGGAATGTGGTCGTATTTACCTTCAAGAATTTCTTTGAAATCTTGGACGGTATCTTTAACTTGTACATATGAACCCTTCTGGCCGGTGAACTGCTCAGCAACGTGGAAGTTTTGAGACAAGAAGAATTGTACGCGGCGGGCGCGTGAAACAATCAATTTATCTTCATCTGAAAGTTCATCCATACCAAGGATTGCAATGATATCTTGAAGTTCTTTGTAACGCTGAAGAGTCTGCTGTACTTGACGCGCAACATTGTAATGCTCTTCTCCAACGATTTCAGGAGAAAGCGCACGTGAAGTTGAAGCAAGAGGATCCACCGCAGGGTAGATACCCATCTCGGAAAGCTTACGCTCAAGGTTAGTCGTTGCATCAAGGTGAGCGAAAGTTGTTGCCGGAGCCGGATCCGTATAGTCATCGGCTGGTACATAGATCGCCTGGATTGATGTAACAGAACCAACGTTAGTGGATGTGATACGCTCCTGCAATTGACCCATATCCGTTGCAAGTGTCGGCTGGTAACCAACCGCTGAAGGCATACGGCCTAGAAGGGCTGAAACCTCAGAACCTGCCTGCGTGAAACGGAAGATGTTATCGACGAACAGAAGAACGTCCTGTCCTTGTTCATCACGGAAATATTCAGCCATTGTCAAACCAGTCAGGGCAACACGCATACGCGCTCCCGGCGGCTCGTTCATCTGACCGAATACCATTGCCGTTTTCTTGATTACTCCAGAGTCGCTCATCTCGTGGAAAAGGTCATTACCTTCACGAGTACGCTCACCTACACCGGCGAATACGGAAAGACCGCCGTGTTCCTGGGCGATGTTATTGATAAGCTCCTGGATCAATACTGTTTTACCTACACCGGCACCACCGAATAGACCGATCTTACCACCCTTGATATAAGGAGCAAGAAGATCGACTACTTTAATACCAGTTTCAAGGATTTCAACCTCTGTAGAAAGCTGATCGAATTTAGGCGCTTCCCTGTGAATTGGATCACGGCGCGCGCTGCTGTCGATTGCTTCATCAAGGTCAATCGTTTCACCTAGTACGTTGAATACACGTCCAAGAGTAACGTCACCAACTGGAACGGAGATAGGGGCTCCAGTATCTGCTACTTCGATTCCGCGAGTCAATCCATCAGTGGAATCCATCGCGATCGTACGGACTGTATCATCACCTAGGTGAAGGGCAACTTCTAGTGTTAAATCGATGCCTTTAGCATCGGCTTTCGCTTCTTGTTTGACAACAAGAGCGTTAAAGATATCAGGCAGTTGACCGCTTTCGAACTTAACGTCAACAACCGGACCCATTACTTGAAGAACGTGTCCTTTGTTCATCTTTTTCCCTCCTATCTAGCTTTTGACGACAATTATAAGAAAAGGCTGGGCAGGATATGCTCCAGCCGCTATAAATTTTATTCTAATGCTGCTGCTCCACCGACGATTTCGGTGATTTCCTGAGTGATGGCAGCCTGGCGGGCGCGGTTGTAAGAAAGAGATAAGCTGTTGATCAATTCCTTCGCGTTATCCGTTGCAGACTTCATCGCTGACATACGGGCAGCATGCTCACTGGCTTTACCGTCAAGCAATGCGCCATAAATCAAGCTCTCAGCATATTGAGGAAGCAGTACTTCTAAAATATCTTCTGCGGATGGTTCAAATTCGTAGGATGTCAATTTTGCTGAAGAGTCAAGATCTGTCAATGGCAGAACTTTCTTCTCAGTGACATCTTGCTGAATGGCACTGACATAATGGTTGTAGTATAAGTACAGCTCATCATATGCGCCATCAGAGAACATGCCCACCGCTTTGTTTGCGATATCCTTGATATCAGAGAAACTCGGCTGATCCGGGATCCCAGTGATGCCTTCAATGACATTGAAGCCGCGCTTCTGGAAGAAGTCCCTGCCGATACGGCCGATTGCGATTATAGCAAATTCATCATTGGATGAATGGCGTTCTTTGATTTGATTATGGACAAGTCGTATAACATTACTGTTATATGCTCCCGCTAAACCGCGGTCAGATGTGATGACCAAGTAGCCGGTTTTTTTAACGGGGCGGGAGACTAGCATCGGATGGGATGCGTCTGTGCTTCCTAAGGCGATCGAGGAAACAACTTCCTGGATCTTTTCCATATAAGGAACGAACGCTTTTGCATTCGTTTCAGCACGGGCCATCTTTGATGCAGAAACCATTTGCATAGCTTTTGTTATTTGACTCGTCTTTTTCGTAGAAGTTATACGAGATTTAATGTCGCGTAACGATGCCACTGGTTCTCACCACCCTTTTTATTGTTCGGACCTTACCTCATACATGAGGGCAGGACCGCCCGGACTGTTCTGTTCAGGAGGCCTGCCTTATGGAATGTCGGTAGTTAATTATTCAGACTTGGCAAAAGTTTTCTTGAATTCGCTGATCGCAGCTTTCATTGCGTCGTCTTCAGGAAGACCTTTTGTTGTGCGAATATGGTCTAACAACTCAGTATGGTTGTGATCTAACCAGCTAAGGAATTCTTCCTCGAAGCGGCGGATGTCGCCGACAGGGATATCATCCAGGTGACCCTTCGTCAACGCATAAAGAATCATGACTTGTTTTTCAACTTTCAACGGCTTGTTAAGATCCTGCTTAAGTACTTCTACAGTACGTGCACCACGGTTAAGTTTCGCCTGTGTTGCCTTATCAAGATCGGAACCGAATTGTGCGAATGCTTCAAGCTCACGGTATGCTGCAAGGTCAAGACGCAGTGTACCTGATACTTTCTTCATCGCTTTGATTTGTGCAGATCCACCTACACGGGATACAGAAAGACCGGCGTTGATCGCTGGACGGACACCAGAGAAGAACAAGTCAGACTGAAGGAAAATCTGTCCATCTGTGATGGAAATAACGTTTGTCGGGATGTAAGCAGAGATATCTCCAGCTTGTGTCTCAACGAACGGCAGTGCTGTGATTGAACCGGCACCTTTCGCATCACTCAATTTAGCTGCACGCTCTAGCAAACGGCTGTGCAAGTAGAATACGTCACCAGGGAACGCTTCACGGCCTGGAGGACGGCGAAGTAGTAATGAAAGTTCACGGTATGCTGCAGCTTGCTTGGAAAGGTCATCATATACAACAAGGACGTGCTTGCCGTTGAACATGAATTCCTCACCCATCGTTACACCTGCGTATGGCGCAAGGAATAACATTGGAGCAGGCTGAGAAGCAGATGCAGTGACAACGATTGTGTAGTCAAGGGCACCATGCTTACGAAGAGTTTCTACAGCATTACGGACAGTTGATTCTTTTTGTCCGATAGCTACGTAGATACATACCATATCTTGATCTCTTTGATTAAGGATTGTATCGATGGCAACGGATGTCTTACCTGTTTGGCGGTCACCGATGATCAATTCACGCTGTCCGCGCCCGATTGGCACAAGAGCATCGATCGCTTTGATACCAGTTTGAAGCGGCTCATGAACAGATTTACGATCCATGACACCAGTTGCTTTGCTTTCGATTGGACGAGTTTTTGTTGCATTGATAGGGCCAAGACCATCTACTGGTTGTCCAAGTGAGTTAACAACGCGGCCGATAAGTTCTTCACCTACAGGCACCTCCATGATGCGGCCGGTACGGCGAACTTCATCGCCTTCACGGATATCACTGTAAGGTCCAAGGATTACGATACCTACGTTATTTTCTTCAAGGTTCTGTGCCATACCCATGACACCGTTTGAAAACTCAACAAGCTCTCCAGCCATGACGTTGTCGAGGCCATGAGCACGTGCGATACCGTCCCCGATCTGGATTACCGTACCTACGTCGCTTACTTTCATTTCTGACTGATAGTTTTCAATTTGCTTTTTTATCAGCGCACTGATTTCTTCAGCTTTAATGCTCATGAATTTCACCCCTCTATGGTTACATTGGATTTTTCAGGGTACCTCTATTAAAGAGGATCCCTTTTATCAGTTATGCAGGACCGGTTGGAAACCGCCTGGCTTATTTACGGATTAATTCACGCTCGAGGCGCTCTAATTTCCCTTTAAGGCTTCCGTCAAAAATGCGGTTGCCGATCCTCAGCTTCAAGCCGCCAAGAAGATTTGGGTCCGTGATGTTCTCGATGCGCAATGAACTTCTTCCGACTTTTTTCGCAAAAGATGCGGACAGCGCCGCTTTTTCTGCTTCATCCAGAGGACGGACAGAATATACTTTCGCTTCAGCAATCCCGCGCTCGTCATTGGCAAGGCTGATATAAGCATCAATGAGTGCTGTGATCTGGCTTGCCCGGTGACGGTCGACAAGAAGCATCAGGGTGTTCATTACATATGGCGAAGCAGATGAGAACGCTTCTTTAAGGATTTCTTTTTTCTTCTCCGTCGTGATCCGCGGAGTTTCCAAAAGGATGCCTAATTCTTTGTTTTCTTCGAATACTGTACGGACTATGCGAAGCTCCACTTCAATTGATTCTAACTGATTATGTTCTTTGGCAATTTCGAAAAGAGCTATCGCATAGCGTTTTGCTACTGCAATATTACTCATCGCTCTTCTCCTGCCTCTGAAATATAATCACTGATCAATTTCTGCTGGTCTTCAACGCTTAGTTCTTTCTCGATCACTTTGGATGCGATAAGTACAGATAATGATGAAACCTGTTCACGCAATGCAGTGACTGCTTGGTCTTTCTGCGTTTCGATCTCACGCTTAGCCGCTTCTTTCAGGCGTTCACCTTCAGCACGGGCTGTCGCGATGATCTCATCACGCTGCTGCTCGCCTTGCTTCTTGGAATTCTCGATCATTGTTTGTGCTTCTTGACGAGCTTCCTTTAGAAGCTGGCGCTGTTCTTCAAGCAAGTTGTTGGCTTCAGTACGGCTATCTTCGGCCGCATTGATTTCACTTGCGATATGGTTTTCACGTTCTTTCATGATCCCCATGAGTGGACCCCATGCGAATTTCTTAAGCAACGCTAGCAAAATGATGAACATGGCAAGCTGGAACAGGATGTCTCCACCGTTGAATTCAGCTGCACCAAGGACAAATGCGTTTGTTAGCACGCGATATCACTCCCTTCAAGAGACATAGCTTCTCTTTTAGATCCGCTTTTTAACTTATAAAGTAATGCTTTATCCACAAAACTTGTGTTTGAAGTCATGAACATAAAGGAATGGCGAAGGTTCTCAAGGAATGATCTTCGCCATTTTGGAACGAGTGTAACTTCCGATTATTGACCTTGTACCATGAACGCGATAACAACGGCGATGATAGGAATCGCCTCAACTAGTGCTACCCCGATGAACATTGTCGTTTGAAGCATACCACGTGCTTCTGGCTGACGTGCAATACCTTCAACTGTACGAGATACGATAAGACCGTTACCGATACCGGCACCAAGTGCTGCCAAACCGATTGCGATTGCTGCTGCTAATAGACCCATTATTAAGTTCCTCCTTAAATGTATAAAAAATATTTTTTTCTTAAATAGGGTTTTTGTCCATAAATGAACAGGTATATATTAATGGTCTGCACTCACTTTGTGAGAAATATAGACCATCGTTAACATTACGAAGATAAATGATTGGATTGCACCAACAAATATCGAGAAGCCTTGCCATGCAAGCATTGGCAGTACGGCCGCTAAAGTTCCGCCTACGCCTGTGGCCAAGCTTCCTGCAAGTAGCGCAAGCAGGATTTCACCAGCGTAGATGTTTCCGTAAAGACGAAGACCTAATGTGAGGGTGTTTGCAAATTCCTCAATAATTTTCAGCGGGAATAAGAACCACATAGGTTTAAAGAAATCTTTTCCGTATTCACCGAAACCTTTCATTCTCACACCGTAGTAGTGTGATAGACCAACAACCATGACCGCCAGTGTTAATGAGATGGCAGGATCTGCTGTCGGTGACTTCCACCAGAGTTCGTGATCGATGACCACTGAGAATGGAAGACCTAACATGTTAGATACAAAGATGTACATAATCAATGTTATTCCGAGGATATGGAATCTTCCTCCGGTTTTCCAGTCCATGTTGCTTTTGATAATGTTCTTGACGAAATCCATGACCCATTCCATGAAGTTTTGCATTCCGGTTGGTTTCATGGCCATCCGCCGGGTTGATACAACGGCAAGCAGAAATACAATCGCACTTGCTACTGTGATCATTAATACATTTGCCAAGTTAAAGGTTAGTCCCAGAAACTCAGCGGTAGGATTTTCATGATGCAATGAAATTCACCTCTCTTCCCCGCTATTTATGAAGTTGAAGCTGCTGAATCAAATAATCTATCATAATGACAAGATAGGATGTCATTAATCCAATAACAACGCTCAGAAGATGAAACGTGTCCGGGTATTCCATCGCAACGATCACCGCGAAAGCCGCGCCGGCCATGCGTGAAAACGTTCCCAAAGAACGAACTTTTTCTCCTGCCACGACCTTATCCCCAAACCTGACAGTCCTTTTGACCATGACCCAGTGATTGAACAAGCTGATGCCCGTCCCAAGGATGAGCCCGAGGAAGACTGATTGATAGTCTGTGAATCCCCAGCCTAGAACATAGATAGAGAGCAGGAAGAGTATGTACTTGCGATGTCTGATGAACATCTGTTGAATTTCCGGCATATTAGTCTCCTGAAAAGTAAGTACGGACTGTACGGAGCATTGCATATATTCCTGTTGCTAGTCCAAGGAGTAGTCCGATTACTAAAAAAAGTGGTGCGGTGTCCAGGTAGCTGTCGAGCCATCTTCCTCCGAAGATACCAATCAGCATGGATCCGACAAGTTGCGAGAGAATGGCTGTGTATAAAGCCATGGCTTGTAACGGGCGTCTATTACGATGACGCATAGGCATCCCTACATTTCCGGGGATTTGCGGTAAATCTTCTACACTTGCAAAGCTAGAGTAAAAGACCTTTTCGAATATGGTGATGATTGTGAAAACCCTATCATTTCATATCCTTTGTAAGCATACAATAGGGCAGATTTGATGTCAATGAGTTACAGTGAAAAAGTTCACAACCTCTCCACGCGTTCCTGATTTGTTCACAAAATCATCAAATTTGTAAAAAAGTACTGAATATTGGTGACTATTTCATTATATAGGAATAGGATGAAAGTTTTAAAGGATAAATTGGAATGTAAAAAATTCCACTTTCAACTATAAGCCGGTATTGGGTTGGGCGGCTGTTTGTAGCGCAGATCTCTGATGTTCTGGTTTCATTAAACGTTTTTTTAAAATAAGAGCATGCTTCATCCGGCAGGTACTTAATTCAATTTAAATCTTTTCATAAACTTTATTGCTATTTAAAATAAATTTTAAATATCCTGGTAAATCGCCGTAAAAACCCCGGTGAGCAGGAAAGAAAAGAGCTTCTCGTTCTTTTTCGAGAGTAGAACCTTTGGATACAAGGGAAAAATCCGGCATCTGGGATTTTTCCAAAACAACAATATATGCGAAAACAGCCATTTAAAAAAGGAAGCAAATCATTCGCTTCCTTCACCTGTACCATTCAATCAAGTTCTTCTGGTAATCCTCCTCGCCGCTTTCCCTCACAAATGCCACTGCATAAAAGGTCCTTCCTTTTATTGATGGAGGAAGTTCTATTTGGTCGCTGATCATTCCGTGTCCCGCCTGTCGCCGTTGTTCAAGAATCTCTAGCATCTGGAGGGTTTCCTGGTCATATAGTGCGAGAGCAAATTCCTCTGCTCCGCCAGGCAGATAAGCTTCGTACCTGAGTGTATTGGGTGCGTCGCCAGGGACAGCAGCGAAGCCCATGATCCTCGGATAATCCGGGGTACCTGCGGCAATTAGATAAGGCAGCGAAAATTCACGACTTCCTTCTACTAATAAAAGCCTGCCCTCCCACAAGGCGTGTTCCTTAGGGAAATTTTTTATGACCGCCCTCACCGTTACTGTTTTTTTCTCACCTGGATCCAAGTCGAAGCTTAAAGGCAGTTCCCAGCGCAAGGGATTTTGGGTGCCGGCCGCTTTCATGAAGTAGGATTTTGTTTCGCTTCCTGTATTCTTGATCGTCAGCTGCTTTTCTAAAAATTTTTTCTTATTGTTTTCCAGCCCGCCCATGGAGATTGTGGCAGGAAAGACAAAGGTGTCCAGTTCCAAGGCTTGATCGACCTGGATTCTTCCAGATCCCTGTTCATAAACCTTGTAGGGGATTCCGTTTTCATTGGCAATTACCTTTGAGGTGAGCATCAGGGCTGCTTTCAGTTCCGCTGCTTTCCAATCAGGGTGCGCCTGTTTTAAAATCGCTGCCGCCCCACTGACATGCGGTGCTGCCATGCTGGTTCCCTGAAGCGACATATAACCGCCCGGGATGGTGCTGTTGATATCCACTCCGGGTGCCGTCAGATCCGGTTTGATCGACCAGTTCAAGGTGACAGGTCCTTTTGAACTGAAGGGTGCAAGCATATCCTGCTCCATTTTAACTGTTATGGAGACAGGCTTTTTTGCTTTTAAAAGTTTCTGTCCTTCTTCCATGGAGAGCACTGCACCTGGTATCCGTTTTTCTGCTTGAATCATGGCTGCAAACAATCCTTTTGTATTGTTGTAAAGGATGACCCCTTTTGCCCCTGCTGTTTCGGCATTGTTGATTTTCTCTTCAAAGGTTAAATGACCTCTTTGAATCATCGCGATTTTACCGGAGCTGCCATTTAATTCTTCCGGCGAGCCAAGTCCGCCGTCGAATAACTCAATATTTCTTTTTTTCCGCCACTTTTCTGTTTTATCTATAGAAAGAAGTCGGATCCTTTCTTTGCCGATTGCGAGGTAAGGAACTTCTGTTGGCGGTGTGGAGGCACCTACTGCCAGTGCTTTCGCTGAAGTGGCGGGTGTGCCGATCGTCCAATCCCCCGGTCCGGAATTGCCGCTTGCCACTACAGGAAGGATTCCTTTTTCCGCGACTTTGTCCAGCGCTTTGCTTAAGGGAAGGTCAGGGCCGTTGACTTCGCTTCCGAGGGAAAGGTTAAGGATGTCGACTTTGTCCTTGACGGCCGCTTCGATGGCAGCAAGGACCTGGTCTGTCGATCCACGGCCTCCGGGACCTAGCGCACGGTAAATGTAAAGATCTGCATTGGGAGCCATTCCCTGCAGCGAGCCGTTTGCACCGATGATTCCGGCAACATGAGTTCCGTGAAGAGTTGCATATCCTTGGGAGGATTGAGTTTCCATCGGCTCCTCATCTCCGTCAACGACATCCTTTCCGCCCTTGAAGTTCCGTTCGAGATCGCGGTGATGGAGGTCCATCCCGGTGTCGATGATGCCCACTTTCACTCCCTCTCCAGTCAGCCGTTTTTCGTTTTTATCAAAATACCCCCTTGCCTTTTCGGCTCCAACGAAAGGGATCGTGCTGTCCCGTTTGACCGTATAGGTTTGGGCCTTGAAGGTTGTGAGTGCATTTGTATTTGGCCTGGAGTCGATGAATTTGGCCATTTCGGCTTTCGGGCCTTTGATTGAATAGCCGTTCAGGACCTCAGAAAATATATGTCTTAATGTTATTTTGGGATGCTGCTTCAATACTTTTTTGATTTGGGCAGGCTGGACAGGCTTATCGGATTCGATGATCAGGATTTGTTCTTCATCAGGATTTTCTTTGAGCGGAGGCATTTTGAAACTTTGTGCTCCGGCCTGTTGAGGAATGAGTAATATCAGTATGAGGACGATTAATTTTCGC
The DNA here is from genome assembly GCF_003581585.1 of Bacillus salacetis. GTDB lineage: Bacteria > Bacillota > Bacilli > Bacillales > Bacillaceae_B > Rossellomorea > Rossellomorea salacetis. Next base: position 132,750 of record NZ_QXIR01000006.1, read on the forward strand.
ATTTTGCCGATCCCTCCTTTTGTCGTTAGCTTATCTCGCGGGGAGGGAAGGTATGCATGGGGTGATGACGAACGAATACTAAGTTGCGCTTTAACACTTTAACGTAACAGGGGACTGTCCCCGGTTGCTTTAAAGCGTTAAAGAAGCCCGCCTCTTTCACATGAAAGAGGCGGGCTTACGTTCAAATGGTTATTTTGTTCCATACAAGCGGTCGCCGGCATCTCCGAGACCAGGGACGATATAGCCTTTTTCGTTCAGCTTTTCATCAAGGGCTGCGATGTAGATGTCCACTTCCGGATGTGCGCTCTTGATTGCGTCCACTCCTTCAGGGCAGGCAACTAAACACATGAACTTGATGTTTTTGGCGCCTCGCTTTTTGATGGAGTTGATCGCTTCGACAGCTGAACCGCCTGTTGCAAGCATCGGATCGACAACGATGAAGTCACGTTCTTCAACATCTGTTGGAAGTTTTACGTAGTATTCTACCGGCTGCAGCGTCTCCGGGTCACGGTACAAACCGACATGCCCCACTTTTGCAGCTGGGATCAGCTTCAGGATTCCGTCCACCATGCCAAGTCCTGCACGAAGAATTGGTACGATCCCCAGCTTTTTACCTGCAAGTGTCTTTGTCACTGCTTTGCTTACTGGTGTATCGATTTCAATTTCCTCCAGAGGAAGATCACGGGTGATTTCGAAGGCCATGAGGGAAGCAACTTCATCTACAAGCTCGCGGAATTCTTTTGTTCCCGTCTCTTTTTGTCTGATGAATGTCAGCTTGTGCTGGATTAATGGATGGTCGAATACATATACTTTGCCCACTTCAATCTCTCCTTTTATGTAAATTTACGTACTTTGTCATATCACACTCCGTCCTATTTTACCTAAAAGAGCATTGAGTGGCAACGTTTGTACAGAGATGTCATTTTCTCGTAAAAAAACCGCCCAAGGAGCAGGCGGTTTTCATCATTTATCTATCTGCATATAAAGGGAATTTCGCAGTAAGTGCTTCCACACGTTTCTGTGCTTCTTCAAGCTTCTGCTCATCTTCCTGGTTCTTAAGTGTGAACGCAATGATGGATGCAATTTCATCCATCTCTTCCAGCCCGAACCCTCGGGATGTCACTGCAGCTGTACCGATGCGGATACCGCTCGTGACGAATGGGCTTTCCGGATCGAACGGGATTGTGTTCTTGTTTGTTGTGATGCCGATTTCATCAAGGACTTTTTCAGCAACTTTCCCTGTAAGGTTCATGGAGCGCAGGTCAAGAAGCAGAAGATGGTTGTCCGTACCGCCTGAAACCAGTTCCATGCCTTCTTTTACAAGAGCTTCTCCCAAACGTTTCGCGTTGTCGATGACGTTCTGGGCATAAGTTTTAAAATCGTCCTGCAAAGCCTCACCAAAAGCGACGGCTTTAGCGGCGATGACATGCATCAGGGGTCCGCCCTGAATCCCGGGGAAGATCGATTTATCGATTTTCTTCGCGTACTCTTCCTTGCAAAGAATCATGCCTCCGCGCGGTCCGCGAAGCGTTTTGTGGGTTGTTGTTGTCACAAAGTCCGCGTGTGGAACCGGATTCGGATGCAGGCCGGCTGCAACTAGTCCTGCAATATGGGCCATATCGACCATCAAGTAAGCTCCGACTTCATCTGCAATTTCACGGAACTTGGCAAAATCGATTTGTCTTGGGTACGCAGATGCTCCGGCAACGATCAACTTCGGTTTGTGTTCAAGGGCTTTTTCGCGTACATCATCATAATCGATGACCTGCTTGTCCTTATCAACGCCATACTCGACGAAGTTATATTGAATTCCGCTGAAGTTCACGTGGCTTCCGTGAGTCAAGTGGCCGCCGTGCGACAAGTTCATTCCAAGGACTGTATCCCCTTGCTCCAAAATAGTGAAGTAAACCGCCATGTTCGCCTGTGCACCGGAGTGCGGCTGAACGTTGGCATGCTCTGCACCGAAAATTTTCTTGGCACGGTCGCGCGCAAGGTTTTCAGCAACGTCGACATATTCACATCCGCCATAATAGCGGCGGCCTGGATAGCCTTCAGCATATTTATTTGTCAAAACCGAACCCTGTGCTTCCATTACGGCTTCACTAACGAAGTTCTCTGAAGCGATCAGCTCGATTTTCGTCTGCTGGCGATGCAATTCATCTTGAATAGCTTGGTATAATTCTTGATCTTGTGCTGCAATCTTGCTCATACGGATCCCCCTTCAAATTACGGAAACGTTAACCATCCCGTTTCATTTCTATCAAACTCGAAAAATTCAAATTCCTTCTATATTCTAACATGATTCCGCTGGAGAATACACGTGAAAAATGGTGTGATTCAGGTGGGTTTGGCTTGGCGTGCTTCACCGCGTTAAAGCAGTGGGGGACAGTCCCCTGGTGCTTTAACGCGGTGAAGTAACAGGGGACTGTCCCCCACTGCGGTAGTGTGTTAAAGCATCAATAGGCATCCCAGTTCCAGTATTCCATACTGCCTACCTGCACACCGTGGATTCCTTCGATTTCTTTTAGTTTCAGCAGCTCTTTAACCGGGCCTGTAACCACCGCTCCATATACCGCAAATCCTTCTTTTTTCAGATAATCGTATCTTTCCTGAAGGTGATCCAGACCGAGGAAGCTGTCATAATACCTTTCACTCTCTTTCTCCAGCATATTCTTCATGCTGTCCAGCATAGCATCCTGCAAGTCTCCCATATGCCTGGAATCCAGGAGCATTTGCGATTGGGACATATAGTCTTTGTCGTGCTCCCTGCCGCTGGATAGTCCGTACACACCTGTCAGCTGCATGTCATTGCCGCTCGAACCATACCCCGCTTTGAATTCCTTCATTTCTCCTGTATACAAAGGCATCCATAGGACTTGGATATCATAGTTTTCTAGCGTCTTTTGGAGTTCAATCGGTTTCATGAACTCTGTGGTGGAGAATGCCAGCTCGGCCACTGTTCCCTCATGGACTTTTTCCAACGTGGTCCATGCAGAGTCAGACTCATGAGGGCTGTATTTTTTACCCGAATTGGGGTTCTCCGGCAAATAGAATCCGAAATAATCATTTGACGTATCCGTCTCCCACTCATATTGAAGTTGTGAACTCCCTGGGAGCAGCCCTTTTTTCATATTGATGCTGCCGGTTGAATAATCCTCCTTCCCAACCTGCTCATACAGAGGAACTTCCATCCTCTGGGTCCACAGTCCATCCATGGCACTGACCGGTGGATCCATCGGTGTTTTCACATTGGGGAATTTCCAATCCAGCATCAGGCTGATATTATAAAGATGTTTGCGGTCCCATTTCATTGAGTCTGCTATGATATTAACCCCCATCATATAAAAGGCATAAAGTAAAAAAATGGCTGTAATCACTTTGATAATCCGGGCAGTAAATTTAAAACGGTAGTTCTTCATGATTTTATTTTCCAGACCCTCATCCCAGTCACTCACCATCAGCACTCCCTTCTTTTTTCATATAAATCTCTCTTACCCTTTTCCTTGCCCTATGCAGTTCGGATTTCACCTGTGATTCAGATAAGTCCAATGCTGATTGAAGCTCTTTATAGGAGAATTGTTCGTATTCCCTCAAATACAAAAGAGTTCGCTGTGTTTCAGGCAGGTGCGAAAGCAGTTCATCCATTTCTGCAGCTGATGATCGTTTGATGGCTTCCTCTTCCGGCAAGCCATATGGGCTGATCATATCTTTTCCCTTTTTCAATTTTGATAAAAAAGGAATCCTCTCCCGCCTTTTGCGTTTTCGCCATTCATCAAGGTAAACATTCCTTGCCACCTTATACAGCCAAGCCTTCGCATTATCAGTCTGTGAGAATTCCAGGGCGACAGTGGCGCGGATGAACGTCTCTTGGACAAGATCTTCCGCGGTTTCTCTGCTTCCGGTCAGCTTTATCAGGTAATAAAATAACTGCTCGGCGTATCTCCGGTATAACGTGTCCAGGTTTTGCCTCTTTTCCTCATGCACCATCTCCCCCCCTTTTCTCTCTCTACTAACACAACGTCTGAGTTTGAATAATGTTACACAATTTTAAATTTTTTCGAATGGTGCTTTAGCGCTTTAAAGCAGCCGGGGACTGTCCCCGGCTGCTTTAAAGCGCTAAAGTAACTGCCAGCTCAATATAAAAATGGCGGACGTGTCGTCCGCCATTTCCCTTATTCTTCAGCAAGATTTGTTTTCCGGTTTCGGTTCATAGACGGCACGTGTTCCGCCGATGAGTTTCGGCCTGGATTTGGCCAGTACCACATGTGCTTCTCCAAGCATCTTTTGTGAAACCCTGATCGGGACAGCCACGTGTTTCAGATGCATACCTATCAAGGTCTGTCCGATATCGATTCCCGCTTCAGCCTTGATGAACTCGACGACCACGGGATCTTCAAATTTTTCATAAGCATGGGTCGCCATGGCACCGCCTGCTGTTCTGACGGGAATGACGGAAACCTCATCGTATCCGCGCCGTTCCGCCCATGACCTTTCCATGACCAATGCACGGTTGAGATGTTCACAGCATTGAAACGCGACCACTGCACCAAGCTCATCAGCGAATTGTTTCATCTTTTCGAAAATGACCTCGGCTGCCTCTGAGGTCCCGGCTGTTCCAATCCTCTTGCCAATCACTTCTGACGTTGAACAGCCGACCACCAGCAGATTCCCCTTTTCCAAAGGAGACTGTCCTTTGAACTCAGTTAAGATAGAATCCAATTGCTTATTGAGAACTTCGACATCCATCATTGCTGCCTCCTTCTCTTACTTGCATTTCTTTTAATTACCTATGTTTCTCTTCATACTCGGCAATTTTTCCGATACGGCGCTCGTGGCGTCCGCCTTCATATTCCGTTTCCAGCCAAACCTTGGCGATTTCCCTTGCCAGGCCGGGCCCGATCACTCTCTCGCCCATGGCCAGAACATTGCTGTTATTATGCTGGCGGGTTGCTTTGGCGCTGAACAAATCGTGGACAAGCGCACAGCGGATCCCTTTTACTTTATTAGCGGAAATACTCATGCCAATCCCTGTACCACAAATCAAAATCCCGCGGTCATACTCCCCATTCGCCACTTTTTCAGCAACTGGCTGGGCATAATCAGGGTAATCGACAGATGTATCACATTCACATCCAAAATCATCGAACTCTATCCCCAGTCCATTAAGTAAATCTTTTATTTCTTCACGGATATTGATACCGCCATGATCTGATGCAATTGCGACTTTCATGCCGTATTCCTCCTGCCGTATTGTGTTATAGTTTAATTTTTACATAACCGCAAAAAATTATAAAGTTTATCGCCTGTCTTTCAAATAAAAATTTCTTTTTAGAACCTGATACTGCAATGGGAAGAAGGTTTTTCCTCTGCACATAAAGAATTTAGTAAAAAAATGACTGGAACAGGAGAATTGTATGTCTGAGAAAAATCATCCAAGAGTGGTAATAGGTGCAGGGGAACACAATAACAATCCCGATTGGCTTCAAACACAAGAATCAGAATTAAACCTCTTGAACCGAAAAGATTGGGAAGATAAATTCGCGGTCGATTCGCTGGAAGCCATCCTGGCAGAACATGTATGGGAACACTTAAGTTTTGAAGAAGGCGTCAAGGCTGCCGAAGTCTGCTTCGATTTTTTAAAGCCTGGCGGTTACATCCGCTGTGCAGTCCCTGATGGATACTTTCCGGACGAAAATTATCAGGAAGGGGTAAAGGTCGGCGGACCCGGACCCGCGGATCATCCTGCGGCAAGCCATAAAATCGTCCATACTTATAAAACCATAACCTCGATGTTTGAAGAAGCGGGGTTTCAAGTGAACCTGCTCGAATTCTGTGATGAGAATGGAACCTTCCATCATACTGACTGGGACGAAAAAGAAGGATTTATTTACCGGTCATTCCGTTTTGATCATCGAAACAAGGATGGAAATTTAGGGTTTCTTTCCCTCATTGTCGATGCAGTCAAACCTGAACAGTAACCCACAAGAAAAATCCGCCATTCAGATGCTGGCGGATTTTCATTTTTACTTCGCATAAAATGGCGCTTTTTGAAACTTTTCCATTAGCCGCTCTCACTTATGGCCTGTCATTTTCAGATGAAAGCTCTGCGATCAATTTTATAAACGAAAGCGCGTAATTGTATTTTTCAGGTTTTCCGCCTGCTTTTGCAGGTCACTGGCAAGCTGCTCGACACTTCCCATGACCGCTGCCTGATCTCTGGTGGCAGCTGCCACTTCAACCGCTCCTGCAGACGTTTCTTCTGCAATGGCCGCGACTTCCTGGGACTGTGTGGAGGTGGATTCAATGTACTCCATCTGCTCGTCTACAAGGCCGGAAATCTGCTGGACGGATTCAGCCATTTCGTTGATCGTTACCGTCATTTCTTCAATGGCCAGATTCGTTTGGGTCCCTTTTTTCACTTCATTATTGGCACTCTCGACCTGCGTAGTGATTCTGCCGACCACATCGCCGACCTCTGTCTGGATGTTTTTGATCAATTCGGAAATGCCCTGAACCGCTTTCCCGCTCTCATCGGCAAGCTTTCTCACTTCCTCCGCCACGACCGCAAAGCCTTTCCCGTGTTCACCGGCTCTTGCTGCTTCGATGGAAGCATTCAGAGCAAGCAGATTTGTTTGTGCGGCAATATCGCCCACAAGCTGGATGATCTGCTCGACTTTTTTGGCATTGTCTTCTAAACGTCGGACCGCTTCAAGTGAATCTTCGTTATCTTTTGCAAGAGCTTCAATTCCATCTACAAGAGAATTGATGACTTTTTTACTCTCAGTCAGATCTTTCAGCATTTCCGTTGAAATGGTTTCTGAAGACTTCGAGCGGTTTTGAACTTCCTGCGCAATCCTGATGACATCATCCACGGATTCTGCAGTCGATTGGATCGATACCGCAGAGCTCTCGGCACCTGCAGAAATCTCATTGATCGTGACAGCGATTCCTTCTGCTTGCTGGGAAGCCTTGGATGAAGCACTTGAGATATGGATTACGGTATCGTTGGTTTTATTAAAATTATCGTCAATATTGTGGACCATTTCTCTGAGGTTCGCCAGCATAGAATTGAACGCTGTGCCTAACGAGCGGATCTCATCGTCGGATTTTGGCAGCTGCACATCATCATGGATATTTCCTTGTGACGCCTGGATGGCTGCTTTCTCAAGATTTTGCAGCGGCTTTGTGATGAAACCTGCCACGAAAAATGCCAGTACCCCTGACCAAAAAATCCCCAACGCTAATGTCGCCGTTGTAAATACAGCTTCGTTCATCCCAGCTGCAAAGGCGGGCCGGATATAATAGATAAAAAATGCACTGGTAGAATACGTTATGACTGCCAGCAATGTGATGAATAAGACCAGTTTCTTCCTCAACCCGAATTTGTAGCTATTTTTCTTTTCCGTTTCCATGCCTAGTTCCCCTTCCATGCTCCTCATGATTTCTTTAGTTTTTCAATCATCCTGTCAATCAGTCCATCCAGCTCCCGGTAGGTTGCACGATAGACCTCCACGCTTCCGCCAAATGGATCTGAAACATCCCGGCCAAACTCTTCTTCTGTGACAAACTCTTTCAACGTAAACGTCTTGTCCGCTGCCTGAGGTTGCATGGATGCGATTGATTGTTTATGTCCCTCAGTCATGGTGAAAATATAGTCCGCCCACTGAATATCCCCCGGGGTCAGCGAACTGGATGTGTGTTCATGTATTATATCGTTCTCTTTCAGAACTTCTTGAGTCTGAAAGGAGGCTTTTTGTCCATCTGCTGCAAAAACACCGGCAGATTTCACCTGGAACCGGTCTTTTCCCTTATGTTTCAAAAGAGCTTCCGCCATGGGGCTGCGGCATGTGTTTCCCGTGCAAACAAATAATATATTCATATTTGACCATCTCCTTACCCCTATTATAAGCCATTGTCCGACAACTCTATAGCCGGGTTTGGGAGAAATATAAAAAATCCCTTCAGCGCTTTAAAGCACCGAGGGACTGTCCCCACTTACGTTAACGCGTTAAAGCGGCGGGGGACTGTCCCCCGCCGCGCTAAAGCACTAAAGACCTTACCGTTTAAAACGGAAGCAGCAGTTTGATTCCGAAAGCAAAGAGAATGCAGCCTCCCAAAGCTTCACTGTAAGAACCAAGCCAGCCTTGAACACGGCGGCCGACCAGCAGCCCGCACCAGGTCAGGATGGTCGCTGCCACTCCAAAGCAAATCACGGCTGCGGCTGTTCTTGCACCGAATATTCCCAATGTCAGCCCGACCGAAAAACTGTCCAGGCTGACACTCAAAGCAAATAGGAGAAGGCCGAAGCCGACTGGTGTCATCACTGGACTTTCGTCACTCTTAAAGCTCGCCAGCACCATCTGGATTCCCAGCACGATCAACAGGACCCCTCCTGCATAGGCAGCAAACGAACCGAATTTTTCTGAAAGGAACTTACCAGTCATCATACCGAGCAGCGGCATCCATACATGAAACAACCCTACCGTGATGCCTATGTAGAAAATCTGCCGCAGGCGAAGTTTCACCATCCCCATTCCAATCCCTATCGAAAAGGCATCCATCCCAAGGGCAAATGCCATCAACATCAACGTGAACAATTCCGCTATAACCGCCGTCATTTCATTTCCTCCTTTGGACGTGCCTACATCAAACTCTATGCTGGTCCAGAAGGAAATATATCTGTTTATTAATGTCTTTTCGTAAACCTTGCTGCTGATTACAAAAATCAATCCATGATGGATTAGAGATTTTTAAACCGGATGGGAATCAACAAGCTTTGTTGTTTTTAAATGGCTGAATTCAAAAAATCCCAAGAGCCGGATTCCTCCCGTGTTCCAAAGTATTTCTCTTGAAAAATGGAGAACAGCTCTTTTCTTCCCTGCAACTGGAGTTTTTTCGGTGAATTAACAGGATATTATCTGCAATTCATATTTAATAACAACAAAGTTTACCCTAAAGAGCCTTTCAAATAAATAAGTTTAGTGAAAAATCCTTTTGATAGAATATTCATTAATATAATGAAGGGAAGTTAACTTTTGTTTTTCTTGTACACAAGTCTATTTTTAATTGTTGGGTATTTCTTTATCCTGTCTTTAATAAAGGCGAGTAAAGGCGAAGCAAGCCCTCACCTTGCAGCCTTTCTTTTTATTGTTTGGGCTTAATTGTCAATAATTGTTACCGTCAATATATTGGCACTTTAAACTTTCCTGGTTTATTCCCTGGGAGTAAAGCAGCACATTGAAAAGAAGCCCGGGAGGTTCCCGGGCTTCTTTATGTGTTAGTTATATAGCTTTTTATTCAGTGAAAATGACGGTTTGGTAAGTTAACCTGCCGCTCCTAACTCTCTTTTATCAAATTATGTCCAGCTGCTTTCTGGAGCCTGTTCATGACAGCCATGCCGACCCCATCAGTCGGGAACGTTTCTGAAAATATGATGTCAACATCACTTTCGTTAAATGAACGAAGTACATCGTATAACGAATGCGCGACAGAGTTGAGGTCCGAGCGGAAGCCGCAGGCGAGGATCTTATCCGCTTGGTAAAAATTCTTGTTTTCTTCCGTTGTCAGAACGCCTGCCTTCAATCCGGCATTTCGCTTTTCATCAATCAATGATTGGACCCATTCCTTTGTACCTTCTGCTAAAATCATCGGTGCATCAGGGGCATAGTGGGTGTATTTCATTCCCGGTGATTTCGGGGCACCTTCTCCCTTAGCCAGAGAAGGATCCACCTCCACAGGGCCGGCCGCTTCTTCCAGCTGTTCTCTCGTTACACCGCCCGGCCTCAGGATAACCGGGATTTCAGAAGTGCAATCGACAACCGTCGATTCAACACCAACACCCGTTTCCCCGCCATCAATGATTCCGCTGATCTTTCCATCCAAATCCTGTGTAACATGATTGGCAGCTGTAGGGCTCGGCCGCCCGGAAACGTTCGCGCTTGGTGCAGCAACCGGAAGGTCCGCCGCTTCGATCAGCGCCAGCGCTACCGGGTGATCCGGCATCCTGATTCCCACTGAATCAAGTCCGGCCGTCACTTTTTCCGAAAGCACCCCTTCCCTTTTATTAAAAATAATCGTTAAAGGGCCTGGCCAAAACTTATTCATCAAGGTTTGCGCTGCATCTGGAATGCCGCTGACCAGCTCATTCAACTGATCCTTGTTGGAGATGTGGACAATCAGGGGATTGTCGCTCGGCCTTCCTTTTGCGGCAAAAATTTTATCCACCGCTTCATCCGATTTTGCATTGGCTCCAAGTCCGTAAACCGTTTCGGTTGGAAACGCAACAACTTCATTATTCTTTATAAATTGAGAAGCTTCCACAATCTGTGGACAACTTTCATTAATATCCACATTGTTCTCCACAGTCCAGTAATTCATCTTCATTGTGATCCACCTTTATCTTTTCGAACAAGATTTATGTCGAGAAAGCTCGTTTCCCGCTGAAATTTAACTATCCTATATCATTTCTACTTTTGCAAGTATATTAAAAATGAGCGAGTTATTCAAACCTTATCCACAAAATGTGTATAACTCGAATAACTTTGTGCATAACTATGTGTACATCTTAGAGTATTCACTTTAACACAGTAAAGCAGTGAGGGACTGTCCCCCACTGCTTTACTGTGTTAAAGTGTGCTAAAATTCAAATTTCATGATGGTGCAGTTATCCACTGTGGATAACGCTTTGGCGTGTGTGAAATGTGTAAGTTCTTCAGGATATTCCGGTTTATCCACTTGCTTAAAGCCCAGCAGATTAAAGAACTGTACGGAGGTCTGTTTGTTGGAAACGAGGAAAAGAGTGGATAACTGCTTTTCCCTGCCCAACTGCAGGATTTCCTGAAATAGAGCAAACAGATCCGCCCCGTCCATACCCGGTTTGACGACGAGTGATCGCAGCAGGCCCGTCCTTTCCTGAATTTCCAAGCCGAGAGAACCATCAATCTCCCCTCCTTCATTCTCCACGAGCAGAAAGTTATCAACAATCTCTTCCACCCCCAGTGAACTTACTCCTGCCAGATCCAAAAACTCCTTAATGTTTGCGATATCTTTTTCCACAGCTTTTCTGATTGTCTTCACTGATCCCTGCACCCTCTCAATTAATCTTTATAATTAATAGATATGTAATGAGAGAGTAAAAAGAACAAAAGAGATTCTTTTTTGGGAAGAATCTCTTCTGGTTATCTGTTTTTATGGAATCAATTTTTTGATGAAGTCTACTACGAAAAATCTTACTTCCACTTCACTTTCTTCTTCCTTTACAAAAAGCTGGTCATCCTGAGCATCAGCCGGCTCTGTTTTAACACTATCCACAACTTGTCCACTTCCCAATTGTTCAGAAACTTCATCGGTTTCAGGTGTTTCTGGAGCTTCGCTGACTGGTGCATGCTCTTCTTCTGGAATCTCTTTTACACCAGGAATGGCTTCCTCTTCTGACACAGCCGTTTCAGCAGACACTTCATCTACTTCACTGGCTTCTGCAGTAGTTTCAAAGCCCGGACTCCTTACAGCTGTTCCGCTTGAAAAATCGAGGAAGCATAAAGGCGGGTAAAGCACACACCACCAGTTGGCGCCTTGGCCGCTGCCAAGGGTGATCAGGATGGCTTCATATTCCCCGGCAGGATATAAAAACTGGCCGTAAAGCTTCGTCGGGAAATCGACTTTGCCAAACTCTACATTGACCGTTTGGGACAGGCCTTCCTCTTCCATGACATCTTCTGCAATTTCCTGCAGCTCCGGAAGACCCGCTTTGATTGTTGTACGCGCTTCTTCAAGAGAAGTGAGTTGTTCAACCCAGACAGTGATTTCTTCATTGACCCGGTCACGGATCAAACGTTTGACCGCCTGATCTTCTTCCTTGTCACTGTCTGCCAGTATCCTGAGCCTGATCGCTTCGTTCGGAATGACCTGGACCTCCTGCTGTGCAGAAATAGATTCCTGTTTCGGTATATATAAACTTAAAATAGTTCCCATACATAAAGTGATAATGTACATCCATGCTAATTTAGTTGATTTCATTTCCTCCACCGTCCCTTCAGTAAAACAGTGTGGTCAGAAATGCGATTTCTTAAACTAGCAAAATCAAATAAATTTAAAAATGGCAAAATACTAGAATTATAGCTTTGCTCTGCTGCGTTAAAGTAACAGGGGACTGTCCCCGGGCGTGGTAACGCGGTAACGCAGCACCGCGCTGAAAGGGACAGTCCCCCTTAGCGCGGCAATGCGGTAAAGCATAACCCATTATCAGCCTTTCGTGCAGAAAACCATTCTGTCTTTGCCGTTAATATCAGGGATGATTTCAGTATGGGTATCCGGGAATGCTCCCCGCAGCATGCCTGCCACCGCTTCTCCCTGGCCCGCTCCGATTTCGAAGCCAACCAGGAACCGGTCTTTCATGACAAGCGGCAGTTCTTCCATAAAGCGCTGATAGAACTCCAGCCCGCTTTCGCCGCCGAAAAGAGCCGAATGAGGTTCATGATCTTTCACCACTTCGGATAACGAAGGCAGGTCACCCAAAGGAATATATGGAGGATTGGACACCAGAACATCCACCTTCATCCCTCGTGAAATCAACGGCTCCAGAAGATCTCCCTCTATAAATACCACTTCAGCACCTAGAACCTCGGCATTTTGCCGGGCAACGTCCAAAGCCTCACCTGAAATATCCACAGCACAAACCGACAACTCCGGCTTCTCTGCTTTCAATGAAACAGCAATCGCCCCGCTGCCGGTTCCGATATCCGCCAGCTCCAGCCTCTCTGCAGCCCCGAAATGCACCCGGATTTTTTCCAGCGTATGATATACCAACTCCTCGGTTTCAGGACGGGGAATCAGTACATCTCCGTTGACCAAAAACTGCCGTCCATAAAATTCCTCGGAACCGATGATGTGCTGGATCGGCGTTCCCTGAATGTGATCCGTGATCCCGCGGACGAATTCCAATTTTTCCTGATCCTTCAGCACCAGCCGCTGATTTGCCAGCAGCTGCGACCTGTCCATCTTCAAAAGATGCTTCATTAATAGTTCTCCCGCATTTTCATCCCGCTTGTTTTCTATCAAAAAAGAAGAAGCCCATTTTAGGGCTTCAAAAACTGTATCGCAATTTCTCATTACTCTTCCATTCTCTCGAGCAGCTTAGACTGGTCTTCAAGGATAAGTGCACTGATGACTTCATCCAGTTTGCCTTCCAAGATTTGATCGAGCTTTTGGATTGTCAGGCCGATGCGGTGGTCCGTCACACGGTTTTGCGGGAAATTATACGTGCGGATACGCTCGGAACGGTCACCAGTACCAACAGCAGACTTACGATTCGCATCATACTCTGCCTGTGCCTCTTGCTGGAACTTGTCATATACACGGGCACGAAGTACTTTCATCGCTTTTTCTTTATTCTTGATCTGTGATTTTTCATCCTGGCATGAAACCACGACACCTGTAGGTAAATGCGTCAGGCGCACAGCCGACATCGTCGTGTTTACACTCTGGCCGCCAGGTCCGCTGGAAGCGAATGTATCAACACGGATATCTTTTTCATGGATATCAATTTCGACCTCTTCTGCTTCGGGAAGACATGCAACAGTTGCAGTTGACGTATGGATACGTCCGCCGGATTCCGTTTCCGGTACACGCTGCACGCGGTGGGCACCATTTTCATACTTCATCTTTGAGTAGGCTCCATTGCCATTGATCATGAAGATGATCTCTTTATACCCGCCGACCCCTGTCGAGTTGGCTTCCATGACTTCGATCTTCCAGCCTTGAGTTTCCGCATAACGGGTGTACATGCGGTAAAGATCTCCGGCAAACAGGGCAGCTTCATCACCGCCTGCCGCTCCACGGACCTCCATGATAACGTTTTTGTCATCATTGGGGTCTTTTGGAATAAGAAGGATCTTCATTCTTTCTTCAAGCTCTTCAATTTTATCTTCGAGTTCAGAGACTTCCTCTTTGACCATTTCGCGCATGTCAGCATCAAGCTTTTCTTCAAGCATTGATTTGGCATCTTTGAACTGGGAGGTAGCTTCCTTATATTCACGGTATGCTTCAACAGTTTCCTGGATGTTAGATTGTTCTTTTGAATATTCTCTTAGCTTTTTTGGGTCATTCACAATTTCCGGATCGCTCAAAAGCTCATTCAGCTTTTCATAACGATCTTCAACTGCTTGTAAACGATCGAACACAGCTATTCACCTCAATTTTAATCCATAACAGTCTAATTATATTATATGCACGCCCTAAATACAAGAAGCGGCAAAAGGGGGCTTATCCCTTTTACCGCTCTTGGATCTTGACATTTATCTTGTATCTTGGCAAGGCTCTTGTCAGTCGCTTGCGCAGTTCAGCTTCTTTGTCATCCCTCTTGTCCTGCGACAATTCGTCATGGGTGTAAGCCGTCACCCACATCTGCTCTCCGTTCACCCAGACCTGGCCGGGCTCATAATCTGTATAAACATCGATGACTTCCCTTGCCTTGTCGACATCCGTCCCTTTATTGGGCTGTGTCTCCGATAAATCAATAAAGTTCGGGTTTTGGTTGGTTTCCATCGGCTGGTCGACATTCTGGTTGGTATCGACATCCGTCAAGTCATTGTTGACGAATCTTCTGCCGCCTTGATCTTCATCCTGCACGTAAAGATTATCCTTTTCTTGTGCCCCGCAGGCAGTCAGTAATATAGTCAGTGAAAGTAAACTCAAGACTTTTCTCATCTGAAAACACCTCCTGAGCATAGGTTGTCCCATGTCTCGGAGTATATGCAATCAAAAGCGCAAGCTGACGTTCACTGACTGGTGAAGGAATTCCGTTCATGTTAAAAATGTCACCGGGATTCCAGCGATTCGCCATTACCCGGACCACATGAAGGCAGACCTTATAGTGCCGGTCCACGGAGCTGGCGGCATCTTCAAAGAAAGACAGGGCTGCCTCCCATGCCCCCGTTCCACAACAAAAATTTTTGAAAATAAAAACCGGGAACCAAATGGCTCCCGGAATAATTTATATTTTCTTCACGATCGATTCCTGACTGATACTGACACCTTTGGGCACCTGATGATGATGGCGGCATCTTGGTTCATAAGCTTCCGAAGCCCCAACCAAAATGATCGGATCATCATAGCCAGCAGGCTTCCCATCGATCAGGCGCTGTGTCCGGCTTGCCGGCGACCCGCAAACCGAGCATACCGCCTGCAGTTTTGTCACTTGTTCAGCAGCAGCCATCAGATTGGGCATTGGACCAAATGGTTCTCCGCGAAAGTCCTGGTCAAGTCCTGCAGTGACAACACGATGCCCACTGTCAGCCAGCTTTTGGACAACTTCCACGATTCCCTCGTCAAAAAACTGAACTTCATCAATGGCAACGATATCCACACTTGCAGTAACTTCGTCAAGGATATCCAAAGATGATTCCACAGGCCTCGCAATCACCGACGTCCCATTATGGGAAACGACGGATTCCTCGCTGTAACGGTTATCTAATTTCGGTTTGAAGACCATGATTTCCTGCTTGGCGAATTGTGCCCGCCTTACGCGTCGAATCAATTCTTCTGATTTTCCTGAGAACATGCTTCCGCAAATTACTTCCAACCAACCGGTCTGTTTCATGATGTACATGAAATTAGCCCTCTCCTTCCTCGATCGTATTAATCAATTCCATACTGCATCCTATGTAAAATCCACTCCAGAAAAGATAAAAAAATAAGTGCAATTACGCGGGTGATTTGATAAAAAAAGAATGCTCGGTACGTTTTATTTCAGAAAAAAAGTGGCACAGTGCTTTTCGAACTGCCTCCACTTATTTCTTACTTATTTTCTCATAAAAGAGAAATAAAAAACAGGCAAGCATGATTCCTTGCCTGTTTTCTTCAAAATTCAGAAAGGGGCGTGTATCCAGGCTCCTGTTATGCACAAGTGCGTGCAGGGTGCCGGAATCAAGCCGCCGCTTTTCTAAAAGGTTTATTGATTGTCGTTTTTAAGGCCGTATTTTTTGTTGAAACGATCAACACGTCCGCCGGCATCAGCGAATTTTTGACGACCAGTGTAGAAAGGATGGCACTCAGAGCAAACCTCAACTTTAACTTCGTTCTCAACAGAACCTGTTTCGAACTCGTTACCGCAAGCACATGTAACCATCACTTTTTTGTATTCTGGATGAATTCCTTGTTTCATTCTTTTTCATCTCCTTCCGCCCTGAATCATCTGAGACAGAGTTATATATTCCTCAATATGCGATATGAGCATAAGCCGTTTGACCAGCCCCTTACCGCATCCACTTTAAAAACACACTGACAATATTATAACAAGTCCATGCCCGAATTGCAACCAGCTTTTTGAGCTGGATGGGATTCCCTTTAACGCTCTAAAGCAAGTGGGGACTGTCCCCACTTGCTTTAAAGGGGTAAAGCGTCAGCCCCTTTTTCCTTTGGATTCTTCGTGCAGCACTTCGAAGAATTCTTCGTTGGTTTTCGACTTTTTCAGCTTGCGCAGGAATTTTTCCGCGAAGTCCGGTGCATCGGACATTGCTTTTCTGATTGCCCACAATTTTTCGAGGTTTTCAGAAGGAATAAGGAGTTCTTCTTTCCTTGTGCCGGAACGGCGGATATCGATCGCAGGGAAGATCCTTCTTTCCGCAAGATGACGGTCAAGGTGAAGTTCCATGTTTCCTGTTCCTTTGAATTCCTCATAAATGACATCATCCATACGGGAGCCTGTATCGATAAGCGCAGTGGCAAGCACCGTTAAACTTCCGCCTTCTTCAATGTTACGCGCAGCACCAAAGAATCGTTTCGGACGGTGGAAAGCTGCCGGGTCGATACCGCCTGACAGGGTCCTTCCGCTTGGAGGGATGACCAGGTTATACGCACGCGCCAAACGAGTGATGCTATCCATCAGGATGATCACGTCACGCTTGTGTTCAACAAGGCGCATCGCCCGCTCCAACACCAACTCTGCTACCTTGATATGATTTTCAGGCACTTCATCAAACGTCGAGCTGACAACTTCCGCTTCCACTGAACGTTCGATATCCGTAACTTCCTCAGGACGCTCATCGATCAACAGAATGATTAATTCCGCTTCTGGATTGTTGGTGGTAATCGAGTTCGCAATCTCTTTTAAAAGCATTGTCTTACCCGCTTTTGGAGGAGCAACGATTAGACCCCGCTGTCCAAATCCAACCGGGGAGATAAGATCCATGATCCGTGTGGAAATCTTGTTCGGAGCCGTCTCCAGCATGATCTGGCGGTCGGGATACAATGGTGTCAAAGCAGGGAAATGGACACGTTCCTTGGAAGCTTCCGGTTCCTCGCCGTTGACCATCTCTACATGCAGGAGTCCGAAATAGCGCTCATTCTCTTTTGGAGGCCGCACCTTGCCGGAAACCTTGTCCCCGTTCCGCAAGTCAAAGCGGCGGATCTGTGATGCAGAAATATAAATATCTTCAGCACTTGGCGAATAGTTGATCGGGCGCAGGAATCCAAATCCCTCTGACTGGATGATTTCCAATACACCTTCCATGAAGAAATAGCCTTCCTTCTCCGCTCTCACTTTTAAAATCGCAAAGATAAGTTCTTTTTTTGTCAGCTTGCTGTAATAGGAAATCTTGTACTCTCTAGCTAATTCATACAGTTCTTTCAATTTCATGTTTTCTAGACCTTTGATCGTTAATTCCATAATGACACCACTCTTCAATTATTTGAAATCTACCATATGGAGAACGTTATGATAGGAAAAAATTACAGGAAAAAGTAAATAGAAGAAATAAAGAAGCAATTTCTTGTGAAGTTTATATGCTATAGACGAAAATAAAACAACTACTATCTAATCATATTTTTCTCTTGAAATCAACAAAGGAATTTAAAGGGAAGGTTAAAGCCTGCGGGCAGAGGAATACCCGGTTTCATTTTCTCTCTGTATATAGGAAATGTCAGCTTCAATGGACTGGATCCATCAAAGCTGACTACTATTTATGATGCCAGGCAATTTCCAAAGTGATTGCCGGCCATGAGGAATCACAGGAACCGGATCTCCTTGCGGTGGATAGCAATCCGTTTCCTGCATGCATCCCTATCAGCAACCGGAAATATTAGGAAATGCCTTACTTAATGACGAGATTCGGCTTCTTTTGCAAGCTGTGGCGGCCGTCGATGAAACGGACAGTGCCGGATTTCGCTCTCATGACGATGGAGTGCGTCAAGCCATGGCTGCCCTTCAATTGGACACCGCGCAAAAGCTCACCATCTGTTACGCCGGTTGCCGCGAAGATCGCATCATCACCAGTCACCAGGTCTTCCATACGGAGGATCTTACTGCAATCCAGCCCCATACTTTCACAACGCACAGCCTCTTCTTCGTTCTGCGGCAGCAGTTTTCCCTGGATTTCCCCTCCAAGGCATTTCAACGCAACAGCCGCAAGGACGCCTTCAGGTGCACCGCCTGAACCGAAAAGGATATCCACGCCTGTATGATCAAAGGCCGTGTTCATTGCGCCGGCGACATCGCCGTCATTGATCAGCTTGATCCTTGCACCCGCTTCTCTCAGCTGGGCAATGATATGTTCATGGCGCTCACGGTTCAATACTGTAGCGACCACATCTTCAATATCTTTATTTTTCGCACGTGCAACAGCTTTCAGGTTATCAAGCACAGAAGCGTTGATATCGATTTGTCCGACTGCCTCAGGTCCAACGGCAATTTTGTCCATGTACATATCCGGGGCATTCAGCAGGTTGCCATGATCGGCAACGGCCAGAACAGCAAGGGCATTCCAGCCGCCGGAAGCCACGATATTCGTGCCTTCCAAAGGGTCTACTGCCACGTCCACACGCGGACCATAGCCTGTCCCTAATTTTTCACCGATATAGAGCATAGGGGCTTCATCCATCTCCCCTTCTCCAATGACGACGGTCCCTTTCATCGGCACTGTATCAAAGACATCTCTCATTGCCGAAGTCGCTGCATCATCTGCTTCATTTTTCTTTCCTCTACCCATCCAGCGGGCCGATGCGAGTGCTGCACCTTCAGTTACGCGTACAAGTTCCATAGATAAACTTCTTTCCATCGATTTCTGCCTCCTGTGTCACATATATATTTATATATACGAATTGTATAACATAATGATAAATATATTGTAACACATTAAACATTAAGCGGCAGGATTATTTTCTTGAAAGAGTAAATCAGGAACTTTTCAGCTGTTCAAGTTCTTCAGCTGTCATCTTTTCACGCCAGATCGTCGCACCAAGCCCTTCAAGTTTTTCAACGAGGTTGCTGTAGCCGCGGTCAATATGCTCAAGGCCAGTTACTTCTGTAACGCCTTCAGCCATCAAGCCTGCTACCACAAGGGCAGCCCCGGCTCTAAGGTCGCTCGCTTTCACTTTAGCTCCCTGCAGCTGGATCGGCCCGTTGACAATCGCCGAACGGCCTTCCACTTTAATATTGGCATTCATGCGGCGCAGTTCATCAATATGCTTGAAGCGCGCGGAATAAATCGTATCAGTCACAACTGCCGAACCTTTTGCTTTTGTTAAGAGCGAAGTGAATGGCTGCTGTAAATCTGTCGGGAAACCAGGATAAACAAGGGTCTTGATATCCACTGCGTTCAGGTTTTCAGCTTTGCCGATGAAGATTTGATCATCGCCTGCTTCAATTGGCACACCCATTTCACGCAATTTCGCAATCAATGATTCCATGTGAAGGGGAATGACATTATCGATCAGCACACCTTCACCTGCCGCGGCTCCTAAAATCATGAATGTACCCGCTTCGATCCGGTCCGGAATGATGGTATGCCTGCATCCGCTCAAGTTTTCGACTCCGTCAATACGGATGACATCCGTCCCCGCACCTTTGATCTTCGCTCCCATGTTCGTGAGCAATGTAGCAACATCGATGATTTCAGGTTCTTTTGCTGCATTTTCTATGATTGTCTGGCCTTTTGCCCTGACAGCTGCCAGCATGATATTTATGGTCGCCCCGACGCTGACGACATCCAAATAGATCCGTGCGCCGCGCAGTTCATCGGCTCTCAGGTAGATTGCGCCTTGCTCATTTGTGACTTCTGCACCAAGAGCTTCGAACCCTTTGATATGCTGGTCGATCGGACGCGGACCAAGATGGCATCCACCCGGAAGTCCGATAGCCGCCTTTTTGAATCGTCCAAGCATGGCACCCATCAAATAATAGGATGCTCTTAATTTCTTCACTTTTCCGCTTGGCAATGGCATGGAAATCATCCGGGACGGATCGACTCTCATTTCTCCGTTTTCGCCAAATGACACTTCGCCGCCTATTTCTTCAAGAAGGGCTTTGAGTGTCTGCACATCTGAGATATCTGGTAAACCTTCAATTGATACTGGAGAGTCGGCAAGAATGGTTGCCGGGATTAGGGCTACAGCGCTGTTTTTCGCTCCACTTACCTTAATTGTGCCTTTAAGTGGATAACCGCCTGCAATTTTTAGCTTTTCCATTTTAGACTCCCTTCCATAGTTCCTTGATGAATTTCCCATAAACTGAGTGTCAATTTATCTTGATGTTTATTCATGGTTATTTTTACCAATAAAAATGATTCTAAGAAGTATTGTCTACTAGTTTATACATAATTCGTCAAAACATGTATAGGTGAATAGATTTTTTTATAAATTATACCATTTATACTATAAAAAGCGAAAGCGCCTTGAACAGCCCCGACAGGCAAATGTTCCAAAGAGAAAAAAAGGCGCTCTTTCCTTTTATTCACTTTGGGTTATTTGACCCCGAGGGGCTGGGCGCTGAAGCTGGATTGATAAAAAGCGAGAGCGCCTTGAACAGCCCCGACAGGCAAATGTTCCAAAGAGAAAAAAAGGCGCTCTTTCCTTTTATTCTCTTTGGGTTATTTGACCCCGAGGGGCTAGGCGCTGGAGCTGGATTGATAAAAAGCGAAAGCGCCTTGAACAGCCCCGACAGGCAAATGTTCCAAAGAAAAAAAAGGTGCTCTTTCCGCTCTTTCCTTTTATTCTCTTTGGGTTATTTAACCCCGAGGGGCTAGGCGCTGGAGCTGGATTGATAAAAAGCGAAAGCGCCTTGAACAGTCCCGACAGGCAAATGTTCCAAAGAGAATAAAAGGCGCTCTTTCCGCTCTTTCCGCTCTTTCCTTTTATTCTCTTTGGGTTATTTGACCCCGAGGGGCTAGGCGCTGGAGCTGGACTGATAAAAAGCGGAAGCAGCTGTTCAACGCCGTACAGACTGGAGGTTCGCGAGTGAGACAAAGGAAATAGGGCATGCGCAGCGGGCCGATGTTGACTTCTCGCAAGGAAAAGCCGGGAAGTACGTCAACCACTTAGCCTCCAAGCTGGATTGGCATGAAAAGAGAGGCTGATTTCTGCCAGGTTCCGGTTGATTGAACTATTAATAAGATTGGCAAGAAAAGCTCGAATCTTTCAATCTATGCTCGCTCTTCGGCTGTGCCTGCACAGTCTCCTTCTCCTCTTAATCCGGCAGCCCTTCCCCGCCTTCAATACACATGATTAACCAATTAGTTTCCTGAACGCTTGCTCCAGTCATCAAGGAATGCCTGGATTCCCTTGTCTGTCAGCGGATGCTTGAACATTTGGCTGAGGACTTTGAATGGTGTCGTTGCAATATGCGCGCCTCTCAATGCCGCATCTGTAATGTGCTGCGGATGCCTGATGGACGCCGCGATGATTTCTGTATCAATGCCATGAATGGCAAAGATCTCAGCAATTTTTTCGATCAGTTCCATTCCGTCATGGCCGATATCATCCAATCTTCCAAGGAAAGGAGAGACATAAGTCGCGCCTGCCCTAGCTGCCAGCAAAGCCTGGTTCGCGCTGAAAATGAGCGTTACATTTGTTTTGATGCCTTCTTTTGCGAATACAGAAACTGCTTTCAAGCCATCCGGTGTCATTGGTACCTTGACCGTGATATTCGGTGCCAGTGCCGCAAGTTCGCGGCCTTCCTTGATCATGCCTTCTGCATCAAGGGCAATGACCTCACCCGAGATGGACCCAGGAACAAGATTTGCGATTTCCTTCAGGCGGTCGTGAAAAGACACCCCTTCTTCTTTCGCAACCAGTGAAGGATTCGTCGTCACTCCGGAAAGGATGCCCCATTCAAATGCTTCGCGGATTTCTTCCATATTTGCTGTATCGATAAAAAATTTCATGTCAATTTCCCCTTTTTCGACTAAATTTTCAAAACAGTTAAAATGAACGGAAACCGCCTTATAGGACAAGGCGGTTTCTATAATGGTTTATTTGATTCAGAAGTTGATCGTGGTGTTATATAAAATTAAGCTTGGTTTGAAGAACCAAATTCACGCATTTTGCCGATGACTGTCTGCTTGATTGCTTCACGGGCAGGTCCAAGATATTTACGTGGATCATACACATGCGCATCCTCTGCAAGGACTTCGCGGACCTTCTTCGCTGAAGCAATTTGGTTTTCAGTATTTACATTGATTTTCGCTGTACCATAAGAGACCGCTCTTTGGATATCTTTTGTTGGAATGCCGGTACCGCCGTGAAGCACAAGAGGTACTCCGGTAGCTGCGCCGATTTCTTCCATTTCTTTGAATCCAAGGTTTGGCTCGCCTTTGTAAGGTCCGTGAACAGAACCAAGGGCAGGTGCCAATGTATCGATACCAGTGCGCTCTACAAGCTCCTGGCACTCTTTAGGGTCAGCATAGATAACGCCGTCAGCTACTACGTCGTCCTCTTGTCCGCCGACAACTCCCAGTTCAGCCTCAACAGAAACCCCTTTGGAGTGAGCATATTCAACCACTTTTGAAGTGATTTCGATGTTTTCCTCGAAAGGACCGTGGGAAGCATCGATCATGACAGAAGTAAATCCTGCATCAATTGCTTCTTTACATTTATCATAGCTGGAACCGTGGTCAAGGTGGATGGCAACAGGAACTGTGATGTTGTAGTCTTCAAGAAGACCTTCAACCATTTTCACGACAGTTTTGAACCCGCCCATGTAACGTCCTGCACCTTCAGAAACACCAAGGATTACCGGTGATTTCTCTTCTTCTGCAGCTTGAAGGATCGCTTGAGTGAACTCAAGGTTATTTAAATTGAATTGTCCAACAGCATAGCCGTTTTCTTTTGCTTTAATAAGCATTTCTTTCATTGAAACTAAAGGCATAGTCTAGTTCCTCCTTTTATTGAGTCAGTTATGTAACTGTATACCCGTTTCTCAGTGTTTGCAATTTCATCTGTATAATACCAAAAAGGTCAACATTTTACCAACTGACTGCCCTTATTTTATAAAAGAAGTACTATTCCGTATTTTCAATTTTATGGAAAGGTTTACATCGTTGAGTATTGCTTCACTGCCTGTCTGATGTCATCAATATCGAACGGCTTGGCAAAGTGGGTGATGGCACCCAGGTCTTTCGCTTCCTGGATCATATCCAGTTCACCATAAGCTGTCATGATGATGACCCGGATATCCGGTTCCTTTTCTTTCATTCTTTTTAAAATTTCAATCCCGTCCATTCCCGGGATCTTCATATCAAGCAATACCAGGTCCAGGGAATGCTTATCCACTATATCAAGTGCCTGAATTCCGTTAGCCGCTTGAAATGTTGTATAGCCTTCCTTCTGCAAAACCTCGTTCAGTAAAATCCGGATACCAAATTGATCGTCAACAATGAGGATTTTTTCATTCATCCTAATCCACCTCTTCCCCTCTTATTCGTACCTGAAACGTGGTAAATGCTGCCGTAGACGGAGCCTCTTTTCCCACAGTATTAGCTGCTTTTTTCTCTCTGCCGGGTATTTTCCGGGTTTGATTATTACAAAAAAATGATATGTAAATGAAACTTTAGTCCAAAAGTATACTTCAACATTGGACCGGGAAATTCCTTCTTTATGCGATAATTTTACATCATGCTCTGTCGGAATTATACTTTAATGTAAAATGAACTATATTTTTGCATTAAAACCTCTTTATTTGGAAGGAGTACTCACGATGATCAAAATGTTTACCACACAGCTTTCGGGACTTTACAACCGGATAGCGGATAAGGAAGAGTTTTCAATAGAGGATGGTGCCCGCCTTCTTGCTCAGGCAGCTGTTGGTGAAGGCCATATTTATATAAAAGGGTTCAAGGAGATGGAAAGCGTCACTCTTGAAGCGCTATATGGACAGGAACCACTTAACGGTGCTAAAGCACTGGAGAATGTGGATGACCTGACGGAAGCAGACAGGGTTCTTCTTGTATCCCGCTTTTCCAACGATGAACAGGCTTCTGCACTTGCAAAGCAGCTCTCTGACAAAGGGGTTGCTTTTACCGCGATTTCAGGGGCGGTGGCTGGTGAAGGAGAAAACCTTGCCGATTTGGCGGATATCCACATTGATACCAAACTGATCAAAGGCATGCTGCCAGGAGAGGAATTGGGCGAACGTGTCGGATTCCCTTCCAGTATGGCTGCTCTCTATATCTATTATCTGCTTAAGTTTTCGCTTGAAGAGATGCTGGAGGAATATTAAGTTTGGAGTGAAGTCCCGGTTTGGTGCCGGGGCTTTTTTACTTGGATTGCATGAGGACTCTCGGCGGAAGTTTGGTTCATGAACCATGTTTGGTACAACTTGATCGTAATTTCACTGAGCTTTTATTTCATAAGGGCTGTACGGAACACTCTAATCTCCCATCGCTGCATAATTGGTACAATGGGCCCTTCATGAGCCGCTCTAATCCCCAAAAATCGCTGCATAACCAGTTCCATTAGCTGCCATCAGGCACCAAGACGCTCATCTCACCGTGACCCCGGTTCCAAGAACCCTTCACAGAATGTAAAATTCAACCAACGCCGCAAATCTCCTCGAGAATTAAGCAGCCAGGTTCCGTTAACCATTTTGTTTAAACAAAAGGCTGTTTTCGCATATATTGTTGCTTTTGGAAAAATCCCAGGTGCCGGATTTTTCCCCTGTATACAAAGGTTTTACTCTCGAAAAAGAACGAGCAGCTCTTTTCTTTCCTGCTCACAGGGGTTTTTACGACGATTTACCAGCATATTAATTGAAATTTATATTGAATAGCAACAAAGTTTACGAAAAGAGCCAAACAAAAAGAGCCGGCCCGCACGGACGGGTCAGCTCTTCTTTATATTTCATATTATTATTTTGCATTCTCCAAAGCCGCATTGATGAAGTCGCGGAACAGCGGCTGCGGGCGAGTAGGGCGGGATGTGAACTCCGGATGGAATTGTGATGCCACGAACCAAGGGTGATCCGCAAGCTCGATAATTTCAACCAAACGTCCGTCAGGGCTTGTCCCGGAGAAGATGAAGCCTGCCGCTTCCATTTCTTCTCTGAAGTGATTGTTAAACTCATAACGATGGCGGTGGCGTTCGTAAACGACCTCGCCGGCATATGCATCGTAAGCCTTTGTTCCCGGAGTCAGTTTACAAGGATACAGGCCGAGGCGAAGTGTTCCGCCAAGGTCTTCAATGTCTTTCTGCTCAGGAAGCAAATCGATTACCGGATATGGTGTTTCCGGGTTCAGCTCAGCAGAGTGAGCTGTTTCATATCCCAGCACGTTGCGGGCATATTCTACTGATGCCAGCTGCATGCCCAGGCAGATGCCAAGGAAAGGCACTTTATTTTCACGTGCATATTTCGTCACGATGATTTTACCTTCAACGCCCCGGTCACCGAAACCGCCTGGTACAAGGATACCGTCCACATCGCTAAGCACTTCGTCGACATTTTCAGATGTGATCAGCTCCGAGTTCAGCCACTTCACTTCTACATCTGCATCGAAGTTGTAGCCGGCATGTTTCATGGCTTCCACTACTGAAATGTAGGCATCCTGCAGCTCGACGTATTTTCCGACAAGAGCGATCTTCGTCTTCTTGCTTAAGTTGCGGACTCTGTGGATCAGTTCATTCCACTCGGTCATATCCGGCTCTCTGCAATCCAGCTTCAAGTGGTCGCATGTAAGCTGATCAAGTTTTTGATCCTGAAGGGCAACAGGCACGGCATATAGCGTATCCGCATCGATTGCTTCGATGACGGCACGGGGATCGATGTCACAGAACAAGGCAATCTTGTCTTTCATATCCTGGGTCATCGGCATTTCTGCTCGGACCACGATGACCGTAGGCTGGATCCCAAGGCTGCGCAGTTCTTTTACACTATGCTGGGTCGGTTTCGTCTTCATTTCACCGGCAGCTTTGATGTAAGGAACAAGTGTACAGTGGATGTACATTACGTTGTCACGGCCGACATCGCTCTTGATCTGGCGGATCGCCTCAAGGAATGGAAGGGATTCGATGTCACCGACCGTTCCGCCGATTTCCGTAATGACAATATCCGCATTCGTTTCGCGGCCCGCACGGAATACTCTCTCTTTGATTTCATTTGTAATATGAGGGATGACCTGGACCGTTCCGCCCAGATAATCGCCGCGGCGCTCTTTTTTCAGTACAGTTGAATAGATTTTCCCAGTTGTCACTGAGCTGTATTTTGTAAGATTTATGTCAATGAAACGCTCATAATGTCCCAGATCGAGATCCGTTTCAGCGCCATCATCGGTAACAAAAACTTCACCATGCTGATACGGGCTCATTGTACCAGGGTCCACGTTGATGTATGGATCAAATTTCTGGATTGTCACTTTCAACCCGCGGTTTTTCAATAGTCTTCCAAGTGAAGCAGCTGTAATTCCTTTACCCAGTGAGGAAACTACACCGCCTGTTACAAAAATATACTTTGTCATGCAAAGTACCCCCTTCTTCAAGTTAGTTGTCTAAAAAAAGTATGTTCAGCAGTGCTGAACATTAGTCTCTTATGATGAAATTAATCCCGGAACTATTTCTGTGAAGCCTCCCATGTACTGCTGCAGCAGTCTTCGTCTCCTAAAATCTTTTATAAAAAAAGGTTGTTTTCGCATACATTGCTGCTTTCGGAAAAGAACGGGCAGCTCTTTTCTTTCCTGCTCACCGGGAATTTGACGGCGATTCATCAGGATATTACTTGAAAATTTTATATTGAATAGCAGCAAAGTTTACGAAAAGTGCCTAAGAAAAAGAGCGGAAGGTTGTCTTCACGAAACAGCTTCAAGGGGGTGCAAAAAATAAAAAACGCCCCCGCTTACCGAAGTAAGGGGAGCGTTGAATTCATAATCTGATCCTTTTTTAAGGAGCCCAAATAACATACTACCTTCCTCGACATCAGAAGTCAAGAATTGATTATTTGTCTTCTTTTTCTGAATCCTCGTCGTCTTCGTCGAGTTCTTCTTCCTCTTCATCATCACCAAGATCATATTCATCTTCATCGATCAGTTCTTCATCGATTTCTTCTTCATCTGAATCTAGGTCTTCCTCATCATCATCGTCATCAAGATCTTCTTCATCATCTGTAAGATCCTCTTCATCCAAATCATCAAGGTCATCGAAGTCCAGGTCTTCATCATCGAAGTCTTCTTCCAGATCCTCGTCATCCTTTTTCTTGGATTTCTTCTTGCGTGTCTTGATGGTCGGAACGGTTTCTTCCTCGATTTGATCAACCGGATACCAAGCTCTGATTCCCCAGCGGTTCTCACCAAGCGCGATGAAGCGACCATCTACATTGAGGTCTGTGTAGAACTGGACCATGCGTGAACGGACTTCCTCCCCGGACAGCTCCAGTATGTCGCCGATCTGTTTGATTAAATCATTGAATGACATTGCCTGTTTTTTATCCGCCAGTAACTCATGTGCTAATTCTATGAAAGACATTTGATGCAATTCTTCTGTCGATAGCTGCTTTAAACTCATCTAACGCACTTCCTTTCTCTATTTCACATTCTATTAAAAGATGCTATTTTCGTAATTCGTTACTTTAAAATTGTTTCCGCTCCAGGCACTCGCTTTCCCAAGGGCGGGCGTTGAGCCTCCTCGGCTGAATAAAAAGCGTAAGCGGCCGTTCAGCGATGTACGGATTGGAGGGCTCCTGCATGAGATAAAGGAATCACAACGAACATAAATGAGTTGATGATGACTTATCGCAAGAAAGGTGGCCGAAATCAGCTAGTCGCTGGCCGCTGGAGCTAGGTTCGCCTGCGGGGGCTCACCTGTCCCGCTGATTCCCCAGGAGTCGAGCGCATTCCGCTACCAGCTCACGAAAAAGCTTTTACAGAGCTATTAATTAGAAAAAAAGTGCGTTCACACTCTATTTCTAATGTTATGTAAGAATAAGCAGGAAATATTATTAAAGTAATATTTACGAAGCCAGCCTAAAAGAATGATAAAAGGGCATAATTCTCGAATTTGCCTAAAACCATATTATTCATTATAAACAATATACAGTGGTTTATGCTAGATTTATGCGGTTTTTCTTTTATTTTTTTCCACATCAGGGTTCTCTTGAATCGGGTTTCTTGGAAGGTATATTGAGAGGGTGCGAGATGGGGGACAGTAAAATGGGGAATTGCCTCTTTCGTCTTCTGGTTCACAACGTCAGGGCAGTTCCCCTTTTTCTAAATCAGCGTGGCGCTGCTTCATTGCATTTTGATATATTTCACTGAAAGCTTCATAGAAGAAATAAGAAGCCAAAACCAAAAGCGGGATCGCTCCCAGGAGTTTCTGATATAGGTAAAACGATAATATGAAACCTGCCAAAATCAGGATGTATTTAAGTAAAAACTTCAAAATGTTCACTCCCTGCCATATAACCAGCACAACTGAAATTCATATTACTCTTTACCTATTATAGATGAAAATGGTGCTATATAATATTAAATCTGTGTTAAAAAACAGGAAATTCGATTCTGTCACTTTAGCCCTTTAAAGCAGCCGGGGACAGTCCCCGGCTGCTTTAAAGGGCTAAAGCGTTTCCTGGATATCAGGAAAAACGGGTCCTAAGCTCCCGGCTTTGGACCCATTTTCATTGAGATTACATGTTTCTTCTATACTGTCCGCCCACTTCGTAGAGCGCCCTTGTGATTTGGCCCAGGCTTGCGACTTTGACGGTTTCCATCAATTCGGCAAAGATGTTCCCGTCGTTCACAGCTGCTTCTTTCAGCCTCTTCAATGCTTCTTCTGTGCTGTCTTCATTGCGTCCCTGGAAGCTGCGAAGGTTCGTGATCTGTGTTTCTTTTTCTTCTTTCGTCGCACGTGCCAGTTCCATGGTATCCATCTGTTCTTCTGATGGAGGATTCGGGTTCAGGTAGGTGTTGACCCCGACAATCGGCAGTTCGCCGCTGTGCTTTTTCATTTCATAGTACATGGACTCTTCCTGGATCTTCCCGCGCTGATACTGGGTTTCCATCGCACCCAGCACACCGCCGCGGTCGTTGATGCGATCGAATTCTGCGAGCACCATTTCTTCCACAAGGTCTGTCAATTCTTCAACAATGAAAGAACCTTGAAGCGGATTTTCATTCTTAGACAATCCATGTTCTTTCGTGATGATCATCTGGATCGCCATCGCTCTGCGGACTGATTCCTCCGTAGGCGTCGTGATCGCTTCGTCATAAGCATTCGTATGAAGGGAATTACAGTTATCCTGAAGCGCCATCAACGCCTGCAATGTCGTACGGATATCGTTAAAATCGATTTCCTGCGCATGCAGCGAGCGCCCGGACGTCTGGATGTGGTACTTCAGTTTTTGGCTCCGTTCATTTGCACCATACTTATCTCTCATGACTGTCGCCCAGATACGGCGTGCAACTCTTCCAATTACCGTATACTCGGGATCAAGTCCATTCGAGAAGAAGAAGGATAAATTCGGTGCAAAGTCATTGATGTCCATGCCTCTGCTTAAGTAGTATTCCACATACGTAAAGCCATTTGCCAGTGTGAAGGCAAGCTGGGAAATCGGGTTCGCTCCTGCTTCCGCGATATGGTAGCCGGAAATCGATACAGAGTAATAGTTTCTTACTTTGTGATCGATGAAGTACTGCTGGATGTCACCCATCATCCGCAATGCGAATTCAGTAGAGAAGATACACGTGTTCTGGCCCTGGTCTTCTTTTAAAATATCTGCCTGGACCGTACCGCGCACCACATTAAGGGTTGCTTCTTTAACATGAGTGAACTCTTCCAGTGTAAGCGTCCTTCCGAGTTCCTCTTCTTTCTTCTTCACCTGCTGATCGATGGCTGTGTTCATGAACATGGCCAGGATGATCGGTGCCGGGCCGTTGATTGTCATGGAAACAGAAGTCGACGGAGCGCACAGGTCGAAGCCGGCATACAATTTCTTCATGTCATCCAGCGTACAGATGCTCACGCCGCTCTCCCCGACTTTTCCGTAAATATCCGGACGGTGGTCAGGATCTTCACCATACAGTGTGACCGAGTCAAATGCCGTACTCAATCGTTTCGCATCATCGTCCTTGGACAGATAATGGAAGCGGCGGTTCGTTCTCTCCGGTGTACCTTCACCCGCAAATTGGCGCTTCGGATCTTCCCCTTTGCGTTTGAATGGGAATACTCCCCCTGTGTACGGGAATGCACCAGGCACATTTTCTTTATAGACCCAGCCAAGGATTTCGCCGAAGTCCTTATATCTCGGAAGTGCCACTTTCGGGATATCAAGGCCGGACAGGCTCTTTGTCTTCAGCTCAGTGATGATCTCCTTGTCCCTGATTTTCGTGATGAACTGGTCAGCGCCGTATTTCTCTTTGAATTCTTCCCAGCCATCAAGGATTTTTCTGGATTCAGGAGTCAGTTTTTCTTCTACATTCTTTTTCAAGTTTTCAAGGGAAGTCACCACTTCTTCGTTGACTTCTTGTTCCTTCACCGCCTCGATGGCTCCTTTAAGCTGGAACAATTTGCGGGCGAGATGTGCTTGCTCTTCCGCTTTTTTATGGTAATTCCTCACCGTTTCTGAAATTTCTCTCAGGTAATAACGACGGTCATTCGGAATGATGACATTCTGTTTTTCAACATCCACATCCTTCGAAAAAGAGGTGGACCACTCAAGATTCAGTTTGCTGTTGATTTTATCAACCAGAGCGGCAAACAACGCGTTTGTGCCCGGATCGTTGAATTGGCTGGCAATCGTTCCATACACAGGCATCAGATCGAGATCCTTGTCAAACAGCATATGGCTGCGCTGATACTGCTTCTGTACCTGGCGCCTTGCATCTTCGGACCCTTTCCGCTCAAATTTGTTGATGACGATCAGGTCGGCATAGTCGATCATATCAATTTTTTCAAGCTGTGAAGGCGCTCCGAATTCGCTTGTCATGACATACATGGACAGATCACAGATTTCTGCGATTTCGGCATCCCCCTGGCCGATACCGGATGTTTCTACAATGACCAGATCATAGCCTGCAGCTTTTACCACATTGATGGAATCCTGTATAGCAAGGGAAAGCTCTGTCTTCGATCCGCGTGTCGCCAAGCTTCTCATGAATACCCGATTGTTGAAGATGGCGTTCATCCGGATGCGGTCGCCAAGAAGGGCCCCGCCTGTTTTCTGTTTCGTCGGGTCGATTGACAGGATCGCCACCTTTTTCTCAGGGATTTCATTCAGGAAGCGGCGGATCAGTTCATCTGTAAGGGAGCTTTTCCCGGCGCCGCCTGTACCTGTGATTCCGAGTACCGGTACAGTCTTGGCCATTGACTTCACTTCAGAAAGAACGGATTGTGCCGTGGCCGCAGCTTCTTCGTTCGTATTGATTTGGTATTCAGCAAGTGAAATCATTTTTGAGACCGTGTTGATATCCCCCGCCTGCAATTTATCCAACTGCTCGCCTACAGAAGAAGTAACCGTTGGGAAATCACATTCTTCGATCATGTTATTGATCATTCCCTGAAGGCCTTGAGTCCGGCCGTCTTCCGGAGAAAAAATCCGGGCAATGCCGTAATTATGCAGTTCCTTGATTTCGCGGGGTATGATCACCCCGCCTCCGCCGCCGTATATGCGGATATGGGCCGCGCCTCTTTCCTGCAAAAGGTCGTACATATATTTAAAGTATTCAACATGCCCGCCCTGGTAGGAAGATATTGCGATACCCTGGACATCTTCCTGGATTGCAGCATTGACCACTTCTTCAACAGAACGGTTATGGCCGAGGTGGATGACCTCTGCACCGCTCGCCTGTATGATTCTTCTCATGATATTGATGGAAGCGTCATGTCCGTCGAACAAGCTGGATGCTGTCACGAAGCGGACGTGATGCTTTGGCTTATAAATCTCAACCGTGCTCATATTTCTCCCCCTGTTCATAAAATAATCCTGTATTGATTTGCTCTCCAGGTATACGGCTGCGCGGGAGGGCGGTGACCCAAAAAGCGGAAATGGCCGTTCAGCGACTCACAGATTGGAGGGCTCTCTCATGAGATAAAGGAAACACGGCAAGCACAGCGAGCCGATCTTGACTTATCGCAAGGAGAAAGACCGCAATCTGCCAGTCGCTGGCCATTGGAGCTGGATTGGCCTCCTCACCTGCACTTCCGGGGTCTCACCTGTCCCGCCAGTCACGAGATCGTTCACTCTCCGCTCCAATCACCTATGTGCAACTCCTGGAGCAATCACATCACTATAATTTTCCCAGCAACAACCTACTCTAGATAGCCGTTGATGCCTGAAAAAAGCAGGTCTGTTTGAATTTCAATATACTCTTCCAATGTGTATTTTTTCTGAAGCGCCCAGCGGCGGAATCCCCACATCTGCCCCTGGACAAAAATATTCTGAGCGAGCAGGTGGATCCTGGTTTCATCCAGGGCAAGCTCGCCGTTTTCGCAGCATCTTTTGATCAGCGTTTCAAACATGCCGACCATTTCCAGTTCTTTTTGCAGCACATACGGAAGGGCATCCTTTGAAAGCGATTTGGCTTCCTGATACATGACCAGGACCTCATCCTGCAGATCATCCATGACACGGAAATAGTGGTCGATGCCCAATTTCAAGCTGACCAGTGTCCCCTGTTCGGTGTCCATCGCCTGCAGCTGTGAGCGCACTTGCTCGTAGATGCTGTCACAGACGAGGTAAAGAACGTCTTCCTTTGTCCTGATATATTCATACAGCGTGCCGATACTGAAACCGGCCGCTTTGGCAATCTCTCTAGTCGTTGTCCGATGAAACCCCTTTAGCTTGAAGAGAGAGACAGCCCCGCGGACCATCTCATCACGGCGCTTTTCTACAAGCCTTTCATCTTTGACAGAAGCATGGACTTCCCTCTTTTTATTCACATTATCCGACCGCCTTTATTGACCACCTTTTCTCCCTCTTGTGTAAAACTTTCCCCTTGTTTGCAAACGATTGATTTCCGCTGCAGGTGTGCGACTCCGCGGGGCGGGCGGTGAGCCTCCTCAGCTTCGCCTGCGGGGTTACGGTCCGGTAGGTACGTAACCTTGGCTCACCTGTCCCGCTGCTCCGCAGGAGGTGGCACACCTTCCGCTTCAATCAACTCATCTTTACGAATCCCTAAAACTATCATTGCTGGTAATAGTCTCTTATTAAAGATCTCTGTTCCTAAATCTCTTCAGAAATATTATTTCGTCACCATGCGGGAGATGACGAGACGCTGGATTTCCTGTGTGCCTTCATAGATCTGGGTGATTTTGGCGTCACGCATATAGCGCTCGACCGGATAATCTTTTGTATAGCCGTAGCCCCCGAAGATCTGTACCGCTTCTGTTGTCACTTTCATTGCTGTATCACCGGCCATCAGCTTGGACATTGCTGATTCTTTCCCGTAAGGAAGGCCTTCCGATTCAAGCCAGGCTGCCTGATAAGTCAGCAAGCGGGAAGCCTCGATGCTTGTTGCCATATCTGCAATTTTGAAGGATATCCCCTGGTTCGCTGCAATCGGCTTGCCAAACTGTTCACGTTCCTTGGCATATGCGATGGAAGCGTCCAACGCACCTTGTGCAATTCCGACTGCCTGGGCAGCAATCCCGTTACGGCCTCCGTCAAGTGTCATCATGGCAATCTTGAAGCCTTCTCCTTCTTTTCCTAACATGTTTTCTTTTGGAACCCGGCAGTTATCGAATACGATTTCTGTTGTCGGTGATGAGCGGATGCCCAGTTTCTTTTCTTTCTTGCCGACGGAGAAGCCTTCAAAGCCGCTTTCGATGATGAATGCTGACGTCCCTCTTTGGCGCTGTGATGGGTCTGTCAAAGCAAAAACAACATAGATATCGGCAATACCGCCGTTTGTGATGAAGATCTTTGAGCCATTCAAAACATAGTGGTCGCCGTCAAGCTTCGCTGTAGTTTTCATTCCGCCAGCGTCTGATCCGGAAGCAGGCTCCGTCAAACCATATCCCCCGATTTTCTCACCTTGCGCCATCGGCTTAAGGTACTTCTGCTTTTGTTCTTCGTTACCGAATTTGAAAATCGGCCATCCAGCCAGTGACGTATGGGCAGACAATGTTACACCCGTTGAAGCACAAACTCTTGACAGTTCTTCAACCGCGATACAGTATGCGAGGTAGTCACTGCCAATCCCGCCGTACTCTTCCGGCCAAGGGATCCCTGTGAGGCCAAGCTCTGCCATCTTATCGAAAAGCCCCCGGTCAAAGCGTTCTTCTTCATCGCGCTCCGCTGCAGTCGGTTCCACTTCGTTCTTCGCGAAATCGCGCACCATTTTGCGGATCATTTCATGTTCTTCTGATAATTTGAAATTCATTTCTCTTCCCCCGTTTGTCTGTTTAGTAGGATATTGGATCGCCGGCGCTTTAGTACTTTAAAGTAACAGGGGACTGTCCCCACTTGCTTTAGAGTGCTAAAGCGCTCCAATCTTATTTTAAGAGATGTTTGCCTATGACAACTCTTTGGATTTCGCTAGTGCCTTCGTATATTTCTGTTACTTTGGCGTCACGGAAAAGTCTTTCAACCGGGTATTCTTCGGTGTAGCCGTATCCGCCATAGACTTGGATGGCTTCCGTTGTCACTTCAACTGCAGTCTTGGATGCGAAAAGCTTGGCAATGGATGCTTCCCTGCCGCAATTCATTCCTTCGCTTCTCATATTGGCTGCGCGATAGACTAATAGTTTTGAGGCTTCCACGGCTGTCGCCATATCTGCAAGCTTGAATCCGATTCCCTGCTGGGCTGCAATCGGCTTGCCGAACTGTACCCGTTCTTTTGCATAAGCTGTTGAGTGGTCAAACGCAGCCTCGGCAATTCCCAGTGCCTGGGCAGCGATACCGATCCGGCCGACATCAAGGTTTGCCATCGCAATCTTGAAGCCCTGGCCTTCTTCACCCAAAAGGTTTTCTGCCGGTACTTTCATATCTTCAAATGTAAGCTGGACTGTCCGCGAACCATGGAGGCCCATCTTTTGTTCATCTTTTCCGATGATGAGTCCAGGTGTGTCTTTTTCAACGATAAACGCAGAAACTCCGCGGCCGCCCTTTTCCGGGTCTGTCGAGGCAAAGACGATGTATACGTCTGCCTCACCTCCATTGGTGATAAAGACTTTGGCGCCGTTGATGATATAGTGATCATCTTTTTTGACAGCTTTTGATTTCAGGCCGCCTGCATCCGACCCCGCTCCAGGTTCCGTCAGACAGAATGCCCCCAGATATTCACCGGATGCCAGTTTCGTCACATATTTTTGCTTCTGTTCTTCAGTTCCAAAGTAAAGGATCGGATTCGTTCCAACCGAAGTATGCACCGACAGGATGACACCGACTGTCGCACTTACCTTGGATAGTTCATGAATCGCACTGATATAAGAGGTGAAGTCCATTTCCGACCCGCCGTACTTTTCCGGAATGGTGATTCCCATCAATCCGAGCTCTGCCATCTTCTTCAGAATCTCTCTTGGAAACTCACCAGCTTCCATTCTTTCAACAAATGGTGCAATCTCCGTCTGCGCAAAGTCGCGGACCATCTTCCTCATCATCTGCTGTTCCTCTGTAAACCGTAAGTCCATCCTGATTTCCTCCCTGATGTTAGTAAAGGCTCTTCGACTTGGCTGCTATCCATTCTAAATCCAGAAAACCATCACCCTGGTCAACACGAAAGAAAAGACTGGTCTTTCCGTTTAAGGATTGGCCCCCGGGTAACCAGGGGAAAAACAGCCTCTTGGAAACTTTTCGAAAGCAGTAGCTTCTACGAAGTCAGCCTTTTAAAAAAGGGCTGCCGGGCACTTGGATATTCACCGGGTTTTCCGTTACCGGTTATCCAGCCGTGCCCGTTGTCCCATAACAAGCTTCCCCAAACTTGTTTTACTCGTACGTATAGAATCCGCGGCCGGTTTTCTTGCCCAGCCATCCAGCTTTCACATACTTGCGAAGCAGCGGACATGGACGGTATTTGTCATCGCCGAATCCTTCGTGAAGGGTTTCCATGATGTACAGGCAGGTATCCAGTCCGATAAAATCAGCCAATGTGATTGGTCCCATAGGATGATTCATCCCGAGCTTCATCACTTCATCAATCGCTTCCTTCGTCGCAACCCCTTCGTAAAGTGTATAGATCGCTTCGTTGATCATCGGCATCAATACACGGTTGGAAACGAACCCAGGGAAATCCTCCACTTCAACGCCGACTTTGTTCAGCGTCTTCGTCATGTCTTCAATTTCCTGATAGACTTCATCCGATGTTGCAAGTCCCCGGATGATTTCAACCAGTTTCATGACCGGAACCGGATTCATGAAGTGCATGCCGATCACTTTTTGCGGTCTGTTGGTCGCTGCTGCCACTTCTGTAATCGGAAGAGACGAAGTGTTCGTTGCAAGGATTGCGTGCTGTGGTGCGATTTCATCCAGCTGTTTAAAAATATTTGTCTTAACTTCCATGTTTTCAACTGCCGCTTCAATGACAAGATCAACATCACTTGCATCCTGCAGGTCCGTTGACTGAGTCAGATTAGATAAAACCTTCTCTTTGTCTTCTTCCGTCATCCTGCCTTTTTCGACGGAACGGGAAAGGTTCTTATTGATGACGCCCATTCCCCTTTGGACGAAATCTTCTTTCAAGTCGTTGAGTTTTACTTGGAATCCGGCTTGGGCGCAGACCTGGGCGATTCCCGATCCCATTTGTCCTGCACCTATGACCATTACGTTCTTGATACTCATATATTTTTTCTCCCCTTTGTCTGGATCTTGAGTAGTGTTTTTGATTTATCGGCGATTTTGAATGGTTTATCGGCGGTTTCGGGCAGTTTATCGGCGGTTTTT
>NZ_QXIR01000060.1 GCF_003581585.1 Bacillus salacetis
TCAAGGCGCTTCCGCTTTTTAGGTAATAGAAGCCCCAATGACGAATGCGAGTCCTACTGATACGGCGAAGGTGATGATTCCTACTGCCATGTTGCCTTTATGAAGCTGTTCTTCCACAGAGAATTTTCTTGTGAGCAGTTCAAACAGCAGATATGCCACCATTTGCAGGACAACCCCGAATATTCCCCAGATCAGTGTGTCTGTAAGTGCTGAGCTGTGGTAAATGGAAAAAGCAAGGATGATGCAGATTCCGATGATCTTACCGCTGATGGAAAGAGCGACCGCGTTATTCCCTTTCAGCACCTCATCCCAATCCTTATATTTTTTTGTCAGCAGTTCAAAGATATAAAGTCCGAACAAGACGATGATGATTGCCACTGCAAAATACATAACTGTCAAAATAAATGGTTCCATTTCTTCTTCTCCCTTCTCAATTGCCTATTTTCCTGCACCTGGACCTCCGCCCCTTACAGAAGAGGACCCGCCGCGGATAGGTGACTTATTGTAACCTTTGAAACTTCCTCCTGATGAACTGTAGCCTCCATAGCACAGCTCAGGATTATTCCTGCATTTCAAGCGCTGTTTTTTGCCCCAGTCATCGACATCCAGAACTTCGTCCAATACCCAGAGAAGCAGCAGGCCATCAAAGAAATCAGGACTGTAATTGTTGCGGACAAATTGATCATTGGCCACTTCGATCATTGTGTTGGCACTATTTTGATCATCTGCCGTCAGGATGACAAACAGCTGGTCATATACAAGCACCTGTCTATTGTCTTTCTTTTCACTGACCTTCGCCGGCTCCTGATGATCCTGAATCGCTTGGGCGACTTCATCTATCGATTGGTTTTCCGCTATGTAAACTTCTGAATAATTGCTGTTATCTGTCCCGCTGGCTACCGTGTCCGAAAAGGTGTAATTATTATTGATGAAGTCTGCTACGCCTTCTTTAAAAATTGAACCGCCCCCGGATCCAGCACCCGGACCGCACCCGGCCAGCATAACCACTAAAAGGATCAACACCGCTAACGGCTTCTTCATTCTCTCACCTCTTTCCCTTTGCACTCTTTCATTTTCTTTTGGCTTTCCTCTTTAAGGCATGCCGAACTAATATTTTCAACTTAAAGCCCTGAAGCGCACCATCGTCATTAAAAAGCCCCCGGCACAACCATAGAGCACACATAAGCAGGAACCGCTTTAATGGGCGGTTCCTGGCATAGTGTTTATTCTTTGCCTAATTGTTTTTTCAGCGCTGCCAATTCATCATCGATGTCATTGTTTTGGTCTAGCGCATCCAGTTCATCGTCGAGGCTGCGGCTTGAAGACCGCATGTCGTCGCTGGTTTCAGCTTCTGCTTCATACTGCAGGACTTTCTCTTCCATTCGATCGAAACCTTTTCTTGATTCGTCCCCTCCGATGGATGACATGGCACGGTTCATCTTTGTACGTGTCTTGGCTGACTCTGCACGGGCTTTCAACGAATCCTTTTTCAGCTTCATCTGGTTGTATTCACTTTTCATTTCATCCAGCTTGGAGCGCAGGCTGCCTGCATCCGTTTTAGCTCTTTCATAGGATTCACGCAGTGTATCCGCTTGGGAACTGTGTGTTTTCTTATCTTCAAGAGCTCTTCTGGCAAGGTCGTCATTTCCTGCTTCCAAAGCCTTGACTGCTTGCTGCTGACGCTTTTCAGCCATCTTATCGGCTTCTTCATATTTTCTCTGAAGCATCTTTTCGTTAGCGATCTGTTTTGCAACAGCTGCCTCCGCATCGCGGATATCCGCTTCCATTTCCCTCATGAACTGGTCGAGCATCTTGACCGGATCTTCAGCCTTATCAAGCATGGCATTCAATTCTGAACCTACTAGAGTCTTAACCCTTTTAAACATTTGGAACATGATATAACCTCCATATGATTATTTGCTGGCAATGATCTTGATTTCATATTCATTGATTTCATATCCGCTGCTGACTTCGATTTCACTTCCCCAGATTTCAACAGATAAGAATTTTTCTTCCTCTTCATCTTCATAGTCGAAGTAGCGGCAGCTTATGCCATTTACATTTTTCCCCCGGCCATCCCCTTTTACACTTGCCTTCCCTGACTCATCAAGGTAATATCGGGTGCCCTCATATTCAATTTCCTCCGGGATTGGTTCACTCAGCTTCAGCTTCGCATTTTCATAAATCCCCAGGTACACCTGGTCATCCATTTCGGCACTGAGCCAAACCGTCCTGCCGGGGCTTTCAAGTTGATATGCAAGCCATTCGAATCCATGGTCATTATATGTAAGCTTGCTGACCACTTCATAATCCTCCAGGTCATAAGCAACAATATCTCCAACTTCGATTGTGAAAACATTTCTCTCTTTCACGACCGGTACATCTTTTTCTTTTTTGCCGAAGAGCCTTTTCAGGATACTCATGTTTTCACCTCCGCCTCAATGTAACTTGTTCTTACTAACATATACGTTGGATTCTCTGAAAAGTTTCAGGGAATCTATATCTTTTATATTAATTCTTTCTTAAAACCGATATGAATTGCAAATTAATTGGCCTGACAACCTGCTGCTTTTCTGTTACTGAAGTAATCCGGCTATATGGATCCTTCCGAATGCAGCAATTATTGAGAAACTGCCTTATAAAAAAACAAACCACCCTATATACTTCAATCCCGTCATTCTGAATCCTGCATTTTATTGTAATTAACAGGACTTTTTTTAATCAATAAAGAAGTAGTTAAAGAAACTACGCATGCAGGGGGTATCATAATGGACGATTCACAATTATTCAAACAGCTTGATTTCATCCGGATGAGGACACTGGCCGCACTGGATAACACAACGGAAGAAATGGCCGACACGGTACCGGATGGCTTTAAAAACTCCATTCGCTGGAACCTGGGGCACATATACTTGTCTCATGAAAACCTGGTCCATTCATTCGCCGGGGAAAAAGGGAATATCCCTGAAGGCTTCAATGAATTGTTTGGCTTTAACACCAGTCCGGATCAGTGGGAATCAACAGCCCCTTCTTTGAAGGAGTTACGGGAGCTTCTTTCTGCACAGCCAGAGAGGTTGAAAGCATCGTTTATGGGGAGGCTTTCCCAAAAAGGAGAAAAACCCTTCCAAATGACGAAGGATATCGCATTTGAGACACTGGCTGAAGTCGTCTCCTTTGCCAACTGGCATGAAGGTCTGCACCAGGGAGCCATCACCACGCTCAAAAGGGTACAGGGGATCGATAACCTGTGGGAGCCTGTTTGAAATGAAATCACCCTTGTCACAAAGCAAAAGACAGCCTGATGCCTGAATGCTTGTGGGGTGATGAGGTGAAGATATCCCGTTTTCATCGTCCCCGCACATTGAAAAAGCCATTCCAATTTCGGAATGGCTTTTGTTTATTAATCTTTGATTCTTCCAAATAATTTGATGCAATAGAGTGCAGAAAGACCGACCAGAACGTAGACGATTTTTGAAAGGATGGCGTCCTGTCCGCCAAAGATAGCTGCCACTAAATCAAACTCGAATAACCCGACAAGCAGCCAGTTCAAGCCTCCAACAATTAATAATATAAGTGCAATTGAATCCAATGTTTTCACGTTATCTCCTCCTTAAAATGTTATTAAGCTTTCTTGTTTACTATATGCCCGCAATAACAATTTCAAAACATTCGCGGTGGTATTTTTGTTTAATTATTGTTAAATGCATGTACAACAACTGGTTTTTACGATTTTCCTCTTTTGTTCTCGTGTACCCTCTTATATACATAAAAAACTGTCCCCCATTTTAGTAGGGAACAGTTTTCATTTACAGCTTGATTGGAGAGTTTTTCTCCATTGATTGATAACAAGCTTGAATAGCTTTGATATTCTGCATGGTAGCAAAAGATGTATATACAGGATGCTCCCCTTTAAGGATGCAGGCACTGAAGTGGCTCACCTGGATTTCGTAGGGGTTTCCTTCAAGCACTTCTTCTCTTTCCTCGCCCCTTTCGTCTGTTATGACAATACTTGCCCTACCTCCCGGGAACCGATCCGGGCGGTAAGCAGAAGGCACCTTGATTGTGCCACTTGTTCCTGAAATTTCATAGGAGTCGTTCATGGGCTGTTCAAACCCTGACTCAAAACTTGCCGTCACCCCATTTTCAAAGCTGAGGATGCCTGAGGCTTTCATATCAACGCCGAACTCTTCATGGATGCTTCCTTTCACATAAACCTCGGATGGTTCCTGGCCTAGGATATAGCGTGAAGAATGAATACAATAGCATCCTACGTCCCAAACGCTTCCCCCTCCCAGTTCTTTGTTCAGCCTGATATTCTGATGATTCTTTTCAGGATTCATTTTAAATGTGAAAACAGAATGCATGTGGCGTACTTCCCCGATAGCACCTTTATCAATCAACTCTTTTACCCTAAGGTGCTGGGGATGGAATTGATACATGAATGCTTCCATAAACAATACGCCATTCTTCTGACATTCATCAGCCATTTCTTGTACATCTTCCAGGGTCAATGCGGCAGGCTTTTCGCACAATACATGTTTTCCTTTTTTCGCAGCCTTGATAACCCATTCCTTATGCATTGTATTGGGAAGAGGTATATAAACTGCCTGAATTTCCGGATCATCAAGGAGTGCCTCATAACTTTGGTACGACTTCGGTATTGAAAATTCCTCCGCCGTCTCTTCTGCCTTTCCGCTTATGCTCGCAATTGCTGCCACTTCGGTATTTTCAGACTGTTGAAGAGCGGGGATCAATGCTTTTTTGGCAATATTGGCGGTGCTTAGAATTCCCCATTTAATTTTATTCAAATCGTACTCCTCCTCTTTTTTATTATATAAAATCCTGCTCTCCTTTTATTTATATCATAAGATTGTCCCGGGTTAACAACCTCCAAGAAATCTTTTCCAGATTATTATTCAGGGATCAGGGTATAGAGGGAGAGAAAATGACCCATAAAGTATCAGGATGCATAACAAGAAGCATTCCACTTGTATAGGCCCGCCGCTGTTACGGTCAAACTATATATTGATGAGGGTGACTGACTTCATATCAAAGGGAGAGAGCCAATGAATATTGACTTTTCACAACAGGATCAGTTAGGAATCAAGCAACTCTGGGGACAACAGAATAGATTAATCACCAACGTCAATTATGACTCTAGAAGAGTCCAGAAAGATGCCATTTGTCTGTATCAGCGGGGAAAACCATGATGGCCACTCATTCCTTGAGGATGCCATTCAAAATGGAGCGGCTGTACTTGCCGGAGAAAATGCGGAAGTGCTTGAAACGGCGAGCAAAAAGCATACTGACCGAACATTTTTACTTGTGGACGATGCCAGAGCATTTCTTGCCAGGTTATCCATCTTATTTTATAAAAAAACACACGAAAAACTAATGACCATCGGGGTGACAGGAACGAACGGGAAAACCACTGTCACTGCCTATGTAAAATCACTGATGACACTCCTTGGGACTCCTACAGGCTCCATAGGGACAACCGGTATCATTTCTTCAACAGGGAAGATCAATTTAAAGAAGAGCACCCCGACAACGCCGGAGTCCTCTGATCTGCACTACATCTTCAATCAGTTCCATGAGCGTGGAGATACGGCTGCTGCAATGGAAGTATCCTCAGTTGCAACAGAACAGAAGCGGGTTGAAGGTATTGAATTCGACATCGCGATACATACCAACCTTTCTCCGGAACATCTGGAGTTTCATAAAACATTTGAAAATTACAAGAAGGCCAAGCTGAAACTTTTTAAACAGGCCAAAAAAGCGGTTGTAAACATCGATGATGACGGTATGGCAAAAGACATCCTCGACATTTATTCCAATGATGTACTGACATACAGTCTGGATAAGCATTCCGGCGCGGATGTAACTGCCTCCAACTTAAGAACCATCGGGCATGAGACGTTTTTTGAGCTTAAAGTACAGAATGAATCCTATATTGTCCGGGCACCGGTCATAGGAGATTATAATGTCGCCAATGTCCTTTCAGCTATCTGCACTGCTTTGCATGCTGGTTACACTATTGACCAGATCCTTTTGGCACTGCCTTCCCTCGAAGGGCCAGAAGGCAGATTTGAACTGCTGACTGAGTATGGCAACCGAAAAATCCTGCTCGACTATGCCCATACGCCCGCAGCTCTTGACAACCTGCTGCGCGAAGTGAAGAAACTGGAATACAACCGGCTGATTGTGCTGATCACCGGTATCGGGATAAGGGATAAGTCCAAGATGCCGCTCATGGCAGAAACGGTAGAAGGAAAAGCGGATGAAATCGTCGTTTCCGTTGATCACCCTGATTTCAATGATCCAGGTGAAATTATCGGACATGTTCTCGAGGGATTCACCAATCCTTCAGCCGAGAATATTTACACAGAGAGAACCCGTTCAGAGGGTGTGCTGTCCGCACTTGCCCTCAGCGATGAAAATGACCTGATTCTGCTGACAAGCGGCTGCATCAATGAAGCTCAGATTGTCGAAGGAAAAGAAATCCCCCATTCAGACAAAGATCTGATCAGAAGCTACTTCAATGATGACAGTGTGGATTATGATTATGACTATATACAAGCTTAACGGAAAGAACCCTTGAGATGGGGTTCTTTTTTTTTTTGCATTGCTGAGTGTATATCAGAGCTGTCCAGCATATGCAGGCTGCCAAAAAGGCAATTCCTTTTGCAGTTATAGGAAGCGCTTTCGCTCGTCTACAGTTTTTTCTGAACCATTTAATTAGAATCTATCCTTACTCTCACTTCACCTCTTCTGTCTTGGGCACTGTCCCATCCAGGCTCACTTAGAGGACAGTAGTTCACACTTTTTAGCCCT
Organism: Bacillus salacetis; assembly: GCF_003581585.1. Taxonomy (GTDB): domain Bacteria; phylum Bacillota; class Bacilli; order Bacillales; family Bacillaceae_B; genus Rossellomorea; species Rossellomorea salacetis. The sequence continues at coordinate 6,835 of NZ_QXIR01000060.1, forward strand.
CCCCTCCAAAACCTATATCTTCCAGTCCCATTTTTCTGTTATATTTAATACACCACTTATTTTTAGAATATTACGACACTTGGAGGCTCTATGGATCGACTTACTGACCACTTGATAGTGATTTCATTCGACTGTCTTTCGTCTTTGGATCTTAGAATTATAAAGGAAATGCCAAACTTTCAGGAGCTTTTGAAAATCGGCTCCTATTGTCCCAATGTAAAGACTATCTACCCTTCTGTTACCTATCCGTGCCATGCAACGATAGTGACGGGCAATTTCCCCAGCAGACATGGCGTGGTAAGCAACACCAAGCTTCAACCCGGGAACCCTTCACCGGATTGGCATTGGCACAGACACCATATAAAAGGCACAACTCTGTATGATGAAGCAAAAAAAGCCCGCCTGACGACTGCTGCATTATTGTGGCCTGTAACAGCTAAAGCGGAGATCGACTACAACATGCCTGAAATCTTCGCCAACCGCCCATGGCATCACCAGATTGCCGTGTCACTTTGGAATGGAAGCACCTCTTTCCAGTTGGAGATGAACCGCCGTTTCGGCCACATAAGAAATGGCCTCTTCCAGCCGCAGCTTGATGATTTTGTCCTTGAAGCAGCGGTGGAAACCATCCAAAGAAAGAAACCAAATCTGATGCTTATCCATTTCACTGATCTTGACTCTCACCGACACTACCATGGGTTTTCTTCTGAACAGGCTCACGAAGCCTTGAAGAGGCACGACGATAGGCTGGGAAGAATCATAAAGGCTTTAAGGGAGGCGGGAATTTATGACCATTCCACCATCATTGCCTTGGGGGACCACAGTGCCCTGGATGAATCAAAAGCCATTAAGCCAAATGTCCTGCTGAAGGAGGAAGGGCTGATCAATGTGAATGCCCAAGGAAAAATCACCGATTGGCGAGCTTACTGCAAAAGCTGTGATGGCTCGGCATATATATATGTAAAGGATCGCGATGATCAGGTTACCTATAAAAAAGTCAAGGCTCTGTTAGACAAGTTGAAGGTTGATGAAAAAAACGGTATCGAGGAAGTTCTTAATGGAAAAGAAGCCGGAGAAAGAGGAGCTGATGGAACATGCGCTTTCATGATAGAAGCCTCGCTGGGCTTTTATATCACTGAAGGGCTCCAGGGGGAATACCTTGATGTGATTACTTCCGAAGAGGTGAAGGCCGGCAAATACACTTTTGCATCCCATGGTTATTCCCCTGAAAAGCCTGATTACGACACTATATTAATTGCATCAGGCAAGGGAATCAAAGAGGGAGCAATCGTCCCTTCCATGCACCTGACAGATGAGGGCCCAACCTTTGCCAGACTGCTTGGACTCCATCTTGGAGACACGGATGGTTCGCCAGTAAGAGGACTGCTGTCACTGTAAAATTTATGTAAAAGTTACAGACTTTCAATCTCCTTATCCATATTTTCTGTACAATTAATCTGAAACCGTCTCAGGGAGGTCAAAACCGATGAAGTCTTTCACAAAAGAAGAAAATAGCTGGATGCTCTATGACTGGGCCAATTCAGCTTATTCCATTATCATTTCCACTGCTGTTTTTCCCTTGTTCTATAAAGCCGCTGCCACTGATTCAGGGGTAAGCGCGGCGAATTCTACAGCCTACCTGGGTTACACCATTGCCATTGCCACGTTTATCTTGGCTATGCTCGGCCCAATCCTTGGAACCATCGCCGATTATCAAGGATATAAAAAGAAGTTCTTTACTTTCTTCTTTTTCCTTGGAGTCGCTGCTACAGCCATTTTAGCTTTCATTCCAAGCGATCAATGGCTCATGCTATTAATCTGTTATACATTTGCCGCTGTCGGATCTGCCGGAGCAAATGTTTTCTATGACGCTTTCCTTACCGATGTCACCACCGATGAAAAGATGAACAGGGTCTCTGCAAGGGGCTTTGGTCTGGGCTATATTGGAAGCACCATTCCATTCATCATCAGTATCGCCATCATTGTACTTTCACAAGGCGGGACCATCCCTCTCTCAACCACAACAGCCAGCAAGATTGCGTTTCTGATTACGGCGTTATGGTGGGGGCTGTTCGCCATCCCTATGTTCAAAAATGTTCACCAGCTCCACTATATCGAACCTGAGCCAAAGCCTGTCGTCAATAGTTTCAAACGCCTCGGGAAGACATTCAAAGAAATAAAAAAATACCGCCCGTTGTTTTTGTTCCTTCTTGCCTATTTCTTCTATATTGATGGTGTGGGCACAATCATTACCATGTCCACTGCATATGGCACTGACCTTGGCATTTCCTCCACCAGTCTGCTGATCATTTTGTTTGTTACACAGGTTGTTGCCGGTCCCTTTGCCGTTCTATATGGAAGACTCTCCGAGAAGTTCACCGGGAAGAAGATGCTGTATGTCGGTATCATCATTTATATCTTTGTCTGCATCTACGCTTACTTCCTGGAAACCACTATGGACTTTTGGATACTGGCGATGCTGGTCGCCACTTCACAGGGAGGAATCCAGGCACTTAGCCGCTCTTATTTCGCAAAACTTGTGCCAAAGAAAAATTCCAATGAATTTTTCGGATTCTATAATATCTTCGGGAAGTTTGCATCCATCATGGGACCACTGCTGGTGGCCATGACTGCACAGCTCACAGGCAACTCCAGTACAGGGGTCTTCAGCCTTGTCATTTTATTCATCATCGGAATCGCCATTTTATCCCGTGTACCTGAACCCGTTCATCATATTGCTGCAGTCGATACTGCCAAAAAAGCGTAACAAAGACTGTTATCGCATATTGATGCTTTCGGAAAAATTCCAGGTGCCGGATTTTTCCCCTGTATACAAAAGTTCTACACTCGAAAAAAAAAAAAACGAGCAGCTCTTTTCTTTCCTTCTCACCGGGGTTTTTACGACGATATACCAGGATATTAGTTGAAATTTATAGTGAATAGCAACAAAGTTTACGAAAAGAGCCTAACAAAAAGACGCTTGGATTC
>NZ_QXIR01000061.1 GCF_003581585.1 Bacillus salacetis
GGCTATACAATATAAATTTCAAATAATATTCTTGTAAATCGTCGTGAAAACCACTGTGAGCAGGAAAGAAAAGAGCTGCTCGTTCTTTTTCGAGAGTAAAACCTTTGTATTACAGGGGAAAAATCCGGCACCTGGGATTTTTCCGAAAACAACAATATATACGAAAACTGCCTTATAAAAAAGAAGCGTAATTAGAACTCGCATCCCTGTCTTAAAAAGGCATGGATGCTTTTTTTGACATTTCGATCTTGGAATCAGTAGAATTTTATTTATTTTGTCAGCCTGCCAAAACTTTCGGATTGCCCTTTAAGAATAACCGATATATAATTGATATTATTTCGAGAATGGAAATAATTTTGAAAGGGGTGGCCGGCATCAGAACGGAAGAACAAGCTGGTATTCTGTATACGGCATTTTCCTATTTTCTTTGGGGAATCCTGCCGATTTACTGGAAGTGGTTGAACCATGTACCGGCAGATGAAATACTGGCAAACCGGATATTCTGGTCATTCTGGTTCATGATCGTCTTTTTGATCGTCATCAAAAAGTTCCCCGCCTTCTGGGGTATGATAAAAGGAATGATGAGTACAAAGAAGAAGCTCGCTGCATTGGCTGTGGCTTCACTGCTTGTCAGCGCGAACTGGTTCATTTATATCTGGGCGGTGAATACCGATCAGATGGTGGAGGCAAGCCTGGGGTATTATATTAATCCTCTCGTCAGCGTGCTGCTTGGCGTATTTATTTTACGAGAGAAAATGACCAAGGCACAGGCGGTGTCCTTCGTCCTGGCTGCCATCGGGGTCATCATCCTGACTGCTTCTTATGGAAGATTCCCTTGGATTGCCGTTGGTCTGGCCGTTTCCTTCGGTCTGTATGGATTGGCAAAAAAACTGATCAAAGTGGATTCGGACGTAGGGTTAACATTGGAAACATTGACAACTGCGCCGTTTGCTCTTATCTACTTGATCTATTTGTCCTCTAAGGGAGATATTTCACTGTTCCATGTGTCAGCAGGCTCGGATTTATTATTGATCGGTGCAGGGGCTGTAACAGCTGTGCCGCTGCTTTACTTCGCTAAAGGAGCTCAAAGGATTCCTCTTTATATGGTTGGCTTCCTGCAATACATCGCTCCCACGCTGACATTGATTCTGGGTGTTTTCCTATACGGGGAACCGTTTACCCAAACACATTTGGCTGCATTCGCATTCATCTGGTCCGCATTGACCGTTTTCTCTGTTTCGAGGATGAAAATGGTGAAACGGAAGAGGAAGACAGAGGAAAAGTGTGCATAGTTTATTTTGAAAAGCGAGTCCCTTTTTCGGGGGCCAGCTTTTTTGTGTGCGTGAGGTTTTGTCGATAGGTCGTTAAATGTTAAAAATCGCCGATAAACCGCTCGGAATCGCCGATAAAATCGAAAAATCGCCGATAACTCATTCAAAATCGCCGATAAAGCACCCAGAATCGCCGATAAGAGTGGAGAGCACAAGGATGTCCGCTGGTTTTTACATGATTTCAAACGCCGGTACCGTGTAAATCGATATCCGACAAGCATTGGTTGAAATACGACAGATGCTTGTCTATATTCGACAACTCGCGGTCGATAAACGACAAGAAAACATCGATATCCGACAATTTTCCCCCGACATGAAGAAAAGAAGAGAAGCCTGTCCGCCAGGCTTCTCTTCTTTTATAGAAATGTCCTCTTCACTTTCTCCCAGAAGGAGTTATCTTTCAGTTTGACGGTTTTGATTTTTTCTCCGCTTAATTCAATGACCACCTGCTTCACGTGCTGGATCCCCAATGCTTCGTTATCCATTCCCATTGAAGGGTAGTCATTTCCATCCTGCACCACTTCAAGCTTTAATTTGCGCTCACCGCTGAGGATAAAGGAAGATCCGAGTGTGCGGTAACGGTTGTTATTCAATGATGCAAGTTCGCTCACCTGGAGGCATGGAAGCATTGGGTCGACTACTGCCCCGTTCACTGATTTGTTATAGGCTGTACTTCCTGTAGGGGCAGAGATGACCATGCCGTCTCCACGGAAGGTTTCGAAGTGCAGGTCATCTATATGTACTTCGAGCACAAACGTCTTGATGATCCCGGAGCGGATGCTGAATTCATTCAGGCACTTAAAGGTTGATTGATCATCGACGGTTACATTGATGGTCGGGTAGCGGCGGACCTCGATTTGTTCTTCTGTCATGGCTTTGATCATTTTTTCCTTATCATCAATATGGAAATCACAATACATGCTCAAACTGCCTGTTGTTGAAATCCCTGCATAAAGACAATCCTGTCGGAACCCAGTGTTTCTTACTGCTTGAAGGAATGCGCCATCCCCCCCGATACTTACGATGATGTTCGCGTCGTTGGAATTGTTGACGACATTGAAGCCGTACTGGCTCGCAAGGTGTGATAGTTCATCGGCTTGTGCAAGTGTTTTATTATCTTTTAAAGTGTAAAAATAAAGGTTTCGTCTTTCATTCATGTTGATGCCTCCTCAAAAAAATTATCAGTCATTTGGGACGAATTTTTTCCAATCACGTTAGATTTTGCTAGAATATTGTTTATATGCAATCTGCTGCAGCTCTTGGTGATTTTCGTGAGGTGCATTCTGAGAGGTTTGTTGCAATTTGCATGCACCATTATTTTATCATGATAATGAAACTTTATGATAGCGATGTACGTATTCATCATGAAGAGGAAAAGAGGAGGAATAGATTAATGAGTGGAAAACGTTGGACGGCACTTGGGATTGCTGCAGGCCTGTTCATCTTTTCGGTTGTTGCCAATTTTGCAAGTTCAGCCATGTCGGGTGATTTTAACCAGGCGTTCGAAGAGATGTTCGCCAGTACGGAAAATCCGTTTACAGAAGAAGTCATTGAGGATGGAAATACAGCGAAGAGAATCGCTGTTTTGGAAGTGGATGGTGTCATTCAGGATGTGAATACAGCAGCATCCATTTTTGAAAGCCCGGGGTACAACCATGAATTATTCATGGAACAGTTGAAAGCTGTTCAGGAAGATGACAGCATCAAAGCGGTAGTTTTGAAAGTCAACTCACCTGGCGGCGGAGTTGTGGAAAGTGCCCAGATTCATGAAAAGCTTGTTGAAATCCAGGAAAAATCCAAGAAACCGATTTATGTTTCAATGGGCTCTATGGCAGCTTCAGGCGGTTACTATATTTCAGCCCCTGCAGAGAAGATATTTGCAAGCAAAGAAACGCTTACCGGTTCTTTGGGTGTCATCATGCAAAGCATCAACTACTCTGAATTGGCTGAAAAATACGGCGTTGATTTCGTTACAATCAAAAGCGGCCCTCATAAAGATATCATGAGCCCGACGAGGGAAATGACGGAAGAGGAGAGACAGATTCTTCAATCCATGGTCGACAACTCTTATGAAGGTTTCGTGGATGTCATTGCCGAAGGCCGCGGGATGTCAGAGGAACAAGTTAAGAAAATTGCAGACGGACGGGTTTATGATGGTATGCAGGCAAAGGAAAATAATCTGATCGATGATTTCGGATACGTGGAAGATGTAATTGCTCAAATGAAGAAAGACCTTAAGCTTGGTAATGCCCAGGTCATCGAGTATACAAACGAAGGCGGATTTGCTTCACTATTGAATATGGGGGCGAAAAGGCTGGCAGGCGGCGACATCGAGGCTGCCGCTTTGATGAAAATCTTATCTCAGCCCAATTCCCCGCGCCTGATGTATCTCTATGCGGAATAATTTAGGAGGAGGTACCGTGCATGAGCGAAGAGAATAATCAAGAAGTTTTCACGGCAGCAGCACACGTGAAGGAAGAGCAGATAGTGGAACTTAGCGGTTTCTGGATGAGATTCTGGGCCTATCTCCTGGATTTGATTGTTATTTCCAGCATAGGCAGGCTGGTTGTCTATCCTATATTCATAGCTTTGGACCTGTCGCTGATCAAAGATGATATGTTCGCCCCAATCTCCATTCTGAGTGCTATCATCTTCTACGGGTACTTTGTCCTGATGACAAAGTATATGGGGCAGACCCTTGGGAAAATGGCGTTCGGCCTGAAGGTGACAAGACTTGATGGCAGGTCCTTGGATTGGGGAACTGTCCTTTTCCGGGAATTGATCGGCCGGTTCATTTCCGCAACAATCATCATTTTGTATATCGTTGTGGCGTTTACGAATAAGAAGCAGGGAATCCATGACTTATTTGCAGACACCACAGTGATTCGTGAAAAGCGTGCAGCGGTATTTAAGCCGGTAAGTGCGTAATGTTATAGACTGGGAAGCAGCTTGAAGACGGCTGCTTCTTTTTTATGCTTGAAAATCAATCATCATTGCCTTCAGGAAGGTTTAATTTGGCAGGAAATAGCCAATACTTTCTAATTGAAGGGTTGTGAAAAAAGTGAACGGGTGGATCATCACATTGATTGTGATTTCAGGACTATTATTATTATTACTATTGCTCATCATCATCACAAAGCTGACGATAACACTTTCACTTTATCATGGAAATGACAATGATCATTTCTTAATTAAATTCAGGGCCTGGTACGGCCTGGTCAAATACAAAGTGGAAGTACCGATGGTAAAGCTGGATGATGAGGGACCGAATATTGTTTTCGAAGAGAAAACGGAAAAAGGCAAGGAAGGAAAAGGGAAAGAAAAAGACAAGCTGAAAAAGGAGACACCAGAAGAAATTCTCACCTCAATCAAAGACTTCCAGGAGCTGGTTCGCCATGTGGCAGGTTTTCATCGCATCGTCCGCCATTTCTTAAGCAGGGTCAAACTAGACGATGTGCAATGGCAGACTGTCTGTGGAACAGGAGATGCCTCCACAACAGGGACGATGACCGGGTTGATCTGGGGAGCTAAAGGAAGTCTGATGGGAGTCATAAGCGGTTATATGAATCTGCAATCCATGCCTCAAATCATGGTGGTGCCTTCATTTCAGAAAGCAATCATCCAAATGGATTTTTCATGTATCATAACTTTTCGTGTCGGGCATGCTATATTGGCAGGAATCAAAATGATCAAATTGTGGAAAGGCGGAAAACCGGATTTTCAATCCAAGCCTCTTTCCTCAGTGTCAGAGAAGAATCAAACATTCTAAAACAACGCTTTAACGCGCTAACGCAACCGGGGACTGTCCCTCACCGCTTTAGAGTGTTAAAGGGTCTGTACATAACATTATAGGAGGTAATCTAATGTCTGATCATCCAATCGAAGGACTTATGACCACAGCAATGGAAAATCTTAAAGAAATGATCGATGTGAATACGATTATCGGAGATCCCGTAGAAACACCTGATGGAAGTGTCATACTGACAGTTTCAAAGGTCGGTTTCGGATTTGCGGCAGGCGGAAGCGAATTTGTCATAAAAGGCAAGGGAAGCAAAGACGGGCAGGATGACAAGCAGGGAGAGAAAAAGCAGCCCTTTGGAGGAGGTAGCGGCGGTGGTGTTTCCATCACACCTATTGCCTTTCTGATTGTAGGATCAAAAGGGATCAAGATGCTCCATCTTGATGAAAACACCCATCTTTTAGAAAAGATTGTTGACCTGGCTCCTGGCGTGATGGAGAGAATTCAGGGAATGATGAAAAAGAATACCCAAAACAGCGGCCAAGGACAACAACAAAACCAAAATCAAGGACAGAATAACCAATCATTTGATTTCTAATACTTGCAAGCCGGGGACTGATCAGAAAATGTTCAGTCCTCATTATTTTTAAAACACAGATAATCAAATTAGTTGCGTTCATGGGAAGCTCTTAGGTACGATTACAGAGATTGATACTTATAGAGGAGGTTCATTTTAATATGGCTGAGATCACTTTTAAAAATAATCCTGTAACACTTGTAGGAAATGAAGTAAAACCCGGGGACACAGCTCCAGATTTTACAGTTTTGGCTAACGACCTGTCAGAAGTATCATTAAGCGACACCAATGGGAAGGTACGGTTGATCAGTGTTGTACCATCCCTTGATACAGGGGTATGCGACGCGCAGACACGCAAATTCAACGAAGAAGCTGGAAAGCTGGATAATGTGGAAGTCCTTACTATTTCCGCGGATCTGCCATTTGCTCAGAAACGCTGGTGCGGCGCGAATGGAATAGAAAATGTCCAAACTCTATCAGACCATCGCGACCTGTCTTTCGGAGAAGCGTTTGGTGTGTACATTAAAGAACTTCGCCTGCTTGCCCGCGCAGTATTTGTAATCGACAGCAGCGATAAAGTGACATATGCTGAATATGTCAGCGAGGCAACCAACCACCCTGATTATGAAGCAGCAATCGAAGCGGTAAAGAACGCCCGATAAATCAATCCACAAACAACTTGATGAGGCTGACCCGGGAGAAATCCGACAGGGTCAGTTTTTGTTTAAGGCTCTTTTCGTAAACTTTGTTGCTATTCAATGAAAATATCAAATAATATCCTGGTAAATCTCCGTTAATCCCCGGCAGGAAAGAAAAGAACTGCTTTCTTTCGAGAGTAAAACCTTGGAATACAAGTGGAAGATCCGGCACTTGGGATTCCTCCAAAAGCAGCAATATATGCGAAAACAGCCTTGTTTAATGAACCAACTCTTTGACACTTGTCCCCGCAAGGGTAAAATAGAGAAAGAATCAATAGTAAAGGAGATAGAAAACACATGACGGTTTCTCCCACAGAAAATTTATTTAACGTGTTGGATGATACAGCCTTAATTCTGCAGGAAGAATTATCTTGTACATATTTAGAAGCAGTGGCCGAAACGGGGGAAAACCTCTTTCATCAAGGTGTACTGCAAGATGAGCTGAATGAACTGACCAAGAAAAGGCTTGAAAAGAAATATGCTGAAGCCGGTATGGATCAGATCAGCAATGAACATATCCGGAAAGCCCTGCAGCTGGCCATTCTAAAAGGGATGAAGCAAAGCTCGCAGCCGAACCATCAGATGACTCCTGATGCAATCGGTATGTTCATCAGTTATCTCGCCGGAAAATTCACTAAAGGCAGCCAGGAACTGAAGGTGCTTGATCCTGCCGTAGGGACAGGGAACCTTTTGACAACAGTGCTCAATGGCCTTGCAGACAAAAAAGTGGAGTCTGTTGGAGTGGATATTGATGACCTTTTAATCAAGCTCTCATATGTCGGAGCCAACCTGCAAAAACACCCGCTGCAGTTGTTCAACCAGGATGCCCTTGAACCGCTTTTCATTGATCCGGTTGATGTGGTCATCAGTGATTTGCCTGTCGGTTATTATCCAAACGATTTGAGGGCAGCGGATTATGAACTGAAAAGCGATAATGGCCATTCATATTCTCATCATCTCTTCATTGAACAGAGCCTCAAGCATACAAAGCCAGGCGGGTATTTATTCTTCCTTGTCCCAAATCATTTATTCGAATCTGAACAAGCGAAGAAACTTCATGCCTTTTTTAAGGAGCAGGTATATATTCAAGGCCTTCTTCAACTGCCAATGTCCCTGTTTAAAAATGAGAGCTCAGCAAAGAGCATCCTGATTCTGCAGAAGAAGAAAGCGGATGTGAAACCGCCTAAAGAAGTGCTTATGGCGAACATGCCGTCCCTTTCGAATCAGAAAGCAATGGAAAATATGCTCGCCAAGATGGACCAGTGGTTTAAACAAAATAAATAAGGGAAATCAAACATTAGGGTAAAGTCACAATCGTTTTGAGGCTTTACCCTTTTTTTGTGGATGATTGATTGTCGCTTCAGATGCACAATTGCACTCTTTGAAATCGTGCACGTGAAGCGAAAATCAAACCTGCATGAAAAGCAAAACGGCTTTTATAGCCATTCGGATCCTTTTATCCGAGAGTAAAGCGAATGCTTTCGCTTTCTTCCTATTTTTCTGAAAACACTTATTTTATCATGTAAACGATTACGCGGGAAGGTTACCCTTGAAATGGCATACGAGCAGTGATTAAATGAAAAATTGAGAGATATAAAGTACTTAAATGAACAAACTATGATAGAACGCAAAAGAAAAAAGGAGCGGTAAAACGAAATGGCAAAAATGATCGCAATCAATGCTGGCAGTTCTTCGTTGAAATTCCAGCTTTTCGAAATGCCTCAGGAAGAGGTTATTACAAAAGGTCTAATCGAACGTATCGGGTTAAATGATTCCATCTTCAGTATTTCCGTTAATGGTGAGAAACAGGAAGAAGTAACAGATATCCCAAATCATGAAGTAGCGGTAAAAATGCTTTTGGATAAATTGACTTCCACGGGAATTATCCGATCCCTGGATGAAATCGAAGGAGTCGGACACCGTGTGGTACATGGCGGTGAAGTGTTCAATGATTCGGTTATAATCACAGATGAAGTACTTGAGAAGATTGAGGAGCTATCAGAACTCGCCCCTCTTCACAATCCTGCAAATGTTACAGGTATTAAGTCTTTCCAAAATGTTCTGCCAAATGTACCGGCAATAGCCGTGTTCGATACAGCTTTCCATCAAACAATGCCGGAAAGTTCATTCTTATACAGCCTTCCTTATGAATACTATGAGAAATATGGCATCCGTAAATACGGTTTCCACGGAACTTCCCATAAATATGTATCAGAAAGGGCAGCAGAAATGCTCGGACGTCCAAAAGAGCAGCTTCGCCTGATCTCCTGCCACCTTGGCAACGGTGCTAGTATTGCAGCCATTGAAGGCGGTAAATCAATCGATACATCAATGGGCTTCACTCCGCTTGCAGGTGTAGCGATGGGAACAAGATCCGGTAATATCGACCCTGCCCTGATTCCGTTCATCATGGAAAAAACAGGCCAGACAGCGGATGAAGTGCTAAATGTCCTGAACAAAAAATCCGGTATGCTCGGTGTATCCGGCCTGTCCAGTGACTTGCGCGATATTGAAAGCCAGGCCGCAGAAGGCAACGAGCGTGCTGAGTTGGCATTGGAAGTATTCGCGAACCGTATCCATAAATACATTGGATCCTATGCATCCCGCATGTATGGTGTAGATGCCATCATCTTCACTGCCGGGATCGGTGAAAACAGCCAGATCGTCCGTGAAAAAGTCCTGAATGGCCTTGAGTTCATGGGTATTTACTGGGATCCGGCAAGAAACAAAGTAAGAGGGGAAGAAACATTCCTTAACCACCCGCATTCCCCTGTTAAAGTCATGATCATCCCTACAAACGAAGAAGTCATGATTGCCCGTGACATCCAGCGTTTGACGGTTTAATATGCTTCATTTCGGAAAGGCCTCACTGCAGTGGGGTCTTTTTGATTTCTTATGCCCTATTTGGGTATGATGTTACATCTCCCTTATTTCAACTGGCGAACTCATCCTCAAAGGTGAGGATTCTTTCCATAACATGACCCTTCACTCCGTGATTTCCCTCTGAAAGGGAACGATTCTTCGCTAATCGTTCCTCTTCATCCCGCGAATTCCTTTTGTAAGGACAC
>NZ_QXIR01000062.1 GCF_003581585.1 Bacillus salacetis
CGCCGTGAGGCTGAGTGGATAAAAATACGCAAAATATAGATTAAAATATCCGAGTTTCTACTATAATAATAGACGGTTAATTTCACTCCTCTTTCCTTCTAATTCCACGATTCATTTTTAATGCGAATTTCACCCCATAAAACGCAAAAAAATGGCCCACCTCCCTTAATGGAGATGAGCCTGATTGGTCGTTTTTCTTCTATATAGAACCGTAATTTTGCTTGAACTCTTACACACTACTGTCGAGTTCAGCTACCTTAATAATATCTTCAGGAGGTACATCATAGTTCTCTTCAAGAAAGATCATTTTATTTTCAATTGGATAGTGACAATATTTAAATAGCAAAAATTCTAGAGCCTTAAAGATCAAATACATACGCTGGTCATTTAATTCTAAATGGTCATTAAAAGTTGTCCAGTGAATCTGATTAACAGGAACATTGAAAGATACCAAAGAAGGCACACCTTGCAATTTCCAGTATTTTTCTAAATCAGAACTACCTATAATTTCTCTACCAATATGCGAAACTAACTCTGGACATTCTCTAATGTGAGAAACATTCGAGTCTATTAAGGCAGATTCACAAAAAAGGAAGCCGTTTATACATCTATCCTTTTTAAATCTATATGTAAGGTAGTCAGTGCCCGCTTCCTTACCTTTATATAATAGAACTAGGGTGTCTGGATAATTTTCTCTTATCGATATTTCGTACTGTGACAGAAAGTTAGTGAAGCTATTTTTAGTGAGTAATAATTTCCTTAGATTTAATATACCTTCATTCAAAAAACTATTTTTATCAAGTATTGATGAAATATGATGTACAGTGATTTCCTGAAAATTGATTTCTTCGGGCTTAAAGTACTCTTTTATATCATTTTGTGAGAGATTATCATAATAGTATGAATTACCATCTATAGTTATTCGATTCCTGTTATCTTTGAGAAATTGTACAATATCTTTTTTATCGACATTCAGGATTCTGGATAACGAAATAAAAGTTGACTCAATACTTCGACAATCTAAAGTTATATTTGTCATTTTTTCACCTAACTATAATTTATTTGTCTACTTAACTTTCAATAATTCATTATTTATTGTTATCAATTATATTTTTAAGATCACGCTTCATTTTCTTTTTTCACTCTAAAAACCAATCTCTTAATTAATTTTACCATAATATAAAAGGGACCTGTCTCGTATCAATTATTTACTAATCATAACTTCTCTGTTAAAACGCAATTTAAATTAAAAAAATGGCCCACCTCTACAAAGGGAGATGAGCCAGTTAATCTATTACTCTATTAAGTTATTACTTCGCAAAACCAGAATGCTTGATAACCTGATAATGAAACACTTCTCTGGTTCCACCCTTTTCCGGTGCTTTGAATCTTTCCATTTTTCCTTGCTTCATTAATGGTCTCAAAATAACTTGGAAGATGTGCGAATCAGAAATGACCATCTTCTCATTCATAAAACTTACAATCTCTTTTAGATCCTTTGGCTCCTCGCAAAATACTAACAGCTCCTCCACCTCAGGGCCGTTGAGTAGCGCCTCATGTTTTTCCTTCGTTTCCTGCTTCTTTTGCTGCCTTTTTAATTCTACAAAATCAGCATAGGTTTCTGGCATTTCTTGTTCCAGTTCAAATATGAGATAGTAGGTGACCTTTCCATCTTTACACACTTCTGCTCGACTAATTAATTCTTGAAATAAATCGTCAGGAAAGTCCTCGCTTGCTCCTTCCACATGCTTTTTCACCTTTTTCATGATTTCCTTAAACATTTTTCTTTCATGTTCCACACGTCTTTCTCGTTCACTAAAGTGTTTCAATCGGTCATGCAACTCCACCAATTCTTCTGTCAGCTTATCCACCAGCTGAGTGTTTTGGCCATTTTCATGGATACCCTCTTCTACTGCTTTATACAAGGCTTGGTTTTGCGTTTCCACTTTGTCCTGCAAATCTATTTTTTCCTGCTTCTCTTCCTCTGTTAATTCCAATCTATTAATCCAATGCAAGACGTCATTTTTAAAATTAGGGTTCCTATGAATCTGTTTTAAAAAGTGGATGAAGTTCCACTCTAAATAATCCTGGCGAATACGCCTTGTATCGCATCGTTCAGTTCTATATCTCTGATCATGGCGGCAGCACACCCAAAAGTGCGTTTCAAAAGGTTTTTTCCATCGTCTCTCTACATGCCGTCTATGCCCCATCAAATATCCACATTCACCACAATACAGTTTTTCAATAAAAGCTTCGTTTTTCAGTTCATCTTTTTCATACTTCTGATGTCCATCTTTGATAAACCCTTTTTTCCGTTCTTCTAAAATATCCTGAACCCGGTCCCAGTCCTTTGGCTTAATGATCGCTTCATGGTGATTTTCAATATAATACTGTGGTTCCTCTCCTTGATTACGGATGACCTTGGATTGTAAGGTATCAACGGTCACGTGTTTTTGAAATAAATAATCACCCTTATACACTTCATTTGTTAACATTGCCATCACTGATTTTGGGTTCCAATAGTCTTTTCCTGTCGCTGTTTTAATCCCATCACTGGCTAAGTCTTCACAAATTTTATTTACTGTCTTACCTTTTATCACTTCCCTAAAAATACGTTTGATGATTTTGGCTTGCTCTGGCTGGATATGCCAGCGATAATCCTCGTCTACCCAATATCCATACGTAGCCTTTTTCCACCGGATAATTCCTCGTTTGGCTTGACTACGATGCCCCCAAGCAATGCTCCTTCCCACATTCATCACTTCTTCCTGAGCGATGGCACCGTAGATGGACATCATCAGTTCCGATTGAGGATCAGACGTCCAAATATTCTCCTTCTCAAAATAAATATACACAGGGGTTGGGAGTTGCTTCAGGTGTCTTGAAATGGAAAGGGTCGCCGTGAGGCTGGATGGATAAAAATACGCAAAATATATCCCCCTATAACAAACCGCTTTATATAGGGGTTTATCCAATGTTCCATTCAATCCGCACTTTAGGTTTCCATCCCAATATAAAAATGCTCATCACGATATTGTGATGAGCAAGGTTTGATGAGTTTCTTCTATATAATATTAGTCATTGGTTTTAACTGTTGAGAAGTCTTCAGGGTCTCGATTTATTAAATCTAAATTTAAACATAATTCTTTACTCGCATCCTCAACACTTAACATATGTTTCTCTAGATAAGCCATTATTACCATATACGAAAAGCACTGCGCCTCAATCGTTAATTTTCTAGATATCGAGAAAGGAAGTTCTCCGAAGCTATGAGCACTTTCATTTCGTAACTCAAAAAGTTCATAGTAATAATCAAAGTTAGTTATACCCTTTTTAAAATAAATGTCATCGGGCTCTAAGTTTATTAATGCCCGCCATCTCTCTTTTGCTCTAATTACTTTAGCTTTATCTTCTTTTTTCCCTGGCTTGCCTAAGATTGCTTCTACCGCTCTACAACTTTGTACTAATGCCGCCTCCATTTTTGGGATAAGCTCTGCCTCTTCCCATAATTGTGGTTCATGGCTAGGGTGTTTTTTATAGTCGGATTTACTTAGCTCACAGATGAAGCAAAACCAATGACATTCTACTGAATTGCTAAATATACTCAGTGATGTGTAAAACCTATCGTCTCTTAATAACAATTCTATTAAAGGAGCTATCTCTTTAAAAAAGGACACCTTTTGTATTGAGCCATTGAAAGTACCTTCACCTATATGATCATCTCTTTGAAACTCATTTTCTTCTATAGACTTTAAGTGATCAAAGTAATAAATCCAATGGTACTTCATATCTGAGGTGTGCTCAAAATCATAATAATATGCTAGAGCTAAGCTCATTACATACCCCATGTTCTTCCAATAATTATTGTTTTTAATATCTGTTGAAACCTCTGAAACTATTGACGAGTTTTTATCTTTTGAATGTGTCCATATAAACAGTTCCTCATACTTTGTTTTCATTAACGGCGTGTAATCATTCACTTTAAACCCGGTACTATTATCTGTTTTTATTCCTGAGATAATGGCATGATGGCACTCCTTATTTGGAATATCTGGGGGGTATCTTTTTAAGAGTTCTTCCCTTTTCTCATTCATTACTTGTACATATTCTTCTATCGCTTTATGTAATTTTTCGTTTGCTTCACTCATAATAAACGCTCCTATTTTATTACTCTTTATTACCAAGATACCACAATCAGTTAGAAGTTTTATACAATTAAAAGATTACAACAAAAAAAGCCCACCAAGCGGCAATATGCCTACTCAGTGGGTTCTCATTACTTCTTCACCATATAATATTTTCGCTTACTTTGACTGCCTGGGATAAAATTTTTCTGCAGTTTCCCTTTTTCCATCAATGGCAGTACAATGCTCTTTCGGAAATAGGATTCTGAGATCGTCATCATCGTGTTCATAAAGGCCAGGATTCCC
>NZ_QXIR01000063.1 GCF_003581585.1 Bacillus salacetis
AACGCAGCTTAACCTGGTTGGTACAATCCAGACTCAAAATACTTATTTATCTCCTCTACGACCTCTTAAAGCTATAGCCACCCACATTGAAAAGAAAAATTATTATTAGTTAAAGGGTAAGATAAGAATAGGAGGATCACATCTAAACCGAAAGGAGTAAGTGATAACTTCAAAGTGCCTGCTGAATATATGTAATTAACTAATGAGTCTTCAAGAAGGCAGCTCCTAAAAGCCGATTTTATGTATGGAGCTATAAGGGAGAAATTAAGGAGGAGCAGTTAGAAATTATTAGAGCCAACAATAATTTATTTGAACCATAATGACATATTAATTAAAGGAATTAATAAGTCATTAAAGAATATAAATACTAAATAGTTAAATTATGCTAAACTACCAATAGTATATGAATAAACTTATGATGAGTGTGTAGATTGAAAGATGAAATGAGGTGCTAGTCGTGAGTTTAGAATTAAAAAATATCGGGTTAATTAACTACGCTAATGTTAAAATCGATGGTCTTTCAATAATAGCAGGTGAAAATGACACTGGTAAAAGTACAATAGGTAAAACTATGTTCGCTATTATAAAAGCTTTTAGCAGGTATGAACAAGATTTCAATGAAGATAATAAGAGACAAATTTATAGGTTGCTTCATAATATATTTATGAGAGTTAGAAGGCTTTCCAATATTGATAGTTTAGAAATTAATCTTGTAAGAGAATTTTCTCCCCCAAAATTAATGAAAGAAATAGAATTTTACTTAGATATGAAAGATATTGAATCTATTGAAAACCTGTTGAATTATAGAATTTACCTTATAGAGGATTCTAAACTTAAGGAGTCAGAAAAAGAACTAATTATTTCAAAGCTAATTTCATTAATAAAAGAAATTAGTTACTTTAGTTCTGGAGAAAAGAAAGAATACATTAATAATGCATTAAGACTGGCATTTATGTCGGAATTTGGAACAGAGATTTCGAATAAATTAAGTAAAGGTGATTCTTGGGTTAAGTTTTCTGAAGGACTTGATAATGTACTAGAAGTTTCAATTAGAGAAAATATAATAGAAAACCTATCTTATAGTGAAGAGGAATTGTTTTTTAATGATGTTACCTATATAGAAACGCCTTTTATATTACAAATGTATGATTTGATTGAAAGGAGTACAGCTTTTTTAGAAGATGAAGAAAAGACAGCTAATAAGTTTAGCAACATAAGGAAATCTATTGTCCCTTTTCATATAAAAGATATAATAAATAAACTAGCTAACTCTGAATATTTCAATGAAATTACTAACATGGAAAAGTATCAAGAATCTATTCTAAATAAAATTAATAATATCGTAGATGGAGAAGTAGTCTTTAATAAAAAGAAAAGAGATTTTTTTTACCAAAAAGAATATAATGGCGAGAAATTCAGAATAAAGTCTGCCAATATTGCTTCGGGAGTAAAAGCATTTAGCCTTATTCAAATGTTGGTTAAATCGGGTATCTTAAACGACAGAAGTTTATTTATTGTTGATGAACCTGAAATCCACTTACACCCTAAATGGCAAGTAGAGTATTGTAAAATCATAGTGGAACTAGTGAAAAATGGAGTCCCGGTATTAGTGACTACTCATAGTCCTTACATTTTACAAGCGCTTAAGGTATTTAGCGATAAAGCTGGAATATATGATAAAACCAACTTTTATTTTGCTGAAAAAGTTGATAATAATCTTGGTACAGAGGTGTATGAAGTTAACGAAAACTTGAATAAGGTTTTCAGAAAATTATCTGATCCGTTACAGAAATTGGTATGGGAGTAAGGAAATGATAGAGAAACTACTTAAGTTTGGAATGGATGAAGGCTACTTTATTATAAAAGAAATAAAGGATATAGAAAAATCTTGTTGCGATATATCAAGTACAAAAGTAATAGACTTTGATGAAACTAAAAAAAGGTTAATTCAAGTTATTAACCAATCACCAGAAGTCTTTCAAGAGCCCAAGTCATGTGACGCTTTAAAACTTTTCACAAATACTAATAGATTGGACTTTTTAGAATTTAAAGGATTAGATAGGTTTATTAGTAACTTGGAGGGACAATCCCCCGATAAAGCAACTAAATTAATTGACAAGCAAATCATAAAATTTGATTTTGAAACAAAAATTCAAGACAGTTTGTTTTTACTAGAATTAATGTTAAAAATGTCGAGGTTGGAAATTACCAAGGCTGAAAGAGATAATTTTAGAAGTATCCCTAAAAACTATATAATTATGGTGGATATTGAAATTGAAGAGGATCCGGTAAAGAATATGGCGTTAAGCTTGGCTTATCTCAGTAGTACATCCAATTATCAAGAAAAGGTGGTACTTCACTTAATAGATGAAGTATCTAGCCTGCATAATAGGATAGAAATAAACAAACCTATAATAAAAAGCAGCAAAGAAATTGACAATTATTACAAAGAACTTGAGCAAATAGGAGTGTAATTAGCTTCCATATAATATGCTAAGGAGGACTGGGCTCTGCCCCCAGTACACAAAAGGATAAAAGTACTGGAGGCAGGTCTTGCCTCTTTTTCTTGCTCTTCTTTCATTAGTGTAGTTGTAAGGGGGAATAGGGAATAGAATTATTCTTACTCGTAGATATCAAACGGATACTTCTCACCATTCTTCTCCAACTTCTCCTCAACAATCTTCTTAACATCCAACTCAAGATCAGAACAAAGCATCAGTGAATAAATGAGAACATCCGCGATTTCTTCCCGGATGTTTTCTTTATTTTCCTGAAGTGCTTTTTCGCTGCTAATCCATTGGAAATCCTCCAGGAGTTCTGCGGCTTCAATTGAGATGGAGATTGCAAGGTCCTTAGGGTTATGGTATTGACGCCAGTTGCGGTCATCCCTGAATTTATTTACTGAATTAATTAAACTCTGTATATCACTCATATTGATTTTCTCCTTTGCATTGCAATTCCAGTAACCTTTTCCTTAACTCCGGATCTGTGGCATAGATATATAAGCCGCTGATCCCGCGTTTCATCAGAACGTTAATGGAGTTCAAGATGATTTCTTCTTTTATCTCCTGGTTCTTTTCAGGGGCTAGGTCTGTTCTTGAAATGAACGCCCCGGTGTCTTTATATTTTGAAGGGTCAATAACGAGCCGGTCATTTTCTTCATCATACCCGACGGAGGGGCCAAGGACCATACCGACATAATTTAGGTCAAATCCTTGCACCGTGTAAATCGAACCAACCTCTTTGATAGATTCCGGATATTCAGCCCAGGTGATATTATCTTGCGTACTATTCCAGGGCATGTTGATTCCTTCTTCGTCTACGATGTAGGTCTTCTTATCTTTTTTATGAAGATAATCAAATGTTGAGACGATGCGAGAAAGACCGACTTCATCATTCTTGCTCTCAATGGCTTCTTTAAAGGCTGAAGCTTCTTCAAAAATTTTCAGTTCAAACTTAGAATCTTTCTTTTTAGGTGGTAAGGGAAGTAACTCTTTCGCAACAAAATGATCAATCCAGCTCATTGTTTCAGGATTGGCGTTCATCCTCAACTGATCAGTCAGCTTTACGGTTTTTGCATTGTACTGGTTTGTGATTTCCTCAAGCAATCGATCATCCCAGTAGCTTTTAATTTTCAGCACTTGTTTCGGGTCAAAAATAACAATGGTGATTTTGCTGCGTTTAATGATTTCATCCAGCTGGTTCTGATACTTAAAGTTGTTATAAGAATCTTCCTTTGTAAGGAGAAGGTGAGCTTCGTCTACCAAAACGATATCTGCCTTCGAGTCATCTTTTGTCTTTTGATTAATGAAGGGTGTAGGTTTCATGAGACTCTTCTTCTTCAAATTAGGCAGGCTGTTAGCAATACCTTTATACGTCTTCAGCATTTCTCCATGATTCACGAGGAGGTAATTATCCGTTCCATGGAGGGAGGAGCTGCTGTCATGAGCTAAGTCCTGAATGGTGTTAAACAAAGAGCTTAACAGGACGCTCTTCCCGGATCCAGCGTCGCCTTCAATCGCAATTACATGATTGCCATCCCGGGTGATATTTTCTTTGCAGAAATCGAGAATTTCATTTTTAATATCAAGCTGCTGAGGTGTGAGTTCTTTATAGGGAGATAACTTGTAGATATCTTTATTTCTGAGATTTTCAACTGTGTCGTAAACGATCTTCTCTTCCCTAAGCTTCTCCCAAATCGTTTGAAAAAGCTCCTCATTATAAAAAGGCTTCTCATAATAGTTGTGCATTTCCCTGGAATTCGTCTGGCTCACATTCTGCAGCTGGTAGCGATTATCGGCAATAAAGAAGTTTATAAGATTGGACTCGATATTATAGGTCGCCGACTGGTTAAACTTCTCATGGCCTAT
>NZ_QXIR01000064.1 GCF_003581585.1 Bacillus salacetis
ATGTCAACTTCTGCGAAAAAGTATTTTTTGTTACTCATTTTTCGTTACTCGATTGGAGCAACTTTTATATCTTATCACCAATTATTCACTCTGTCAACAAGACTTCACTCTTTTTTTAAGAAGTGATATATTGGCCTGCCTCTGTGGGAGACAGTAATAGTATACTACCATTTTAAATAGAAGAATACAATGGTATTTTTTACATAAATTAATTTTCCGGTCTTATCAGCATAGTTATGGACCTGCCGGGAAAGATAGTCCCAACTTTTAATATGGAGTGGTCTGTTGATGAAACGCATTTTTTTTACCGTATTGATCCCTCTGATACTTTTTGTGATATCCGCCGTCCCTGCTCTTTCAAACGGAACTTCTGAAAATACCAGTAAAAACATTTATAGGGAGCTTGGATATAAACCTGTTGATGAGGCTGCTGAAGACTTCAAAACCCATTTTAAAATGGAACTCGCTCTTCCACTTAGAGTTCCTCCCATACCTTTCACCCATGCAATGGGAAGGATCAATGATTTAAATGGAGAAGAACAAGATTCGTTTGAAGTTAAATATATCAACGATAAAGTTCCGGATAATCATTACAAAATCACCATTCGCCCTCTCCGGCACAAGGTGGAATACAAGAAGGAGGAAATCAAGAAAAACCTCCAACTAGAGCGTGGAACTAAGGCAGTTTACCTGGATCACTCAGGCTTCAATGTCCTGGTCTTTGAAAGAGGAAACTTGCAGTACATGCTGAGCATTAATAAAAGAGTCTCCGAAATGATGCTTCCCGGTACATTGGTTCAGATAGCCAACTCTATAGAACCCGGGGCTTCATAGGACACAATGAGAAACGACCCGCCTTTTGACGGGTCGTTCCCCTCTTATATCTTTGATTTTTCTTCTTCTGTAAATACTCTTGATCTCGTCAAGAACCGGACTCCTTCAGGGCCTTCAAGCGAAAACATCCCCCCTCTTCCCTTGACTACATCTATGATTAACTGTGTGTGTTTCCAGTAACCATATTGTGCTTTGGAGATATAGAAAGGGCATTCATCGATATATCCTAGCAGAACGTCACTCTCGCCTATGAGCATGTCTCCTTCCTGATAGCACATGGGCGAGCTTCCATCACAGCATCCTCCTGATTGATGGAACAGGAGGGGGCCGTGTTTATCTTTCAGCCTTGAGATAAGTTCGGACGCATCTTCCGTAGCAACCACTTTTTTAACATCCAACATATTTATCCTCCTTTTTTAGTCGAGGATTAAAAGAAACCTAACTTCTGAGGGCTGTAGCTGACAAGGAGATTCTTTGTCTGCTGGTAATGGCTCAGCATCATCTTGTGATTTTCCCTGCCAATCCCTGACATCTTGTAACCTCCGAAGGCAGCATGTGCAGGATAGGCATGGTAGCAGTTGGTCCATACACGGCCGGCTTCAATGCTTCTGCCAAAACGGTAGGCGGTGTTTATATCCCTTGACCAGACACCGGCACCCAATCCATAAAGTGTGTCATTCGCTATTTCAAGTGCCTCTTCTGCCGTTTTGAAAGTTGTCACGGATACGACCGGACCGAAGATCTCTTCCTGGAAGATGCGCATCTTGTTATTCCCTTTGAAGACCGTCGGTTCCACATAATAGCCGCCTTCAAACTCACCTTCAAGATGGTTACGGTTCCCGCCAGTCAGGACTTCGGCGCCTTCCTGTTTACCAATATCAATATAGGATAAGATTTTTTCTAATTGTTCTGTTGAGGCTTGGGCACCCACCATTGTTTCAGTATCCAATGGATTTCCTTGCTTGATTGCTTTGACTCTTTCAAGCGCACGCTCCATGAACTTATCATAGATTGACTCGTGGATTAGAGCACGGGAAGGACATGTACAAACTTCTCCCTGGTTCAATGCAAATAGAACAAAGCCTTCAATTGCTTTATCAAGGAAATCGTCATCTTGTGCCATAATATCTTCAAAGAAGATATTTGGTGATTTTCCTCCAAGTTCCAAAGTGACCGGAATTAGATTCTGTGAAGCATATTGCATGATCAGGCGGCCGGTAGTGGTTTCACCAGTGAACGCCACTTTTGCAACCCTTTGGCTGGTGGCAAGCGGCTTTCCTGCTTCCACTCCAAAACCATTGACGATATTCACTACCCCTTTAGGCAGCAGGTCGGCGATCAGTTCCATCATCACCATGATGCTGGCCGGTGTTTGCTCTGCCGGTTTCAATACAACACAGTTTCCAGCTGCAAGTGCAGGCGCCAGCTTCCAAGTCGCCATTAACAGCGGGAAGTTCCATGGAATGATTTGGCCTACGACTCCCAGAGGTTCATGGAAATGGTAAGCAACCGTATCGGTATCTACTTCACCAATACTCCCTTCCTGCGCACGGATACATCCCGCAAAGTAGCGAAAGTGATCAATGGCAAGCGGCAGATCGGCATTCAGTGTCTCTCTGACAGGCTTTCCATTATCCCAAGTCTCGGCAACTGCGAGCATTTCCAGATTCTCTTCCAGTCTATCAGCGATTTTATTAAGGATAACAGCCCTTTCGGCGGCAGAAGTTTTTCCCCACGCATCTTTGGCTTCATGAGCAGCGTCCAGTGCAAGTTCAACATCTTCAGACGTGGATCTGGCAATCTCACAAAATGCCTTTCCGTTAACAGGAGAGATATTTTCAAAGTATTCCCCTTTAACAGGAGCTACCCATTCTCCGCCAATATAGTTGTCATACTTCTTCTTAAACTCCACCTTAGATCCTTCTTTATTCGGCTGTGCATAAATCATGAAATCCCCTCCAGATATTTATTCTGTATGTGGTTCTCCGAAGTTATGTAAGCGTTTTCTATTAGGTGTAACTCTATTATATTATAAAAATATTCAGAAATCATTTATTTTATTCCAGTCCCTGGTAGCAGGTTAAAAGAATTCAGTTGGAATCTCTTCATTATTAGACATTATTCGCATTCAAGGTGTGTTATTCTTATAGGAATTTATTTGAATGGAGGCCAAATATTGGAGAATTACTTCTTGTTCATCATTATGTCAATCATGCTGATCCTTCTCCCCGGACCCGATACAGCAATCATTACTAGAAACACACTTTCCGGCGGCAGTCCAAATGGAATGAAAACCTTGTACGGCACCATATGTGCGCTGATTATTCATACACTCGCAGCGGTAGCAGGACTATCTGCGGTCATAGTAAAATCCGCATTCCTGTTTTCCGTATTCAAATATGCAGGTGCTCTCTACTTGATCTATTTAGGAATCAAGTCATTATGGGCCATTAAGCATAATACATTTGAAAATGCTCTCTCACACACCAAATTTAAAAACAAATCCTATTTCAAACAGGGTTTCCTGACAAATATTTTGAACCCGAAGGTAGCTGTTTTCTTTCTTACCTTTCTCCCCCAGTTCGTGAATAAAGGAAGCGACCCGTTGATGCCCTTCATTTTAATGGGAGCCACATATGCCCTATTGACGTCAGCATGGTTCATGCTTTATCTCTTCTTGATTAACCAAATCAGTACCTTTATGAAAAAACCAGGAACAACTAAAGTTATTGAAGGCATGACAGGCTTAGTATTAATAGTTTTCGGGATCAGGCTGGCGTTAGAAAAAACCCATGAATAACCCTTCAGAGATTGAGGGGTTTTTGCGTTAGCTATTAGAGGATCGTTTTATAACAAGAGGGGACTGCAATAATAATGGAGTTTTAATTCACATTAAGTCTGCTCCGCTCGTCGAATCCTCATGAGCATGGCTGAAAAATTGGAGTTATGCACGGAGTTGGGGCGGTATGCATCAAATTCGGCTGGTTTTGCATCTAAATTGAAAGTTATGCACCAAAACCGGATGCTTTTGCATCCAAATTAGGATTTATGCATCAAATCCTTTTTACAGCTAAGAATCGTTTTCTTATCCTTTAGGTCAATTTTTGATATAGACATTTAAATCAGTAACTTTCAATGAAGGTTTGTCTAATGTCTAGCAACTTTAACAATCCAGGTATTTAGAATCTTAGTATGTATACAAAAAAGAGCACCCCTTCGGGTACTCTTTGATTGCCTGGCGACGTCCTACTCTCACAGGGGGAGACCCAACTACCATCGGCA
>NZ_QXIR01000065.1 GCF_003581585.1 Bacillus salacetis
CCGACGGTAGTTGGGGGTTGCCCCTGAGAGTAGAACTTCGCCAGGCACATAATTAATGGATAATATTTTTTCCAATATATTTTCAAAGGTTAGTTTCTCCTAAGCACCAACTGTTCTAACAGCATAACCTCAAAAGTTACTAATACAGGATTTCGAAAAAGCTATTAATGTAATTATAAAAAGCTGTTCTGACTCATCGTGATCAGTTTATGCGTAAAGGAAGCTTTCGAATTTGGCGCATACCTTTTTTCTAAGCAAAAAAACTTAAACTCATACATAATTTAAAAGCACATTTAGTCTATCACCAAGGACATTCAAAGTTGATATCCCATTGCCTTTCCCGTAATCTTAGAATATACAAGGTAAAGGAGAGATGGTAATGTCTTCGATTTACGATTTTAGTGCGTTGAAACCTAATGGGGATGAAGTTTCATTAAGCGAATATAAAGGCCAGGCAATTATCATTGTGAACACTGCCAGTAAATGCGGATTTACACCTCAATTCGATGAACTGCAGTCCCTCTATGAGGAATACAAGGATAAAGGTGTAACGGTTCTTGGGTTTCCATCAGATCAATTTATGAACCAGGAATTCGATAATGATGATGAAATTATGGAATTTTGCAAGGTGAATTATGGTGTCAGTTTCCCTATGTTTTCTAAAGTGGATGTGAAAGGATCTGGCGCACACCCATTATTTAAGTTCTTAATAAAAGAGAAAAAAGGCTTGATGACATCAGAAGTGAAGTGGAACTTTACGAAGTTTCTTGTTGACAAAGAGGGAAATGTGGTAAAGAGATACGCACCGCAAACTTCTCCCCATAAGATAAAAGAAGATCTGGATAAACTTCTCTAGTGATGTTGGCGTGAATTCTATGTTGAATTCACGCTTTTTGATTTTCTGTTCAATTTATTCCCTCCTGCAACTTTGAGAATAGATAGTTCTTTATCAAGATTGGCGGCTTTTCGAGGGAAAGACAAAGAAAGTTCTTGATGATTGGATAGTCATCAGAAGAGTTGGATTTTAGGAGCTCACTCCACCATTCTGTTTCATATCTGGCAATCATACTTAAATTGTAAAGGAGCAGATAGTGGATAATCGGCTCAGGCAGAGTATAGGCGTCCGATCGATCGACCGGTATTGAATAGCTGTTATCCCGGATATTTAATCGTATTGGCGGCAGTTCAACTAGTTCCGGTGTGAGTATCTGCAGACTTCCATTATAGACATCGATTTTATTATTCGTTTTTTCTTTTAAGAAGTGTGACAGCCTTTCTCTGGACATATGGTAATGATCAAGGGTTCTGTCCCCAAAAGTGAGTAGATTATCTTGCCGGGATAAGGGAAAATGTGTTCGTTTCGCAAGGACCATTTGAAATGTGTCATTCATTTCAGGTATTTGCGATAAAAGATCTCCCATTTGAAATTTTTCGGCTTCAAGGTGTTTCACGTGAAACATTTCCTGGGCAAAGTGGGAAAGCAAACCATTCTTTTGAATCTTTATTTCGTCTTTCAGAAAACTGTATTGCTGTTTCTTTCTCTTGCGGCTGGTCACTCCATGAGCAAGTACTGAAGTATTCTGCGGGTAATAAGGATCGATAGTCAGCACACAGGCTTTAATTAAATGTATGTACCCATAAAACAACAGAATTGGCTGAATCGATAGAGGAGTGAGCTGGGCCTGCTTGAAATACAGCTCACCTTGTTCCAGATAATAGATAAACGGATAGCAGTTATTATAGCTTTGCATATCAGCTTCTTTAAGAGCTGTTTTTTGGTAACATTTCCTTAAATATTTTTGCGTCATTTCGGCAGAATGAAAACAACTTAATGATTCCCAGACAGATGAGGTGGACACCATTTTAAAACCTCCAAGTTATCCGAATAATCTAACTAATAAATATCACCTTGACAGTATTTTAACCAATTGATAACCTACTAATAATATTTTTGGAAAAGGGGGACAAGAAAGATGTGGGAAACGAAATTTGCTAAAGAGGGTTTAACGTTCGATGATGTGCTGCTGCTTCCTGCGAAGTCAGAAGTTTTACCTAAGGATGTCAGCATAAAGGTAAGTTTGACGGATACTCTGAATTTGAATGTTCCAGTAATCAGTGCGGGTATGGACACAGTCACAGAAGCTGAAATGGCCATTTCCATGGCAAGGCAGGGCGGTTTAGGCATCATTCATAAAAACATGAGTATCGAGCAGCAAGCTGAACAAGTGGATAAAGTAAAACGTTCAGAAAGCGGAGTCATTTCCGATCCATTTTTCTTATCTCCAGAGCATCAAGTATTCGATGCTGAACATCTGATGGGCAAGTACCGAATCTCAGGTGTACCAATTGTTAATAACTTCGAAGAACAGAAGCTTGTAGGAATCCTCACTAACCGGGACCTGCGTTTTATCCAGGATTATTCGATCCAGATTTCAGATGTCATGACTAAAGAAAATTTAGTAACAGCACCGGTAGGAACTACCTTAAATGAGGCAGAAAAAATCCTCCAGCAGTATAAGATTGAAAAGCTGCCATTAATTGATGAAGATGGTGTCTTGAAAGGTCTTATCACTATTAAGGATATTGAAAAAGTGATTGAATTCCCCAATTCCGCCAAAGATAAGTTCGGCCGTTTGCTTGCCGGTGCTGCAGTCGGGGTTTCCGGAGATACAATGAAACGGGTTGAGCACCTTGTGAAGTCACAAGTCGATGCCATCGTCATTGATACAGCCCATGGCCATTCAGCAGGGGTCCTTAAAGTAGTACAGGAAATTCGGGAACAATACCCTGAATTGAATATCATTGCCGGAAATGTTGCTACTGCGGAAGCTACACGAGCATTATTTGAAGCGGGTGCTGATGTTGTCAAAGTGGGAATCGGACCTGGCTCTATCTGTACAACACGCGTTGTAGCTGGGGTCGGTGTACCACAGATCACAGCGATTTATGATTGTGCAACAGAAGCAAGAAAGCATGGTAAGGCCATCATTGCCGATGGCGGAATCAAATACTCAGGCGATATTGCAAAGGCGCTGGCTTCAGGAGGGCATGCGGTCATGCTCGGAAGCCTTTTGGCTGGAACAACTGAAAGCCCAGGGGAAACAGAGATTTTCCAAGGACGACGCTTCAAGGTATACCGTGGCATGGGCTCAGTCAGCTCGATGGAGAAGGGATCAAAAGATCGTTACTTCCAGGAAGAAAACAAAAAGTTTGTTCCTGAGGGAATCGAAGGCAGGCTTCCTTATAAAGGACCGCTTGCAGACACACTTTACCAGCTGATTGGCGGACTTCGATCAGGGATGGGCTACTGCGGGGCGAAAGATCTCCAAGCCTTAAGGGAAGAAGCTCAGTTCATCAGGATGACAGGCGCGGGCCTTCGCGAGAGCCATCCGCATGATGTGCAGATTACAAAAGAAGCACCAAACTATTCATTATAAGAACAGGCGGAAGCGGTTGAACAGCATGATTGCTGGACGGCCGCTTCCGCTTTTTATCAATCCAGCTCCAGCGCCCAGCCCCTCGGGGTCAAATAACCCAAAGAGAATAAAAGGAAAGAGCGCCTTTTATCTCCTCGGAACATTTGCCTGTCGGGGCTGAGCAGGGCGCTTCCGCTTTTTATCAATCCAGCTCCAGCGCCCAGCCCCTCGGGGTCAAATAACCCGAAGAGAATAAAAGGAAAGAGCGCCTTTTATCTCTTCGGAACATTTGCCTGTCGGGGCTGATCAGGGCGCTTCCGCTTTTTAGTCAATCCAGCTCCAGCGCCCAGCCCCTCGGGGTCAAATAACCCGAAGAGAATAAAAGGAA
>NZ_QXIR01000066.1 GCF_003581585.1 Bacillus salacetis
TGATCAGCCCCGACAGGCATTAGACAAGCCGGCGGAAAGGGGGCCCTTTTCCCTTCTTGACGGATTGGCTTATGACCCCGAGGGGCTAGGCGGTGGAGCTGGATGACCTAAAGCGGAACCGCCTTGATCAGCCCCGACAGGCATCAGACAAGCCGGCGGGAAGGGGGCCCTTTTCCCTTCTTGACGGATTGGCTTATGACCCCTGCTACTACAATTGCCTTAACAAAAAAATTCCCGGAATTTGTTTGGAGTTCGACAAATTCCGGGAAGTGACTGGCACCCATTAAGTAGCTGCAGCAGCATTATTCCTTTTTTGGATGGCGTTGACGCCCATGACCACAGTGACAAGTTCCTGATTGCTAAGACATTCTGAGAAGTTCTCTAATTTATAGGCAGGTGTAGAAAAGAACCCGCTTACTCTTTCGAAGCTGCATATGACTGCTCCTTGATCATCCAGGATGGTATACTCTTTGGAAAAGGCTTCTGACTCTATGGAGAAAATTCCTTTTCCTAATGATTGATACTGAAATCTTTTTGTGAAAAAAGCCCATTTCTGTCTCAATTCCCCGATATCTTCGCCTTCCTTGCCTGCGACGACCCAGCGGTTTCCCATAAAGGGAAACTTACCGCTTGCCATGATGCTTCCATCATTGTTCAATACGTCTACACTTGCTGAAAAGGCACTCTTTAAGTCAAGTTCTCCGACTACTTCTTTTTCTGCATTATAAATTTCTGTTCTGCCTGAGGAAAAGAAATTGTCTGCGAAGTACAAAACATCACTCATAATACCCCTCCTGAATTCTTCTTATTAGTTATACGAAAGAGGGATGAGGAAAGTTTCATACCATTACTCGGCTGTTACAACAGCGGATTTTTTCGATTCTTTTTCAGCAATATTCACTGAAGTGATATAGTATGAAGACCCTTTTTCGGCCTCCTTGTCGAAGTAGTTCTTCCTTTCATGCGCTGATACGCTGGCGATATGTTCAAAATCTTCACCCGGAGCTGTTTGTTTGTAGATTCTGTATCCTATGATGTCATCTGCCTGGACAGAATGCCATGAAATAGAACCAAGATCATATTCCACACTTCCTGGTGATTCAGGTTTTGGATACGGCTCTGCTTCTTGTTCTTCAACAAGCTCGGTATAGATTACCAGCCTGTCAGGGTAAAGATGTTCATCATGGTTGAAGGTCCCTGTACACGTTATTAAATTCAAATTTCTTTCTTTATCGGGTCCGAATATTTTTTCAATCGGAGCCTCTTCATCCTTATAGCTTTCTTTTGCTTTAACTTTGAAAGTAAGTTCTTTTCCACTCTCATCGGATACGGTCACTTCCTCCCCGATCTCCATGTTTTTCAGATAGAAGAAAATCGCGGGTCCTTCCTGGCTGTCCACATGGCCGGCAATGACCGCGTTCCCTTCCGCACCTGCCTTGACTCCTCTATCATACCAGCCTGTGATTTCTGTTTCTTCCGGAACTGCCATCTCCCCATTTTCAAGAAGTCCCACAGAAATGACTTCAGTGTCAATATCCATACTTGGAATCTTGATCCGGGCTGGGATAATTCCCTCTTCTTGAATCTCTAGTTCACTTTCCAGCTCGGCTTTTTTCTTTTGTAAAGAGTCAAGAAGAACAAATTCCTCCTCTTGATGTGCCCCTGGCTTAACTGCCTCCTGTATTTCAGAAGCCTTTGTCTCCTCCATTTGTGCAGCCTTCTCCATTTTTGGCGGTGATTGCGGTATGGCCCCCGTGTCTTCCCGGGCAAAAGCCTGATACCCGATGATGCCGGCTGCAGCCAATCCTATCATGGATACAGTCAATCGTTTCTTCATCCATTTTCCCTCCTGTAATATAGGAAAAAGAGGAGAGCTGTGAAACTCCCCTCCCTATTCATTATTGTTGATCAGCAAATTTACTTTTGATCAGATATCCTCCAGCAAGAAGAACTGCTGCAGCAAATGCAATCCATGCTGCCATCGGCATCGGCTTCTCTGCTGCACCGCCCATACCAGTGTTAGGCATTTGGCTTGGCATATCTGATGCTGCAAATTCATCCGGCATCTGTTTTACAATTGCATCTCCCAAGGCCTTCCCGATTCCGAATGTGAAGGCATATCCTTCACGGAAAGTAGCCATGCTGGTTTCATAGTCTTCAGCAACATAACTGTCAAAAGTTTTTACGACTTGATCTTCATGTGTCATAAGGGCATCGACAGCTGCATCTTCAGGCAGGTTTCCTTCGGTTGCGGTTGCAAGGAAAGCGCCAAATTCTTTTGTGAACATTGTCAGGCTTTCACGCGCTTCCTTCGCAGCTGCTTCGTCACCAGCTACTGTTGCGGAAACCAACTCAGCTTGTGCATTGATATGATCGCTTGTCCAAAGTTTCTTGAATTGCATTGCACCCTCTTCGCCATAGATAGACTTGATGGCTGCTGTATATTCTTCCGTGTTCATATCTTCAGCCCAAGTAGCGATATCGTAATCCGGAGCACCGTTCACACCTTTTTGCATGCTCATCGCTGCCAAAGCAAAGTGTTCTGCAGTCAGTTTATTCAGGGTAGAACGTAATTCAGCAGCAGGAGCATCGACTTTCGTGTTTTCAAATTTGTCTGGCATCTGCATGACAATGGCTCCTGACAGCGCTTTACTGATATCGAACATTCTGTCATAGCCTTCCATGAAATTCTCATAATATCCTTTGTAGTCCTCTTCTACATAATCGTCAAACGCTTCGACAACATCATTTTCATGTGCTCTAAGGACTTCCTTTGCTGCATCTTCAGGCAGGTTTCCTTCAGTTGCGGTACTAAGGAATGCAGAGAATTCATTGACGAATTCCGTCACTTCCGCCTCAGCTGCTTTTCTCGCTTCTTCGTCACCGGACTGTGCCGCTTCTACGAAATCATCAGAGTAATCAAGATGGCCTGCGAAAATTTCCTGGAATTTCTTCGCTCCCTCTTCACCGTAGATGGAAGCAATGGCCGGTGTCATATCCAGAGCATTTTGGTTCAATGCATCATAAGCCTGCTTTTCATCCGGTGCATCATTATAATCCTTGACCATTGCATCGACTGCCAATACAAAGTGTTCAGACAATAACTGGTCAAGAGTCGTACGCAAATCCGATGCCGGTGTCACGACTGTCGGCGCCTCCTCTGCCTGGGCCGCTGCCGGGATGATCAATGATAATCCGAGTACTGGTGCTGCAACTTTTTTAAGTAGATTCTTATTCTTCATATGTTTCCATCTCCTCTTTTGTTTTTTTGTATTCTGTTAAGCTAACGTGGCCGTTTCAATCTTGGATCACTTTTTCATAGAAAGTTTTTTAAAAACTATTTCCTCCTTTTTTTACCGTTTTATATTTTCATAGAGCTAACGTGGGTTGTTTCAGTTTGGATCACTTATTTTATTTTTTTTTAACTGTCCTCCTTTTTATTTTCATATTTTCAAAGAGCTAACGAATAGAAACTGAATTCGGATCACCTTTTTTAAAAAAAATTTAAAAATTCAGCACGATATCAAAGCTACCCCTATGGAACTAATCCAAAACACCCCAATGTGCTTTTAGTCCTAATCAAATAAGTTCTTAAGACCCAAAAACCTGAATGAACCAGTCTTTCAGAGCAGTAGAATATTTTTATTCTTTTTCCAATCAACATTAGTTTATTTCTCTTCACATCCTA
>NZ_QXIR01000067.1 GCF_003581585.1 Bacillus salacetis
TGTTAATGACGCTCTATAATGTCCTGAAACTGACGGCTCAATTTGTCCTTAATTTGACGGATTTATTGCCACTTAAAGATACAGAAGGGAGGCTTGTAAGGCCTCCCCAGAACATCTATAAATCTACCTCATAGGTTTCATTTTGCTTCAAATAAAAACGGACTTCATGACTGCCGGTGATGATGTACCAATCTCTGCCGAGCTCAAGCCGGCATGACAACACCTTGCCATAACCGAGGTTCAGCTCGAACCATTCACCACACCTCAGTTTGTAACCTTTTTGATCTCCCCAATTAACAATCCAACAATCAAGTGTCTCATCAAAGTACATACTCTTCCAACGGCTTTTCTTCATGCAAGTTCTCCTTCAATCACCTTCTTGACCATACGATCATCAATGATTCTTGAGCCGTTTTGAGCTGCGAACAGAAGACAATGTGTCGCCAGTTTATTGATCAGTCTTGATGCACCACTCGAATAACTGAAAATCTCATCAAGGGCTAGATCACTAAAAATATCTCGTTCAACACCGGCATAGCTTAAAT
Organism: Bacillus salacetis; assembly: GCF_003581585.1. GTDB lineage: Bacteria > Bacillota > Bacilli > Bacillales > Bacillaceae_B > Rossellomorea > Rossellomorea salacetis. The sequence goes on from NZ_QXIR01000067.1 coordinate 546, forward strand.
GCTTATTCATATATTGCTCTGTTTCTGCTCTGTCAAGATGATCAAGCTTAAACTGGATATCAATGCGCTGACGGATTGCTGCGAAGGACTGAAGCTGAAGGCGATCCCAAAGCTCAGTTTGTCCCACCATAATCAATGCCATGGGACTTTGCGCATCCATACGGAAGTTTAAAAGGAAACGGACTTCCTCTAACATTTCACGATCAAGCAGATGGGCTTCATCGACCACAACCACAGGCGTTATCTTGTGAATGCCTTTCATTAATTCGATTTCACGATGTAATTGGCGCTTGGCATCTCCTCTGTAGAACTTTGCTTCGAGGCCCAACTGTTCTAACATTCCTTTATAGAAGTGACGTGGTGTCAGCTTAGAATCTGATAAATAAATCAGCTTAAAATGCGATGGATCCAGTTGGTCTGTAAACCTGCGAATAGCTGTCGTTTTTCCAAGCCCACACTCACCAGTCATGATAGCGAAAAGCTGACGTTCTGCGGCATAGTTCAGTCGCCCAATAATCTCTTCGAGCTGAGTAGATTCATAGAGTTCAGTCGTTGGAATACTGCGGGAAAATGGCGTATGGCTCATCTCAAAGAAGGACTCAAACATGACTCGTTCCCCCTTTGCTGATATGACGGAAACTCACGGCTGGGACAGAAGGTGTAATGGCGGCTGCCTTTCTTGCCTGGTTAGGTTTCTTAGCTCCCTGGAGAAGTCTTGAAGAACCGGCAGGTTCCTTTATCATCTTTTCCGGAAGAGATGGTCTCTTTCCTGTTCTCTCTGTAATCACCATTCTTTTTGCTTTCCAACTATCATATCCCTGATAATCCACGGTTAGTTCTGTAGTATCTTGAGGATCATAGGTAATTTCAACTTTACAACCCACGAAATTGATACCTACTTCATATTTTTCATCCTGAAAACTGATACAGCCAGACTTATCGACTTTCCTTGTTTCTGAATGTAGGAATGCATGAGCGAGCTCTTCTGCAGAAACGTGACGAATGGGCGTACTTTCACTGCGATAAGCCTCTAACGGGGTGATGTTATTCTCTAAAGCTGAATGCGGCTTATGAAGATAACGCTCATCCAGCCATACACCTAACCATTGATTTAACGCTTCAATAGTTTGAGGGTTTTCTAGTTTTACCTCGTTTAAAAACTCTTCGAATGTGCGATTAAAACGTTCTACTTTACCGGTCGATTCAGGAGAGTAGGGACGGGCATAAAGAAGCCGCGTACCTAACTTGGAACAGGTTCTGGCCATCCACTTCGTCCGGTACTGCTTACCGTTATCAAAGTAAACACTTTCAGGAACCCCATGTTTCCTGACAGCTTCACGAAAAGCATCTTCAACACAACGGGCATCAAGCATAGGGTAGAATGCCACATGAAGAGGAAATCGAGTCGCGTCGTCTAAAAAAGCTACCATATATACTTGTTTTTTCGTACCGTTCGGTCCAATCGGTAAATAAGGTCCGTATTTAATATCAGAATGCCATAAGGCATTGCGACAACGCTTCTGAAAACGGCGGACAGCTCCAGATGTTTCATGGTACATTTTCATTTGCCGTGAACTATAACCACGTTTGGCGAGACGCTCCTGCAGTGTTGATCGTTTCAGTACACCTTTTTCTACAAGGCCATCCCACTCGAGGATTTGAATAATGGAGGCAATGCTCCTACTTGGCACTTCACGTCTCAGTAAGATAGCCTGTTCAAGCACTTGATCCTGTAATTCTTCCGGAACTGAACGATAAGGTTTTTGTTTTAAACCCTCAAAGCCTTTTTCCTTAAACTGCGATATATAGCGTCGAATGGTGCGTTCTGAAAGTCCGTGCCTCATACAGATTTGCTTGATGAGTCTTCCTCGCTCCTGCTTATCCAATTCTTCATCTAATAACGGCGCAATCATTTGAAAGCGATTCGTTGCCATTTCTTCTGCTTTTGTTCTACCCATTGTTAACACTCCTTTTTTCTTGATAATTGAAGTGTAAATCATGGAGTAGCGGACAAAAACGCAGAACGGGTATGTATCCAAAAATGATGATTTGCAACTGGATGGACAATTTTCCCCAGCCATCCACTTGCTGTGCCAAACCATTGTCCAATTCGTTTATGTACAGGCAACAGACGACTGGACAAGTCGACCGTTGGGGTCTCATTCTGCTCAAATTGAATCAGTAAGGATTGAAGAATAAACAACCAGTAATCAATCAAGGTAGAAAACCATTTCCTCCACCCGTAAATCGTTGATTCATCCGCTGCCACCGTCAGGTGGGCTGTTTGGAAAATGGTTTCCTCAATGACATCTGCAGCGTATCGTTTATATGGGATCATTAAGTCAGGAAGCTCGTGGTGAATCTTGTTGCACTGCTGGCAACGCAGTCTCCTGATAATAAACGTTCTGGCCATGCCTCTTTCATCTTTTAACTTTCTCTCCCTTGAACCAATGACCTTGAAGTCCTGATGATTACAACAGGGACAAGGAACCTTTTCTGCACATTTAATAAAAAACGCCTTTATCGGCGGATTCCACTATGATATAATCATTTACAACAATCATATTGTTTGAGGGACGTCTTCCGTCGCGCCACTGGTAATGGCCGGCATCATGGAAGGCGTCTTTTCCTTTCTTTAGGGTTATTAAGGACATTATATCCGTCAACCCCTGGACAAACAATACCGTCAACAAATGGACGTTTTTAAACAGCATTAACA
>NZ_QXIR01000068.1 GCF_003581585.1 Bacillus salacetis
TCAGCCCCGACAGGCAAATGTTCCGAAGAGAAAAAAGGGGTTCTTTCCCTTTTATTCACTTCGGGTTATTTGACCCCGAGGGGCTAGGCGGTGGAGCTGGAGCGCCTTGATCAGCTCCATACAAAATTAACGTTTCACCTTAAGTTTAATCCGGAATTTGTTTTTGCAAGTTGATTGAAGCTTGAGGATGCCTGTCCCGCGGGCTTGCGCATCCTCCGAGCGGAAATCACCAAAAAGGGGACCTATTAGTGGAAAACGACGGAATTCGAAAAACAAAAGCAATTTATTGGGCTTCAGGGATTGTCTCGATTTGCGGGATTATCTTTGAAGTCCTGTTTGGTGCAGCGGGATCCTACATACTTGGAGACGGTGTAAAGCAATACACGCTGACCATTTCGCTCTTTTTGACAGGAATGGGAATCGGAGCGTCAGTCAGCGAGAAGGTAACCAGGAATCTGATTGTCTCGTTCATCTGGATCGAGCTGCTGATCGGCTTGATTGGCGGACTCTCCATATTCACCTTATTCGGCGTAACCGCCTTTTTCAGTGAGGGGTCCGATGCCTTTTTCCTTTATGCGGTGACTGCCATAGTGGGAGCATTGACTGGGGTGGAACTGCCGATTTTGATCCGGAAGGCCAATGAGATCGGTGAAACCTTGAACCGCAGTACAGCCAGGGTGCTTTTTTCTGACTATGCAGGCGGTCTGATTGGCGGGCTGCTGTTTGTGTTTTTATTAAGGCCTCAGCTGGGCCTTGTTAAAACGGCCTTTGTTGTTGCCCTGGTGAACGTGATCGTTGCCCTTTGGCTCATGTTTTATTTTAGAGATGAAATCGCATCGTTAAAAAAACATGGTACAGCGGGCATCCTGGTATTGATATTTCTGTTTTCCGGTGTATTTTGGGGCGAGGAAATGGCGTTCTCATTTGAACAAAAGCTGTATCGGGATCCCATTATTCATTCTGAGAACACCAGTTATCAGCAGATCATTTTGACGAAAGAGCAAGGAGACCTGCGGATGTACCTGGATGGGCAGCTGCAGTTCAGTTCCTCCGATGAGTATCGATATCATGAAACCCTGGTCCATACACCAATGGCTGCTGCAGAAAGCAAAGAAAAAGTGTTGATCCTTGGCGGTGGTGACGGGCTTGCCATCAGGGAATTGAGGAAGTATGACGAGGTCAAAGAGATCACCCTTGTGGATCTTGATCCCAAGGTTGTCGAGCTGGCAAGAACGAATCCGTCTATCTCTGAGCTTAATGAGCATGCCTTTGAGGATGAAAGGGTGGAAGTGATCAACCAGGATGCCTTTACCTTTTTAGAAAATGCAGAGGGGTTTTATGATGTCATCCTGGTCGATTTGCCTGATCCCAATAATGAATCATTGAACAAGCTGTACACCTTGGAATTCTACCAGCTTATCCGAAACCATCTTCCCCCAGGCGGAGCCTTGATGGTCCAGAGTACGAGCCCGACTTTTGCAACAGAAGTATACTGGACGATTGATAAGACGATTCAATCAGCAGGGCTGAAAACAGAAAATCTGCATGTGGATATACCGAGTTTCGGGGACTGGGGATTTGTTCTGGCCGGGCGAGAAGATATCTCTCTTTCCAGCCTTGACTTGGAAAAAGAGACGAAATTTTTAACAGAAGAAGTCCTTAAAGGGTTGGGAACCTTCGGAAAAGATATTGATTCTTCCATTGCCGATCAGAAGGGGAATCCTGTGGAACTTGAGATCAACACCTTAATGAACCCCATCTTGATCCAGAAATATGAGAAAGCGTGGTCAACGTATTAGGCATCTGGTGCCTGGTACGTTTTTTTTCTTTCATTACCGGTTATTGTAATAGGAAGTGGATTTTGTCCTGAAAAATTCATGTTTGAATTAAAAAGGAATAGACTAGACTATAACGTAAATCACTCAGGTTTAACCTGAATACTTAAAAAAGGTGTGTTGGATTTGGAAGTAGACAGTAAATTGCAGCAAATCACAAGTACCTTGCAGGCAAGAGCAGGCAGCCGTGTCAATGTGATTCTCGAGAGCAATTTCCCTGGCAAGCGGATTGCCGGGGGAAAGTACAACATGGGCACAGACACTATTACGATGTATATTGATGAAATTAAAAGGCAATGTAAAATGCTTTTCAAGTCGCTTGAATACTTTTATGAATATTTTACCGTCGTCTTTGCCCATGAACTGGGACATGCAGAGGACCAAGAACTTGAGGGATTGGCAGACAGGATGGATACAGCGGAAGACTTCGAACGAAAGCAGATCGCTTTGCGGATTGAAGAAAATGCCTGGTGTATAGCGAAAGAACTGATCCCTGACCTAGATAGTAACTTCATTCATGAAATCATCGAAGAATCCCTGCTTTACTACCGCGATCAAGTCAAGACGGAAACAGTGTCTGTGCCTGCCTGCATAATTCCATGAGGGTCTCTTCATACTATAAGTGAAAGAAATCAAAGGAGAGATGAGCATGGGACGCACAAAGTCTGGCAACGGAAACGCACAGCGTAATGATAATCAGAAAAAAGGGAACAGGACGAGCACCGAAATGGTCGAATTCACCACAGGTGACGTGAAGAAGAAAAAGAATCGTTTCCAGGACTAATGAAAAAGTACAAGAAAAATTAAAAAGGCATAATCGTTCAATTCAATGAGCGATTATGCCTTTTTCACTTGAGATTTTATGAAAAAGTGTTGATTTCCGTTCCAGGTACGCGACTCCGTGGGGCGGGCGTTGAGCCTCCTCGGCAGCGCCTGCGGGGTCTCACCTGCCAAATGTGGAAGCGGCCGTTCAACGACGTACGGATTGGAGGGCTCTCGCATGAGATATAGGAATCACGACGAGCTAGCGAGTCGATGATGACTTATCGCAAGGAGAGGGACCGAAATCCGCTAGTCGTTGGCCGCTGAAACTAGACGAGTCCCGCTGATTCCGCAGGAGGTCACGCACCTTCCACTCCAATCAAGGGGGTGATAAAAGGATAACGATGATATTATAATCCCATATACTCACTGAACATCATAGTTTGTTGTGAATCATTGGAAACTATAGAAGGTGTCTAAATGGTTTTTGCCCACTCCTTATTTACCTGGCATTCTTTCCGAATAGCCATATGACCTGCGTTGCGGACAAGTGTAGAAAAA
>NZ_QXIR01000069.1 GCF_003581585.1 Bacillus salacetis
GGGTGATGGCGTGCCTTTTGTAGAATGAACCGGCGAGTTACGATCCCATGCAAGGTTAAGTCGGAAAGACGGAGCCGCAGCGAAAGCGAGTCTGAATAGGGCGAATGAGTATGTGGTCGTAGACCCGAAACCAGGTGATCTACCCATGTCCAGGGTGAAGTTCAGGTAACACTGAATGGAGGCCCGAACCCACGCACGTTGAAAAGTGCGGGGATGAGGTGTGGGTAGCGGAGAAATTCCAATCGAACTTGGAGATAGCTGGTTCTCTCCGAAATAGCTTTAGGGCTAGCCTCATGTAGTAAGAGTCTTGGAGGTAGAGCACTGTTTGGACTAGGGGCCCTCATCGGGTTACCGAATTCAGACAAACTCCGAATGCCAAAGACTTATCCATGGGAGTCAGACTGCGAGTGATAAGATCCGTAGTCGAAAGGGAAACAGCCCAGACCACCAGCTAAGGTCCCAAAGTATACGTTAAGTGGAAAAGGATGTGGAGTTGCTTAGACAACCAGGATGTTGGCTTAGAAGCAGCCACCATTTAAAGAGTGCGTAATAGCTCACTGGTCGAGTGACTCTGCGCCGAAAATGTACCGGGGCTAAACGTATCACCGAAGCTGTGGATTGACACCGATTGGTGTCAGTGGTAGGAGAGCGTTCTAAGGGCTGAGAAGCTGGACCGTAAGGACTGGTGGAGCGCTTAGAAGTGAGAATGCCGGTATGAGTAGCGAAAGACAGGTGAGAATCCTGTCCACCGAATGCCTAAGGTTTCCTGAGGAAGGCTCGTCCGCTCAGGGTTAGTCGGGACCTAAGCCGAGGCCGAAAGGCGTAGGCGATGGATAACAGGTTGATATTCCTGTACCACCTCTTTTCCGTTTGAGTGATGGGGGGACGCAGGAGGATAGGGTAAGCGCGCTGCTGGATATGCGCGTCTAAGCAGTTAGGCTGGTGATGAGGCAAATCCCGTCACCGTGAAGGCTGAGCTGTGACAGCGAGGGAAATATAGTACCGAAGTTCCTGATTCCACACTGCCAAGAAAAGCCTCTAGCGAGGAAAAAGGTGCCCGTACCGCAAACCGACACAGGTAGGCGAGGAGAGAATCCTAAGGTGAGCGAGAGAACTCTCGTTAAGGAACTCGGCAAAATGACCCCGTAACTTCGGGAGAAGGGGTGCTCTGGTAGGGTGCAAGCCCGAGAGAGCCGCAGTGAATAGGCCCAGGCGACTGTTTAGCAAAAACACAGGTCTCTGCGAAGCCGTAAGGCGAAGTATAGGGGCTGACGCCTGCCCGGTGCTGGAAGGTTAAGGGGAGTGCTTAGCGCAAGCGAAGGTGCGAACCGAAGCCCCAGTAAACGGCGGCCGTAACTATAACGGTCCTAAGGTAGCGAAATTCCTTGTCGGGTAAGTTCCGACCCGCACGAAAGGCGCAACGATCTGGGCACTGTCTCAACGAGAGACTCGGTGAAATTATAGTACCTGTGAAGATGCAGGTTACCCGCGACAGGACGGAAAGACCCCGTGGAGCTTTACTGTAGCCTGATATTGAATTTTGGCACAGCTTGTACAGGATAGGTAGGAGCCTTGGAAACCGGAGCGCCAGCTTCGGTGGAGGCGCTGGTGGGATACTACCCTGGCTGTGTTGAACTTCTAACCCGCGCCCCTGATCGGGGTGGGAGACAGTGTCAGGTGGGCAGTTTGACTGGGGCGGTCGCCTCCTAAAGAGTAACGGAGGCGCCCAAAGGTTCCCTCAGAATGGTTGGAAATCATTCGCAGAGTGTAAAGGCACAAGGGAGCTTGACTGCGAGACCTACAAGTCGAGCAGGGACGAAAGTCGGGCTTAGTGATCCGGTGGTTCCGCATGGAAGGGCCATCGCTCAACGGATAAAAGCTACCCCGGGGATAACAGGCTTATCTCCCCCAAGAGTCCACATCGACGGGGAGGTTTGGCACCTCGATGTCGGCTCATCGCATCCTGGGGCTGTAGTCGGTCCCAAGGGTTGGGCTGTTCGCCCATTAAAGCGGTACGCGAGCTGGGTTCAGAACGTCGTGAGACAGTTCGGTCCCTATCCGTCGTGGGCGCAGGAAATTTGAGAGGAGCTGTCCTTAGTACGAGAGGACCGGGATGGACGCACCGCTGGTGTACCAGTTGTCTTGCCAAAGGCATCGCTGGGTAGCTATGTGCGGAAGGGATAAGTGCTGAAAGCATCTAAGCATGAAGCCCCCCTCGAGATGAGATTTCCCATCACTTTATGTGAGTAAGATCCCTGAAAGATGATCAGGTAGATAGGTCTGAGGTGGAAGCGTGGCGACACGTGCAGCTGACAGATACTAATCGATCGAGGACTTAACC
>NZ_QXIR01000007.1 GCF_003581585.1 Bacillus salacetis
AATACCCCAAAAATATTGCATTTTTCTTTGCTTGATAGTACAATTGGTTCTTGTTAGACAACACTTGCCGGTGTAGCTCAACTGGTAGAGCAACTGACTTGTAATCAGTAGGTTGGGGGTTCAAGTCCTCTTGCCGGCACCACTTTTAATTCTATTTTGAGCCATTAGCTCAGTTGGTAGAGCATCTGACTTTTAATCAGAGGGTCGAAGGTTCGAATCCTTCATGGCTCACCATTTTCACTTGGTGAAAAATATGCGGGTGTGGCGGAATTGGCAGACGCACCAGACTTAGGATCTGGCGCCGCAAGGCGTGGGGGTTCAAGTCCCTTCACCCGCACCATATTGCGGAAGTAGTTCAGTGGTAGAACACCACCTTGCCAAGGTGGGGGTCGCGGGTTCGAATCCCGTCTTCCGCTCCATTACAGCTTTTTAGCCGGGGTGGCGGAACTGGCAGACGCACAGGACTTAAAATCCTGCGGTAGGTGACTACCGTACCGGTTCGATTCCGGTCCTCGGCACCAGAGATTACTATAATATGCGCCCGTAGCTCAATTGGATAGAGCGTTTGACTACGGATCAAAAGGTTAGGGGTTCGACTCCTCTCGGGCGCGCCATATATTTCGGGGAGTAGCTCAGCTTGGTAGAGCACTTGGTTTGGGACCAAGGGGTCGCAGGTTCAAATCCTGTCTTCCCGACCACTTTCAAAAATTTTCATGGGGCCTTAGCTCAGCTGGGAGAGCGCCTGCTTTGCACGCAGGAGGTCAGCGGTTCGATCCCGCTAGGCTCCACTTGATTTTTTTACGAAGCAAAGCGAAGTAAAATAAATATCCTTAAAGTCGTGCAGTGAAGCGACAATGGATGAATATTGACTTTGCAAAAAAAAATCAACAAATATAACATGGCGGTGTAGCTCAGCTGGCTAGAGCGTACGGTTCATACCCGTGAGGTCGGGGGTTCGATCCCCTCCGCCGCTACTTAAGGGACCTTTAGCTCAGTTGGTTAGAGCAGACGGCTCATAACCGTCCGGTCGTAGGTTCGAGTCCTACAAGGTCCACCACTATCTTTTTTCATACGGAGGAATACCCAAGTCCGGCTGAAGGGATCGGTCTTGAAAACCGACAGGGGTGTTAAAGCCCGCGGGGGTTCGAATCCCTCTTCCTCCGCCATATATTTTTTCATCGTCGCGGGATGGAGCAGTTCGGTAGCTCGTCGGGCTCATAACCCGAAGGTCGCAGGTTCAAATCCTGCTCCCGCAATACAAGGGGCTTTCGCTTTTTGCGAAAGCCTCACATGGTCCGGTAGTTCAGTTGGTTAGAATGCCTGCCTGTCACGCAGGAGGTCGCGGGTTCGAGTCCCGTCCGGACCGCCATTTTTCATGAGAATTATGTTCGATAATAAAAAAGTTTTGCTGAAGCATACAGAGATCGGCAGCTTAGCTGAATATTATGACTGTGATTCCAGAATAAGAGGGTTTCGATAAACGAGAAGGTCAAGGAAGTGACTGAGTGAATACCACAGCGTACTGAAGGTGCGTGAGGATATGAGCGATGGAACTGACGCAGAGATTCGAAGTTTAGCGGAAGCCGAAACTAATATGGCTCAGTAGCTCAGTTGGTAGAGCAATGGACTGAAAATCCATGTGTCGGCGGTTCGATTCCGTCCTGAGCCACCATTTTTAATTATAAATATCATGGCGATTGTGGCGAAGTGGTTAACGCATCGGATTGTGGTTCCGACATTCGTGGGTTCGATTCCCATCAGTCGCCCCATTTAGTTATCGCGGGTGTAGTTTAGTGGTAAAACCTCAGCCTTCCAAGCTGATGATGAGGGTTCGATTCCCTTCACCCGCTCCATCATGGGCCTATAGCTCAGCTGGTTAGAGCGCACGCCTGATAAGCGTGAGGTCGGTGGTTCGAGTCCACTTAGGCCCACTTTTGTTTTGTTCCACAGTAGCTCAGTGGTAGAGCTATCGGCTGTTAACCGATCGGTCGCAGGTTCGAGTCCTGCCTGTGGAGCCAATATGGAGAAGTACTCAAGTGGCTGAAGAGGCGCCCCTGCTAAGGGTGTAGGTCGGGTAACTGGCGCGAGGGTTCAAATCCCTCCTTCTCCGCCATCTATATACGGCCCGTTGGTCAAGCGGTTAAGACACCGCCCTTTCACGGCGGTAACACGGGTTCGAATCCCGTACGGGTCATCCTAAGAGACTATCTGATCAGATAGTCTCTTTTTTGTATGCATAGAAATATTTCTTATATTATTTGCAGCTTCCGATGATGTTAATTACTGGGAGAGGTGCTCTTTTTACTTAAGCGGGCTGTTTCATGATGGCTTTATAGAACCTCCATTGCACGCTGAAATGTAATAGGATTTTTAGAAACACTTTTCTTCCCAAAAATAAATAATGTACCTCATGCCCCTCTCCAAGACCAGATAAGGCTGCAGGCGCAAATGATTTTCAACAGAATTGAATGTATAGGAGATTTTTTTCAGTCCTCAGAATCGGAGAAATTTTATTCCCTGGGAGCAAGATCCTTAGCAGAATTTATCTCCAATTCGTTCGGTTTCCCTCCTTGATTCCTCATTATTTTTCTCTTTTTCATAAAAACTTTTCGACAAAACATGTCACATTCTCTTAAAACTCCTCCATACAGAGGTGTCAAAATTCGGGTTAAACGCTTTCATCTCGTTAAAGTGTCGGATATTTCCGAAATGCCACTAAAGGAAATCCTTTAGTTTGAAAGAAGTATTATATAAAATACATTTAAATTTAACTGCAGGTGAAAGAGATGAATGATGTGATTCCTACTGACTTTAATATTCATTTGTTCCATGAAGGGAATTTTTTCGAGGCTTTCCGCATGTTTGGTGCCCACCGTGTTGTGAAAGGTGAAGGATTCAGTACCTCTTTTTGTGTATGGGCTCCAAAAGCGCGTTCAGTAAGTGTAGTCGGAAGTTTTAATGATTGGCAAAGTAATGGATATGAATGCCGCAAGCTCAATCGGGAAGGTATTTGGTTTTTGGAAATCGGGGAAGACCTTCTTCACCACACATATAAATATGAAATAGTCACGGCTGCAGGGGAAATCATGCTGAAGAGCGATCCATTTTCATTTTTTAACGAACTGCGCCCCAATACGGCGAGTATTGTTTCTGAATTAGGGGAATTCGAATGGACTGATGAAGAATGGCTGGTGAAAAAAAGTGAAGTTCCTCCTTATGACAGCCCGATGTTCATTTATGAGGTCCATTTAGGGACTTGGCGCAAGAATGGTGGAGGGGATTTTCTAAGTTATCGGGAAATGGCCGCTGAAATCATCCCGCATGTGGTCTCGCATGGTTTTACTCATATTGAACTGCTTCCTGTTATTGAACACCCCTACGATCGCTCCTGGGGCTATCAGGGGACAGGCTACTTCGCTCCTACCAGCCGTTATGGCTCTCCAGCTGATTTAAAACATTTCATTAACGAATGCCATGCCCATGGGATCGGTGTGATCCTCGATTGGGTTCCAGGACATTTCTGCAAAGATTCCCATGGTCTTTATCGATTTGATGGATCTTTCATGTATGACTACGCGCATGAACATGACCGGGAAAATTATACGTGGGGAACAGCGAACTTTGATCTTGGGAAAGGGGAAGTTCAAAGTTTCCTCATATCAAGTGCCCGGTTCTGGATGGAAGAATATCATGTGGATGGTTTCCGGGTGGATGCAGTAGCAAACATTATTTATAGAGCGAATCAAGAAAATAATAGTGTTAACCATGAGGGAATCGCTTTTTTAAAGAAGTTGAACAAGTCGGTGTTTGAATTTGATCCGCATACCTTAATGATTGCAGAGGATTCGACTGATTGGCCTCAGGTTACATCCCCAGTCCACTATGGGGGCCTGGGATTCAATTATAAATGGAATATGGGATGGATGAATGATGTGCTGAAATATATGGAATCTCAGCCTTCTGAGCGTCATGAAAAGCATTCCTTGATTACCTTTTCCCTTTTGTATGCTTTCACGGAAAATTACATTCTGCCATTTTCGCATGATGAAGTGGTGCATGGTAAGAGGTCTTTACTGGATAAGATGCCGGGTGACTACTGGCAGAAGTTTGCCCAGCTCAAGCTGCTTCTTGGATTCATGACCGCGCACCCGGGAAAGAAGCTATTGTTTATGGGAACAGAAGTGGCCCAGTTTTCTGAATGGAAGGACCTCGGCCAGGTCGATTGGCATCTGATGGAATTTCAAAAACACCAAGAATTTAATTCATATATAAAGGAGCTCTTGCATTTATATAAGAGGTCGCCTTCATTATATGAACAGGATCATCGGTCGGAAGGATTTGAGTGGGTCGATGTCAATAATGCTTCCCAGCAAATTTTTTCGTTCATCAGGAAGGCAGAAGAACCGGAAGACCATATGCTTATAATCTGCAACTTCAGTCCGGCGGTTTATCACCATTATAAAGTCGGTGTGCTAGAGGCTGATGGATACAGAGAAATTTGGAACAGTGACCACCATCGGTTTGGAGGGTCCAACCAAATTAACCCGGAGATACTTACAGTAAAGAATGAGAGTTACCATGGGAAACCATGTTATGTGGAGATGACTATCCCACCATATGCAGCAGTATATTTAAGACCAATTCATCGAAGGAAGGGGCGCATTAAATATGGCAAAGTCAAATTGTGTCGCAATGTTGTTAGCAGGAGGGAAGGGCAGCAGGTTAAGTTCATTGACTAAAAGCCTTGCCAAGCCTGCAGTACCATTCGGGGGAAAGTACCGCATCATCGATTTCACCTTAAGCAACTGTACCAATTCCGGTATAGAAACTGTGGGGGTGCTGACACAGTACCAGCCGCTTCTCCTCAACTCGTATATCGGGATAGGAAGTGCGTGGGACCTTGACAGGAAGAGCGGAGGGGTTACCGTTCTGCCTCCATATGCAGAATCCTCGGAAGTCCGCTGGTATACTGGAACTGCCAGTGCCATTTTCCAAAACCTTAATTATATCGAACAGTTTGATCCTGAGTATGTACTCATTCTCTCTGGTGATCACATTTATAAAATGGATTATGAAAAGATGCTCGAATACCATGCCAGTAAAAAGGCTGATGTAACCATATCTGTGCTTGAAGTTCCTTGGGAGGAAGCCAGCCGCTTCGGCATCATGAATACATCGGAGGATATGAGAATAGTAGATTTTGATGAAAAGCCCTTACTGCCGAAAAATAACCTTGCTTCCATGGGCATTTATATTTTTAACTGGTCGCTGCTGAAGGAATATCTTGAGATGGATGACCGCAACCCGGAATCGAGCCACGACTTTGGTAAAGATGTGATTCCGCTGCTGCTTGAGGAAAAGAAAAAGCTGATGGCGTACCCGTTCAAAGGTTATTGGAAGGATGTAGGAACGGTCAAGAGTCTTTGGGAGGCGAATATGGACCTCCTGGATGATGAATGCGGGCTTAATCTATTTGATCACGAGTGGCGCATATATTCCGTGAATCCCAACCAGCCTCCTCAGTATATTTCTGAAGATGCTGTCGTGGAGGGTTCACTGATCAATGAAGGCTGTTATATTGAGGGAGTCGTCGATCATTCGGTGTTATTCCAGGGAACAAGAGTGGAATCGGGTGCTCACGTGAAGGATTCCGTCATTATGCCTGATGCTGTGATCGGGAAAGGCGCTTATTTGGAAAAGGTGATTGTACCTCCAAATATGAGAATCCCTGCCGGGGCATGCATCATTCCCGCAGAAGGGGCTGATGAAGTCATTCTTGTAACTGAAGCAATCCTTGAATCGATTATGGAAGAAGAGGAAGTTCAATAACCAACTACTACGTCAGGGGGAGACGACTTGAATAAATCAATGCTTGGAGTAATTGACGCAACCACTCATCATAACTCTTTAAAGGATTTGCTGATGAACCGTTCATTGGCTGCTGTGCCTGTTGCAGGCAGGTACAGATTGATCGACTTTATCCTATCCAACATGGTGAATTCGGGAATTCATAGTGTGGCGATCTTTCCAAAATATCAGTACCGTTCGCTAATGGATCATTTAGGCTCAGGCAAGAACTGGGACTTGAACAGAAAGCGGGACGGGTTATTCTTTTTCCCGGCTCCTGCAGTTGATTCTGCCAATCAGGGAATGGGCTCCTTCAATCATTTCGCCCATCACATGGATTACTTCCAGCGGAGCAAACAGAAATATGCCTTGATCAGCAACTGCAATACAATCTTTACAACTGATTTCACGCCACTGCTTAAACGCCATATGGAGACTGGCTGTGATATAACAAAAATGAACCATGAGCAGAAGCCGATGGACATCTATCTGCTGGAGACTTCGCTGCTTATTGAGTTGATTGAAACTCGAGGGGAAACCGGTTATACCTGTATGGAAGATGTGGTCAAAGACCAAAGCAGCCGCTTGAGTGTGTGCGATTATGAATATTTAGGATATGTTGAAAGAATCGAATGCATCCAAAGTTATTTCAATGCCAGTATGAAACTCCTGAAGCCGGACCGCTGGAAACAGTTGTTCCGTAAAGAGTATCCAGTCCTGACCAAGGTGAAAGATGAACCGCCTACAAGGTATCAAAATGGCGCAACGGTAAAGAACGCAATCATCGCCAATGGATGCTTTATTGAAGGAAATGTAAGCACCAGCACTGTTTTCAGGGGAGTTAGAATCGGTACCGGGAGCAAGATATCAAACAGTATCATCATGCAAAAGAGCCAGATTGGTGACAACTGTGTTTTAGAATATGTCATTCTGGACAAAGATGTGAAGATAGAGGACAATGTGAAGCTTGCTGGAACCCCGCAGAATCCAATTGTCATCAGAAAAGGTATGATTCAAGGAGCGTTGATGAACTCGTGAAGGTATTATTTGTTGTCTCAGAATGTGTCCCTTTCATTAAATCAGGCGGACTGGCAGATGTAGCAGGCTCACTGCCGAAAGAGTTAAAAAGCCTGGGTACGGATGTCAGGGTGATTCTGCCTAAATATCAAGCAATCATAGAGCAGTATAAAGATAGAATGGAAAAGGTTTGTGAGTTTACCGTACCTGTCGGCTGGCGTGAACAATACTGCGGGATAGAATCCTTGGACTTGGATGGGGTCACTTTCTATTTTGTGGATAATGAATATTACTTTAAACGAGACGGACTCTACGGTTACTGGGATGACGGAGAGAGATTTTCCTACTTCACGAAAGCGGTGCTGGAAAGCTTATCACATGTTGATTTCTATCCGGATATCCTCCATTGCCACGACTGGCACACAGGGATGATCCCTTTTCTGCTGCGCACACAGTACCAGTGGAGAAAAGGGTACAGTTTTATTAGGAGCATCTTCACAATTCATAACCTTCAATTTCAGGGAGTCTTTCCAAAAGAAGTAATGACGGAGCTCCTGGGGGTTGAGGAATCATATTTCCATCCAGAGCAGCTGGAGTTTTACGGAAACATCAATTTCATGAAGGCTGCCCTCATTGCAAGCGATTATATTACGACTGTCAGCCCAACTTACCGGGATGAGATCCTGACCGCTTATTATGGAGAGAAGCTTGAGGGTGTGCTGAAAGGACGCGCAGGCAGCCTGCAGGGCATCTTAAATGGGATTGACGACTCATACTATTCTCCTGAGGCAAGTGAGGGGATTGCACCTTATTCCAAGGAGGACACAGAGGGTAAAGAAGAAAATAAGAAGCGGCTTCAGCGGCAATTCGGGTTGAATCAGGCTGCCGGGGTGCCGATCATTTCGATTGTATCCAGACTGACCAAGCAGAAAGGCCTTGATCTGGTTAAAGGTGTATTTCATGATATCATGCAGGAGAACCTCCAATTTATCATACTCGGTACTGGAGATTCTGAGTTTGAACAATTTTTCAAAGAAATGGCAAGTGTATACCCTGACAAGCTGAGAGTCCATATCGGCTTCGATGAGAGCCTTGCCAAGCAGATTTATGCAGGGTCGGATTTGTTTTTGATGCCTTCGAAATTTGAGCCCTGTGGTTTAGGGCAGATGATTGCCCTGAGATATGGGACACTCCCTGTTGTCAGGGAAACGGGAGGACTGAACGATACGGTTCTCTCTTACAATGAGGACACAGGGGAGGGGCATGGCTTTTCATTCAGGAATTTCAACGCCCATGACATGCTTTACACATTAAACAGGGCATTGGCATTTTTTTACGATGACAGGGAAACATGGAACAGGATTGTCCGGGAAGCGATGGGGATTGATTGTGGATGGGCCCAGTCCGCGTTTAAATATAATCAACTGTACGCGAAAATTTCATCCAGGAGTGAGAGCCATGTTTTCTGATAAAAATGATTTTAAAGAAGTTTTCCTGAAGCGGCTTGAAATGATGTATGGAAAGACATTTCCTGAGTCAACAAGCCGTGATCAGTATTTCACACTGGGGAACATCATCAGGGAATACATCAGCATCAATTGGATCGGAACCAATGAACAATACCGGTTCAATAATCAGAAGCAGGTCTATTATTTATCGATCGAATTTTTGCTGGGCCGCCTGCTCCGCCAAAATCTTATGAATCTCGGAATCTATGAAATTGTAGAAGCAGGGCTGAACGATCTGGGCATCGACCTCGATGAAATTGAGGAAGAAGAAGCGGATGCAGGTCTGGGTAACGGGGGGCTTGGCAGGCTTGCAGCTTGTTTCCTGGACTCATTGGCATCACTCGATCTGCCCGGACATGGCTGCGGCATCCGATATAAACACGGGCTGTTCGAACAGAAGATTGTCAAAGGATTTCAAGTTGAACTTCCGGAACAATGGCTCCGTCACGGTCATGTCTGGGAAGTGAGGAAACCTGATTTAGCAGTAGAGGTGCTCTTCTGGGGAAGGGTGGAATCTTTTAAAGAAAATGGGCACTTGAAGTTCCGCCATGTCGATGCAGAGGGTGTAACAGCCGTTCCATACGACATGCCGGTAGTTGGATACCAGACATCCACCGTCAATACTTTGAGGTTATGGAGCGCCGAGCCTTCCTCCTACCAAGCGGGCAGGGATATGATGAAGCACAAAAGGGAAACAGAGGCAATCACGGAATTCCTCTACCCGGATGATACACATGACGAGGGTAAGACCCTGCGTCTAAAACAGCAGTATTTTCTTGTCAGTGCCAGTCTTCGCTCCATTCTGAGATCTTACCTATCAAGGAAACGTGACATCCATGAACTGCATGACCATATTTCGATTCACATCAATGATACCCATCCCGTGCTGGCCATCCCCGAGTTGATGAGGATCCTCCTGGATGAACATGGGCTGGATTGGGAAGAGGCCTGGGAAATTACATCCAGGACCTTTGCTTATACAAACCACACAACATTATCAGAAGCATTGGAGCGGTGGCCCGTCAGGATCTTTGAACCATTGCTGCCTCGTATTTTCATGATAGTAAATGAAATCAATGAGCGATTCTGCCAAAGCTTATGGGGGAAATATCCAGGTGATTGGAACCGGATCGAACAGATGGCCATCATTTCACATGGCGAAGTAAAGATGGCTCATCTTGCTATAGCGGGGAGCTTCAGTGTGAATGGGGTGGCGGCCATACATACCGAGATATTGAAACAGAGGGAAATGAACTTGTTCTACCAATTCTATCCTGAAAAATTCAATAATAAGACGAACGGAATCACTCATCGCAGGTGGCTTCTTAAAGCAAACCAGCCTCTTTCTAAAGTGGTGACCAATGCAATAGGAAGTGAGTGGATCCATCAGCCGGAGAAGCTGCAGGGACTTCATGCCTTTAGGGAAGATCGGATGTTCCTGGAAGAACTGCATAAGGTGAAAAATCATAAAAAGCAGCAGCTGGCCCAGAAAATCTTGGAACAGAATGGACTGCGGGTTGATCCCGAATCCATTTTCGATGTGCAGATCAAACGTCTCCATGCATACAAAAGACAGTTGCTCAATGTTCTGCATATTCTTCACTTGTATAACCGGTTCAGGGAAGATTCCAGCTTTGACATGCACCCAAGGACTTTTATTTTCGGTGCTAAGGCTTCACCCGGATATTTTTATGCCAAAAAAATCATTAAACTTATTGATTCGGTTGCTAAACTTGTTAATCATGATCCGGTTGTCAAAGGCCGCATCAAAGTGGTGTTCATGGAGAATTACCGGGTTTCATTAGCCGAAGATATTATCCCTGCGGCCGATATCAGTGAGCAGATTTCAACAGCCAGCAAAGAGGCTTCCGGGACGGGCAATATGAAATTCATGATGAATGGCGCTTTGACAGTGGGCACACTGGACGGCGCAAATGTTGAAATTCTTGAAAAGTCAGGGCCCGAAAACATTTTTATTTTTGGGTTAACCGCTGAAGAGGTAATGAAGTATTATGCCGAGGGTGGTTATTATTCCATGGAATATTACCACCATGATGAACATATCAAACAGGTAGTCAACCAGTTGATTGATGGTACACTGCCCGACTCTGCGGATCATTTTGAAGAGATTTTCGATTCGCTTCTGACAGAAAACGATCAGTATTTTGTTTTAAGGGATTTTGCCTCTTATGCAGCTATTCAAGAAAAAGCGGGAAAGGATTATGAAGATACCGCTGGATGGCTCCAAAAGAGCTTGATCAACATTGCGGGCTCCGGCCATTTTTCCAGTGACAGGACGATCAAGGAGTACGCTGCGGATATATGGGGCATCACAGGGAAGGAACTGATGAAGAAGTAAAAAGGAGACACCGATTGCTGGTGTCTCCTTTTTAGCAAAGGCTTTTCCGCATATATCGCTGCTTTCCGGAAAAATCCCTAAGTATTCCAAAAATAACAAGTTCCAGCACCTAGCCCCTCGGGGTCATAAGCCAATCCGTCAAGAAGGTGAAAGAGCCACCTTCCCGCCGGCTCGTCTTATGCCTGTCGGGGCTGATCAAGGTGCTTCCGCTTTTTATCAATCCAGCTCCAGCACCTAGCCCCTCGGGATCAAATAACCCGAGGAGAATAAAAGGAAAGAACGCCTTTTTTTCTCCTCGGAACATTTGCCTGTCGGGGCTGATCAAGGTGCTTCCACTTTTTATGTAGAGGATCGGTTCCACCCGATCCCCGGTGTGAGTAAAGATATATATCATCAACAGGCATGTTTCACCTGTGATTTATTTTTTCTTATCTGAAATGTAGCTGTCCCTTTTTTTATAGGGGATGTCCCCAATCGGCGATTCGAGACCTTCCCGGTCCAGCTTGTCTTCGTATTCCTCCATTTTTTCATTTGGTACGACTTTTCGTTCTTTGCCTTCTATATTTGTTGCCGAGAAGGAATCGATGTCTTCTGTGTTTCCGTCATTCGATCTGACTCCGTCTTGATAAAGGGAATCATAGTCGTCATAGGTCCCATTGAAATCTGAAGGAGTTTCGGATGTCCCGTATCTGGCAGCTTCCTGAAAGCTGTCCTGGTAGTCCTTTACCTCATCACGCCGGCCTTTGATGAAGCTGTCATTTTTGGGAGGAGTGAGTATCTCTTCCTCAACAGGCCTGTCTGTTCCCGGAGTCTTCTCAGGAGTGTCATCCACACAGTACAGGGTTGTTGGTATGACCTCAAGTCTTTCATACTCAATGTCCTTCCCGCACACTTTGCACTTTCCGTAAGTTCCCTTTTCCATTGCCGAAAGGGCCTGATTCACCTTTTCCATTTCTGATTCAGCATGATCATCAAGGGCAAAGCCTTTTTCACGTTCAAATAGCTCGGTTCCAAGGTCGGCAGGATGATTATCGACCGTATTAAGTTCCCCGTACCTCTCCTGTTCGTCTTGGCCATGCAGTGTTTTTTCATCATTGTCCAAGTGCCTTTGGAGCTGTTCTTTACGTTCCAGCAATTCATCTTTTAACTTGCCAAGTTGCTTATCCGTCAACATCTGTTTCACGTCCTTTGGTCCATATTATATTGCAGGCAATTTCAAATATGAAATGGTAAGTTGGTTTTCAGGTATGTTGTACTTTATCCATTATGGACATGGTGGAAACATGAATATTGAGGATGGAAAACATTGAGAGGGGATGCTCTTTAGTGAAGCCGCTTTACGATCAGAGAGGCAGAACGGTAATATGGGTGGTTCAAGGCCGCGGAAACTCTTATACTGATGGCGTCTCCCTCGGTTAGCGTGGATTGGATCGTCCTGCCTATTGTTGTGATTATCTTGGTTTCTGGATCATCCACATACAAATCAAAGCCCGAACCAGGCAGGAATTCATTTCCACGGAACAGTTCAAAGCTGGCACCTTGCATGGCTGCTTTCCTGGCAGTGAGCAGGACAGTCAACTCCGCAGTGATTTCATATATCCCATCTGCAGTAACAGACAGACCATTCTTTAACAAATCCGGCGTCATGTTCATTGCCGGTCCCGCTTCATAAAACTGAATGGACTCGAAACGGCCGATAAGGGAGTGTTCTTCATCGTTTCCATACAAAGAACCAAAGCCTGACGTTTTAATGGATTCCTGTTGATCGAAAACCTGAGGTGCTGGATTTTCTGAATAAACTGGATGGTTCATGGTCAATAACCCTTCGGTATTTCTTCCCCACAGCGAAATATCTATATCTTCCCCAGCCTCATCATTCATTTTGACTTCGATCAATAGTTTATCGAAGTCTGCATAATAATCAATTGTTTTTGCCTGTTTTGGCGGGATGTCGACTGTTTGCAGTATATACGTTTTCCGGTCCATTCCGGTCCCGTGGCTTCCCTGGATAAGTACGGAGGAAGAACTGCCGGCATTCCGGTTGACCAGCTGCAGAGTCAACTGCTGGCTGGGTCTTGCTCCGTTAACTGGAGAGTTATCGATCATGCCTGTTGTAAGTCGTTTCAATTTCAATACCTCCTTCTTGATTTAACCATACGATACAGCCACTTTTAATGTATGCGGTATCCTGATACTTGCCTGTTTATTCCGCCTAAGGAATAGCAGTGATTTTTGGGGTTTTCATTTAATTCCGGACATAAAAAGACCAACCGCAGCAGCGATTGGTCCTGGTGAAATTTAGATGTAACTGATAAACAGCCCGATGGAAAGCAGGAATCCGAAAATTGTGTTTGTCTGCGCAGTGGCTTTCATTGCAGGCATCATTTGAATCGGCATGGTTTTTCCAATAAAGCCTTTATATGCTTTGACGGCTTTAGGTATGCTGATCAAACTGATGAGGAGCCATGGTGTGAACGAACCGGCAATGACCAAGCCAATCACCCAGACGTAAGACAGGGCAAATGCAGCTCCCAGAAGGTTGATGGCACTTTTCCTGCCAATAAGTATTGCCAGTGTTTTTCTGCCGTTTTCTTTATCTCCATCAAGATCCCGAATATTGTTGGCCATAAGGATCATGCCAACAAGAATAAAGATAGGGATCGAAATAATGACACTCAATGAAGTCACCATTCCGGTCTGGATATAGAAGGAGATCAGAATGATCACAATCCCCATAAAGAAGCCTGCTACAATCTCACCAAATGGTGTATAGGCAATTGGTACAGGTCCACCAGTATAAAAATAGCCCACTGCCATGCAAACTAAGCCTATTACTGCGAGCCACCAGCTGCTGTTGGCACAGATATACAATCCGAGGAGGAATGCTATTCCGTATAAACCGAATGCCAAGCCTTTTACAGTGGAGGGCTTAACACCATTTCGGACGATGGCACCGCCGATCCCAATCGATTTCTCGTTATCAAGACCTCTTGCAAAATCGTAATATTCGTTGAACATATTGGTCGCAGCCTGAATCAGGATGCTTGCAACCAACATTGCTAAAAAGAGAAGCCAGTCAATATCCCCGTACTGAACGGCTAAAGCAGTTCCGAGCAGGACGGGAACAAAAGCGGCTGTAAGTGTATGAGGCCTGGTCAGCTGCCACCAAATACGCCAGCCTTTATCTGACTCCACAATATTGGAAGTATATGTCTCCATCTAGTTCCTCTCCTTAATTGTGGAAAATAGGTAAGATACAATTGCTTTACAGATTAAAGTTTAGGTAAAGGACACAAAAGTGTCAATAACTTTTTCAAAAAGCCGGAAGGTGTTATTTTCCATATATAAGCGTATAAACCGTTCCGTTTCTCAAATGAGTAAAAAGGAGTTATTATATAATAAGGAAATAAAGTGATGAACGTTGACACGACTATATGTCAGGTGTATCTTAAAATAGGTTTGTAATCTTAAGGAAAGGCTTTATGGGGGGATTGTTTTGAGTATTATTCAGGATATCAAAATCGGAGGCAGCTT
The DNA here is from genome assembly GCF_003581585.1 of Bacillus salacetis. Classification (GTDB taxonomy): domain Bacteria; phylum Bacillota; class Bacilli; order Bacillales; family Bacillaceae_B; genus Rossellomorea; species Rossellomorea salacetis. Next base: position 14,266 of record NZ_QXIR01000007.1, read on the forward strand.
TGAAAAGGCCTTGGCTAAAGCTGAAGCTGAAGGCATTCCGGTTTTATACAGTGCAGTTCAAAAGGTCAGCCGCGTAAACCCCCTTTCATTTTATACAAAGGGCTTTTCACTATATAATGGAGAGCGCTTTTTTTGGAAGGACAAGGAGAACAATACACAAATTGCCGGTTTAGGCAGCTCATATATGCTACGCAATGATTCAGAGGATAACCGTTATGATTCGATTGAGAACGAGTGGAAGCGCTTAATCGGAAATGCGGTTATAGAATCCGAGAGGGAAATCGCTGGTACGGGACCTCTATTATTTGGTGGGTTTTCTTTTGATCCAACGGTTCCGCGGTCGAAGGAATGGTCAGATTTTTCCCATGGTATTTTTCAGCTGCCTACCTTTATGTTGACAGTGACGGAGGAAGGAAGTTATTTAACGACAAATATCCTCTGCACCTCACAGGATGATGAGACTTTATTGGATATCATTGATAAGAAACAAAGGGAATTGCTTGGGCAGCCGGAAGAAAGAGATTCAGCATTAACTTTATTAAAAGCAGTGGAAATTGCTCCGGAAGAATGGAAGGCATCGCTTGAAGGTGTGGTTTCACAGTTGAAAGCCGGGGAAATGGACAAGGTCGTCCTTGCCAGGAAGATGCTTATGGCTTTCAAGGATAAGCCTTCTTCAGATGAGGTCATCCATAACCTCTTGAATGAACAGAGAGACAGCTTTATCTTTTCATTGGAAGTGGCAAACAGCTGTTTCCTTGGCGCATCACCTGAAAGGCTTGTAAAAAAAGAGGATGCCGAGATCCTGTCCACCTGTCTTGCCGGCTCCATTGCCCGCAGCACGGATCCTGAAGAAGACCGGAGATTGGGTGAAAGCCTGCTCGGGGATGAAAAGAACCGCCACGAACATCATCTGGTCGTGGAAATGATCAAGGATGTACTTGATCAACATTGCTCAGAGGTGCAAATTCCGGATGAGCCCGTGTTGATGAAAGTAAGGGACATTCAGCATCTATATACTCCCGTAAAAGGGAAAGCCGGGAATGGAACCTCCATTTTGAAATTCGTCTCACAGCTTCATCCTACCCCTGCACTTGGCGGGGTGCCGCGTGATAAAGCCATGGAGACAATCAAAGAGGCTGAGAATATGGACAGGGGCCTGTATGCAGCGCCAATGGGATGGATGGATGCCTATGGAAACGGGGAATTTGTCGTTTCCATCCGTTCAGGACTTATCCATAAAGATGAAGCATTCCTTTTCTCTGGATGCGGTGTGGTTGCCGATTCTACGGCTGAAAGTGAATATAGGGAAACACAAATCAAGTTCAAACCAATGTTTCGGGCTTTAGGAGGAAATACTGATGGACTTTGATCATCAGAAAGCATTAACTGAATATCTTTCTGCTTTTATAGCTGAACTTCATCATGCAGGTATCAACAAAGTGGTTATTAGTCCCGGGTCCCGTTCGACCCCGCTGGCCATGTTGTTTGCAAAGCATCCCAACATAGAAGTTTTCATCAATATTGATGAAAGGTCGGCAGCTTTCTTTGCATTGGGTCTGGCTAAAGCAGAGAAGCAGGCAGTGGCTGTTCTCTGTACTTCGGGTACGGCTGCCGCCAATTATTATCCGGCGGTCATTGAAGCAAAGTACTCCAGGGTGCCACTGATTGTCCTGACTGCGGACAGGCCGCATGAATTAAGGGAAGTGGGAGCCCCGCAGGCGATTAACCAGATTAATCTCTTTGGCGGCCATGTCAAATGGTTTGATGAGATGGCATTGCCGGAACATACTGATTCCATGATGGATTATGCCAGGAGAGCGGCTGCACGCGGCACGGCTGTTGCCCGGAAATCACCTGAGGGGCCAGTCCACTTTAATTTTCCGCTGCGGGAACCGCTGATACCGGATATGAGTTACACCTTTGAACAAGAAACAAGTAAGACTGTCATCACTAATGGATCAGGCGGCGTTTCCCATGCTGTGATTGAAAGGCTGGCATCAGTTCTTTCCGGGAAGACGAAAGGGCTTATTGTATGCGGTCCCCAAACCGATGCAGGTGCAGCGGGAGAAGTTGTCCGGCTGGCTGAGAAGCTGCATTTTCCTGTATTGGCAGACCCGCTTTCCTCTTTAAGAAGCGGGGCACACGGCAAGTCTCATATCATTGACGGCTATGACAGCTTCCTGCGGAATGCAAAGGTTAAATCGGCGATGAGTCCTGATATCGTCATTCGTGTAGGGGCAATGCCGGTATCTAAAGCATTGACGCTGTACCTGAAAGATCAGGACGCCGATCATTGGGTCATCGATTCAGGGGGAATGTGGCGGGATCCGTCAGGTATAGCTACCGAGATGATTTATGCGGATGAAGGCGAAGTGCTGAATTCGTTATCTGCTGCCCTGGAGGGACTTGGCCATGGAGAAGAATGGCTGGACAAATGGGTAGAGATCAATCGCAGAACACAGGAAATAACAGCTGAATTCTCCGCGGAAAGTGAAATTCTAGATGAAGGAACAGCTGTCAAAAGGTTAATAGAATCCCTTCCCGGGAATTCCGTCATATTTGCAAGCAACAGTATGCCGATCCGGGATCTGGATACGTTTTTTATGAACAATGATAAAAATATCACCGCCATGGCGAACAGAGGAGCCAATGGGATTGACGGTGTCGTCTCCACAGCCATGGGAATCAGTGCGTCTGGTTTGCCGACTTATTTGGTCATTGGAGATTTGGCCTTTTACCATGATATGAATGGGCTGCTGGCAGGGAAAATGTATGGTTTGAACCTGAAGATACTTTTGGTCAATAACAACGGCGGAGGTATTTTTTCTTATTTGCCGCAAGCAGATGAGAAAGAGCATTTCGAGCATCTATTTGGTACGCCGGCAAATTTGGACTTTGTTCATGCAGCTGGACTTTACGGAGCACACTATAAGCAAGCTGTGTCGATCGACGAATTTACGGATGCTTTGGCAGAATGGGAAACAACTCCGGGATTATCCATCATTGAAGCTGTCACAAACAGACAGGAAAATGTCCGTAACCATCGAGAAATGTGGAACATTGTTTCCCGGGAAATAGAAAAGCTGCTGTAGTTTGACAATAAATTCACACAGGGGATACAAAATGTTCTTATCAATCAATGGGCTGCAGTATCATATCGAAGTGAGAGGGGAGGGCCCTCCCTTGCTGCTTCTTCACGGATTTACGGGTGACGGCAGTACATGGGAGTGTGTACTGCCTTTTCTGAAAGAATTCCAAACGATAACAGTGGATCTGCTTGGACATGGTCTGACCGATTCACCTGATACACCTGAGCGCTACCATATAGAGCAAGCCGCAAACGACTTGAACCAGATTCTGTATCAATTGAATTACGAGGAGGTATACCTGCTCGGCTATTCAATGGGTGGAAGGCTGGCGCTTGGATTCACAGCTGCCTATCCTGCGCTTGTCAAAGCGCTGATCTTGGAAAGTTCTTCTCCAGGATTGAAAACGGAAGAAGAGCGCATTCAAAGAATCTCAGGTGATGAAAGGTTGGCTGAAAGGATTTTGTCCAGAGGGTTAAATGACTTCATTGGCTATTGGGAAAACATCCCCCTATTTTCGTCGCAGAAATCACTGCCTTATGATGTACAGGAAGAAATCAGGCAAAACAGGCTTTCGCAAAATCCGATCGGGCTTGCTAACAGCCTGAGAGGAATGGGGACAGGCAGTCAGCCTTCCTATTGGGATGAATTAAAAAGCCTTTCCATGGACATGCTCTTTATTGCAGGCGGGCTCGATACCAAGTTCTGCATGATTGCCAAGGAAATGGAAAAAGGTGTGAAAAATGCAGAAGCGGCAATAATTGATGGGGCGGGCCATGCATTACATGTGGAAGAACCTGAAAAGTTTGGTACAATAGTAAGTGAGTTTTTAAAGAATACATAAGGAGGTTTTCCCGTTATGTCATTTGAATGGGTAAGCGAAAGAAATTATGAAGACATTCTGTACGAAACATATAATGGAATCGCGAAAATCACGATCAACCGTCCTGAGGTTCGCAATGCATTCCGTCCAAAGACGGTAATGGAATTGATCGATGCATTCGCATATGCGAGAGATGATTCGAAGGTGGGCGTCATCATCCTTACAGGTGCCGGCGAGCACGCATTCTGTTCAGGAGGAGATCAAAGAGTCCGCGGCCATGGAGGGTACGTTGGCGAAGATGAAATCCCTCGCTTGAACGTCCTTGATCTTCAGCGTTTGATCCGTGTGATTCCTAAACCGGTCATCGCGATGGTGGCAGGTTATGCCATCGGAGGAGGCCATGTTCTGCATGTAGTATGTGATATCACTATCGCAGCAGACAATGCTGTATTCGGACAAACAGGACCTAAAGTCGGAAGCTTTGATGCAGGTTATGGTGCCGGATACCTTGCTCGTATCGTCGGCCATAAGAAAGCCAAAGAAATCTGGTACCTGTGCCGTCAATACGGTGCGCAGGAAGCTCTTGAAATGGGCTTGGTCAACACGGTGGTTCCTTATGAGAAACTGGAAGAAGAAACCGTTCAATGGGCTTCAGAAATGCTTGAGAAGAGCCCGACCGCCCTTCGCTTCCTGAAAGCTGCTTTCAATGCGGATACAGATGGACTTGCCGGTCTTCAGCAGCTTGCCGGGGATGCGACACTTCTATATTACACAACAGATGAAGCAAAAGAAGGCCGCGATGCGTTTAAGGAAAAACGCAAGCCGGACTTCGGTCAATTCCCTCGTTTCCCTTAATCGGGAAGATGCTTGGAGCGGATTGAATCCGGGCAGTACGGGTTGATTGATGAAACACAAGGGCTTGATGGATACCTCCATCAAGCTTTTTTTCGATGAGCGAAGTATATATTACGTCCGGGAACCATGAATAAAGCAGAATCCCACAGCGCAACATTTACTAAGGCTGTTTTCACATTTATCGCTGCTTTTGGAAAAATCCCATGTGCAGGATTTTTCCCCTGTATATAAAGCAGCAGCTCTTTTTTTCCTGCTAACCGGGGTTTTTACGACGATATAAAATTTATATTGAATATACGAAAGAGCTCTTTACTAAGATAAATTGAAGAAACAATAGAAACACAATGGATTGGAGACTTCGAAATGGAGAATCACGTATTCCTGCCCAACTTATTGAAACAGAGAGCCTATTTGACTCCTGAAAGAAGGGCTTTGGCGTTTGGAGAACATCAATATACGTTCAGGGAAGTCTATGCTGCCGCTATAAGGCGGGCGGGGACACTTAAACATACGTTCGATTTGGAGCAAGGCACTAAAGCAGGTGTTCTTATTAAAAACACTGCGTCTGGATACTTCCTGCTCCTTGCTCTTCAGCAGGCAGGTGTGACAGCAGTTATGTTGAATAACCGTCTGACCAATGAAGAACTCGAATTTCAAATAACAGACACCAGTATAGATGCTTTGATTTATGATGACGATTTCCATAACCGTGCAAATGAACTGAAGCCATTCATCAATAACGAAAGAGTTTTCCCGCTTTCAGAGATGGAGTCACAGCTGCAGCCGGAATTCGAGCCTCTTGAACAGGTTGATATGGAAAGTATCTGTACAATCATGTACACTTCTGGAACAACAGGAAATCCAAAGGGAGTACTGCAATCCTACAATAACCACTGGTGGAGTGCGGTGGGTTCGGCACTGAACCTCGGGCTGAGGGAAGATGATGTTTGGCTCTGTGCTGTACCGCTGTTTCATATAAGCGGTTATTCAATCATTATGAGAAGCATAATTTATGGCATGGAAATCAAGCTTTTTGAAAGGTTTGATGAAGCGGTTGTCGACCAGGAATTGAAGAAAGGCAGTATCACCATTATTTCCGTAGTCACTGCCATGCTTCAAAGGCTTCTCAAAAATATTGGAGAAGGAAGTTATCATCCTGATTTCCGCTGCATGCTTCTTGGAGGAGGCCCGGTACCCAAGAGTATGCTGGAGCAGTGTAAAGAAAAGCGAATCCCTGTTTATCAGACGTACGGGATGACCGAAACTTCTTCCCAGATCGTGACGCTTTCGCCTGAGGACAGCCTGGAAAAGCTGGGATCAGCCGGCAAGCCATTATTTCCTTGTGAATTGAAGATTGTTTCTAACGGAAAAGAAGCAGCCGCCGGCATAGAAGGTGAGATTGCCGTCAGGGGCCAAAATGTCACCAAAGGATACTACAAGAGGGAAGAGGCGAATAAGAAGAGCTTTGCAGATGGCTGGTTCATGACAGGAGACATCGGATATCGGGATGACCAGGGCTTTTTGTATGTACTCGACCGCCGTTCAGATTTGATAATTTCTGGAGGGGAAAATATCTATCCAGCAGAAATAGAGTCTGTGCTTGTATCACATTCTGCTGTATCCGAAGCAGGGGTGATTGGTGTGGAATCAGAAGAATGGGGGCAGGTACCCGCAGCCTTCCTTGTCTCTGAAAGAGAGCTGGACAGTTCAGAAGTGAAGGAGTTCTGCCGCAGCAGACTTGCTCGATACAAGATTCCGCATCATATTTATTTCGTTGACAGCCTTCCGAGAAATGCATCCAATAAATTATTGAGGAAGAATTTAAGGGAACTCATACAAAAGGGGCAGTTCAATGATAATCAATAAAGTCCTGCTTCATGTTATAAAAATGAAGCTCAAAAAGCCTTTTTCCACCCATCTTGGAACAGTGAAGGAAAGGGAAGGCATCATAGTGGAAGTCATAGATGACAGTGGACTAAGAGGCTATGGTGAAGGAGTTGCCTTCAGCACTCCATGGTATACGGAAGAGACGGTAGGCACCTCATTGCATATCATGAAAGAGGTGTTGATCCCACTGCTGCTGAAATCTTCCATCAGTCATCCAGAAGAATTAAGTACTCTTTTTTCATCCGTCAGACGCAACAATATGGCTAAAGCTTCATTGGAATGCGCGGTATGGGATCTATATGCAAAACAACTGAAGAAACCATTGTGGAAGGTACTTGGAGGAAACAGGGAAGTGATTGCTGCAGGTGCAGTTGCTGGGTCGCCTTTGATTGAGGAAACAATCAATCAGGTCCATGGATTTTCAGCAGAGGGCTACGAGCGGATAAAGGTGAAAATCTCTCCAGAGAATGACATTGAATTAATAAAAAGCATCCGTAAAGAGTTTCCACATCTCAGATTAATGGCGGACGCAAATTCAGCCTACACTTTAAAGGATGCAGATCATCTAAAAAAACTGGACGGTTTTGGTCTCGAGATGATTGAACAGCCTTTAGGGATTGATGACATCTATGAGCACAGCCTTCTCCAAAGAGAATTGAAAACCAATGTCTGCCTGGATGAGAGCATTGCTTCCCTTCATGATGCAAGGAGTGCCATTGCTTTGGGCAGCTGCCGATATATCAATATCAAGCTTGGCCGGGTTGGAGGTTATTCAACGGCTGTAGCCATACACGACCTTTGCCGGCAGGAAGGCGTACGTGTCTGGTGCGGCGGTATGATTGAGTTCGGAGTATCCAGGGCGCATAATATTGCGCTATCCACTTTGGAAGGCTTTGATTTTCCGGGAGATATCTCGTCTTCAACACGATACTGGGAAGAAGATATCATAGAACCCGCAGTGACCGTCGTAAAGGGGAAAATTAAAGTGCCGAATGGTCCGGGGATCGGTGTGGAGTTGAACCGCAGGCGTTTAAAGCAGGTAACCCTGCTCACAGAAGAGTATTCACTGTAAAAGAAGAGGAGGCTGAAATCAGCCTCCTCTTCGGGTTTATGAAACAGGTTCGAATGTCTTGCAGTCTGTTTCATGCTGGTCATCAGCTTGTTTTCCTGAATGGCTGACAACATAAATCTGGTCTGCAGAGCATTTGTTTCCGTTTTTCCAGAAGTGACAGTTGTTCACTTCGCAAAGTACGTCTTTTGCCATCTTCACAACCCCCATGTTAGAAATGCCGTACATTGTTAGTTTTGATATTACATCGGGGGTTTATAAGTGGTAACTATATCTAGGTTTTTTGTTTTAAGTAGCGCTTATCATTCATGAACAGGCTCCAGAAATAGACAAATCCCGGAAACAGAATGGCGAACCCGACGATATAGGTGATGAATACCGCCTTAAAGGAATTGGGATCCGTAAAGCCGGAGCTGATGGTGACCTCCGGATAAATGATATATGGCAGGTGAGCCTTTCCATAAACATAGCTTGCTATCAAGTACTGGAGCGTAATGGCTATCACAGCGATCCTGGGCATCCCTTTGATGCCTTTTTTGTCTGTAGGCAAAAATAAAGCTGCACCAGCTGCCAGAAAACCAAGCAAGGAAAAGACAAGGAGATGTCTGTCTTCCATCATTCGTTCATAGATCCATCCGGCTTCTTCCCGCAGTGTAAACATGATCATCAAGGCAGATATCAGGGACAGGGGGCCGGTGATCATTGCGTCTCTCCGATAGACACGATAGGCGTCCAGCTCCTCGGATGTTTTTGAGTAGTCCGCAAGCAGGAGAGAAGAGAGGAACAGCGTTGAACTGATCGCAAAGGCTATGAAGGAATACTCATTCGGGCTGGAGAAAAGTTCCCCCAAACGCAGGGTCTGCCCATCCTCAAAATCAACGAAGCGGCCGTGTGAAATAGGAAGCACGCTGATCAGCAGACCTGGAATCAATAAGCCGCAAATTCCGGATATATAAGTGAGGATCTTTCTATAATCTTCAGCTACATGTGAAAAAACAAGAAAGGCACTCCTAAGTGCAAGCAACAAAAGAATCATGCTTCCTGGGACTAAAAGGACAGTCCCAAGTGAATACGCAGCACCGGGGAAAAAACTGTATACGGCAACAACGATCGCCACGATAAAGGTATTGGTCACTTCCCATGTAGGAGAGAGATAACGGTTGGCGATATTTGTGGCCTTGGTTTTCTCCCGGTTGATATATACCATGGACCAGAATCCTGCTCCGAAGTCCATTGTGGCCATGACAGCATAGATAAAGACAAATCCCCACAGGACCGTAATGGCCAGTAGTTCATTTGACATTTTTTCACCCCCAGTGATGTAAGCAGCATATGAAATCGAGGTTACGAGAAGAATCCAGTGTTTGTATGTTCAACTTTGTTCAGGTCATCTTCAGCTGTATTGCGTTTGAAGTAATATAGAAGAACCGAAACAACAGCGATCCCTAACACTACATAAACCGAAGTGAAAGCCACAAACAATGTCGCGAGGTTCCCGGTGGTGGTAACGGAATCCTCAGTGCTGAGCATTCTATAGATTGTCCAGGGCTGCCTGCCTGTGCAGGCGAAGATCCAGCCGAATTCGATAGCGAGAATCGATAATGGACCGCCAGTAATGAACAACCACATCATCCATTTAGGGAAATGGTCCTTCTTCAGCAATTTGTTCCAAACAAAGGCGGTGAGGCCAAGTAAAATGAGCAGGCTTCCGATTCCGACCATCGCATTAAACAACGTGTGAACAAATAGAGGCGGCCAATATTCCTCAGGAAAATCATTCAAACCGATGACTTCGGTTTTGAAGCTGTCTCCTGCGAGGAAACTCAATGCCCAGGGAATTTCAATCCCCCACTTGACCTCCTGTGTTTCTCTGTCGGTGAACCCGCCTATAGCCAAAGGTGCATACCGCTGTGTTTCGAATAGACCTTCTGCAGCTGCAAGTTTCTCCGGCTGATACTCATGGAGCATCTGGGCGGATTCATGTCCATTGATTGCTGTAAAAAAGGCAAAAGTTGCGCCGACAAGCAGACCGAGCATCAAAGCCTTTCGATGAAACTTATATACTCTGCTGCCAAAATCCGCTTTCAACATATTGTAAGCCGCAACTGAGGCAATGACAAAGCCTCCTGTCACATATGCGGACAATGCAACATGCCCGGCAGTTACAAAGAAACTTGGATTGAAAAAGGCCTTCCAGGGATCAACATCAACAATCTCACCGTTGACCATCCTGAATCCTGCAGGCGTTCCTTCGAAGGCATGGACGTTGGTAATGAGCACAGCGGAAGCCAATCCACCGAGCACAACCAGCGTCAGGCTCAGAATACGCACCCACGGAGCGATGCGGTTGGCGGCATAAACATAGATAGACATGAATAATGCTTCCACGAAAAAAGCATAGATTTCAATCTGGAAAGGAAGTGCCATGACCCTTCCTACAACCTCCATGAACCCGGGCCACAGAAGCGAGAGCTGGACACCTGCAATCGTCCCGGATGGAATGCCGACGCCAAGCAAAACGGCAAAGGCTTTTGTCCACCTTTTTCCCATGAGTTCATACTCACGGTCCTTTGTCTTCTGATATAACAGTTCTGCAATCAGGATCATCATGGGGATGGCGACGCCGAGTGTGGCAAATATGATATGAAATCCCATCGTCGTTCCAAACATTGACCGTGCAATTACCAAATCATCCATAAGGTTACTCCTTTAGCTAGTGATTGACGGTTATATTCTTCTCACAATCCAAAAAATTATGCAGAGTTATCCAGATGTGGAAAAAGAAAAAAAGCGCCGACTTTACTGGTCGGCGCTCTTCCATATTATTCACTGCCAAGGGCTTTCTGCAGTGTCTCAATATTCTCGTTCATTAAGTCAAAGTAGTCTTTATCTCCATCGATGTCTTCCTGTGTACGGACACCGAGGTTATGCAGTGTCAGTTTCTTAGCACCGATCTCTTTTTGAACAACTTCGGTCAATCTGGATGATCCATTCTGTTCAAAGATGATATAGGATATGTTATGTTTTTTTGCATCATCAATGATTTTTTTTAGTTCCTGCTGAGATGGTTCGTCAGATGAAGAAATGCCGGAGATTGCAACTTCCTCGATTCCATAGCGTTGTTCCCAATAGCTGTAAGCAGCATGCGCGACAAAGATTTTCTTTGTTTCTGCGTTTGCTGCAGTCGTTTCAAAAGATTCATCCAATTCATCAAGCTGGGAAACAAGATTTTCATAGTTCTCTTTAAATACGGATTCCTTCTCAGGCATTTGTTCTGAGAGTGATTCGTAAATTGTGTGCGCCAGTTCCTTAGCATAAACCGGATCTAACCAAACATGTGGATTGATGTCATGGTCATGACCATGACCTTCTTCTCCCTGTTCACTTTCTTCAGTGTCCCCTTCGTGAGCATGCTCCTCATGATCTTCTTCCTCAGCATGTCCTTCATGTCCTTCATCACTTTCCAGGCTGCCCTCAAGCTCTGAGCCAGTTGCGATCATCTTGACATTCTCATTTTGCAGCACCTCTTCAGCTTTATCTACAAAGCCTTCAAGTCCGAGTCCAATGTAGAAAAATACGTCTGCATCAGAGAGGTCCATCATATCTTTTTGGGAAGGCTCAAATGTGTGTTCGTCCGTCCCCGGCGGATAGATTGATTCCGTTTCTACATATTCACCACCGATTTTTTCGGCGAAATCACTCAGCGGATAGACGGTAGTATAGACTGTTAAGGTGTCAGAATCATTGCTATTTCCTTGTTCCTTCTCTGTCCCGCATGCTGCGAGCAGCAATAGGAAAGCGATACTGCAAAATATTTTAAACCGTTTCATGTTTCTCCTCCTCATTGATTCAAGTCAGAATTATTCCGATTATTTAAAAAGTAATCATTACGATTTATTTTCCCTACATGATTTTACTATCACCTGGCATGAAAAGCAAGAAAAAAAGCCATCAAGATTTTTCTCTTGATGGCCATTTATCAGGGACATGATCTATCCCGCCCGGGTGGAAGGGGTGGCATTTAACAATTCTTTTAATAGTGAGCCAGCCGCCCCGGACGGCTCCAAACCGCTTGATTGATTCCATTCCATAATGGGAGCAGGTGGGATAGAATCTGCAGGTTGGAGGCTTAAGGGGTGAAATGACCAACTGATACAAGCGTATCAACGCCAGAAATATTTTTTGCATGACATGCCTCCCAGGTAATTGCTATAACTGAAATATACCATTTACCCTCAAAATTATAAAGCAGGCAATCCCGAGGGTTGAGGAGCACGCTGATATTCAGATCAGCTCTGGGAAATCGATTTTGAATGAATGAAATCAGAAAATACTTTTACTATCAGGCCGATAATGAACAGGGTTAAGAAAGAGTAAAAATAATTCCAATGGTTGAGCTTATAAAACTCAAAATAGACAAATATAGGGACGAAAATGAAACCTATGAGGGCTGAACCAATGAGTGAAGAAATGATGAAGCTTTTCCAGCTGGTGAAAAATTGATATATCAGTGTAATGATAACGGGGACTGTGAGGAAATCCACTGCATTCACTGCTTCAAAGAATGCTAAAAACTGAGTGCGGTAGCTCCAAAGACCAAAGTAATTTCCAATTTCATCAACTGAACTCACAAGGATGAAACTGCTCGTGAATACAAGGGAAACCAATAAGATACGCTGACGATCAATAAGTATGATGAACAGTATTAAAAATAAGAAGTTCAGGATGAACACAACCCACCAGTTCAAGCTGAAAAGGTTGTCATTAAGCCAATAATTCATTTCCAGTTCACTTGCAATGTTTTTGCTTTTTTCTACCTTCTCAAACAAGTATTTTCACCACCTATATAATCTATAAAGATTTTTTCCAAAAAACATAAAGATAATACATTTAGGTGTTCCCGGGTTAATCACCGGGTTATAGAAGGGAATGAAGTCTATAACAGGGGGAATCCAACTTAATACAAGAACAATAGAAGGTGTATGGTTGACATCCGGGTGTTTTTAGCAGAATAGCCGGGTTACAATCATCTTTCGGATCAAGAATAGGGGAAAGGGGACTCTGTCTATAAGTGCGGACAAGGTTGTTGTATGGTGCGGAATTATGATTAAGTACAAAAAAAAGAACATTTCCTGAAGGAATGCTCTTTTTTATGGTCAGGATTGGTTTGGTTCATCCTTATTTTCAGTATCTTCATTATCCAGATGGGGATTGTTCTCGATCGGATCTACTGTGTGTTTATAGTCGTAAGCCTTGCTTGTTGTCAGGACGCTTACAAGGATAATTATAAAGATCAGGATGATCGAGATGACAAGTACACCAACATAACCCATGATTCATTCCTCCCTTACTCTTTATTTTACCATGAAGATAAAACCGGGTTAATAGTGTTCCTATTATTGATGATCTCTGTTAAGTTTAATATAAGACTTCACGGTAAATACATACATTTTTATACAGAGATGAGGGTAGTGCCATGAACTTATCTGCAATGATGGGCAGGCAGACAGCAGAACTGCAGCATACGCTGAACTTGAGTTTGCTGCAAAGCCAGATGGCTTCTCAAATGGCTGGGGCGACCGCCATGATGGAAAATATGACGGATGCATCCGGCCAAAAAGAAGCACCTCATCCGTTCAAGGGCGGAACCATCGACTTGAAAGGGTAAGGAAAACCCCCAAAGACTTAAAATCTTTGGGGGTTCTTCCTTCAATGGATAGTTCTGTAATTATACTGAGTGTCATGCTCGCCGGATGTCAGTTTTTCTTTCAGTGTTTCCAATATGTATAAGCGGATAAAATATTGAAGTTCGTCATTGTCCATTTCCTCAATGATATTCAATAGTTCCTTTCGTGATGATTCTTCAAGGATTGTCAAAGCGATCATATCCAAATCTTCATCTGTACCCCTGATTTTTCCTCTGTAAATTTCATATAATTCCTCAACAAGTTTCATAATGCCCTCACCTCCTGACTCATTTTTAAATATTTATAAACTTAATATTTCTTTCTTCATATGATGATAAAAGGGACAACCTCTTAAGTAATATTTACCCTTTTTTCCAGCAGGTTAATCCCACTTTATCATTTGAAGGGAGGGAATGGGATGAACAAGTGGATCATTCCTTTTGTATCGATCATTACCTCAACTGTTTCCAACATGACGGGAAGCGGGTGGAGCAAGCTGCTCACTATTTTGGTGATTGCAGTAATCCTGGATTATATTACAGGCCTTATAGCCGGGGGGATCACAGGCATACTTTCGAGCAAGAAAGGAATGAAGGGAATCGGCAAAAAGGTTATTATCTTCAGCATCGTGGCTGCAGCCCACCTTATTGATACTATACTTGGAAATCAGCATATTATTCGGGATTCAACCATAATTTTTTATCTCTGCAATGAAATTTTATCAATCATCGAAAATGCAGGAAGGGCAGGGCTGCCTATCCCTCCATTTTTAAAGGACGCCGTCGATTCACTTCATCGTAACATGAAGGACAAGGACGATTCTGAATAGAAACCCCTGATTTGAGGAAAAAGATAAATACAATTGATAAGGGGTTGACCGCATGGCAGAAGAAAAAAATGATTATTATATTGAAATTGCAACAGGGGAAATATCCAGAAGTTCTACGGATTCTCCATGGAATTTCAAAATCTCGGCAACAGATGAAGAAATCACAAGGCTGAGGGAAGTATTCGATCAGCAGCATTCCACAGACTGGCGGAATTTTTACCGGGCCCATACCCCATATCTTCAGTATCATTTTGATAAGGATAATGATGCCTATGATGATAACCTTCTGCATGCCTATCAAATGATCTATACCTTAGGCGATGAAGAAGCGAAGAAGCACATAAAAAGTATGGGGATCCTGACTGATTTGACCTGACAGCATTCTAAAGAGTGCTGTTTTTTTTATGCAAATCCTTGAGAAATGATGGGGTGCGGGAAGAGTAGTATAATGGGGGAGAATCAGTTTTATATAGGAGCAGTTCATTTTCTTTGGACGCATGCTGTTCAGAAGGATGCCGCACAGCTGCTGGTTTGAATCAGCCTATAGCTGCTCATTCACTTCATCTGGAAGTTAATTGTTTTCAAAAATTGGCACAAGATTTAAATATGTATTAGAAATGGTGAAAAAATGGAGAAATTTACTGATTTTAACGGTTTGGAAGTACATCTGGAGCTGGGGAGCCCTTATTTTCCGCTCGACCCCACGCATGTATTTGTAGTCGCCCGCCACCAAGGGAAGTGGCTGCTGACAACCCATAGTGTCCGGGGACTTGAATTCCCGGGCGGCAAGGTTGAAGCAGGTGAAACTCTGGAAGAAGCAGCGAAACGTGAATTATTTGAAGAAACCGGAGGCGTCTCATCAAGCTTGTCCAGGATCGGCACATATATGGTGAAGCAGCAGACTCCGTTTGCCAAAGCCATCTTTTTTGCTGATGTCGAGACGGTCAAAAGTAAGAATGATTATCTTGAAACTGACGGTCCCTTGCTTTGGGACGGCAGCTTTGAAGAGGTTTCGGAAGATGGGAGCTTCAGCTTTGTGATGAAAGATGATGTCCTTCAAAAGACACTGGCATATTTAAAGGAACATGGATACTATCAGTGAGAAACGAGGCTGTTTTGCCAGCCTCGTTTGTTTAGGATCGTATTAACTTTTTCTCAAGAATTTCAACGACTTTATACATAAGCGTGGCAAAGACAGCGATGATCAACAGCGAGAGCAGTACAAGAGAGAAGTTGAAGACTTGGAAGCCATAGATGATCATATAGCCGAGTCCTTTGGCGGATACCAGGAACTCACCGACGATGACTCCGACCCATGATAATCCGACATTGACCTTCAAGGTTGAAATGATAGTTGGGAATGATGCAGGCAGGATGGCTTCGTTGAAGGTCTGCATCCGGGTTGCGCCGAATGTTTGCATGACTTTCAGATAGTTGGCATCTACCTCCTTGAAGGATGTGTAGACGACGATCGTGGTGATGATCACTGAGATGATCGCACCCATTGCAATGATGGAGGTAAGGCCAGGCCCTAGAGCTACAATAAGAATAGGGCCTAGTGCCACCTTTGGCATAGCATTTAAGATGACCAGATAGGGGTCCAGGACCTTGGACAAAAATGGTGACCACCAGAGCAAAGCAGCAAGCAATGTACCCAGCAGGGTCCCGAGGATGAAGCCGGCTACTGTTTCCCCCAAGGTGATGGTAATGTGCATGATCAGTGAACCATCACCGATTTTTTCAGTGAATAGGTTCCAAATTTTATAGGGAGAACTGAAGATTAGAGGGTCGATCCATTTTGCCCGGCTTGCTGCTTCCCATAGTGAGAAAAAGGAGATGAAAATGAGCAGTTGATAGAGGCGGACCATCTTTTTTTCTCTTTTCAGGGCTTGCAAGAAATGTTGATGCTGTTTATCCATGTTACTTTGTGGACTCAAGGGACTCCAACTCCTTCCATATGAGCTGAAAGCAGTCCGAATAGGATTCGTGGTTTCTGGAATGGAACGGCTTCAATTCTCTGAGGGTTTCAGGGACCTCGAACACCTTGTGGATCCTTCCAGGTTTGGCAGATAGAAGGACGATCCGGTCACTCATCGCAATTGCTTCCCCGATGTCATGGGTGACAAGAAGGGCCGTTTTGTTGAAGGCCTTCAACGTTTCGAAGACAAGGTCCTCAAGCTTCAGTTTGGTTTGATAATCGAGTGCAGAGAATGGCTCATCAAGCAGGAGCAGCTTTGGTTCGACAGCAAGCGTTCGGACCAGTGCTGCCCGCTGTCTCATTCCTCCGGATAATTGTCTTGGGAATTGTTTCGCAACACCGTCCAGCCCGATTTCATCCAATAAATTCAATGCCCAGTTCTTCTTCTCTTCTGTGAGCAAATCCATTGTTTTCAAGCCCAGGAGAATATTTTCCTCAATGGTCTTCCAGGGAAATAAATAGTCCTGCTGCAGCATATAGCCGATTTTGTGTCTGCCCTTTGCAAGGGAATCTCCATCAATCTTGACCGATCCCGAACTTGGTTCAAACAATCCCGCAATGATGGAAAGCAAAGTGGTTTTGCCGCAGCCGCTTGGCCCGAGAAAAGAAACGAACTCCCCCTTTTGAACAGATAGGGAGATGTCTTCCAATGCTGTAGTGGCTGAAGTGGGCGTGAAATAGGTATGGTGGATTTGATCGATCTTCAATAGTTCCATTTTTCTCCCTCCTTGCATTTTTGCTGATAGTAGAGAACAGGGCCAGCCCGCTTTGGACTAACCCCCCCGGTACTCTCACCATACATTATTCATCCATGACTTCTTTAGCTATAGTGGTGTTGACCAATTTTCCATAGTCGATACGGCCCGGAAGTTCACCGGCTTCGTCCATGATATCCTGCAGGTTATTCCATTCATCTTCATCCAGTATCGGATCGGCTGCAAAGGATCCCTGGCTCCTGTAACGGTCTACCACAGTTTCGATAATGTCGAGTTCGGTATCTTCAAAGTAGGATTGTATCACTTCAGCAGTTTCTGCTGGATCGTTTTCTTCCACCCATTTTTGAGCTTTATAAATGGCTCTCGTGAATTTTTCAATAGTGTCATCATTTTCTTCCATGTAACTTTCCTTGGACATGAAAGAGGTATAAGGGACATGGCCTGACTGCTCACCAAAAGATGCAATGATGTAGCCTTTGCCTTCTTTTTCAAAAATAGAAGCAGTTGGTTCGAAGAGTTGAACATAATCTCCTGTTCCGGACGCGAAGGCGTTCGAGAACAAAATGCACCTTTTTTGGTGAATCCCCTAAATAATTTCTTTGTTATTTTCATATAAATTAATGGGTGATAAAATTATGGAATCGAATTATTTAGGGAGAGCTTGTTCGGTAAAAGAAGATGGACTACAATTAAACATCATTGATGAGTCAGATAATAAGGTTAAGGTGGAGTTAATATTTTTGAAAGATGAAAAAAAGAATAAAGAGGCATTAAGTAGCCTAGTTGCTTTTTTTACTTCTCTTTATTACTAATTTACATCATGAGGGTGAGTAGACTTGAAAAGAGTTTGGTGTCTATATCGGGTTTCCACTAAATCACAAGTTAATTTGGAAGATGATATTCCATTGCAAAGGAATGCTTGTATTAATTTTATTCATAAACAGCATGGATGGACACTTTGTAATGAATTGTATGAGAAAGGAATATCAGGTTGGAAAACCAAAAACGACGACCGTGATGCTTTGCTTACTATTAGAGAAGGTGCAATAAACAACGAGTTTGACGTTCTTCTGGTCTTCATGCTAGACCGCTTAGGTAGGAGGGAGGACGAAACCCCTTTAGTAATCAGTTTCTTACACGACTGTGGAGTTGAAGTTTGGTCAGTTCAAGAAGGGAAAAGAAGTATTGAATCACATATCGATAAACTAATTACTTATATTGGATTTTGGCAGTCCTCTGGTGAGAGCTTAAAGACATCAATAAGAGTTAGAGAATCTAAGAAACAGCTAAGTGAACAGGGATATTATCAAGGAGGTATTCCACCGTTTGGATATAAATTAAGTGAGACTAATGAAAGGCATTGGAAAGATTCAAGTAGAAGAATAAAAAGGTTAAGTATATGTATAGATGAGGCGGATATTGTAAGAATTATTTTTGATTTATATGTAAACCAAAATCACGGAATAAAAAGGATAACCTCATACTTAAATAACAACCATTTTAAAACTCGGAGTGGTAAAGAATTTCATACAAGTTTGGTGTCGAGGATTCTAAAAAACCCAGTGTATATCGGTTATAAAAAATACAACAGCTTTGATAGTGAAAAAGAAGGGTTTCAACCGTACAATGAAAAATTATGTATAATACCAAATGAAATGTACGAAAAGGCACAAAAAATAAGGAAAAGCAGGAATAATAAAAATCAGTTACAAGATAAATCAAATATACTCACCAAGGGAAACCTTATGTTTTCAGGATTAGCTAGGTGCTACTATTGTAACTCAAAACTAACTGCTAATTATTTGTATAGAAATGTACTTAGGAAGGATGGGAGCACATACAAGAAAGTTATCTACCGATACACTTGTCCATTAAATAAAGGGAAAGATACTGTTCATGAACAGTATGTCTGGGGCGCAAAGAAATACGATAAAATTATAATGGATGAAGTGAAAAAATTGATTGAAAGTATAGAGATAAAGAAACTAATTAATACAACAGAAAAAAATATTAAAAGTACAGTTTTAGATTCATTAGAAAAAAATCTAAGGGATTTGATAAAAGAGTTAAGAAGGTTGAAAAATCAAAGATGGTTATTAAGTGAGGAGATAATAAAAGTTATTGAGAACAAGAGTCACTTTACATCAGAACAAATTGGAGAAGCAATAGAATTAAAAGAAAAGGAAATTATAAGTTCAGAACAAAAAATTAGTGATTTAAATTTGAGGGTGAAATTATTTAAAGAGACAGCTTCAAAAATTAATGGAAGAGAAATATTGGATTGGGAATGTTTATTTGAAGAAGCTGATAATGATAGAAAAAAAGCAATGTTAGCAAATTTAATAAACACGGTTCAACTAGGTAGAAATCGAGTAATCATTACTTTCAATTTCTTTTTTCAAGAATTTCTGGAAAATCTACAAAAAAATTGATTCGAACCGTGTTTATTTCCTTTTTTGATTAATCGTTTGTTTTGTATTCTGAGGAGTCTTCGGCAGCACTTGCTACCTCAACATCTGTTGTTATAGGTGTATTTTGTAAGGTAGTATAAATGTCAGATAAAATATTCTTATATTCCATTAATAACATATCTTGGTCGCTACTATGCATTACACTTTTAACTTCTTTTAAATCCTCACCGTTCTCTGGAGGAACATATACTCCAGAATTACTAATCTTCACTTCGCACATTTCAGGTCTTGCTTTAAAATCAATTACTAAATCAATGAACTCTTTGCTATTCTTCTTATCAAGCCTCATTGAAGCCATGGAAAAGTAAAAACCTTTTTCTAGAGTTTCTTTCACAAATTTATTAGCTCTAAGGTTATATCCATCAAGAAGAGCAGAATTAATTCCATCTAACTGATCCTCTGAGACCCTAGTCTCTTTTGAGTCTCTTTTTACTTTTAATTTGTTGATTTCAACTAATTCCCATGGTTCCTGTATATTCCTAAAAAACACTTCAAATAACTCAATTCTTTGAATAATAGGAAGTTTACTTAAACTGATTTCTTGGAAATTGAATTTAACTTCATCTTCATTCTTTGAAATGAAAGATAATACTTCCCGTACTTTTTTATAATCATGAGAGGACTGCATGTTGAAATCTAACGAGCAATTATCATTGTGTGAATTAATCGAAACCTCAATTTGTCTAGAAGTCCTATCTAGTAAATCTATAAGGCTGGGTTTATATTCGTCATAACTAATTAGAAATTTCAAATTACCTTCGCTGTTTTTTAAAACAGTGATTTTTGTCTTATCCTCTTGGTCGATAACTTTATTATTTAGTCCTATCAGCGCTTCTTCTAAGTTTAGTTTCAGATTGTTTGAGAATGTAATTCTCCCAGATTTTTTGTAATTTTGTTCCGCATCCATAAGATTTTTAAAATCTGAGTAATCATTTTGATTTAAATAATAGTCTCCGCCAATTTTAGCTATATCCTTCTTTTTTCTAGCGCATATTATAATTCCGCGCTCTTTAAAGAAATCCACTGAATCTTTAGCTGTAAGGTGCTCTTCAATAACCCTACGAACGCTACCTTTTCTCGGATATTTTCTTACCATTATGTTACTCCTTCACGTTGTATTTTTCAGGTACCTTTAAAATTCATCCATGTAGTCGACTTTGATTTCCAAATTAGAATTGTTTCTTTTAATAATTTCTTTTCTTTCTCTAATAAAAGCATCAATGTGCTCCCTTGATTGGGATTGGTCTCCATACATGTGAATTTGCAATTCATCGGCATCTTCAATTTGAAACTCACTAACTAGCTGATACATAAACTCTAATTCTTTTTTTGTTGGTTCAGCATAGAAAAATATATGATTGACATTCTGTATGAAACTTCCATTAGAATGACGAACTTCACGTGTGCTTTTACCAAATATGTAGCTAGAATATAATTGAACCAAATTCACATAGTTTTTTTGAATGCTCATGCTTTTAAATTTTCTATAATAATCACTTGGAAAGAAAAAATTGAATTCTTTACTTTCAGATTCTAATTTTTTCTTATATTCAATTAAAGATGTCCATTTTAATATTTCATGGTTCGTTGCGACATATATAGTTATAGGTTTGGTTTTGGAGGGGATTTCGATTTCAGATAAATATTCCTTTATTTTTTCATAATCATATTTTTCAACTTCGTTACACCAAACCATTAATAGTCCAGTATCAACACCATTTACTCCAAGTTCGTGGAGCTTTTCTGAAACATTGGCGCATTCAATTGTTGTGCGTAACTGATTAATAAAAGAACTAATTGTTGATTTACTTATTCCGCTCCATACTCTTTTTTTTGACTCAACAAGTACATTTAATTCTTGCTGAAGAAAAGGGTCAAAATAACTGAATAACGAATCCACACCGTGGTCATTTTTTCTTTCTTTAGCTTCATTTGACCCATGCGCTGTCTTAAAAGAACACTTAATATCGAAATTGGAGGTACCTTCTTGTGTCCAACCCAATTCACGTAGTATTTTTATAGTTTGTGTAGTCCACTTTTCTCCCTCAAATTGCTGTTGCTCTGACATTTTTATTCACCCTCAAATAAATTCTAAATTATCTACTAAATCTTTTACTTCTTCAATGAAGATTTGACTTATACTGCTATAGTGTAGCTTAATAAAGCTCTCTTTTAAGTTTATATCCATTTCTATGTGGTCTTCACCAGTGGATGAAAACAGCTCAACTTTAGTATTAATAAGTTGAGCACCTATACTTGAAATAAGTTCTAAGGCGTCGTTGCTATTCGTAGTTGCAAACGTTGCTAATGGTATATACTTGTTTGAAATTTTAATATCTTTAAAAGTGATTTCAGTGATGTTACTACTGTCTTGAGATAGTTGCCGGTAAAAGCCTTTAAAATCAAGTGATGAATCCATTAATTCGAAAGGTTTAGGTAACTTGAAGATATTATTTATTGATTTGATTAATTTTGGCACACCCCAAATTATCATTGTCTCTGTAATGCAATTTAATCTTATTTCACCTTTAATTATTTTCGGTGTTTCTTCAGATATTATTTTCTCTTTAGTTGAATCGAATGCTAATTCAAAACTATTAATTACTTTAAAATATCTTATAACATAGGAGTTCTCTAACTCTTCATAGCCAAAGAAACCTTCCTTATTATTAAAGTTCAATTCAAGTAAGGATTGAAAAAACTTTGGGAGGTTAAGGTAGTCATTAATATTTACTTTACTAAAATAAACATAAGGTTCTAAACTAACCATATTTATTCTACCTTTCTAAAATGAATCTCTATAATAAGTACATTGTAACAAAAAATAAGTAAAAAAAGGCAATAAATGCCTAATTTAGGGTTAGAAATTTAAGTGTGTAAGTGAGCTATCTCCTAAGGCATTAGGGATATTGGCAAAATCAATATTTTGGATCAAGTCAAGGTCCTGCTGCGGATTAATGCCTTGTTTCTTCAGGACGAATTCCCCAACCATCTGAGGCATACCGCCTTTTCGCTGGCCGAGGAAAGTGGAACCTTTCAACTGTTCCCAATCAAAATCCTCGATTTTTTCCCGGGCAACAAGGAAGGTGCCGTCTGTCTGGGTTAATTGCGCAAAGTTGATGACCGGATCACTTGAACCTTGAGAGTCTACGTAAATACTGGTTTCAGAACCGACCAATGCTATGTCGGCACCATCTGCAAGCAGCGTGGTCATCGTTTTGTCCCCGCCCCAAGTAGTGGTCAATTCAACATCCAGCCCCTCTTCTTCAAAAAAGCCCTTTTCAATTGCAACGTACTGAGGAGCATAGAAGATGGAACGTGTAACCTCGGCAACTCTGACCTTTTCCAACTTTTGTTCTTCATTGGTGCAGCCCCATACCCCTATTGCGAGAATGAGGATCATAAATAAAGAAAAACTAACCTTGGGCAGCCTTTTCAAATCGATTCCTCTCCTTCAGTCTGGTCATGCTCCGCCGCTTAGTGGCTGCAATGAGTTGATGCGCCCGGGATGACAGACATATATTGTTTGCTACCTATGGTATGTAAAAATGAAAATTGTGTGATGGCCTATATCAAAAAGCGGTTTTTAAGGAGAGAATAAAAAGGGTAAAGGACTATACAGGGAAGGCAGGTGTGATCTTTACCACAACGCGAGGGATTGTATTTACAGCCCTATAAGTTAGGCCTGTCAAATGCTTTTGGCTAAAGCTTTTTGGAAGTCCGCTAATGAGCCTCTGGCTAATAATTAAAATGAAATTCTTTAAAAAGATATCTAATTCACTTTATTAGGGTTCATAAGAAGATCTTTACTTAAGGCTGTTTTCACATAATATTGTTGTTTTCGGAAAAAGAACGGGGAGCTCTTTTCTTTGCTGCTCACCCGGGTTTTTACGGTGATTTACCAGGATATGATTGAAATTTATATTGAATAGCAGCAAAGTTTACGCAAAGAGCCTTGCTTAAAAGATTCTTTTATACAGCAGTAGAATTTTAAAAATGATACTTAATGGAAAGATCCTGAAAACACAAGAAAGGATGAGCATATGAAGAATGGGACGATCCTGGAGAAAGAACTTTATCCGTCACCAAATCCAAATGTTGAGCTATTTTCGATTACATACTACGCAGACGGTCTTCGCATAAAAGGCATGCTGGCCCAGCCCAAAGATGACTTTACCTGCCCAGGCTTCCTCTATTTAAGAGGGGGCATCAAAAACGTCGGCCAGGTGCGTCCTGCCCGTATCGCACAGTTTGCTTCGGAAGGATTCATCGTCTTCGCTCCTTTTTATCGGGGAAACCAAGGCGGGGAAGGGAATGAGGACTTTGCTGGCGATGACCGCCATGATGCCTTTGCAGCTTTCGACCTGCTGCAGGACCATCCCCGTGTATCAGGCAGGAAAGTCCATATCTTCGGTTTTTCAAGAGGGGGAGTGATGGCTCTTCTCACAGCAATCGAGAAAAAGGATGCTGCTTCCATTGTTACCTGGGGCGGGGTGTCTGACATGGTGTTGACCTATGCGGAAAGAAAAGACCTTCGCCGGATGATGAAAAGAGTGATTGGCGGGACGCCGAAGAAATATCCCATAAGATATAAATGGAGGACACCTTTGTATAGATTGGAGGAGATAGAGGCTCCGGTCCTTATCATTCATGGAGCAAAAGATCAGAATGTATCGATAGCCCATGCCCATAAACTTGAAAAGAGGTTGAAAGAGCTGGACAAAAAGGTGGATACCTATTATTTTGAGGAGTATACACATTACTTTCCTCCGGCAGTCAACAGGGATATCGTCTTCACGTTGTGCAGCTGGATGAAAAAACATAATTAAGGGAGTGTATTCAATGGGCATGGGTCTGGAGTTAAACACAATGATCGTGACAAAAGGCAGGGAAGAGCGTTTAGAGGAAAATACCTTTCAACTGGTGAAACAAGGGTACCGGCTATACCCGATGGAGATACCGTTAGAAGTGAAAAAGACCAGGGATGGAGATGCGAATGGGATTGCGGAAGTAACAAGACTGCAGTGGGAAGGCGGGGAGACCGTCATTACATATCAGCTGAAATCACTGAACAGTACGAATTAATAAGAGAGGCGGGCCCTGTTATGGGGCCCGCCTTTACATCTGCTGTCTGATTAAACGTTTGTTGGTCCGCCTTTGGATTTAATTTCTTCAGGCACGTTAGAGAATTTATTGAAATTATTTTTGAATTGTCCAGCAAGCTCTTTCGCTTTTTCGATGTACGCTTCTTCATCAGTCCATGTTTTGCGGGGCTGAAGTACTTCATCAGGTACACCGGGTACATGAACAGGAATTTGCAGTCCGAATATATCGTCCACAGCTGTTTCTACATTCGCCAGTTCACCTTCAAGAGCTGCCTGCACCATCGCACGAGTGTAGGAGAGCTTCATTCTGCTTCCGACTCCATATTCACCGCCGGTCCAGCCTGTGTTCACCAGGTATACTTGGGCGTTATGTTCATCGATTTTCTTTCCGAGCATCTCTGCATAAACTGTTGCAGGGAGCGGCAGGAAAGGAGAACCGAAACACGTTGAGAATGTCGCTTGAGGAGACGTAATGCCTCTCTCTGTACCAGCCAGTTTGGATGTATATCCGCTCAAGAAATGATACATCGCCTGCTCTTTTGTCAGCTTGCTGATTGGAGGGAGCACTCCAAATGCATCTGCAGTAAGGAAGATAATTGTATTAGGATGTCCTGCGACACTTGGGTCAACGATATTGTCAATTGCTTGAAGCGGGTATGCGGCACGTGTATTTTCAGTCAGTGTGCTGTCCTCATAATCAGGTATCCGCGTATTTTCGTCCATCATGACATTCTCTAGGACAGAGCCAAACCGTATGGCATCAAAGATCTGCGGTTCTTTTTCGCGTGTAAGATCGATGGTTTTGGCATAGCAGCCGCCCTCGATATTAAACACGCCATTAGGAGACCATCCGTGTTCATCATCACCGATCAAGCGGCGGTTCGGGTCAGCTGACAGAGTGGTTTTTCCTGTACCTGAAAGACCGAAGAACAACGCTACATCGCCTTCCTGTCCAACATTTGCAGAACAGTGCATGGAGAGGATATCATTCTCAGGCAGCATGAAGTTCATGACAGAGAAGATGGACTTCTTCATTTCACCCGCATACTCGGTACCCCCGATTAGAACGGTTCTTTTTTCGAATGAAACAATGATGAAAGTCTCAGAGTTTGTTCCATCAACAGCTGGATCAGCTTTGAAGGTAGGGGCGGAAATAACCGTGAACTCCGCTTGATGGTCTTTCAGTTCCTCGGCCGTCGGACGGATGAACAACTGATGAGCAAACAAATTATGCCATGCGTACTCGTTCACGACCCTGATCGGCATGCGGTATTTTGGATCTGCTCCGGCAAATCCTTTGAATTCAAAGATTTCTTCTTTTTCTTGTAAGTATTCGATCACTTTATTATAAAGTTTGTCAAAGCTTTCTGCGGAGATCGGCTGGTTAACCGGCCCCCATTCAATTTTATCTTTTGTCGAAGGCTCTTCAACTGTGAACTTATCCTGTGGAGAACGGCCAGTATATTTGCCTGTCTCTGCACGGACAGCACCTGAATTAGTCAGGATTCCTTCATTCCGATTCAAAACCTTCTCAACTAATTGAGGTACGGATAATTGTACTTTCGTATTTTTTCCATTTAATAATTCATTTAGTTTATTAGACAGGCTAACTGAAGTCATATGAACTAACCTTCCTTTGTACTGTATTTATCGCTCTCCCCTTAATCATCCCCTATTAAAGGAAGAGCTTTTATTTTTAGATACCCCTTTGTTTCTCAAAAATAGTATAACACAATAAATCCATTAGTCTATACTAATTGAATAATTTTTAAACGTTGTTTAAGAATTGTAATAATTGCCCATTTGAAATTGGTGCCTGTTAATACTGATTTTGTCTGTAAAACAATGAAATAAATATACATTTTTTAAGAAAGAGGAATAATTTGTATTAAGTTATGCTATTACGAGGATGTCAAAATGTTACCGTTTTCAAAACGATTCTTATATTATATAGGAAGTTTCGAGGAAATTTAAAGTGAATAAACTCACTTTCTTAAGGAATTTTTCAACTTTTTGAATGAACTCCATATACTATTGAGATTCAATGATCCTTGCATGATTAGCCAGAATATTTGGTGTAAAAAAATAGTGTTGACACGTTTTGACAAAGTACGTTAATATTGACCATTGAACGGATACTCTTATTCCGAGCTGGTGGAGGGACAGCCCCAATGAAACCCAGCAACCTGCTTGAAGGAAAGTGATTTTCCTGAAAGCAAAGGTGCTAATCTGATGCAAGGCACTGCCTTGATCAATAAGAGTGAAAGGCGCGGTTTGATCACAACCTTTCCTCTTTTATGATGGGAAGGTTTTTTTTATTGGAATGATCTCAGCTGAAAGTCTTTTGATAAGGTTGTTTTGTAGAAATCGCTGCTTTCGGAATCTGACAGGCAGCAGCTCATTTCTTTCATGCCAACTGGGATTTTTCCAGTGAAACATGAGTGAATTCTTTCGAATAAATAGTAAATTGCAACAAAGTTTAAGAAAGAGCCTTTGATAAAATGCTGATGTTTACTTCATACTACTAAGGGAATGAGTACCGTGATTGCAAAATGAGAACAGGCCTGGATTCTGTTCTGTTAAATTATTTTTTTCTAAAAGGGAGGAACACCGATGTCAAAAAAACGTCGTCTGTTTACATCTGAGTCCGTAACGGAAGGACATCCAGATAAAATTTGTGACCAAATTTCCGATTCAATCCTAGATGCAATTCTAACAAATGATCCGAATGCACGTGTAGCCTGTGAAACATCCGTTACAACGGGCCTTGTTCTGGTTGCTGGTGAAATTACAACAAGTACTTATGTAGATATCCCGAAAATCGTCCGCGAAACAATCAGAGGGATTGGCTATACCCGCGCGAAATATGGTTTCGATGCTGAAACGTGTGCGGTGTTGACTTCCATCGATGAGCAGTCTGCAGATATTGCGATGGGTGTTGACCAGGCACTTGAAGCCCGTGAAGGACAAATGAGCGATGAGGAGATCGAAGCTATCGGCGCCGGTGACCAAGGCCTGATGTTCGGTTTCGCTTGTAATGAAACGAAAGAGCTTATGCCTCTTCCAATCTCACTGGCTCACAAGATTTCCCGCAAACTTACTGAGGTACGTAAGGATGATGTCCTTCCATACCTTCGTCCAGATGGTAAAACCCAGGTAACGGTCGAGTATGATGAAAACGATAAGCCTGTCCGCATCGACACAATCGTCATCTCCACTCAGCACCATCCAGAGGTTTCCCTGGAGCGCATCCAACGTAACTTGAAAGAATATGTCATCGATCCAGTTGTACCAAAAGAGCTGATCGATGAAGAAACAAAATATTTCATCAATCCAACAGGACGTTTCGTTATCGGCGGCCCTCAAGGGGATGCTGGACTTACCGGCCGTAAAATCATCGTGGATACTTATGGCGGATATGCACGTCACGGCGGAGGGGCTTTCTCCGGTAAGGATGCAACAAAAGTTGACCGTTCTGCTGCATATGCTGCACGTTATGTTGCGAAGAACATCGTGGCAGCCGGCCTTGCTGACAAGTGTGAAGTTCAGCTTGCCTACGCAATCGGTGTAGCGCGACCTGTCTCTATCTCTATCGATACATTCGGAACTGGCACAGTTTCTGAGGATGCTTTGATTGAAGCGGTAAGCAACAATTTCGACCTTCGTCCTGCAGGAATCATCAAGATGCTGGACCTTCGCCGTCCAATATACAAACAGACAGCTGCTTACGGCCACTTTGGCAGAAGCGACCTGGATCTTCCTTGGGAGCGCACTGACAAAGCTGAGATCCTTAAACAGCAGACGCAGGCATAATACCATATCCATTTAAGCCCGGAGTTTACTGCTTCGGGTTTTTTGGTACAGAAATATATTGATAGTATGGGGTTTGGCCTCGGATGGGGTGTTTCAGTGCATACTCAGCCACGAGAGTGTGGTGGATTGGCAAGGTGGGTGGGAGTTCCGTTGCTTACTCACATACAAAAGAGTGGTGGATTTGCAGGTGAGTCGGTGTTTCAGTACTTACTCGCATTTACAAAAGAGGATTGGATTGATAGGTGAAAGGGAGTTCCGTTGCTTCCTTATATACAAAAGAAGAGAGTTATTTTGTTCACTAAAACTAAAAGGAGGTGAATCTTGATCTCCCTCCATTTAGCCTTATAAAGCTCTCACATGTCATCCGGTAGACGTTTGACAATCTCGCCTAATCAACCCTATGCCCTGTTAAACTGATTTTTAAGATTGTGCCACCATAAATGTCTTCCTTTCCAAACACGTGGAAAGGAGAACTTCCAGTCTATTCCCGCTTTCCCTTCACAGAAAGAATAACTGGAAGGGATAATGGGTAAAAAACAGTAGAATCTATTAGGAGAGAGGTTTTAATGATTTGTAGTACTGCCCTTTCTCGGCGTACTCCCTGGAGATCCGTTTCATCTCGCTGATATCATGGTCATTGAGTTCCCTGATCACTTTGGCCGGTCTGCCGAATGCCATGCTGTTTGGAGGGATCACTTTTCCGGGCGGGACAAGGCTCCCTGCGCCAATGAAGGCACCTTCACCAATTTCGGCATTATCCAGGATGGTTGATCCCATTCCTATCAGAGCCTTCTTCCTGATTTTACAGGAATGCAGGATGACACTGTGGCCAACGGTTACTTCGTCTTCAAGGATCAAGGGGTTGTCCGGGCTTTGATGCAGGACCGAGTTGTCCTGGATATTGACTTTGTTTCCGATGATGGTCGGGGCGACGTCCCCGCGGATGGATGTGTTGAACCAGACAGAGGATTCTTCGCCAATTTCGACATCACCGGTGATCGTTACATAATCTGCAATATAAGCGCTGCCGGCGATCTTTGGTTTTTTACCATAATATTCATAAATCATTTTGCTTCTCCTTTCAAAAGCCAGTTATAATTAATCTTAATAAATTTTATCATACTATTGAAAGACGCATTAAGGAGGAATAGCCATGTGGAAATGGGAAACTGAACAGGAAGCGAAGGCGGTCATTGTCATCATTCATGGTGCGATGGAGCATCATGGCCGATACGGGTGGCTCATTGAAATGTGGCGGACATCGGGGTATCACGTCATCATGGGGGACCTTCCGGGGCAGGGGATGACTTCAAGGGCACAAAGAGGTCATATTGACTCGTTTGATGAATATATCATTGAAGTGAAAGACTGGGTCCAGGCTGCATACCAATTTGATTTGCCTGTCTTTGTCATTGGGCACAGCATGGGCGGGCTGGTAGCAGCCAGATTGATGCAGGAATCACATATCAATATTGCCGGCTTGGTATTATCTTCTCCATGCTTAGGGCTGGTGAATTCGATTCCAAAACCGCTGGATCTTTTTTCGCATATATTAAATAAGGTGGCGCCTCATGTGAAATTTTCCTCCGGCCTGACGATTCACCAGGCTACACGGAATGAAGAAGTGAGGGAAATCGACAGCAATGATTCCTTATATGTGACCAAGGTATCGGTCCGCTGGTACAGGGAGCTTGATCATGCAATCAAGCAGGCTTTTGCCAATATCCATAAAATGCCCGATGTTCCTTTGTTGGTCATGCAGGGCGGAGATGATAAGATTGTAGACAAGACTCTTGTGAAAAAATGGTTCAATGAACTGTCACTTTCCGAAATGCATTATAAAGAATGGCCGAAGTTATATCATGAAATCTTTAATGAACCTGAACGCGATGAAGTATTCGAATATGCGAAAAATTTTGTTGAAACAAGGTTGAAAGCAATCGGGTATGTCGTTCAGGATTAATTCCTGGAGAAACTATCGAGAGGTGAAGTATATGTCCATTCCCACTCATCCATTTTCATTGATGAGCCAGGTTTATCGAAAGGTCTTCCCGATTGTCCACAGCGAGCTGGCCCATTGGACCCAGAAAGCTGAAGCGATCCCCAATGAAGAACTGAGGACCCAGGCTCTGGCAAGCATCAAACATAAAACCTTCCATTGCGAAGGAGGCTCGATTCTGGCTCTGCTGGCCATGGGAGAGAAAAACAAGGCGATTAAATTCATTGTGGCCTATCAGACTATAAGCGACTACCTTGACAACCTCTGCGACCGCAGCACATCACTGGATCCTGCGGATTTTTCAGCACTTCATGAATCCATGAAAGATGCCCTGACTGTCGGCGCCCCGCTGAGAGAGTATTACCGCAACAGAGAGGATCAGAATGATGGAGGATATCTCGCAGGGCTTGTAAAGACATGTCAGTCCGTTTTATCAGAAGTGCCGGGCTATGCGTCCATCAAGCCATATCTGCTTGAATTATGCGATTATTATTGTGATCTGCAAATACATAAGCATGTTACACATGAAGAACGTACGGACAGGCTGAAGAGCTGGTTTTATCAATATAAAGAGTCTCTCCCGGAAATGGACTGGTATGAGTTTTCGGCCTGTTCCGGTTCCACTCTGGGGATTTTCTGCCTTGTATCGTATGGATTGAGGGAAGATTTTGAGAGTGTCCAGGCAGATTCCATCCGCAACGGATATTTTCCGTATATTCAAGGTTTGCATATCCTGCTTGACTACTTTATCGATCAAGAAGAAGATATTGAAGGCGGAGACCTGAACTTCTGCTTCTATTATGAGAATGAAGAGGCACTGAAACAGAGGCTGCTTCACTTCCTGCAGAAGGCTGACGAAAATACGAGCCAGCTCCCCCATGCAGATTTTCACAGGCTGATCAACAAAGGACTCATCGGAGTGTACCTATCAGACGAGAAAGCCTGGAAGCAGCAAAAGGTACATACTTTCTCCAAAGAGTTCCTCAATGCTTCCGGATGGGTAACGAAGTTTTTCTATTTTAATGGGAAACTTTATCGAAAGCTGCAAGGCTGGAAGAAGAGTTCCTGAAGACTGTAGAAGACCAGAAATTCTGGTCTTCTTTTTTTGCTTTTGGGGACCTTTGAATCTGATAAAAGGGGAATGAATCCATGGATGTATTTTAATTAGTATTTTTATAGAATAAAAGTTTTATATTTTTCTAGTCTTTTTTACTATTTTTCGTGTGTCGAAACATCCAGAGACCTAGTATTTTTAAAAAATACCTAGTAAAATAGATTCCTTTTATTCTGAATAGATGTATTTTTCAGAATAATAAGGTATATTTACATTTGTTAATTCAATATCACAATTCATTTACATAAGGGAGGATATACGTTTGAAATCTCGTAAGATGTTATCTTTGGCAATGACAGCAGCCATGAGTATCAGTGCATTTGCGGTTCCTGCGTCAGCAAGTGGTGTGGTACCGGAGAATGTGCTGGCAAAGCCAACTAAGGAAGTTCACCATCACTCCAGCGGTCCAATTGATTTAGGGATTGCAAATGATGAGCGCTTGATTGAGATGTTGAAAGAGGAAGGAAAACTTGCAAAAAATGCAACACCAGCAGAAGCTGAGAAGGCATTAAAAAAATTCCTTGCTAAGAAAGCCGATGCAGCAGCTAAGCAAACAGGCGGGGAACTGGAAGATGAGGCGGCAGAAAGCAAAGCAAAGCTGCAAAAAGAAATGAAAAAGAACAGTTTCACAAATGGAAAAGGAAACAAGCTGGGCAAAGCAAAGAAGAATACCCCAGATGGAGTTGAAGAAGAAGAATACAATGGCGAAAAGCGTACTGATAAAGTTTTGGTGCTTCTGGTTGATTATCCGGACAAGCCTCATAACACGATCACCCCGGATGAAACAGATATGTATTATGATGGTGAGGATGCATATTCAAGTGAACATTACCAGGACATGCTGTTCGGTGACGGCGGCTGGACTGGCCCTGATGGAAAAACGTACGTATCAATGAAACAATATTATGAACAACAGTCCGGGGGCAGCTATTCTGTCGAAGGTGAAGTAGCAGGCTGGTATACAGCAAGCAAACCTGCTGCAGCGTATGGTGCTAATGATCCCCAGCCGGATGGAAGCGACGTGAACGCACGTGGACTTGTTAAGGAAGCATTGGAAGCGGCGGCTGCTGATCCAAGTGTAGACCTTGGTGAATATGACCAGTGGGATCGTTATGATCTTGATGGTGATGGAAATTATTTAGAGCCGGATGGTTTAGTTGATCATTTGATGGTCATTCATTCCGGGGTTGGTGAAGAAGCTGGCGGAGGATCTCTTGGAGGAGACGCCATCTGGTCTCACCGCTGGAATCTTGGCAGTATCTTCCCTATCGCAGGATCACCTTCTCCTGAAGTGGATTATTGGGGTGCCGACTCGATGTATGCCTATGATTACACAATCGAGCCTGAAGATGGTGCGGTTGGGGTTATGGCCCATGAATTCGGTCATGACTTAGGTCTTCCTGATGAGTATGACACACAGTACACAGGTACAGGAGAAGCTGTGGCTTACTGGTCGATCATGGCCAGTGGAAGCTGGGCTGGTGATATCGGAGGAGCTCAACCGACGGGATTCAGCCCTTATGCTAAAGAAATGCTGCAGAATTCAGCAGTCGTAGATAATGAAGGAACCAAAGGTAACTGGTTATCAGGTACAGAACTGAATCTTAATGAAATTGACGGAAATGGCTTGGAAGTCCTTCTCGACGAAGCAGCAACTAAAGGTACGAATAATGATGTTGTTAAAGTGAATCTTCCACAGAAAGAAACAGTCATCACTACACCTGCAAGCGGTGATTTAGCTTATTTCTCTGGCAGCGGAGATGACTTGCACAATGTTCTTTCCGCCAAAGTGGACCTGACAAATGCCGCCACTGCGAAATTTAATTTCAAAACCTGGTACGATATTGAAGAAGACTGGGACTATGCATATGTAACAGTAAACGGAGAACCGGTTGAAGGTGCCATCACAAGGAACACGAATCCAAATGACGCTAACCTTGGAAATGGTATCACTGGTTCGTCGGATGGCTGGATTGATGCTTCCTTTGATATTTCAGCGTATGCAGGACAGGAAGTTGAAATCGCAATCGAATATGTCACTGATAGTGCGGTATCTAATCCTGGTCTATTTGCAGATGATCTATCAGTTGTTGTAGATGGGGAAGAAATTTTATTTGATGATGTTGAGGGTGATGCAAAGTTCACTTTGAACGGCTTTGAACAAAACGATGGAATCAATCGTTCAGAACATTACTACTTGCTTGAATGGCGCAGCCACAACGGTGTGGATGAAGGTCTTGCAAACATCCGCCGTGGCGACAGCCTCATGACATATGATGACGGCCTGGTTGTTTGGTATGTTGATAATCTCTATGGTGATAACTGGACTGGGGTACACCCTGGTGAAGGATTCCTTGGAGTTGTTGATGCCGACCAGCATACTAATTTCTGGAGCGATGGTTCGGTTGGATTTACTCGCTACCAAATTCATGACGCAGCCTTCAGCCTTGATAAATCTGAAAAGATGTTCCTTGATTACAAAGAGCTGCTTGGCTTGACGATGAAGGACAACCATACAAAACGCAATCCGCTGTTTGATGACAGTGCAGATTACAGCAATAAAGATATGGTTGATGCAGGAAGAAATGTACCTAATTATGGCTTGAACTTCCGTGTTGTTGGACAAAGTAAAGACGGGACAGTAGGTAAAGTGCTGCTTTATAAAAAATAAGAAGATAACTGTTAAAGGGTGAGGGCCAAAAGGCTCTCGCCCTTTAAGCATGTTATTGGACATTTTCATCCTTCAAATTGATAATAATAGGCACAAGTAAAAGATTGGAAGGAGTTGTTGATGGGGTGGTTTTAAAACTGAGTGTATTAGATCAATCCCCGGTAGCAGAAGGGATGAGTCCTGAAGCAGCTCTTCAAAATACAGTGAAGCTCGCACAGTACGTGGAAAGGCTGGGATATTCACGCTTCTGGGTCTCCGAGCATCATGACTCGAACACGCTTGCCGGTTCTTCACCGGAGGTCCTGATTGCCCACCTGGCGGCCAAAACAGAGAGAATACGGTTGGGATCCGGCGGCGTGATGCTCCCTCACTACAGCGCTTATAAAGTTGCAGAAAACTTCCGGGTATTGGAAGGCCTGAACCCGGGACGTATTGACTTGGGTATCGGGAGGGCTCCCGGGGGAATGCCCAGAGCATCCCTTGCTTTGAATAATGGGAGCTACCGGGATGTGAACCAGTATCCTGAACAAATTGATGACCTGCTTGGTTATCTCAAGGATGACTTACCTGACACCAACCCGTATGAAGGTCTTCAAGCATCACCTCTAATCGGGACCCAACCGGAAGTATGGATGCTGGGCTCCAGCCCATCCAGCGCTATGCTGGCGGCACAGAAGGGACTGCCCTATACATTTGCACAGTTCATTAACGGCGAGGGCGGTCCTCAGTACACCAGTGATTATCGAAAGAATTTCGTTCCTTCCAAGTTCCTGGATAAACCAAGAAACATGGCTGCAGTTTTTGTCATTTGTGCAGAAACTGATGAAGAAGCAGAGAGGGCGGCATCCAGTATGGACCTGTCTATGATCATGATGGAGCAGGGAATGCGTTCAAATGGGACACCAAGTCCTGAAAAGGCAGCAGCTTATGATTACAGTCCTTATGAACGAGCAAGAATCCGGGAAAATCGGAAACGCATGGTAGTCGGGAATCCGCAAAAAGTGAAAGAAAGGCTTCTGAAGCTGAGTGAACAGTATGAAACGGACGAAATCAT
This sequence comes from Bacillus salacetis, assembly GCF_003581585.1. Taxonomy (GTDB): domain Bacteria; phylum Bacillota; class Bacilli; order Bacillales; family Bacillaceae_B; genus Rossellomorea; species Rossellomorea salacetis. The sequence goes on from NZ_QXIR01000007.1 coordinate 49,423, forward strand.
GCTGGTGACCATTACCTTTGACTTTGAAGAAAAGCTGAAGTCCTTTAAGCTGGTGGCGGATGAGTTATTATGATGAATACAGGTGCAATAGGAGAAAAAAGGGATGACCCGCAAATGGGCATCCCTCATCTTTTTTCCAAAGCTATAATGAATGGTGGATTGTTTAGGCCGTTCATGAATTGATATCGAAGGACATGGACATAATTTTGATCAAGCCTTTCTACATATCTCAGGATATAGTCCCGCTCAACTGCACCTTCACGGTGTCCATGGTAAATAACCAGAACGATGATTCCTTCCGGGGCCAGCATATCCAAAAGGGTCTCGATTGCTTTAATCGTCGTTTTCGGCCGGGTCACAACTGTTTTGTCACCGCCGGGAAGGTATCCCAGGTTAAAAACCGCCCCGGTCACTTTTCCGTAATGAACCGGCGGGACTACACTGCCGACTGTTTCGTGTCCCTGTTTAAAAAGTGTCACCCGGTCCTGCAGTCCATGTGTTTGAAGCCTTTCCCTGGTATTGAATATTGCTTCTTCCTGGATGTCAAAACCATATACCCGTCCATTCTCGCCCACAAGCTGTGCAAGGTATAGAGTATCATGGCCGTTGCCGAGAGTGGCATCAATGGTGATATCCCCTGGTTTAACAGCACTGGATAGCAGATTGCGTGCAAATGGGAGGACCTTTTCAAGCTTCATACTTCCACCCCCGCTTTATAAAATTTTGCCTGCCAGCTGTCTCTGCGCTGCAGCTCAGCATCAATGGCATTCAGGACATTCCATTTGTTCACACTCCACATCGGCCCGATCATCAATTCGATCGGTCCGTCCCCGGTGATTCGGTGCACAATCATTTCGGGAGGAAGAATTTCAAGCTGGTCGCAGACAAGGCTTACATAGTCATCAAACGACAGGAAATCAAGCTGTCCTTTTTCATATTGTTTTACCATTGGGGTGCCTTTCAGTAAATGAAGAAGATGGATTTTGATTCCTTGGACATCAAGCTTGGCAACCTCTTTGGCTGTTTCCATCATCATATTGTAATCTTCCTGCGGCAGGCCGTTTATAATATGGGAACAGACTCGGATCCCATGTTTTCGCAGCTTATTTACACCTTCTACATAACATTGATAATCATGTGCGCGGTTGATCAGGCCGGCTGTTTTTTCATGGACAGTCTGCAGGCCAAGCTCGACCCAAAGGTAAGTCCGTTGATTCAGCTCAGCAAGGTATTCAACAACATCATCCGGCAAGCAGTCAGGGCGGGTGGCAATCGAGATGCCGACGACACCTTCCTGCTCCAGGACCACCTCATATTTTTCCCTTAGTTCTTCTACAGGGGCATGGGTGTTGGTGAATGCCTGAAAATAGGCCATGTATTTGCCATCTTTCCATTTCCGGTGCATCCTGTCTTTAATATCGTTAAATTGCTTTTCAAGCGGATCGACCCTGCTGCCGGCAAAATCACCGGAACCTGCCGCTGAGCAAAATGTGCAGCCGCCATAAGCAGCCGTACCGTCCCTGTTGGGGCAGTCGAATCCTCCATCAAGAGCCACTTTGAAAACTTTATGTCCGAAAAAATTCCGCAGATGATAATTCCATGTATGATACCGCTTTACATCCGCAGCATATGGAAATGGGTTTGTCTTTTTCGTGACAAACACCTCCTTAAGTCTCTCTCTGTAGTGATGATAGAAGCCATTTTACCATGAAAGGGCAGTATATCCAATTACAGCAGAGTTACAGTTCATTCAGGAAAAAATTTCTACTGATGATTCCGTTTTTATAACAAACAATAAACACAGAAGCATAGCTTCATTTTTGAAGTGTTGGAGGGATAAGTTATGGCAACAAGACAATCTGTGGATGAGTGCCTGCAGAAATGTGAAGATGCACTTCGTTATGCACAGGAACAATATAAATCAGGAACCAAACAGGAACATTACCATGACCATGAATATACAGATGCCATGCAGAAGGTGGAAGAAGCCGTCAATGATATAAGGCATTTGGCGAACAGTGCCAATTCACAGCAGCGTGAACAGCTGCACAGAATGCGTCTGCAGCTGCAGCAATTCCAAAATGAGATGGTCCTGTTAGACCACGACCCTGGTTCAGTGGGAGGAAGATTGCAGTGAAGAAGCGCTCTAAGCAAAATAACCCTGAACAGAAAACGAGGAACGCAGACAGAAACCTGGATACTGAGTTTGGCCAAGGGTACAATCCGGTGAAGGAAGCCAAAAAGAGATATGAACAGCAGGCGCAGCCTGTGAAGTCTAAGAACCGGGAACTGGAGAATAAATAATATGGAAGGAGGGGCCATGTTTAGGGGCGCCTCCTCTTCTATTAAGGGAACTCCATTGATGAAAAATCATCTAACATTTGTAAGTGGAATACCGAATGAAAACGGGGGAAGCCAGAGGTGGTACAGGAAGAGAGGTTTACTATTGAAACTTAAGGCAATGGCAAAAAAGAAGGTCAGATAAAATAACGATGGTACCAATTTTGCAGGAAGAGAAGAAATTTTATTTAAAACTGATAATAAAAAGGATCCTGTTCAGTAATAGGGGGACTGAATATCCCAGTCCCCTCTTTAATTTAAGGCTTTTTTCTTAAGTTTTTGCTGCTATTCAATATAAATGTGAATTTTCGTGAAAACCCCCGTGAGCAGGAAAGAAAAGAGCTGCTCGTTTTTTTGAATTCAGGTAAAAAATCCGGCACCTTAAATTTTTCCGAAAGCAACAATATATGCGAAAAGAGCCTGATTTAAAAACTAACTACTTTATACTCAATTCATTTATTTTGTATGAAATTCTCCCTTAGGTTAGTAAAGGGACAATATCCATTAATGCATTAATGGCTGCGAAATTCCACATTATACTTCCCATACCCATCTGCTGTTTCAGAAACAAATTCAATCGTGTTGTCTGCAGGAAGTGCCTTCCTGGCTTCCATGGAAGTTTCGAATGTGACATTTACTTCCGAGTTGACAGGAGCAAATGTCCAGTTGCCATCTGCAGTCGGGTCAATGGACCCCAGTTCGCGGATGTAATCAATGACCGCCTGGCGGTTTTCATCCGGATAGATTTCAGTCTGTGTACTGTTTTTTACTCCAGGGAATGTCCCGCTGGCACGATAGTTATTTGTGACTACCAGGAATTCCTGTTCAAGGTCGATTGGCTCACCATTGTATTCAAGATTCTTGATGCGGTTGGCGGTTTCATTTACGATGCGGCCGTCTTTATCATATTTAGCGGGTTCTGTCACATCAATTTCATAAGTGACTCCATCAATAACATCATAGTTATAGGTAGGGAAGCTGTCGTTGATAAGTGATTGTTCTTCGCTTGCACTGCCGTCGATCTGTTTGAATTGTCCCGCTGACATTTCGAGCCACTCTTTAACATCTGCTCCCGTAATCTTTACAGTTGCTACTGTATTAGGATAAAGGTATAAGTCAGCCACATTTTTGATGGCAATTTCGCCTTCAGGGATGTACGTGTAGTAATTGGCTCCGTTTCTTCCGCCTGCTTTAAAAGGGGCTCCTGCAGAAAGGATTGGGAGGATTGCATCTTCTGTCCCTGACAATTGATTTTCAATGTACCACTTCTGCGCATTGGTTACGATCTGTACGGAAGGATCATCCTGCACAAGGGAAAAATAGCTGTGGATGTCTGCCGTTGTAGTGCCGACCGGCTGGTTTACGTAATTGACCGTTCCTTCATGCGCTTCTTTAACGGCATCCAGGATTTCCTGGTCAGCATCAACTAATGGCTGTTTGGCCGCTTTATCATAAATGGCTCTCAAATTGGTTTCCGAGTTCTTTACTATCCATTTGCCCTTCACTTTTTCAATAGTGAGGTCCATGACTCCCAACTGGTTTCCCCAGCTTCCAGGCATAACCACTGGTACACCGTTGATTGTGCCATTCTCCAAATCAACTCCAGGAAGGCTTCCAAAATCCCCAGGGAAATTCAAATGGTTGTGTCCGGAGATGATTGCATCCACGCCTTCTACTGTTGTCAGGTCATAGGCAGCATTTTCTTCCATTTCCACGCGCTGTTCGTCACCGATACCCGAATGTGAAAGTACAACTATCAGGTCAGCGCCTTCCTTTTTCATCTTAGGGATGTTTTTCTCTACTGAATCCACGATATCTTTCGTGATGACTTTGCCATCCAGGTTAGCCTTGTCCCATTGAACGATTTGAGGAGTGACAGCACCGATGACGCCGACTTTGATCACTTTGGTCTTACCGGAGGTGTCCACAACTTTTTTCTTAAGGATCTGATAAGATTTCACATAGTTTTTATCGTTGGATGGATCATTGTCCCCATCATCCTTATAGATATTTGAATTGACATATGGGAAGGGGGCATCATCCAGTACTTCATCCAGGTAATCCAGCCCATAATTGAATTCATGGTTTCCCAGTGTGGCAGCATCATAGTCGAGGAGCTCCATAGCCTGGAATACAGGATGTGTTTCACCGTCTTCCAGTACATCCACTTTCGCTTTGTAATCCCCTAGAGGATTTCCTTGGATCAGGTCCCCATTATCGAAAAGTAAGGTATTTTCATTCTCAGCCCTTGCCTGCTTGATCAGTGCAGCTGTTTTTGCAAGGCCGAATTCATCAGTTGCAGCATCTTTATAATAATCATAGTTGTAAAGATGTGTATGAATATCAGTTGTCCCCAGGATTCGCAGTTCCACTTCATGTTTCCTCGTATGTGCAGGCTTTCCAGCATGGCCGGGCTTCTGGGCCATGACACTCTCCCATGAAACCGGTGATGCGAGTACAGATAATGCCATGACAGTTGCAGCAGCTGTTCTTCCAGCATTCTTGCGGAAGTTCTTATTCAAGTTGTCCATCCCCTTAGTATTTGATTAATTCCATCTATTATTATAGGTGTTTGTATAATTATGGGAATGGTCAAATGGTTGCGAGTTTTCTTAATGTTTCATGTAATCATTGTAAATCTGTAGTTCTTTGGAATCGCTTTACTATTAAACTGATCCCTAATAAGGTTCGTTTGTCCTTCTTAGTGGTAATAGGAAAATATCAAGATTATTAGAAGGAGGATAAGGATGGAATCATTGAAAGAACTATTGAAAGAGTTACTCCTGATCAACAGTTCGACACAAGCAGGGGGCAACAAGGCGGTTGAATTCTGCGGTCAATGGCTGGAGGAAAATGGACTGACTGTAAATATACTAGAGAATAATGGCTATAAAATGCTCGTATCGGAGATCGGAAGCGGGGAGAAAAAGGTGATCTTCAATGGACACGTTGATGTGGTCAGCGGCCATGAAGACCAGTTCATTCCCCGTGAGAAAAATGGAAAGATTTACGCGCGCGGTGCGGCAGATATGAAAGCGGGTGTTGCCTGCATGATGGAAGCGATGGTAGCTTTGAAGGATAAGAACCTTAATACAAAAATCCAGCTGCAAATCGTTTCTGATGAGGAAATCGGCGGTTTTAATTGCACAGGCTATCTGGTTGAGGAAGGATATACAGGTGATTTCGTCATTTGTTCAGAACCGACACAGCTTGGTGTTGCCCTGCAGGCAAAAGGTGTCTTAAGGCTGAATGTGGAAGTGGATGGAGTGCCAGCCCATGGAAGCAGGCCTTGGGAAGGCAAAAATGCGATTGAAAAAGCATTTGAAGCGCATACCAAAATCAAAGCACTTCCATTCCTGCAGGAAAGCTCGGAATATTACCCGACACCATCCTTGAATCTTGCAATGATTGAAGGCGGGGATGTGTTCAATAAAGTGCCGGAAAAATGTACGCTGAAGTACGATATAAGATATCTGCCGGAACAGACCAAAGACCAAATCACCAAGCAAATTGAAAAGGCAGTAGACGGTTCTGTATTTGTTTCTATGTTCAGTAAACCGGTCAGAACAGAGATGGATGATGCCTATGTGAAAAAAATCAAGGCAGCTGTCGAGAGACATACCGGGGAAGATGCTGTGTTTTTCGGGCAGCACGGATCGGCTGATACTCAATTCTTTGCCCAGCTTGACATCCCGGCCATCGAATTTGGTCCAATAGGTGAGAACTGGCATGGAAATGATGAAAATGTCGATATCAATTCACTCTATTTGTATCATAGCATGCTGGTCGATTTTGCGAAGAGTATTGAATAAGGAAAAGCAAGGCAGCTGCGGCTGCCTTTTTTTGCGGGCTCTTTTCGTAAAGGTTGCTGCTATCCAATAATATCCGTGGAAATCGCCGTAGAAATCCCGGGAGCAGAAAAGAAAAGAGCTGCTCTCCCTTTTTCGAGTGAAAGACCTTGGAATACAGGGGGGAATCCGGCACTTGGGATTTTTCAGAAAAAACACTATATGCGAAAACAGCCTTTTTGTAAGAGCAATAAGGGAGTTTTACAGACGTGTAAGAATCAAGTTCATATTTAATCAATATGGAAATATTCTTTGAAAAAATAATGTGCAAACCTTACTATTTTTGGAATTCTCTCTCTATTTCAAATGATATTGCGCGAAGAGTTGAAAACCCCTATAATCATTTTGGGAATCGAAATATCCATAGGGAAAGGAAGCGCTCGTTATGCCAAAATCATTGTGGCTGTTAATCGCGGGTATGATGGTGAATGTCACGGCATCATCGTTTTTATGGCCGTTGAACACCATTTATATTAATTCACATCTTGGCAAATCTTTATCAGTCGCAGGATTGGTCTTGATGCTGAATGCCGGGGCAAGTGTCATTGGAAATCTATTTGGAGGAAGCCTCTTTGATAAAATAGGAGGTTATCGGTCAATTTTGACGGGCATCCTCATCACCCTGCTGGCACTCGTTGGAATGAACTTTTATCATGGCTGGCCACATTATGTCATCTTCTTGGCGATTGTCGGTTTTGGTTCTGGAATTGTTTTTCCTTCTGTATATGCCATGGCTGGGTCTGTCTGGCCGGAAGGCGGAAGGAAATCCTTCAATGCGATTTACGTTGCCCAGAATGTCGGTGTAGCTGTAGGTGCTGCACTTGGCGGGCTTGTCGCTTCTTATTCCTTTCAATATATTTTTCTGGCAAACTTGATCATGTACGTAATTTTCTTCTTGATCGCATTCTTTGGCTACAAGAATATCTCCGTCAACACGGGGAAACAGACATCACTGATCCAAGAAGGAACCTTTATTAAAAATAAATCGAAGTTCACTGCTTTGATCCTGATTTGCAGCGCATATATCCTATGCTGGATAGGCTACGTACAATGGCAGTCTACAATTGCGAGTTATACACAGGAAATCAACATCAGTCTGAAACAATACAGCCTCCTGTGGACGATCAATGGAGCGCTGATTGTCATAGCGCAGCCGCTGCTGTCAAGAATCATCCGCCGCTTTGAGAATAACCTGAAGCTGCAGATCCAGATTGGGATTGTCATCTTCATGATTTCATTTGGTGTGGCCGCTGTCGCTGATGCCTTCCAAATGTTTGCGATAGCAATGATCATCTTGACTATAGGAGAAATGCTGATCTGGCCGGCTGTTCCTACTATTGCCAACAGTCTGGCGCCTAAGGGGAGAGAAGGATTTTACCAGGGAATCGTTAATAGTACGGCAACCGGAGGCAGGATGATCGGACCGCTGCTAGGCGGTATCATGGTGGATGTTTTCGGCATCTCTGTGTTATTCACATCGCTGATTGGCTTATTCGCGTTGGCGATGATATTTACAGCTGTCTATGACAGATCGTTAAGGAAAAAGGAATCTGTATCAGTATCAATGATCTCTTAAGATGAGAGGCCGTCTTCTTGATGAAGATGGCTTCTTTTCTATTTCGTTACATTGTATGGAAAAAGTAAAGAATCAAACCTTCTCCGGTCTGTGTTCTTTTTCCTAATCCCCTGCCTTTTCTTATTGGCCGCAACGCAAGTCTGTGAAATATTGTTACTATTCTCCTGTTAAACATCCTGTCTTTCTAAATTTGATGGTCCTTTTTCTTTATTTTTCCATTCCTTACATTTATACTGTCATTTCTTAAATTGTTCTTAATAATAGATTCCTATAATGAGATTGTACTGACAATTAGGAGGGAATTGACAATGATCAGCAAAAAATTGAAAAAGAAACTTCTACCTTTAGCTGTGATGTCCACAGTTGCCATTGGAAGTTTGACAGGTGCACCAGGAATTTCAGAAGCAAAAGGACCGCATAAATCCAAGAATGCAGAAATAAAGAATGTCATCTTCCTGATCGGGGACGGTATGGGTGTTTCTTACACTTCAGCACACCGCTATTTGAAAGACAGCAAGGAATCCAAACTGGTGGACCGCACTGTCCTGGACCAATATCTCGTCGGCCAGCAAATGACCTACCCCGAGGATCCGGAGGAGAATATTACTGATTCTGCATCTGCTGCGACTGCGATGTCTGCCGGGATTAAGACGTACAACAATGCAATCGCGGTTGATAATGATGGAACAGAAGTCAAAACAGTTCTTGAGGCTGCAAAGGAGCAGGGGAAATCAACGGGCCTTGTCGCAACTTCAGAAATCACTCATGCAACGCCTGCTTCCTTTGGTTCCCATGATGAGAGCCGGAAAAATATGAATGCAATCGCTGATGATTATTTCGATGAATTGGTGAAAGGCGAGCATAAAGTCGACGTTCTTCTAGGCGGAGGTACAGATCTGTTTGACCGGAGTGACCGGAATCTAATTGATGAATTTAAAGATGATGGATTCAGCTATGTCACGACTAAAAAGGAAATGCTGAAAGATTCGAGCAAGCAGGTGCTTGGACTATTTGCCGACCGCGGCATGCCAAAAATGCTGGATCGCGGAGAAGAGGTCCCTTCATTGGAGGAAATGACCACCTCTGCCATCGAGCGTTTGAAAAAAGACAAGGACGGTTTCTTCCTCATGGTTGAAGGCAGCCAAATAGACTGGGCAGGCCATGACAATGATATTGTTTCTGCAATGAGTGAAATGGAAGATTTTGAACGGGCATTTGAGGCAGCGATTGAATTTGCTGTGAAGGACAAGCATACACTTGTGGTCGCAACTGCTGACCACTCAACGGGCGGATATTCTATTGGTGCCAATGGAATTTATAACTGGTCCAGCGATCCGATCAAAGCGGCCAAACGCACACCGGACTTCATGGCAGCGGAGATTGCAAATGGGGAGGATGTGGAGGGAACACTTAAGAAGTATATCGATCTTGAGTTGACTTCAAAAGAAATCAATTCTATTAAAGAAGCGGCAGCTGGGAAAAAAGCAGTCGAAATCGATAATGCAATCGAGAAAATCTTTGATGGCCGCTCCAACACTGGATGGACGACTGGCGGGCATACAGGTGAAGATGTACCGGTCTATGCATTCGGCCCAAACTCAGACCGTTTCAGAGGACAAATTGACAATACTGATAATGCAAAAATCATCTTTGACCTGTTAGAGAAAGGGAAGAAAAAAACAAGAATCGAAGATAACTAATTTGCAGGGATACTCCCGTTGCTGATTACGGCAACGGGAAGTTCTGATTTTACGGAGGAGTTTGTGATATGAAGGAACTGGTTTTGATCTTGGCTGTGGCAAGTGCCGTTCTCTGTGGCTGTTCAACCAACAGCAGCCCTGCAGCTTCTGGAGATAAAGAGGTGAAAGCGGCAAGCGGTTATGACAGCGATTATGCTGCTAATCCGCAAATCCCGGATGACAGAATGCTTCTGACCAAAGGTGATGCATTTTCAGATGAAAAAGGTGAAGTGACACTGATCGAAAGTGAAACACCAGGAGTAATAAAGGAATTGGGTCCGGTGAGATTAACAATACAAGATACAAAATTGATTCACCTCATGCCTGATTACAGCATGATTGATTACTTTCATGTTCTTACACATGAAGAGGAATTCGATTTTGTAAAGTTTTTCGTGGAGATTGAAAATACTTCAAAGGAAAAAGTCAATTTTGCTCCGATTGCCTTGATAGAAACGAATACCGGTGAAAGACTCGATTGGGAAAAAGACATCTACTTAGAGGAATTGAACGGCGAGATCCGAGGCGGGGAAAGTAAAAAAGGAAACCTTGGATACATTTTGGAAAAAACAGAAGACCTCGAGTGGGTGGAACTCACCACAAGTGATGTATTTGATAAAAATCATAAAAAAATCCAGGACTCTAAGAAGATCAGGATTGAATTATAATCCAGGTGCCAGGTGCAAAAAGACAGGTATGTACAAGGCAGGTGAATGGAGCAGAAAAAAATAAATGATTTAGACTTGCAACACAGTATATTTTTGCATAGAATAGTGAATACAATAGTTGTAAATATTTCAACGTTGATAAGGAGCAGTAGTGATGAGGATCCGCTTTAGAGAGTTGACGGTAGGTGCAAGTCAACCGGAAACCATCATGAACTCGCCTTTGAGTTGCAGGCATGAACCAAAGTAATGCCTGCCGTTTTCCGCGTTAAGGATGGAATCAAGTGAGTGCGTGTACACTAATCTGGGTGGTACCGCGGGAGATTATCAAAGACCTCTCGTCCCAATTATTATTTATTAATAATTGGGGCGGGAGTTTTTTTATTGGGCTATTAATAGAAACCCGACAACCAAAAGAAAAGGGAGGTTCAACACAATGAGCTTTAACCACAAAGACATTGAACAAAAGTGGCAGCATTATTGGGAAGAACACAAAACATTCAAAACAGAAACTGAAAAAGACAAACCTAAGTTCTATGCACTGGATATGTTTCCGTATCCATCTGGTGCCGGCCTCCACGTAGGCCACCCGGAAGGATATACAGCAACTGATATTCTATCCCGCATGAAGCGGGCGCAAGGCTATAACGTCCTTCATCCAATGGGATGGGATGCATTCGGGCTCCCAGCAGAGCAGTACGCCCTTGATACAGGAAATGATCCTGCTGAATTCACAGAGAAAAATATCAATACGTTCCGCCGCCAGATCAAATCCCTGGGCTTTTCTTATGACTGGGACCGTGAAGTCAATACGACTGATCCTCATTACTACAAATGGACTCAGTGGATTTTTACAAAGCTTTATGAAAAAGGTCTTGCTTACGTCGACGAAGTAGCGGTGAATTGGTGTCCGGCGCTTGGAACAGTGCTTGCCAACGAAGAAGTCATCGATGGCAAAAGTGAACGCGGCGGACATCCGGTAGAGCGCCGTCCGATGAGGCAGTGGATGCTGAAAATCACAGCTTATGCAGACCGCCTTCTTGAAGATCTAGAAGATGTTGACTGGCCGGAAAGCATCAAAGACATGCAGCGCAATTGGATCGGCCGTTCTGAAGGAGCGGAAGTGAATTTCGCGATTGACGGAACCGCTAAGAAGTTCACAGCTTTCACAACACGCCCCGATACCCTATTTGGTGCAACTTATGCGGTGCTGGCCCCAGAACATCCGCTTGTAGATAAAATCACAACGAGCGAGCAAAAAGAAGCTGTTTCTTCTTATATTGATAAGGTAAAAGCAAAGAGTGACCTTGAACGTACAGACCTGGCTAAAGATAAGAGCGGCGTCTTCACTGGTGCTTATGCGATCAACCCGATCAATGGCGAAAAGATGCCGATCTGGATTGCAGATTATGTGTTGATGAGCTACGGAACTGGAGCCATCATGGCGGTACCTGCGCATGATGAGCGTGATTATGAATTCGCTCAAAAGTTCGAGCTGCCAATCAAGGAAGTTGTTGCAGGCGGAGACGTAGAGAAAGAGGCTTACACAGGTGACGGTGAGCATGTAAATTCTGATTTCTTGAACGGACTTGGGAAAGAAGAAGCGATCACAAAAGCCATCGAGTGGCTTGAAAAGGAAGGTGTCGGTGAGAAGAAAACGACTTACCGTCTAAGAGACTGGCTGTTCAGCCGCCAGCGTTACTGGGGCGAGCCAATCCCTGTCATCCATTGGGAGGATGGAACCACAACAACTGTTCCGGTTGAAGAACTGCCTTTGACTCTGCCGAAAACGACTGAAATCAAGCCGTCCGGAACGGGTGAATCACCTCTTGCCAATATCAGTGAGTGGGTAAATGTCATAGACCCGGAAACAGGCAAGAAAGGACGCCGCGAAACGAACACAATGCCGCAGTGGGCAGGAAGCTGCTGGTACTACCTTCGTTATATCGACCCTCACAATGATGAGGCGCTTGCAAGCGAAGAAAACCTTAATCACTGGCTTCCTGTTGACATGTACATCGGAGGTGCAGAGCATGCGGTCCTTCACTTGCTGTACGCTCGTTTCTGGCACAAGTTCCTATATGATATCGGTGTGGTGCCTACAAAAGAGCCATTCCAGAAATTGTTCAACCAGGGTATGATCCTCGGAGAAAATAATGAGAAGATGAGTAAGTCGAAAGGTAATGTCGTGAATCCGGATGAAATCGTCTCAACTCACGGTGCCGATACGCTTCGCATGTACGAAATGTTCATGGGGCCGCTTGAAGCATCTGTTGCTTGGAGTGAAAACGGACTTGATGGTTCCCGCCGTTTCCTTGACCGTGTCTGGAGACTTCTTGTCGACGAGAATGGAAGCATCAGCGAGAAAGTCAAAGATGAAGCGAACAAGGATCTGGAAAAGACGTATCACCAGACTGTGAAAAAAGTGACAGAAGACTTTGAGGGACTTCGTTTCAACACAGGAATCTCGCAGATGATGGTATTCATCAATGACGCTTACAAAGCAGATGTCCTGCCGAAGGAATATATCGAAGGTTTCGTAAAGCTGCTTGCACCGGTAACTCCTCATATCGCCGAAGAGCTTTGGAGCAAGCTGGGCCATGAAGGAACTCTTGCATATGCAGAGTGGCCGAAATATGATGAGTCCAAACTGGTAAGCAACGAAATCGAAATCGTCTTCCAGGTGAACGGTAAGGTTCGTGCGAAGCTGACGGTTCCACGCGATATCAGCAGAGATGAACTTGAAAAAATCGCCCTTGAAGATTCCAAAGTACAGGAATTCATTGAAGGCAAGACAGTTAGAAAAGTTATTGCTGTTCCAGGAAAACTTGTCAACATTGTTGCAAACTGATTCTTGAATGGCCGGTACCTTTATGGTGCCGGCCATCTTATTTTTCCCTGTTATAGAGCTTTGGTATAATGAAAAAATAATGTTGAAAGGTGGTTACATCAATGCCAGACTATAAAACAATTACAACAGATGAGCTTAAGCAAAAGCTTGAGAATGGCGAGCAGCTCGATCTTGTCGATGTCCGGGAAGACGAAGAGGTTGAAGAGGGCATGATCCCCCAGGCCAAGCATATCAAGATGGGGGACATTCCAGAGTCATTGGACAAGCTGGATAAGAACAAAGAGTACATCCTGATCTGCCGTTCCGGCAACCGCAGCGGAAGAGTGGGTCAGTTCCTTCACGACCGCGGCTACAAGGTCGTCAACATGGAAGGCGGCATGCTTGAGTGGGAAGGCGAATCAAAGCCTAAGGATCAATGCCTGTAAGTTTGATTGGAGCACGCTTTTGGCGTGCTTTTTTGTATTTTATATACTGCGACGTGGGGACAAGCTGCAGGAGAGCGGCGACAAGCCACCTTTCAGAATCGCTCATCGTCGTACTTTGTCGAACGGTCGATAAATATCAATAATCGCCGATAAATCTACAAAATCGCTGATAAAATTGAAAAATCGCCGATGAAATGGCTGAAATCGCTGATAAATTTGTAGAATCGCTGATAAAAGATGCTCGCGCCACTGCTCAATTTCTCTGAAAGTTGATATTCGACAGGACAATGCTGATAAACGATACATGTGGGTTGTTATTCTACAAGGATTGGGCGATAAGCGACAAGGAAAGGCTGATATTCGACATGCTTGGAGTGTCATCGAACAAAAAAGCCAGGACAGTAGATCCTGGCTTTCACCTTTTAGTAAGCCCGCGCCCAATAGATAAGCTGTTCCGCTTCTTTGCCGCAGCACACACATTCAGCTGCGACCTTTTCTTCTTCAAACGGAATGCAGCGGGATGTAGCGCCTGTTTCTTCTTTGATTTTATCTTCACAAGTTTGGTCACCGCACCACATAGCTTTGATGAATCCTTTGTTGGTGTTCAGCTTTTCAGAAAACTCTTCAAAATTTAATGCAACACTTGTTTTTTCTTCTCGGTGCTTTAATGCTTTGTAAAACAGGTTGTTTTGTACTTCATCTAGAAGTTTGGCGATTTTGCTTTCCAGCTCATCCAGACTTACGGTTACTTTTTCACCAGTATCCCGGCGGGCGATGATCACCTGATTTTGCTCAATATCACGAGGGCCGGCTTCCAATCGAAGAGGGATTCCTTTCATTTCATATTCATTGAACTTCCAGCCCGGTTTCTTATCACTTGCATCGATTCCAACGCGGAACGAACCGGCTAATCGGTCCTTTAGACCATACGCAAAATCGAGTACACCTTCTTTGTGCTGGGCGATTGGCACAATCATCAATTGTGTAGGTGCTGCCTTAGGCGGGATGACGAGCCCTCGATCATCGCCATGGACCATGATCATGGCACCGATGATCCTTGTTGTGAAGCCCCAGGAAGTCTGCTGGACATATTGGAGATTCCCTTCCCTGTCAGAGAATTGAATTCCGAATGCTTTGGCAAATCCGTCCCCTAAATGATGTGATGTGCCGGATTGAAGCGCTTTTCCATCATGCATCAGGCTTTCAATAGTATACGTATATTTAGCACCTGCAAATTTTTCTTTTTCTGTTTTTTGGCCTTTAATGACAGGAATGGCAAGGATGTTTTCGCAAAGTTCCGCATAGACATCCAGCATTTTCACGGTTTCTTCATGTGCCTCTTCATCTGTTTCATGGCAGGTATGGCCTTCCTGCCAGAGAAATTCAAGTGTGCGCAGGAATGGCCTCGTCGTTTTTTCCCATCTCACTACATTTGCCCATTGGTTATACAGCTTAGGCAGATCGCGGTAAGAATGGATGATGTTTTTATAGTGCTCGCCGAATAGGACTTCGGATGTCGGACGGACACAAAGGCGTTCCTGCAGTTCTTCATCACCTCCGTGTGTGACCCAGGCTACTTCAGGGGCAAAGCCTTCAATGTGGTCTTTTTCCCTTTGCAGCAGGCTTTCAGGGATAAAAAGAGGCATATAGACATTTTCATGGCCTGTTTCTTTGATTCTATTATCCAGCTCATCTTTGATGTTTTCCCAAAGGGCGTATCCGTACGGTCGAATAATCATTGACCCCCGGACACTGGAATAATCGATCAATTCGGCTTTTGTTACGACATCGGTATACCACTGGGCGAAATCTTCATCCATGCCAGTGATGCTTTTTACAAACTCTTTTCCCATTCCTTGCACCTCCGATTTTCTTGTGGAAATAGTAGTTGATTTCCGCTCCAGGTGCACGACTCCGCGGGACGGGCGGTTAGCCTCCTCGGCTGCGCCTGCGGGGTTACGTTCCAGTAGGTATGTAACCTTGGTTTCACCTGTCCCGCTGATCCCGCAGGAGGTCGCACACCTTCCTCTCCAATCAATGCATTTGAAAAAGGACTAACAGCATGAAAATCAAAAACACATTTGAAATTTTCTTCTTGCAAAGCTAAAGAATTAAATTAAATTTAAGATGATAAAAACAAAAAAGCCCTGCTATGTCAGGGACCAGAAAAACTGGCGGTACCACCCTGATTCAAAGCAAAGCTTTACTCTCGTATCATGATAACGGTTTGAACCGCTGTATGCGCTACAGAACTTAGAAGGCAGGTTCGGATGGAGGCCAATAGGAGCCTTGCAGCATGGAGCTCCCTCTCTGTCAGTGACCGGATCATCCTAATGATCCTTCATCAATGTTTCGGTATTTTTAAGTATTATATTTATCCCGGAAGAAAAAGTCAATTTATATTTTTTAGTTTACGATGTTTGGTGTAAGTATGCGGATTGGTAACAGGCACCTGAACATGACTGAAAATTAGAAAAACTGGGTAGGATGTTACTAGAATATGTGAAAAAGGGAGAAATGAGCATGATCCAGGTGAAGGTGTTTGATTATGAGCATGAAAAGGATTTGGAGAAGGATATGAACAGCTTTCTCAAGTCGGTGGAGGAAGACAGTATCGTTGATATCAAATATCACGTGGCCGCGATGCATGAAGACGAAGACGATGAGCAAATCTATTGTTTTTCTGCGATGATCGTCTATAAAAAATGAACAGTAACACTTTAGCGCTTTAAAGCATCCGGGGATTGTCCCCGGATGCTTTAAAGCGCTAAAGTGTTTTTGGTTATTAGTATTGTCCCAGTGCACTTAAGGCGGCGTTTGCGCCGGCGAGCCTTCCGGTGACGAGAGCGGAGGTAATGTTGTATCCGCCTGTATAACCGTGGATGTCGAGGACTTCTCCGCAGAAGAACAGCCCGTCCATTTTTTTCGAAGCCATTGTCTTTGGATGGATTTCCTTGACCGATACGCCGCCGCCGGTAACGAATGCTTTTTCAATCGAGAGTGTACCGTTCACAGTAAAGGTGAACCCTTTGGCAAGACGCGCAAGGTCCCTGATTTTTTCACCTGAGAGGGTGATTCCCTTTTGATCGGGATCGATTTCAGCCCGTTCCAGGAGGAATAATAGATACCGTTCAGGCAAAATTCCCTTCAGGATATTTTTGACGGCCTTTTTCTCTTCTTCCTTTTTGATGAGAGAGTTCAATTCCTGGAACAGCATTTCTTCGTTTTTATCCGGGATGCTGTCGATATGCATGGTAACATGAGTCAGATTCCATTTTTTCATCGCTTTGACGACATACTGGCTGCACCGCAGCACGGCAGGACCGGAAATTCCGAGATGGGTAAAAATCATGTCCATCCTGTGGGTGATCAGTGACTTCCCTTTTGGATTCAATACACTCAGTTCAACCCCGCGGAGAGATAATCCCTGCAGTTCCCGTTCTTTGATGAAGGGCTCATCAGATGTTAAAGGAACTTCAGTAGGAAATAAATCGGTGATTGTATGACCGGCTTCTTGAGCCCATGCATACCCATCCCCTGTCGAACCGGTATGGGGAACGGATTTTCCGCCCACCGCAATGATGACAGATCCCGCTGAGAATGTTTCGCCGGTTTCCAATGTCACACCCGCAGTCCGCCCGTTCTCATAATTCACTTTTTTGACCGGTGAATTCTTCCTGATATCCACTCCCAACTCATCCATACGATTCAGAAGGGCATCGACGACGGATTGTGCCTTGTTCGAAACAGGGAACATCCTGCCGTGATCTTCTTCCTTGAGTTCAATCCCAAGTTTTTCAAAAAAGGCAATGATATCTTCATTGTTGAACTCCGAGAAGGCGCTGTAGAGGAAGCGCCCATTCCCGGGGATGTGTTTGATGATTTCATCAATTGGCAGCCTGTTCGTGACATTACAGCGCCCGCCGCCTGAAATCGCCAGCTTTCTTCCCAGTTTGTTTCCTTTATCAATCAGGAGGACTTTCCCGCCGTTTTCTCCAGCAGCGATGGAGGCCATCAGTCCTGATGGCCCGCCTCCGATTACAATTACATCATATTTTTTCAATAGTTCCACCAACTTTCACGCAGTCACGCTAATTTTAATGCTATTTGCCATAGATTACAAACTATTCCCCGATAGCTTTCTAGTTGTTTTTCAGATGACTGAATAGTAAACTACCTATAGTGTGAAATTAGAAGTTTCGGAAGGGAATTTTTATGTCATCGACTTTAATTAGAGGTACGTTTATTTTAACGCTCGGCGTATTCATTTCAAAGTTTCTCGGTCTTTTTTTTGTTATACCGTTTTACGCTTTACTTGGCAATGAAGTGGAACCGACTTCCTTGTACTCTTACGGATATGTCCCTTATACGATATTTTTGACGATTGCGACGGCAGGAGTTCCGCTCGCGGTGTCAAAGTTCATTTCGAAATATAATTCTCTCCAGGAATACAGCGTCGGAAGGAAACTCTTTAAATCCGGCCTGGTGTTGATGACCCTTACCGGCATCGTTTCATTTCTGATTATGTATGCATTTGCACCATTCTTTGCGAAAATCACCATCCCAAGTAATGAGCAGGTTATAACCGTTGCGCAGGTTACGACGGTCATCAGGGCTGTCAGCTTCGCCTTGATCATCATCCCGTTCATGAGTTTGATCAGGGGATTCTTTCAAGGCCATAATTCGATGGGTCCGACGGCTGTATCTCAGGTCATCGAGCAGATCGTCAGGATCGTCTTCCTGCTCGTCGGGGTGTATGTCGTCCTGTATGTCATCAAAGGCGAAATGACGACTGCAATCAGTGTAGCAACTTTCGGAGCATTTGTCGGAGGGGCGGCCAGCCTTGCCTCCCTGATTTGGTACTGGTTCAAAAGAAAGCCTCATTTCGATAAGATGCTTGAAGAGGACAAAGGAACCATTGATATCTCATTGGTGGAAATCTATAAAGAGATCATCGCCTATTCGATTCCTTTTATATTTGTAGGGATTGCGAATCCGCTGTTTCAGCTTGTGGATCAGGTTACATTCAACAGGGCAATGGCAGCAATCGGAAATGCTGATGTTGCGGACACGGCATTTGGTGTGCTGAACTTTGCTGCACATAAGCTTGTCATCATACCAGTCTCCCTGGCGACTGCCTTTTCGATGTCCCTGCTCCCATTAATCACATCAGCTTTTACACAGAACGAATATGGGAAGATGAACCGCCAGCTTGACCAGACATTCCAAATCCTGCTGTTCCTGACCATTCCGGCTGCTCTGGGAATCTCTTTACTCGCTGAGCCGACCTACACATTATTCTACAGCCACAGCGACCTGGGGACAGAGGTATTAAGGACGTATGCGCCTGTCGCGATTTTATTCGCGCTGTTTGCCGTCACCGCAGCGATCCTGCAGGGGATCGATAAGCAGAAGTATACGATTCTCAGCCTGCTTGTCGGATTGCTGGTAAAATTGGCATTGAATATCCCATTAATCAAATTGATGGAAACACAAGGTGCGATCCTCGCTACAACACTGGGATACCTTGCTGCAACAGTCATCAATCTCATTGTTATAAGAATTTACGGCAACTATCAATACAAAACAGTTTTCAGAAGAACCCTGCTCATTGTAATGTTTAATCTGGTTATGGCAGCTGTGGTCGTTATCTTATATGGAATACTGTCCCAATTCCTTGATCCTTCTGCTAAGATGCAGGCCATTCTCCTTGTGGCGGTCTGCGGTCTGGCCGGGGCCGGTATTTACTTCTACTTGAGCTTCAGGTCAAGGCTTGCGGACAGATTGTTCGGAGAGCGCGCTGCCAAAGTCAGAAGGAAATTAAAGCTGGGGCAGTAGTAGTAATTCCTTTTATAGAAATCCACAGTAACGATACAATATAAAGAGGTGAACTTTATCGCAAAGTCACCTCTTCCTTTTTTTATGTGAATGTTGACAGGCTAATAACCGAGTTGTCTTTGGATCCTGTCAACCTGGCGCTCCAGACGGTCCACCCTGCGGTCAAGCCGCTGAATCTGTCTTTCTGCACGCTCCAATCTGTTATCATAAGAACCATAACCGCCGCCGTATCCGCCGCCAAAACTCTCGCCGTAGCCCGGCACTTGGGGGAACTGCGGCTGTGGAAAGAAATATCCGCCCTGTCCTTGCTGTCTATGATACATATGTGCACACCTCGCAGTTTAATATACTCGCTACAGCCTATGCACCTCACTTTAGAAAGGTATAGGCCAACACCTAAATGATGGGAAGTGAAAAGGATGAGAATTGATAAATTGCTGTCCAATATGGGATTTGGAAGCAGAAAAGAAGTCAAAAAGCATTTAAAAGGCGGAGGAACCGTGGTAAATGGGGAAACGGTCAAAGATCCCAAGTTCCAGGTCGATCCTGAAAAAGACACGGTCATCGTCCATGGGGAAGAGGTTACCTATAAAGAATTTGTTTACCTGATGATGAATAAACCGCCGGGAGTCCTTTCTGCTACCGAGGATACAGAAGGGGAAACTGTCATCGACCTCCTTGAGATGGAAGACCAGATCTTCAATCCATTTCCTGTTGGAAGGCTTGATAAGGAGACAGAGGGATTATTGCTGATCACGAATGATGGACAGCTTTCCCATCAGCTCCTCTCACCCAAGAAACACGTACCGAAAACCTACTTTTCTATAATAGATGGAGAGGTGACTGAAGAAGATGTGAAGGCATTTGCTGAAGGTGTTACTTTGGATGACGGCTATGAAACGAAACCGGGGGAACTTGAAATCATTTCTTCAGGCATGCGTTCGGAAATCAACTTGACGATCACGGAAGGGAAATTCCACCAGGTGAAAAGAATGTTCGAATCTGTTGGCAAAAGAGTCATCTATCTTAAAAGAATTTCAATGGGACCGCTGCCCCTTGATGAAACGCTTGAGCTTGGGGAATACCGCGAGCTGACGGATGAAGAAGTAGAGGAATTGAAGGATTATAAGCAGGAGTAAGGAGTTTCTCCAGTACTGGCGTCTGCACTTTAAGTCTTGGGGGCCCAGTGGGTGTCCGATAGTCCGTGTCTGTCAAATATTTGATCATGGAATCGCTGACCTGCAGAAAAAGAGCTGGTGCTTAGGCATCAGCTCTTTTGTGTAGTTTTATACTCAAAAAAATTACGTTTCCAGTTTCAGCTATGTAGCTAGGAGGTCATTTTAACCTTCTTTTCCGTCGTTGTCCACTGGCCCCGGCAAGGACTCTCTACCAAGTCATTGTAAGCCAAAACATTCAGATCTCTTTGAATGGTGCGCGGAGTAATACTGAACTCATCTACAAGGTCCTGTGTGGTCACAGTGCCATTATTTTTAATATAAATGTAGATGGATTTGATTCGAGTCAGCATTCGATTTGTTGAAGGTTTCAAAGAACCACTCCCTCATCTTTTTTCCCAAAGGCAAGCCTGCATAAAGCTTAAGAGTTTCTACTCATCAAGGAATATATTCCGTTTGAGACAGCTCCTTTTCATTTGGTTTTCATAGATGCCGGAACACCTTTATTGTACTCCTCTTCAGCCGTGATTTCTAGAAAAATGTCCAAATTTACAAAAAATTAAACGTTTCTTAACAGCCTTATACATTTATTATATGTGGATGATAGAAAAAAATTAAAAAAATCAGAACCTTTTTTCCGATAATCCGTATTTACTAGAGGAGGGAATAGCGATGAACATATTAAACGTGAATATCACTAAAGGCGGATATGAAACAGGGAAGCCTTTGATACAATCAATCTCATTTTCAATAAAGCCAGGAAAGATTCTCGGAATGATTGGTTCCAATGGAGCGGGGAAAAGTACAACGATAAAAGGGATGCTTGGCTTGCTGCCCTGCATGGAAGGAGGATCAGATATTGCTGGAGGCACTTCCTATTCTTATATTCCGGAAAGGCCGATTTATTATGATGAATTGACCTTGTGGGAACATATCGAGTTTGTCGGCACAGTGGAGAATATCCCGCAAGCCGTTTATCACCAGAGAGGAGAGGAACTCTTAAGAAAATATCGTTTGCTTGAGCATGCTCATCAATTTCCATCGACTTTTTCAAAAGGCATGCAGCAGAAAGGGATGATTGCGCTGGCTTTATTGACAGAGCCACAGCTGCTCATCATCGATGAACCCTTCATCGGGCTGGACCCGAATGCGACGAAGCTGATGCTGAAGTCACTGGAAGAGGAGAAGGCCAGAGGAGCAGGGATTTTGATGTGTACCCATGTCCTGGATACAGCTCAAAGGATATGCGATGAATTTGTCGTCATCAACAAAGGGTCAGTGATAGCAGCCGGCAGCCTTGGTGATGTTCTAAAAGAATGCGGCGCTGAAGGAGGCAGTCTCTATGATTGCATCCCTGATGAAGAGAGGGATGCCGGTGAATAGTTTTTCTCTTTTTCTAAAAAGGTTCCGGGATAATTTCTTGTTTCAATATAACGTAATCAGGTCCATAGCAGATTGGACCATCATGCTTTATCTTATTGTCCCTTCAGCAGTCATAGGCATTATGATTTACCGCTCCTGGTGGCAGGAGATTCCCGAATTGGCGCAGCAAATTCCATTTGCACTCTTTTTTCTTATTCCTTTTATCTATATTTTGCCGGGATACTTCAGGACCTATTTATCGGGAGCCGATCAGATATTTCTCCTTAAGAACCACAAGCTGTTTCTAGGGTTGAAAAAATGGGGTGTCACCAGCACGTATAGTATTACGCTGCTGCAGACAGCATGCATCGGTGTGCTGCAGGCTCCTTTTTGGCTGAATCACTATAACACAGGCATCTCATCGTTCTTGTTTTATCTGTTATTCATGATTTCATCGAAATGGAGCCATATCGCCGTAAAAGGGATGCTCGCAGGGTTACAAAAAAGTTGGAAGAGGGCCCTGTTTTTTCTGCTGGGAATAATTTTACAATTGCAACTGTGGGGAATCGCCTATCGATTGATCGACTCAAACCGGAATGTTATCCTGGCCCTTGCCTGTGTCTTATTGGTTGTCATTTCTTTTGTCATGAACCGCAGAAGAATCTATAGTAAAAAATCCATGCAAAGGGATCTGAGAATTGAGGGGATGCTGAAGGTAAAGTGGATCTCGATGATCTTTATGTTTTCTTATCAGGTCGAGAAGGAACCGGCGGCATCCGCGAGAAGCAAGCCAAGGCTTTTCCGGAAATCCCAGACAATCTTCAGAAAAAGGACTCCTTTTCTTGGATATCTTGAAATGTTTTCTAAAGTGCTTATCAGGAACTTCACCTATAGTGCGACCTATTTTCAATCAATCGGAACTCTTTCTTTCGCACAAGTCGTCCTCCCGCCCCTATGGCTGAAGCTCAGTGCCGCCAGTCTGGTCGCGTTGTCCATCCTTGCCTGGAATGAATGGGTATGGCATAAGCTGTTTGCCAATCACCCCATTGGGAGTAAATACAGTGACAAAGCCGAATTGATCAATGCACAGAGAGCAACCCGAACACTTGCATTCCTCCCGTTTTTCTTCGTGCTCCTCATCTCGCTGATGAAATTTTTTGGTGCCTTTTAATCAGTGGTGCACGGCAAAAGTGCCGGGTACAAAGCAGCGGAAACGTTCCAGGCATACGTAAAGGAAGGTTTATCAGTACTCACACAACTTGTACAAGGATTTGCAAGGCGGCAGATAAAGTTTAGAATAGAGGGTAGTGAAACCAAGTCAAACCAATAAGATAAAGGAGACTCATGAATGAATATTAACTGGATGGAAGAAGTAGAAAAGAGAAAAGATGATTTATTGGAAGACCTTCAAAAGTTCCTGCAGATCAAAAGTATCTTTGACGAAGAAAATACGACAGAAGAAGCTCCGCTTGGAGAGGGAGTCAAAGAAGCACTTACATATTTATTGAACCTTGGGGAAAAAGACGGCTTTCAAGCCAAGAACGTCGGCCATCTTGCAGGTCATTTGGAGTTCGGACAGGGAGAAGAACTCCTTGGAATCCTCTGTCACGTGGATGTCGTGCCGGAAGGGGATGGCTGGAGCGTCGATCCATTTGGAGGGGAGATCAAAGACGGCAAGATTTTCGCAAGGGGCGCCATGGATGATAAAGGCCCGACCATCGCTGCCTATTATGCGATGAAAATCGTCAAGGATCTGGGTATTCCGCTTGATAAACGAGTGCGAATGATCATCGGAACTGATGAAGAAAGCGACTGGCGCTGTGTCGAGCATTATTTCAATGTGGAAGAGATGCCGACGATGGGGTTTGCACCGGATGCTGATTTTCCGATCATTTATGCCGAAAAAGGCATTGCTGATTATGACCTAGTGACAGGCCCAACCCCTGTTAACGAAGATTCAGGCCACACAGTCCTCAGCTTTGAATCCGGAAGGCGATATAATATGGTTCCTGACTTTGCAAAAGCAAAGCTTACGGTATCATCAGATCATTCAACACTTGTCCAGGACTATGAACAATATCTAAAAGATCAAAGCCTGACAGGAAAATACTATATGGAAAGCGGAGACCTCTTCCTGGAACTTGAAGGTGTTTCTTCACATGGAATGGAGCCTGATAACGGCAGAAATGCCGGTTTGATCCTTGCTCGCTTCTTAAGCGGGGCAAAAATTGATTCAGCCTCAAAGAAATATTTCACTTTCATCAAGGAATATTTCTGCGGTGATTCCAGAGGGAAAAGCCTGGGCATCAATTACGAAGATGACATCACCGGGCCATTGACCATTAATGTCGGAAAGCTTCGATATCACCCCCACGATGGCGGGTCACTTGGGCTGAATATGAGATATCCCGTTACGTTCAAACTGGATGAAGCAAAAGATAAGCTCGAGAAGCTGGCGGCTCAGCAAGGCTTTTCCATTGAAAACTTCTCAGATTCCCAGCCGCATCATGTTGAAAAAGATCATGTGTTAGTGAAGACCCTCCAGAAGGTTTATGAAGAACAAACTGGTGATAAAGGGGAACTATTGAGTATAGGCGGCGGCACATATGCCCGATCCCTTGAATCAGGAGTGGCATTCGGTCCGTTATTCCCTGGAAGAGCGGATGTGGCCCACCAGAAAGATGAGCATATGTTTGTGGAGGACCTGCTGAAGGCGACGGCAATTTATGCACAGGCAATTGCAGAACTTGCAAAAAAATAGTTTCAAAAAGGGAGAGAAGAAATTGGAACACGTTATTCTAAATGGTCAGATCCTTGAACGTAATGATGCAAAAGTTGACATTGAAGACAGAGGGTATCAATTCGGGGACGGAATTTACGAAGTCATCCGTGTTTACAATGGGAAGTTTTTTACAGCAGACGAACATTTGGCGAGACTCTTCGAAAGTGCTGAAAAAATCGGTATGAGCCTTGGCTATACACTCGAAGAATTAAAAAACCTTCTAGCTTCATTGGTCCAAAGAAACAATATTAATGAGGGGACGATTTACCTTCAGTTTTCCCGCGGGGTGGCTGCCAGGCAGCATCACTACCCGGCCAAGGATGTAAAGCCGGCTTTCACGGCCTATACAAAAGAAGTGGAGAGGCCAAAATCCAAACTCAGGGATGGAGTCCAGGCCAAACTGGTTGAAGATATGCGCTGGCTTAGATGTGACATCAAAAGCCTGAACCTTCTGGGGAATATCATGGCGAAGCAGGAAGCGGCAGAAGCCGACTGCTTTGAAGCGATTCTTCACAGAGGGGACACGGTAACGGAGGGATCATCCTCGAACATGTTCATCGTCAAAGATGGAATCGTCAAAACTCATCCTGCAACCAACCTGATTCTTAACGGAATTACCCGCAGAGTGATCCTGGATATTTGCAATGAGCAAAATATTAAAATCAAAGAAGAAGAGTTTACTGTACAAGAGCTCCTATCCGCTGATGAAATTTTCTTAGCCAGCACCACCTCCGAGGTGATGCCGATTGTAAAAGTGGCAGGAAAAGATTTTGAAATGAATGGGCCGGGTATGGTAACGAAAAAACTGCAGGATGGATTTGAGGAAAAAATAGCGCAGCAGTGCAGCTGAATTGATTGATGAAATAAACAGCCATTTTCAGGGCTGTTTATTTTTTGTCTTTTGCTTTATTTATTGCTATCACTCTGTTGATTTGAAATAATTGGAAAGGTTGTTTTTTAACAGAGTGCGATAGGGAATGTGTCTGGTTTTTGTTGGTGCTTTATTTTCGAAGGAAATCCGCCGAAATTTTGACAAAGCAGGCAAAATCATTCTGGGAAATGCACCAAATTTTTTATGAGGGCAGTCAAAATTGGTTAAGTAGTTTTGAGGATGCCAAACTATCTCAACAGATTCAATGAAAGGCAGGAAAAGGCCCTAGGAGCTTCATCGAGGCAGGTTTTTTCTTTGCAGCACTAATATCCTTTCTTCCAACGACAAACTTCCCCCCTTGGATTTAAGGAGCTCCTTTCTTTTCCAGAAGGGGCGTCATTGGTGGGGGTTCATTTACATAGAGAAAAGCTTAAGAACAGAGTCTTTACGAAACAGGGGGAGAGCTATGGAGAAGCAATTATGGGAAATTATCAGTTGGATGAACAAAAGAAATCGAAGGCTTATCATTGGCATTTCGGGACATGGGGCGTCCGGCAAGACTACATTCGCCCAAAGCCTTTGCAAACTGCTGGACCCTGATAATTTAAACTGCCTGAACACTGATACATACATAGTTGAATCAAGCCTTCGAAGGTATACTCAGATTCAGTATGAATATATGGGTAGGCAGCATCAGGATAAAATGACGGCCTGCCATCCCGCTGCCCATAATGTATATACGCTGGAACGAGATATCAAGATGCTGAAGGACGGGCTGGACCTCTATTCAATAGGTACAAGTTATTCAAAGAGCACTCTCCTTTCATCCGCTAAGGAGATAAATATAATCGAAGGCATGAGCGTTGCATTTACCGATCCGAAATTGTATGATCTGCTGATCTATTTCTATACAGACGGAGCGACTGAATTTGCAAGAAGGAGCATCCGGGACGTGTCCGAGAGAGGGATGGATCTTGAATATTTAAAGAAATCCCATGACCAGCGCCGGATCCAATATGAGGTATTCATGCACCCTTATCACAAGAACTTTGATATTGTGATAAGGAATTCGGATGAGGGGTATTCAGTAGAAAAAAAGCTGATTTAGAAAAAATCTTCAGGAGCACCCCTGAACTGCCTGGCTAACCAGCTTTTCTGCTGAAAATAGCATTTAGCCCACTAATTGAAGAAATCAAGAAAAAGGAGTGTCAAAGCCGGTGTGGTTTGGCACTCCTTTTGATTTCGGTTTGACTTCAAAAACTGAAGCCATTATCTGGTGAGTCTTTCTACTGGAATCTATTCATTCAGCAGCTTGATGATCCTCTTCTGAAATTCTTCTGCTTCAGATGACACCCCTTTATTTTTGTTGGTGATCACCCAGAAATAGCTGAGAATTTTACCCGGATTCATGAAAGGGATGATTGCCAGCCTTCCTTTTTTAACATCAGGATGGTTTTTAAACGTGAAGTTATATACAAGTGAAGAAGCATGGCCATCCAAGAGAGCCCTTTTTAGCACTTCGATATTGTTGGTTGTAAATAGAAGGGAAGCGTTGGGCAGGTATTGATTATTGAAATCATTGGAGCGTTTTGAGCTGTATACCACCATTTTTTCCCCTTTTAAATCCTCCAGTGTGACAAAATCTTTTATGTAAAGTGAAGACTCCCGTCCTGCACAAACACAGGCGTACCCAGTATAGATCAACTTATAATCAATAAAGTCACTGGTTGGGGGGCCGTTCAGTTCTTCTTCGCTGAAGGGGGAGAAGGCAAGGTCGATATCTCCATGGATAAGCTTTTGCAGTATTTCTTCTTGGTCCAACTCAATGATCTCTACTTTTACATTGCTATGGTCCTTGTTGAAAAGTAAAAATGCATCATAGACAATATAAGTGATGGAAGGCGAACAGCCGATTTTCAGGTGTTTTTCTTCTTTATTCATCGAGAGTTCTTGATACATCTTGTCGAAGCTGGAGAGGATTTCATTGCCCCTGTTGATGATCTTTTTTCCCTCCAAAGTCGGGACAGTCCCTTTTCTTGAACGTGAAAAAATAATAACGCCCAATTCCTTTTCTAATTGGGAAATGGATTGGCTTAAAGCTGAGGGAGAGAGGTGAAGACGCTCAGCTGCCTTCGTTATGGACCCTTCTTTGCTTACTTCCAGCACATACTTAATTTGTTCCAAGTTCAATGTTATCTAACGCCTCACTTAGTTTATTTAAGCAGAACTTAATTAACGTTTAAAATCATTAAATTTACATTAATACTATCACGTTTTATAATTTTTTAGGAGGATAAATACCAAATTCTGTTTATTTGTACTCTGGAGGAGATTTGCTTGGGAAAGTGCCAAATCTATAAAAAAATTGAAGAGACCAGGGCCAGGTTATTTATGGCTGCTGCCCGGCATGGATTGGATAGTGAGACGACCATCAAAATCAGCCAGGAGCTTGATGTTCTTATAAACCATATACAAAGAAAAAAAATGAACAAAGAACAGTGGGAGTGTTAAAGTTCATCAGCAGGATGACAAAACCCATAAAGTATCTGTGAATTCAGGAATTATCAGCCGGAAGATTCATTCTTGAAGAGGTACAAGTTCCCTCCCAATTTGCATCTGAAGCTGTGTAAATACAATGTAATACCTGCAAGTGTATTTTGGCAGGTGGCACAGTATGAAACAGGTGAATACAGGCAATTTCCCCTTGCTTATGCTGGTGAAAAAATTTGTTAAGGACTCATAAATAATTACACGACCCAGCATATCACCAGGCCGTGCTCTCATCTCATTGAATCCAACTTAGTGTATGTCCCCGTTTTTGTCTACGTAAATGGACTTTATAATCGTTCTTTCAAATTTATTCCCTGCTTTTGTAGTGCCCTTAACATCGAGAGTAAGGGTATAAACGCCTTCTTCTTTGAAAGTGAACGGTACTTTTCCTTGTTTGGTCATCAATATGGATGGCTGCGGCTTCTGCTTGCCGTCTTTGTTGATATTCACGTTCACGTGGAAATCTTTAACTTTGTTCCCTTTGTTTTTCAACTCAAGGGTTTTGTTTTCGAGTACAATTTCGTCGTTTAGTTCAGAATGGAATCCTGCTGTCATCAAGTATGCAGCTTTATCCTTTTTCGCAATTAATGTCCATTTTCCAGCTTCCGGACTTTCAATCTGGAAGCTGTGATGATGTCCACCTTTAAATATCCCCTCATCAGTGGATTGGGTAAAGTTGTTGAATACAGTGCCTGATGGACTGATTAGCTGGATATCTTTCATTACTTTGTCACTCAGCAAGTCCACGTCAAGCTTTGCTGCATTCTCTTCTACTTGGAAGGACTCTCTGCCTTCTTTAATGAATTCCCCGCCGCGGTGCAGGGCAGTGACGGCGGCTTGCTCCGGTTTAACAGAAGCGGCTGCCTCGTGTGTTGCCATACTGGAAAATGGCTGTGCGTATGTTGTTAAGTATGGACGGAAATACGGGAAGGTTCCGGCTTCCCGGACCGTAGTGTGGTTCCAGTTGATGACGCGCACCTCACGGCTGTATGGGAGGCGGGAGTTTGCTACTGTAACAGCACCATCATTGGAACCGTAGGAGCTTAAATATAATCCTCCCCAATAAAGGGAAGAGCCAAAGCTTCCCCAGCTTGAACCGGCTAATGTATACACAGGATTTTTTGTTCGGTTGCTGTTGGAGTCGATCTGTGTGCGGTAGTTATTCATGTAGCCTGTCTGGAGAGAGTATGTCGCCTCGTTTTTGCTTCCTAATATTGCTGCCAGCCACCCAGCCCAGCCGCTGTAGGCAAGATCGGCAAGCTGAGAGCCGTAATGAGGGGTTGATAGAGTGATAAGGTTTGAGACGTATGGATAGGCACCATTGACCAATGCATTTTGAGCATCGATCCCCCCTTTACTATGGGCGACAATGACGATCTTTTTCTTTCCGAAATAGTTATAAATATCACGGATCCGGTTGCTGATGATGTCGCCGTTTTCCCGCATATCCTTATCCGGATGAACATCTATGAAAGCAGTTTCGTAGCCATTATCATAAGCAGTCTGATACATATTATTATCTTCCCACCAGGTTTTGGAGGAGCTGTTGATTCCGTGGACAAAGACAAGCACCGGTTTAGCAGGATCCACATACCCTGGGGTATCGCCTGCATACCATTGGCCCGGCACACCGCCCGGATCATCTTTGCCTCCAATTTTCCCTGCATGGGCACTGACTGGAAGAATTAAAAACAGCAGCAGCAAAATCAATCCCAACCTTTTCATTTTCCCACTCCATTTCTTCAGAAATAGGGGAAGTTCTCCCCATTTATCCTATCGGAAAAGGGGCAGGGTTAAGAAGCATTTTTTGGAAAATGAGCAGATGGACATGGGACATCTGCCAAAGAATGAGCTAATCATCCTATAAGCAGGGAAAAGCCGGCCTGAGAGAGGGCCGGCTGTGAGAGAATTATTTAGCTTCATAAGGATCAATCGTTTGGATGGTACCGTCGTCATTGTAAGTGAGTTCGGTGAATTTTACCGAGCGTTTATGATCGACACCGCCTGATAACGAGCAGTCATGATAGAACAAATACCACTTGTCTTTGAATTCGACAATGGAATGATGCGTAGTCCAGCCGCTTACCGGATTCAAAATCGTCCCTTTGAATGTGAATGGCCCCTGGGGATCATCGCTTACGGCATAGACGATCTTATGGGTGGTGCCGGTTGAATATGATAGATAATACAAGCCATTATACTTATGGACCCAAGGACCTTCAAAGTATCTTCTGTCTTCATCACCGGCCTTAATTGGATTTCCGTCTTCGTCCACAATGGAAATTTCGATTGGCTCACTTTTGAAAGTGAGCATATCATCACTTAGTTCTGCTGCTCTTGGCCCGATGGCAGGTGAATCTGAATCCGGTCCTTCGGTAACATCCGGCAGGAAAGTGCCTGTCTGCCATTTCTCTAACTGCCCTCCCCACAGACCTCCGAAATAAACATAAGCCTTCTCGTCTTCGACTAATACAGCAGGGTCAATGCTGTAACTGCCGGGTATGTAATCCTCTTCCGGTGTGAAGGGGCCGGCAGGGCTGGAGCTGGTTGCGACACCGATCCTGAAGATGCCGTCTTTATCTCTTGCCGGGAAGTACAGATAATAGGTATTGTTTTTATACGCTGCATCTGGTGCCCAGAGCTGTTTGCTTGCCCACGGGATATCTTTCAAGTGCAGCACCTCTCCGTGGTCCACGCATGGTGCATCTTCATCTTCCATAGATAAAACATGATAATCTTCCATGGCGTATTGGTCGCCATTATCGTTGGAAGGTCCGTTATGGTCAAGGTCATGAGAAGGATAGAT
This sequence comes from Bacillus salacetis, assembly GCF_003581585.1. Taxonomy (GTDB): domain Bacteria; phylum Bacillota; class Bacilli; order Bacillales; family Bacillaceae_B; genus Rossellomorea; species Rossellomorea salacetis. Next base: position 80,251 of record NZ_QXIR01000007.1, read on the forward strand.
ATAAAGCTTTCCTTCAAAGACATGTGCAGAAGGATCAGCCGTGAAAATATGAGTGACTAAAGGTTGATTTTGTTTAGTGCTTGTTCCCATTATACTCTCCCCTTTTTCAAAAAAGTTAACCGCTTACAAAAGTAGTATATCCCAGTCTCCAGACTTTGTATATCGAAAAAACTAAGTTGGTTCTGAAATCCAATAATAATGGGATTTTTAATAATAATAAGAGAATTGAAACTTTTTTATAATTTAAACGTAATTAAACGCAAGGACTTTTTTGAATATTCGTTATAATTTAAGTGAGGCATCCGGATATGAACTTTTTGTTAAAAGTCGTTGCATATCAATCATAGACTTGTAGGAGACTGATAAAAATCAAGGGGGAAACAGAGTTGGAAAACGTGATAACAGTAGAGAATCTATCTAAAAGCTTCGGCTCCGTAAAGGCAGTGAAGAACATGTCTTTTTCGGTGCGGAGAGGTGAAATCTTCGGGATTATCGGTCCGAATGGTGCAGGTAAAACGACTACACTTGAAATGCTGGAAGGAATCAGCAAACCGACAGGCGGTACGGTAGAAGTCTTGGGACTGGTGCCCAGCCAGCAGTTGCGGGAATTAAATAAACGGATCGGTGTCCAATTTCAGGCCACTTCCATTCAGAGGAAGATGAAGGTGAAAGAGGCACTGGACCTTTTTGCATCTTTCTATAATGAGTCCACAAAGAAAGAATATTTGATAGAAAGATTGGATCTGGATGAAAAATTGAATGTTCATTTTGAAGATTTGTCAGGGGGGTGGAAGCAAAGAGTGACTCTTGCCCTTGCTACTCTTCACAGTCCTGAAATTGTGTTTCTTGATGAACCGAGTATGGGGCTGGACCCGCACGCAAGAAGAGAAATGTGGTCTATGATCAGAATGTTGAGGGACGAAGGATGCACGATCGTGGTAACGACCCATTATATGGAGGAAGCGGAAAAGCTCTGTGATCGTGTGGCAATGATCTACAGCGGGGAATTAAAGGCCCTTGATACGCCGGCTGAGCTGCTTAATAATCCTGCCGGTCACTTTATCGCCTTTGAAAGTGAGAGAGTTGAACTTGGTTTTGTAGAATCGCTTCCGGAAGTCGTAAGAGTGGAAAAAGATGAAAAGCTGTTTAAGGTATTCAGCGAAAATCAGCAGGAAACAGCATATCACCTTTTTACATATTGCCATAACAATGATATCCCGCTATCCGATTTCAGATTTGAAAAAGGTTCCCTCGATGATTTATTTGTTCATTATTTAGAAAAGGAGACTGTATGATGACAGCGATCACTAAGCTTGCGACAATAGAGACGAAAATATTCTTCCGCGACCGTCTCAGTGTGTTTTGGACTTTTCTTTTCCCGGTGGCCATGATCTGGTTGTTTGGTTCCATGTTTGTCGGCCAGGAAATGAACTCTCAATTGTTTGCCGAAATGTTTGTTCCTGCCTGGATCGGCGTCAATATCGTCACCACCTCGTTTTTCACTTTGGGAACAGTGTTGACAGGGTATCGTGAAACAGGTGTGCTTCGCCGTTATCAGTCAACACCCCTGCAGCCGTGGAAGATACTGGCTGCCCATACTTTTCAAGGGACTGTCATTTTTGCCATTTCAGCTGTCCTGCTGATGGTATTTGGGATGCTCATGTATGATTTGACATTACCAGCTTATATCGGCAGTACATTAATAGCATTATTAGTGAGTATCCTTGCGTTTTTCCCATTTGCACTGTTCATGACTTCGCTTGCTAAAAATACACAGAGTGCGGCAGCCATCAGTTCTTTGTTCTTGAACTTGATGCTGTTTTTATCAGGTGCGACCTTCCCGCTGGAAATGATGCCGACCATCCTGCAGTATGTCGCAAAGATTCTGCCTTTGTACTATGTCATTCAAATGCTGCGGGGAACATGGAGCGAGGCGCCGATTACGGAGTACGGCCTTGAAGTGGGCATCCTTCTGGGGATTGGCATTATTTCCACAATATTGGCTTCGCGGTTTTTTCGCTGGAGTGATAAATAACATCCAAGCCAAAAACAAAAGGCGGTTCCATTCAGGATACACATGTGCGGTTTGTATCCTTGATGGACTGCTTTTTTGATTTTGTAACACATTTTATAGATCCTCAATTTAAGGGAGGAAAGGTGCACATTGTTTCATTGGGACTATCAGTTTCCTCGACAACTAAGCAGCCTGTTTCAGTCTTTAATGTCATCAATAAAAGGCTATTCTCATTATGCTTCCATCGGCTCGGTCACTGTGTCGCCGATGCCTTATCTTAGTCTCCGCATTATAATGGATCAGGGCCAAAACAATTTCCAATTCCCTTCAGAAATAACCTCGACATCTCCCTCAACCACCTTGATGGCGGTTTGGTCATCAATCGCATAGGCAGGTCCCTGAATCCCGTTTGCCCATTTTTCTGCGGCAGCCATAGTGTTATGCGGCAGCATTTCATGATCCAGGTGGGGAAAGATTGAAAAATCGACCAATCCCAATGTATCATCGCTGCCGGAGGGCGGGGTCCAGCCAACAAAAAATTCACCGATCGCGGGAGTCATTACCATGCTTCCTGCGCTCATCCCAACATAGACTGCCTTCAACGATGGCAAAAGGCCAGCCAGCCCGGATTGCTGCATCCAATGAGACAGGTAGAGAGCGTCCCCCCCTGCTGCCAACAGGACGTCTGTATCCTGAACCAAGGGCACCCAACGGTCTTTGCTGATGCTTGGCAGCGCTGTAAGTTCCAGCACCCCGACTGACTTCCAGCCAAGACTCACCATTGGATTCCCGGGGTTTCCGGTGATGAACTCCCATGCTTTGACGCCGGGGCCGACCCAGGGGTGGCCATACATTGCGGTAGGGATGCATAGAGCCGTGGATTCGGCGATCGGCTTGTCCAGCATGTCAACCAGCGCCCCGTGTATACTCTTGTTATTGATGCCGCCAGATGTAAGCAGTAATTTCATATCTGCAACTCCTTTGTAATTATCTGCTGTTGTCCTTCTCTATCTAAAAAACTTACTCCTGCATTTGATGACGATAACTGGTCAACCGTCTGTTTTGATATCACCGCATTCTTTTAAAACCTTTTTAAATCAAGGCTGTTTTCGCATATATTGTTGCTTTCGGAAAAATCCCAGGTACCGGATTTTTCCCTTGTATACAAAGGGTTTACTCTCGAAAAAGAACGAGCAGCTCTTTTCTTTCCTGCTGACAGGGGTTTTTACGACGATTTACCAGGATATTAATTGAAATTTATATTGAATAGCAACAAAGTTTACGAAAAGAGCCTAAATCAATATGAAATTCTACAAAAAGGGACGTTACTCCTTCTTGGATTGTTGGATTATCGGCTTAGGAATTACAATGTATAGTAGACATGAAACCATTTGGTGTTATAATATAATAAAAGAAACCAAAGGGTGTTATATAATTTGCACTAAAAAAGGAGAGAGTTAATGAACAAAGTACAGGATATCCATCAAACAGCAGTATTCAAAGCGCCAATAGAAAAAGTATGGGAAACGGTTTCGACATCTGAGGGGATTTCATCATGGTTTATGCCGAATGACTTTGTACCTGAAGCCGGTCATGAGTTCCATATTCAATCTCCTTTCGGGCCTTCGCCTTGTAAAGTGCTGGAAGTGGAAAAACCAAATAAGATTTCTTTTTCCTGGGATACAGATGGGTGGATCGTCACCTTTCTTTTAGAAGCGAAAGGTGACGAAACTGAATTCACACTGATCCACAGCGGCTGGAAGGAAGCGGATACTCTGCTTCCGAAAGCCCGGGAAAAAAGTTCAATTGTTCGTGAAAGGATGAACGGCGGCTGGGCTGGAATTGTCCAGGATAACCTGAGAAAGGTGCTGGAGGAGTAGATGGGGGCAGCAAAGCATGATGTTTTCCAAGCGGTCGCTGAACCGACCCGGCGTGAAATCCTGAGATTGCTTGCCAACGAGAATTTATCGATCGCCGAAATCACTTCTCATTTTTCGGTAACCAGGACCGCCATCGCCAAACACTTACAAGTTCTTTCCGATGCGGAACTGGTGAGTTCAGAGAAAGCCGGAAGGGAAAAGGTGTATCATCTGCATCCTGAACCACTTGGGGAAATAAAAGAATGGCTAGCCTATTATGAACAGTTCTGGTCCAACAAAATGGCCATACTGAAGCATGTGGTGGAAAATGGTGATGTGAAAAAACCTAATGAGTAAAAAGAAGAAGTCCAGGATCTCAGGCCCTGGACTTCTTTAATCTAGGCTCTTTTCGGAAACTTTGGCTGCTATTCACTATAAATTTCAAATAAAGTCCTGGTAAATCGCCGTGAAAACCCCTGTGAGCAGGAAAGAAAAGAGCTGCTCATTTTTTTCGATAGTAAAACCTTTGAATCCGGCACCTGGGATTTTTCCGAAAGCAACAATATATGCGAAAACAGCCTTGATCTATAACTATAAACGAAACAAATCGCTGGACAGATATCTTTCACCTGTATCACAAGCTATGCAGACGACGACATCATCCGGGGACAGCTTTTTCGCTACCTGGATGGCTGCAAAGCAGGCTGCTCCTGAAGATGGACCGACCAGGATCCCTTCTTCGCTTGCCATGCGGCGGGTAATATTGTAAGCGTCCTGATCCTCAATTTTATGGATTTCATCATAGACATCCTGGTTCAGGATTTCAGGAATGAACCCCGGGCTTGTACCAACCAATTTATGTTTTCCTGGCTGTCCTCCGGATAAGACAGGTGATCCCGCAGGTTCGACAACATGGACCTCGATGTCCTGGTAATGTTCTTTCAATACTTCTCCAGTTCCCGTAATCGTTCCTCCAGTGCCGGCAGTAGCAACAAATGCAGACAGCGGTTTACCCAGTTCATCCATCGCTTCGATGATTTCTACAGCCGTGGTCATGCGATGCGCGTTCGGATTCGATTCATTTTCAAACTGCATCGGCATGAAGCTGTTTTCAATTTCAGCTGTCAGCTCTTTTGCTTTTTGGATCGCACCCGGCATTTTTTCGTCACCAGGGGTAAGGACTACTTCAGCTCCATAGGCTTTCAGCAGGTTGATTCTTTCCTGCGTCATGGTATCAGGCATGACAAGGATCGCGCGGTAACCCCGTGCGGCTGCATTCATTGCAAGGCCTATGCCTGTATTGCCGCTGGTCGGTTCAATGATAGTGGAACCTTTCTTCAGCAGCCCGGCGTTTTCTGCTTCGATGATCATCTGGAAAGCAGCACGGTCTTTTACACTTTTACTTGGATTGTAGAATTCAAGCTTTACATATATATCCGCTCCGCCTTCCGGGTTCAGGCGGTTCAGTTTGACAAGGGGAGTATCTCCGATTAAGTCAGCTATATTTTGAACAACTTTCATGTTATTACGCCCTTTCGTTTAATGTCATTCAGGTTGTCGGAACTGATGTTGCAACACAACACAAATCCACTATTTCATATTATTATGTTACTAATTCTAACAAATCTTATCAAATAAATAAGTTTTACTTATCAGCTTTTGGTCAAAATTCTACTATGGAGTGGACTTTATGAAGCACATTCGAGAAGTTTATTTCCTTTGATCATGTTATCCAATTTGAAGAAACAAGCCTAAAGGATAGTAAAGGTGTCCATAATTAAGGTGTATGTCAGGATTGGCCGGCCGATTTTGATATCTGCGGCAGGCCAGGTCTGATAAAATAAGAATAATGAAATGACTGGAAGGTGTGTAGAATGAAACAACACCACTATTTTTATGCGGTACCGCTGCCAGTCAAGGTGAAGGCACAAATGGCGGAATGGGCATCAGAAATAAAAATGGCGCTGCCGTTCCATCGCTGGGTCCATCCTCAGGATGTACATATCACTTTGGCGTTTTTGGGCGGTACTGAAGAAGACAGACTGAAAAGAAGCATCGAAAAAATTCAAAGGGCTGCAGAAGGGATATCACCGTTCTCGTTGGAGACGGGAAAGCTTGGTGTCTTTGGAAACCCTATCTCACCCAGAGTTCTTTGGGCTGATGTAGGTACTTCTTCTTCATTATCTGCCTTAAGGGAGAATGTATACTCTGTATGTCAGCAGGAAGGGTACCAACTGGACCAAAGGCCATACAACCCGCATATCACCATTGCAAGGAAATGGAAAGGCGAAGACAGGTTCAGCACCAGCATGCTCGAGGCGTATTTCTTATCAAGGCCCTTGGTCTGCCAGGTCGAAGAGTTTGTCCTGTACCGCACACATCTCGACCGCACACCTAAGTATGAAGTTGTTGAGAAGTTCATATTGAACGCGCTTAACTGAATTTATCCGTAAGAAACAGTGAACACAAACATATAATGCAAGAGGGGAAATTATTTATGGCGCAACTAATAAAGCTGCAGGATTATATTTCGAGGTACGAATTGGATACGTATCGTTATCCTTCCCAATTTGTCCGGTTAAAAAAGCAGCAGTGGGAAAAGTGGAAGGAAAGCTGGGAACAAGGGGAACTCCTCATTCACGAGGAAGAGACCGGCGAGATGGAGGAAGCAGAGAAGAAGAGCCTGATTTCAAAGGTAGGCAGTCTATTTAAACGGCGTGAAACAAATGAGGAAGATGAACAGGTAGAAATGTACCTGCCTCCCCCGGAAGAAGATTCGGAGATGGATTTTGAGATAACGGAGTTTCCATCATCTATTGACGAGTTGAAGCACCTTTTCCTTGATCAATTGTTTAACTTTCAGCTGCGGTGGGCAAGTTCAACCTTAACTGAAAAGTCATATGTAGATAAAAGTTATACGTCGGATGAGAGGCTGATGTATTTTCTGAAAAGGTTTCCGGATAATATCTTCCTATTGTACTATCCGATATTCAAGTTTAAAAATGCGCCAATGGAAATGGATGTCATACTTCTGACACCGACTGAAATCTGGTGCCTGACCTTTCTGGAAGAGGGAGATGGAGCAGCATATATCGGATCCCGGGATAGGTTCTGGGTGAAGAAATGGGGAGACAAGGATACTAAAGTATTGAATCCCATGATAGCGCTTAATCGGATGGAATCAGTCATCTACTCAATCATGAAGCATGCAGAGGTGGATCTGCCGATAAAGAAAGGCATTATCAGCCGCGACGGATATGTGGACTATCAAGCGGCGCCTCATAATGTCCATTCTATTGACAAAAGATCGCATGGACAATGGTTTGAAAAAATGCGGGCATCACATTCTCCAATTAAGAATGTCCAATTGAAATTGGCGAAAGGTTTACTTGATTTCTGTCAGAGCACATCCTTTAAAAGGTCGGGCTGGCAGGCCGATTACAGCCCCGCTGCACCGCAAGATGAGGACCGGGGATCATGAGGACCATCTACATTGTCAACATCAATGCAAGGAACAGCTATTCCATAAAGGTTTGGAAGAAGTTACAGAAACAGTTGAAGTCCCAGGTAAATGACGTGTACTTCACCTCTTCTGCTGAAAAGGTGAAAGGCATAGTCGATTCTGCAGTCAATCAATCTCCGGAACAAAAGCTTTTTGTTGTCGGAGTAGGCGGAGATGGAACCATAAGCGGTATTATCAATCAATGCATCGGGTATGAAAATGTAACGGTCGGCTGCTTTCCTGCAGGGAGCGGTAATGATTTCGCAAAAGGATACCTATGGCCGGTAAAGGTCGAGCAAGGTGCAGGTGTCATTCGTTCAGTTCAACAGGGACAGCTTAAGGAAAAGCATCATGATACAGGCTGCTTTGTCCTGAACGGATTATTCAGAGGGCACTTTGTAAATAGCATGGGAGCAGGATTCGATGCGAAGATCACTGATAGGGCTGGCAGATCATCTATCAAAAAATGGTTGAATAAACTGTCGCTGGGTAAACTGATTTATGCTGTTCTGGTTCTTTCCGAAGCTTTTACGTATAAACCATCCGTTATCGAAGCAGTCATCGATGGTGAAAAGAAATGCTTTCCCCGTACCTGGTTCATGACGGTTTCGAACCAGCAATATTATGGGGGAGGGATGAGGATCTCCCCGTCGGCTGATTCTTCTGACGGCGTCCTGGATTTGACAATTGTCCATGGTTTGTCCAGATTCAAGCTCCTCGTTGTTTTTCTCTCAGTGTTTTCTGGCAGGCATACTTTGTTTAAAGAAGTTGAAACTTATAGAGTGAAAGATGTTGTCATTACATCAGAAATGCCTGTCCCTGTGCAGGCTGACGGAGATTACATAGGGGTGTTGGAGTATGGCAAAGTTCTTAATATCGAGGTTCAGCATCACAACTGGAAGACAGCGGATTTGAGCTGAATTTTCAATGGGGGGTGTTTCTATGCTGGTCATTCAAAGAAATTTCTTTGCCTATTTGGATGAAATGAAAACGATAACTATCCTGCTTCCCCATTCTTACCATGAAGGATGTTCTTCTGTCTTTTACCTTAGAGATAAAGACCATGACAAAAAGCCTCTTGCTATTGGAGAAACCTATCCCCTCCAAGATCAAAACAAGTATATTTGTTCCTTGGACATGGATCTCCACCTTGACCGGACGTATTACATTGAAGATGAACATGGAAATGAAACGGACCTGCAGATCGGTGCTGTCATTCGGACGGCTGAATTTGACGAACTGTACTATTATGACGGCTCTGATTTAGGGGTGACTCTTGAAGGCGGGAGAACCGCATTTAAATTGTGGGCTCCAACAGCCATAAAGGTAAAAGTGAAACTTATCAGCCCTCATGGAGAAACCGAAGAGCAATATGACATGAACAGGGGTGATAAGGGTGTATGGTCCCTCAAGCTGCCTGATAATAAAGAGGGTTTTTTTTACACCTACCTGACCTGCATCAATTTGAACTGGGAGGAAGCGGTAGATCCCTATGCCAAGTCCGTTTCGCTCAATAGCGAATGGGGAGCCATTGTCGATCTTGATAAAACGGCGGAGCTGGAATCCATGCCCTCCCTCGCATCCAAGACAGACAGCATCATCTATGAGCTTCATGTCCGGGATTTTTCCGTGAGTGAAGAAAGCGGGATGGAACATAAAGGTGGTTATTTGGCATTCTCAGAGAAAGGGACCAAAACGACCCAGGGGTTCAGTACCGGCAGCGATTATCTGAATGATCTGGGCATCACCCATGTGGAACTCCTTCCGGTCAATGACTTTGACGGGGTATCTGACCAAAGAGATGACGGAAGGTATAACTGGGGATACAATCCCTTAAACTTCAATTCTCCAGAAGGCAGTTACTCCAGCCGGCCAGAAGACCCTTACAGCAGGATAAATGAGCTCAAGGCGGTGATCAGGTCCCTTCATGACCGCGGTATCCGCGTCATCCTGGATGTTGTCTATAATCATGTCTATATTAAAGAAAGTTCTTCCTTTGAAAAAATAGTCCCAGGGTATTATTTCCGTCATGACGCGAACGGCATGCCGGCCAATGGCACAGGGGTCGGGAACGATATTGCTTCTGAAAGGAAGATGGCCCGAAAGTTCATCATCGATTCCGTCCTTTTTTGGCTGAAAGAGTACAAAGTAGACGGATTCCGTTTTGACCTGATGGGCATCCTCGATGTGGAAACCATGAACGGGGCTCAACAAGCAATTGAAAGGATCCTGCCCAATGCATTAATCATAGGGGAAGGATGGGAGCTGAACACACCATTGCCTGAGGGAATGAAGGCCAACCTGCGCAATGCCGCAAAGATGCCTGGAATCGGGCAGTTCAACGACTCTTTCCGAGATGGAATCAAAGGGAGTACCTTTAATTTATATGACCGCGGGTTTGCTCTCGGCCACAGCGGCCTCGAACAAAAAGCCGCCGAAGTCCTTACAGGGAGTATCGGTTTAACGGGCGGGCAGGGGGTGTTTTCAAGTCCCTCGCAATCAGTCAATTATGTTGAATCCCACGATAATCATACGCTGTGGGATAAAGTTTCCGCGTGCTGCACGCATGAATCGGAAAGGGAAAAGCGCCATATCCTTGCTTCTACGATGGTGCTCCTCTCCCAGGGCATCGTGTTCCTCCATGCCGGCCAGGAATTTTTCCGGACAAAACAGGGGGTTGAGAACAGCTACCGTTCTCCTGATAATATCAACCAGCAGGATTGGGGGAGGAGGACAGTATATCGGGACAGGGTCGAATATATCAAAGGGCTGATTGCAATCAGGAAAGCGCACGGAGCTTTCAGGTTCAGCAGCAGTGATTTAATAAAGAAACATATACATGCTGATTACAGCAGTCCCGGTTTAGTGACGCTTCATTTCCAGAATGTAAAAGCATATGGTCCCTGGAATGAGTTGTTTTTATTGTTTCAGGCAAATGAAGAGACTATATCGGTGCCGCTGCCCTCAGGAGAAATGCCATGGACACTCATTTCAGATGGGGAAAAAGCAGGACTGGGGACACTGGCCGTCATAAGGGAGAGCAGATTGACTGCTGCGCCAGGCAGCTGCTTTGTGTGCTGCCGGTAGGTTGCAATAAGACTTGACGAAACCGGTCAGAAGGCGGTACTATTGAAGAGGATGGCTATTGAACTTTTTGCCCAATAGCTGTCTTTTTTATTTTAAAGATAACTTTTTTTATGGCTCTTTTCGTGAACTTTGTTGCTATTCAATATAAATTTCAACTAATATCCTGGTATATCGTCGTAAAAACCCCGGTGAGAAGGAAAGAAAAGAGCTGCTCGTTCTTTTTCGAGAGTAAAACCTTTGTATACAGGGGAAAAATCCGGCACCAGGGATTTTCCGAAAGCAACAATATATTCGAAAACAGCCTTTTATATAAATGAAGCGAACCAATAGAAGGTGAAATTATTGGAACACTTATTTGATCAAGATTGGGAAATCGTACCGGCGGGAGGAGCGACCGGAGAGGCCTTTTTTGCCCAATATCAGGAGCAAAAGCTTTTCCTTAAACGAAACTCTTCTCCTTTTTTGGCTGTTCTATCAGCTGAGGGGATTGTCCCGAAACTTGTCTGGACTAAAAGAATAGAGAGCGGCGATGTGATTACAGCACAGCATTGGCTGAATGGGAGGGAACTGGATCCCGATGAGATGGAGGAAGAAAGGGCTGCCAGGCTTTTGAAGAAAATCCACTCTTCCAGGCCGCTGCTGACAATGCTGGAGAGGCTGGGAAAAGAACGTTTTCAGCCGGAGCATATGCTGGCGGAACTGGAGACGGGACTGGACTTTGAACTGCTTGCCCATCCTAAGGTAAGAGAAGCTTTGCACTTCCTGCAAACTGACCTGCCCAACATCTCGCATGACGAATACGTTGTCTGCCATGGTGATGTCAATCATAACAACTGGCTGTTGTCTGATAACAACCAGTTGTATTTAATTGATTGGGACGGGGCAATGATTGCCGACCCGGCAATTGACATCGGCCTTCTTTTGTATTGGTATATTCCTGAAGATAACTGGGAAACATGGCTGTCACAATACGGTGTACCTTTAACGGACAACCTCAAACTAAGGATGAAATGGTACGTAGTTTCACAAACCCTTCTTTCCATTCAATGGCATAAGGGGAAAGCACGCTTCCATGAAATGAATCATTGGCTGGAGTACCTTCATTCAATTGTTTAGGCTTTCATAGTAAACCCACGCTCTCCCTCATTGGAAGTGAATGGTTCCAGGGTATTTCTGAAAGCAGCCGTCGTTTAAGAAAGGGTATCCATATCCTGAACCCATTGAGACAGGTTCTCTTTTTGTGAGTTGATGTGATGATCCAGGTTGGGTGAATTGATTCCATTTTGGCTGTAGTTGTAAATTTCCTGAAGGATGGGTTTCACGCCATCACCAATCTGGGAATTGACCATAAGTGATTTGACCAGCCGTTCCAATTGTTCACATTCTGCTACTGAACCACAGCAATCATCGTAGTGATTTGTTAATATGTCCTTCAGCAGATTCATTTGATCTTGATGTCCGAGTGGCATAACAACACCCTTTCCGGTTTGTTTGACTATAGAAAAGAATCCATACTTAGTTTGTGGATTCTTTTTTTGTTTATTCATGGTTGTTGTGGTTTGGCTGCTGTTCAATTGACTTCTTGAAGCATGACAGCAGGAGTTGGAAGGTATTGTTGAAGGCTGTTTTCGTATATATTGCTTCTTTCGGAAAAATCCCAGGTGCCGGATTTTCCCCCTGTATACAAAGGGATTTACTCTCGAAAAGGACGATCAGCTCTTTTCTTTCCTTCTCACAGGGGGTTTTTACGACGAAATATCAGGATATTATTTGAAATTTATTTTAGACACTAAGTTTACAAAAAGAGCATTGTTGAAAGTTTACCGGGAGGATGGGGATTTTAATGTTGGATGCGAAGAGAAAGCAGATACTTTCGCGAAAGTCTTTTCTTATTCGTGTACCAGGGACCTTTCTCAGATCACTTTCAGCAAAATTACCCATTGAAAATGATCAGCTTGAAGAGGATTAAGGCAAATCAAAAGGGGGAATGTCTATAATAAAGCCCTCGCAATGGAGAAGATCAAAAAACCGGTCGAGAAGGAGATATACATACATAATCCAGACTCAAAAAAACCGCGTCGGGCAACCCGAAGCGGCTCTGGAATATTCTTATATAGAAACAGAACGCTGTGTCAGTTTCTCGAAAGGATACACGAACAGGCTGTACCCAACGAACATAACACCCATTCCTGCTATTACAGAAACCTCAGCAGCCATATTCAGTAATTTCATCATTTATTAAACAACCCCTTATGTTTGTTTTCCATGTCGAATCAACAATGTACATTCATAACTTTACCAGAATGGTAGGCGATTCTAAACGTTCATAACTCTGCTTTGAATGGGCCTATCGAGGTTAATCCTGTGTGTAAGCGCATACAGTCTGTGGACTTATATAAATACACGGATATACTCGGGAATACTTCAGATTATAAAAATAAAGCGGAAATCCGTTTGATTCCGACATCGCTTGCAGAGAAAGGGATGTCATGGTATTGTTTTGTCGATAAGAAAATAAAATTCAACTGCTTTCCTTAAAAGATAAAAGAGGTGTCTGTATGCGTTTGAGAAATAAACCCTGGGCGAGCGAAAAACTTAATGAATATCCCCAATATGTTATTGCCCGGCCTGAAGATCATAAAGGTAATTGGAAAGAAGTGTTTGGCAATCTGAACCCGCTTCATATCGAAGTGGGAACCGGCAAAGGACAGTTTGTGACGGAAATGGCAAAAGCTAATCCCGACACCAACTATATCGGCATCGAGCTTTATGAAAGTGTCATTGTCTCTGCTTTGGACAGAATTATTGAAGCGGATATCCCAAATGTTAAATTGATGAATGTCGATGCAAAGGACCTGAAGGAGTATTTTCAGAAAGATGATGTGGATAGGGTTTATCTGAACTTCTCCGATCCATGGCCGAAAAACCGACACGAAAAAAGGCGTCTTACGTATAAAACGTTTTTGAAGCTGTATGAGGATATCCTGGTCGACGAAGGTGAAATCCACTTTAAGACGGATAACCAAGGGTTGTTCGAATACTCGCTGCAAAGCTTTTCACATTACGGCCTTCTCTTGAACTATGTCAGCCTGGACCTTCATAACAGTGATTTTGAAGGGAACATCATGACGGAGTATGAAGAGAAATTTTCCTCAAAAGGCCAGAGGATATACCGCAGTGAAGTGCAGTATCCCCAAAAATAACCTGGAACAGCCCGTTAACGGGTTGTTCTTTTTTATTTAGCCGATGAACAAGTGATCAATAACACTTAAATCTTTCAACTTTCATTTGAAAGGAATTTTCTGATAATATTAAAAGGTAGAAAGGGGAGAGAAAATATGGAATCATTAGAGCTTCAAGACATCACCTTTAAGTGGCTTAATGGAGGTGTAACCAGGATGGATGGCGGTGCGATGTTCGGAGTTGTGCCCAAGCCGTTGTGGTCCAGGAAATATGAGGTTAACGAGAAGAACCAGATTGAATTGAGAACCGATCCGATTTACTTTCAGCTCGATGGCAAAAACGTTCTCATCGAATCGGGAATCGGAAGCGGGAAACTTACAGATAAACAAAAAAGGAACTATGGGGTAACAGAGGAATCTTCCATTGGGGACTCTTTGAATTCGCTAGGATTGACTCCGGAGGATATCGACATCATCTTGATGACACATATGCATTTCGACCACGCATGCGGGTTATCCAAATATGAAGGTGATCACCTCGTATCAGTTTTTCCGAACGCGGAGATTTATACGTCCCGGACGGAATGGGATGAGATGAGGAATCCCAATATGCGCTCCAAGAATACATACTGGAAAGAAAATTGGGAGTGCATTACTCATCAGGTAAAGCCGTTTACGGATGAAGTGGAAGTCCTTCCTGGAGTGAAGATGATTCACACGGGAGGCCACAGTGAAGGGCATTCCATCATCACAATAGAAAGGGGCGGCAGCAAGTTCATCCATATGGCCGACCTTATGCCGACCCATGCACATAAAAATCCGCTCTGGGTACTGGCTTATGATGATTATCCTATGACATCGATTCATGCAAAAGAAAAGTGGATCCAAAAAGCGGTTGATGAAGGATACTGGTTCTTATTCTATCACGATGCAGTGTACCGAGCGTTGAAATGGAATGGCAAGGGAGAGGTCGAGGAATCCATCAAGAGGGAAAAATAATGAAAAAAATGAAAGGCTGCCATCAGCCTTTCATTTTTTTTAAGAGATCTTTTGAATGTTCAATACTGTTCCGTTTGTGGAGTCGGCAACAAATTCATACTGCTGAAGTTCTCCGTCCTGGCGGCGGGAAATTCCGCCTCTGTATACCTTTGTTTTGACTGGATATACTTCATAGCTTTCCGGGACCATACCGATCCAGGATCCGTCAATCGGACCTTCTTTTTTAAATGAATTCTTCACTGCATGCAATACTTTTTCTGGAGAATGCAATGTTTTTGTATCAAGCGTTTCCTTCAGTAAGTATCCTCCGGCAATCCCGACACCTGCGCCGAGTAAAAACGATTTCCAATTCATCACTTTTCCTCCTCGAGCAATATTCTGATTTTATTATACTAAAATTTCCCGGAAGATACAGTTATTAAGCGTTCACTCGTTTTTAAGCAAGATTTGTGGAAAGTCGCTTGAAAGTTCTGTAAAATAGGAAGAGGATATTTATAAATACATACATAAAGGGGTTTAGCCATTATGAATCAAGAGACAAAGGAATTATTCCGTACGCTGACTGAATTGCCTGGTGCACCAGGGAATGAGCATGCAGTACGTAAATTTATGAGACAGGAACTTACAAAGTACTCTGATGAGATCATCCAGGACGGTCTTGGCGGTATCTTCGGTGTAAGGAAAGGAAAGGAAAACAGCCCGAAAGTAATGGTTGCGGGGCATATGGATGAAGTAGGATTCATGGTTACATCTGTTACAGATAATGGGATGATCCGCTTCCAGACACTTGGCGGCTGGTGGAGCCAGGTTCTCCTTGCACAACGCGTGCAGGTCATCACTGATAATGGGCCGGTAACCGGTGTCATCGGTTCCATTCCTCCGCATCTGCTGGAAGAGTCACAGCGATCGAAGCCAATGGATATCAAGAACATGCTGATCGATATCGGTGCGGATGATAAAGAGGATGCAAAGAGGATCGGAATCAAGCCTGGTCAGCAGATTGTTCCTATCTGCCCGTTCACACCAATGGCAAACGAAAAGAAAATCCTTGCGAAGGCGTGGGATAACCGTTACGGCTGCGGACTTTCCGTGGAACTGCTAAAGGAACTGCAGGATGTTGAACTGCCGAACACATTATATTCCGGAGCAACTGTCCAGGAAGAAGTTGGACTCCGCGGTGCCCAGACAGCGGCGAATATGATCAATCCAGACATCTTCTTTGCCCTTGATGCAAGCCCTGCCAATGATATGTCAGGAAGCAAAAAGGAATTCGGCCATCTTGGACAGGGCGCATTGCTGCGTATCCTGGACCGCTCAATGGTCACTCACCGGGGAATGAGGGAATTCATCCTTGATACTGCTGAATCCAATGATATCCCTTATCAATATTTCGTATCCCAAGGCGGTACCGATGCCGGCCGCGTGCATATCTCAAATGAGGGTGTCCCGAGTGCGGTAATTGGGATCTGTTCCCGGTACATTCACACACATGCTTCCATGATTCATGTTGACGACTATGCAGCTGCTAAAGAGTTGATTACTAAGCTTGTAAAAGAATGTGACCGTTCTACGATCGACAGCATTCTTCAAAACTCATAAGAGACAAGATGAAAGAGAGGGCCAACCTCTCTTTCTTTATGTGCAAGGCTCTTTTCGTAAACTTGGTTGCTATTCATTATAAATTTCAACTAATATCCTGGTATATGGTCGTAAAAACCCCGGTGAGAATGAAAGAAAAGAGCTGTTCTTTCTTTTTCGAGAGTAAAACCTTTTTATACAGGGGAAAAATCCGGCACCTGGGATTTTGCCGAAAGCAACAATATATGCGAAAAGAGCCTATTGTAAAATTTGTTTGCTGGTCAAAATTAATTTAAGCTAATATCATGGTTATCCGCACAAAAAACCTGGTGATCAGGAAATAAAAATGCTGCTCTCCATCTTGGGAAGAACCACTTTGGAAGACAGGGGGTTCCGTAAAGCAGTAATAAACACTTTCAAAAAGCAAGGGGGCATCCCATGATTATAGGCATAGGCACGAAGAACAAAGCAAAAATTAAAGCTGTACAGCATGGTTTGACGGAAGTGCTCATGCAAGAAATGGATTTTGCAAGCTTTAAAACCAATTCCGGGGTAAGTGAACAGCCATTTTCAGATGAAGAAACAATTCAGGGGGCAATCAACCGTGCTTCTTCTGTGCTGGAACTGTCAGACGGGGATATTGGGATTGGATTGGAAGGTGGAGTGGTGCAAACCGGATACGGTCTGTTCCTCTGCAATTGGGGGGCGCTTTCCGAAAAAGGCAAAGAACCGATCATTGCAGGCGGTGCCAGGATACTCCTTCCGGAAGCCATTGCTAAAAGGCTGAGGGATGGCGAAGAACTGGGACCGGTAATGGATGAATTCTGTCAGACAGAAGGGATCCGCCATCACCAAGGTGCAATGGGCATCTTTACAAATGGGGCTGTCCACCGTGATGAGATGTTCAAGCATACTGTTAAACTCCTGGGCGGACAGTGGAAATACAGAAAAGAATATTCATAATTAAAAAGGACGCTGAATCCTTGTTGGTTCAGTGTCCTTTTAGTATTGTAGGTGTATTTCATTCAGTGTCGTAAATATACGATAATGCCTTGAGGGCTTGATTGACTGTCTCAACTGTGACATTAGCTTTATTTGATAATTCCTTAAGCGGATGATGAAGTTCTCTTGGACGGATCAAAATAACGGGCTTTCCTTTTGCGATTGCCGCACTTGCATCCATTGCTGTATTCCATTGTTTATATTTTTCCCCGAATAAAGCAATAACCAAATCTGCCTTCTGCATCAAAACCTCGGTCCGCAGGTTATTTAAATCTGACGCAGCATCATCTTTGAATACAGCATCTGGTTGTTTCCCCAGGATTTCTTCTCCAATATTATCAGAGCGTTCATGGTTTTCCATCGGACCAACAAAGGAAAGGGGCAGCTGGAGTGCTTTTGCCTTTTCTTTAATTTCACTTCTCCAGTCACTGTGAATTTCACCGGCTAAGTAGACCGTTAATTCCATTTTTCCAACCTCCTCAAGAATCGTTATGTTCCATTCTATCACGAAAGCAAAATGTGAACGAATGGAAAGGCTCTCATGAATTGTCGAAAGATGGGGAATATTATTGAATAGAGGGTTGTCAATAGGGCTTTTTGAGGGGTATGATAGAAAAGGACTATGCTTGGTAAGGAGTGATATGGATGTCAAAGTCAATGTACTACAAGCTTTCTGTCGTTCTTATTCTTATGCTCGCAGCAGGATGCAGCAGCGCAACACTGGAAGAAAGTCAGGAAGAAGCAGTGGAAGCCGTGAAGGAAACGTTTGAAAATCCTGTTGATGATGCGAATGAGGAAACAGAAAATTTCCAATTTCATCTCCCATCCGGTTCATCAATTAAAGAAGAAAACGCTAATAATGTCATCATAGAGGATGGAAATAATACTTATATTCTATTTTATAATCAAAATGTCAGTGCAGACAGCGAACAGCTTTTTGATCTTGCTGCAGAGGATGGTGAAAACATCATCAAGCAGGAAACCTTCAAGGATGGCGACAGGTTTGGATATTATGTCATCCGGGAAGTGGAAGATGATCAATTTGAACTGACAACCGGCATCGGAGGCACCAAAATGACAACCCAGTCTGTAAAGGATGACCTCGTGGACGACAGTGAATTCATGATGAAAGTCGTATCTTCCGTAAAAAATAAATAAAGTTGAATACCTGATTGCCTGGTCATTGATCAGGCTTTTCTTTATGTAAGGCTCTTTTCTTTCCTGCTTACAGGATTTCTACGGCGATTTACCAGGACAGTATTTGAAATGTATATTGAATAGCAACAACGTTTACGAAAGGTGCTATTCGTAAACGTGTTAAACAAGAAAGGAAAAACTGTTCTTACAGTAGAAATGGAAAAACTCCAGGAAGAAAACGAAATTCTTAACTTAAAAATATAACAGGAGAGAAAGTTCATATATTCAGGCAGTAAGGGGAAGACAAAGGGAACGGAGAAAATTTAGTAGACAATTACGACATGTGTCTTTACACTAGTAAATGGTTCTATTTTATAAATACTAAAAAGGAGGCCAATTATGAAAGGGTTTTTAGAAAAGCAGGGAGTAAAACCGTCAGCTAAAGTGTACTTCATTGACGCCCTGTCCTTTATGGCACTCGGGTTGTTCTCATCTCTCATCATTGGACTTATTATAAAAACCATTGGACAGCAGGTCCATGTCAATTTCCTGGTTGAAATGGGGGACCTGGCCATCAGTTTGATGGGCCCGGCCATTGGTGCTGCAATTGCCTACGGTCTTGGGGCCCCGCCGCTTGTGCTCTTCGCCGGAGTGGTTACAGGTGCTGCCGGAGCTGCGTTGGGAGGGCCGGCCGGGGCTTATCTGGCTGCTGTACTATCAACTGAAATAGGAAAGCTTGTCAGCAAGACCACAAGAATTGACATCATTGTTACGCCGCTTGTTACAATAGCTTCCGGTTACACTGTCGCGGCTTTGATCGGCCCTTGGATAGGGGACTTCATGGTGCTCTTTGGCAGCTGGATCGAATGGGGAACGGAGCAGCGGCCTGTGGTGATGGGCGTTCTGGTAGCAGCCTTGATGGGACTTGCACTGACAGCGCCTATTTCGTCTGCAGCTATTGCCTTGATGCTCGATTTAAGCGGAGTGGCAGCAGGAGCGGCTACAATCGGCTGCAGTGCCCAAATGGTCGGCTTTGCGGTCATGAGCTACCGCGAAAATAAATTTGGCGGCTTACTTGCGCAGGGAATCGGTACTTCGATGCTTCAGGTGCCGAATATTGTCCGGAACCCGCGCATTCTCATCCCGCCGACTCTTGCGGGGATGATCCTGGCACCAATCGGGACGACGATATGGGTGATGGAGAACAACGCTGCAGGAGCAGGAATGGGAACGAGTGGTTTTGTAGGGCAGATAATGACACTGAAAACGATGGGCTTCTCTGCAGATGTATGGATGCAGATCCTGATCTTGCATATTGTTGGACCTGCCGTGCTCACGCTGTTAATATCTCTTTATATGAGAAAAATCGGCTGGATAAAATCAGACCAGCTCTACATCAGTACAGGAGGTAAATGATATGCAAAAACTTTCCAGCATGGAAGAGTTCAATACAATGAGAAACAGCGGGAAACATATCTTCATGTTCTCTGCGGACTGGTGTCCCGATTGCCGGGTGATCGAACCGGTCCTCCCGGAAATTGAAGAGAATCATTCACAGTACACATTCGTCTACGTGGACAGAGACGAGTTCATCGACCTATGTGCTGACCTCAGCATATTCGGTATCCCAAGCTTCGTGGCATTTGAAGATGGAAAAGAGCTTGGACGATTCGTCAGCAAAGATAGAAAGAGCAAAGAACAAATCGAAGAGTTCATTCAGGGATTATAAAAATTGTGAGCAGAGGGTGCACGTGCCCCTCTGTTTTTTTGTGTTTAGCATGCCAGTGGGGGGCTTGTAGTGAAACACCAGGTTATAGAAGGAGCCGCGGTTTACAACCGGGTGAAAAGTCAGGAAACATCGGGTTATAGAAGGAGTGGCGGTTTATAACCAGGTGAAAAGACGAGAAACACCGGGTTATAGAGTTGGAAACGAGTCATACCAAGGTGATTAGGCAGGAGTCACCCTGTTATAGAAAGAACAATGGTTCATACCCAGGTGATTAGGGCAGAAACACCGAATACCCCTTTCATTTTGTATCAGAGGCCATTTATTGTACAATAAGAACGATTAAAGTATGCTCCTGGAGAAGAGGAGGACAAAACAATGGATGCAAAGAAAATGAGGAAGAAGCTTGAAGAAAAGCTGTCTTCTCCTGACCGCAAGTTTATTTTTGATAGAGAAAAAGAAGTCTTGCGTATAGAAAACATCAATACGGGAAAAGGAATCAGCGTAACGCTGGCCCCGATTGTCGCGAAGTGGGAAGTATCTAAGGAAAAGGCAGTCGATGAAGTGGTTTACTATGTGGAAGAAGCCCTGGAGGTCATGGGATATCAGCACACTTTAACCGATAAAGAGAAGCAGATCTTTCCTGTGATCCGCTCAACATCGTTCCCGACAGAAACGCATGACGACATTCCTTTTATAACGGAAGAACATACAGCAGAAACCAGGATTTACTATGCTGTGGATCTTGGCACTACATATCGGATGATTGATGAGAAGCTGCTTCAGGACGAAGGCTGGACATCTGAAAAAGTGAAGGAAGCGGCTCTCTTTAACCTTCGTTCGCTCCCGGTTAAATTGAAACAGGACTCACTTGCCGGCAATGTGTTTCATTTCTTGAATACGAATGATGGATATGACGGAAGCCGCATTTTGAATACCTCTTTCCTTAAGGATATGAAATCAAAGGTGGAAGGCGAGATGACCGTTTCGGTTCCGCATCAGGATGTACTGATTATTGGTGACATCCGGAATGAAACAGGGTATGATATTCTTGCTGAATTAACGATGAGCTTCTTTACGAACGGTAAAGTTCCGATTACTTCCTTATCTTTTCTTTTTGAAGATAACGAATTGGAACCGATTTTTATATTGGCTCAAAATCAAAAAGACCGTAAACCTGGAAGGGAGAAATAAGAATGAATGTTTTTTACAATATGGAAGGCATAGGAGATACTTTAATCATTTCCTTGGCTCCAGGATTTGAAGGCGAGAAGTCATTCGATAAAAAAGGTGACGCTGTAAGGATCTTTGATGAAAAAACAGGAGAAACTCTGGGCTTCAACCTGTTCAACGCTTCTTCCTACATGAATGTGGATGCCAAAGGACAAGTGGATATGGATCAGGACAAGCTGAAAGAAATCAATGAAGCCATCCAGAAGAATGGATTTGAAGAAGAACTTCAAGCCGATTTCTCGCCTAAGTTTGTAGTGGGATATGTACAGGAGAAAGAAAAGCACCCGAATGCAGACAAGCTTAGTGTATGTAAAGTGGATGTCGGTAGTGAGACACTTCAAATTGTTTGCGGTGCGCCTAATATCGACAGCGGCCAAAAAGTGGTTGTTGCCAAAGTCGGTGCTGTCATGCCAAGCGGAATGCTCATCAAAGATGCTGAATTAAGAGGCGTTGCTTCTTCAGGTATGATCTGCTCGGCAAAAGAATTGGATCTTCCGGACGCACCTCAAGAAAAAGGCATTTTGGTTCTGGATGAAGACGCGAAAGCCGGAGAACCATTCTCCTTCTAATCAACATACAAAATCAAAAATTGACTCAGACGGGAAACCCGGTTTCCATATGAGTCAATTTTTTTATCCATGAGCAGCATGACTTACGAATGGAGAGGGATGCAGAAGCCGGCCATGGACAAAATCTCCCATTCTGTCAAATTTACTCGAATTTTTTCTTTTAACTGTTAAAATAAATAGTGATTACAGTAGAGAGAGTGATAATAATTGAGTTGGCTAAAAAAAATGTTCGGAAGATTTAAAGATGATGACCTTCACTCAGATGAACACTCCTCCCAAGAGGAGAGACATATAGGCAAACAGAAACCAAATGATAACCAAAAAGAAATTGAAGCAAGAGTATCCTATCAATATCCTAAAGGTGAATTCAGATTTCCCATCATTCCTGATCAAAGGGAACCGGGCAGCCAGGAAAGAGCGAAGCGATCAGAACAGAGAAGGCAGAGGCGCAGTACATCCATGCAGCAGGAAGCCCCTGTTGAAAAGGAAGTAAACGTACCAAAAGAAAAGCCGAAACAGGATAAAAAAATTAAAAAGGATGAGGCGGCAAGGCGGCCGTTCCGCCCAACAGAAATTCCTTCCCCGATTTATGGCTTCAGCAAGCCGGTTAAAAAGGAAGAGGACCCAATCCCATTTGAATTAAAGAGCAGCGAACCGAGACGGTGGCAGGGATTGGAAGATCCTGCTGTATTCAAGAAGACAAATTTACAGAGTGAGAATATAGAAGAAGCGCCTGAGTCTGCTGGTGAACCAGCAGAGATAGAGGAAGTTCCAGAACCTGGGCCGGATGCAGAAGAACGGTCAGCCTTTATCAGTGAGGATGAAACTGCAGAAAGCCTGTATATTGCTTCTTCTAATGAAAACAGCGCAGAAGAGGTCCTTCAAGAAGAGGAAATTTCAGAGGAGCCGTCCGTCTTATATCCAGAAGTAGATGATGAGTCCCCTTCTGAACCTGGATTCTTTGATCATGGGGATGAAGAGGCAACAAGTGAATACAGCCACACAGAAGAATCTGACTTTCCTGCAGACGAAATTATCGAGGAAGAACCAGCAGAAGAGGCAGCTGCTGTTGAGTTGACTGAAGAAGGCTCAACAGCGGAAGAGCCTGCGGCGGCACCCGGGCCTGCTTCCAAACGATCGCATCTTCCATTCAATGTCCTGATGCTGAAACAGGATAAACGCATGATCGATAGGAAGAAGCAGTCCGCTGAAATGAAGATTGAAAGGGTACCGGAGCAAACAGAAGAGGGAAAGCGCGAATCAGAGGCAGCTGCTGGAGCCAAAACCGGGTCTGAAAAAGGGATTCCTGCTGTACAGCCGGAAGAAAGATTCGAACAGCAGTCCGTCCGGGAAAACGCTGAAGCGGAAATTGTTACCCAAACACAGGATCAGTTTGCGGAACCAGCTGCAAAGACCGAGATAATTGAAGGGGTACCCGTGGAAGAAGAGGAAGAAGAGCAGGAGAAGGCGTCATCCCGTTCTCATCTTCCATTCAATGTCTTAATGCTGAAGCAGGACAAAAGGAAGATGGTTTCTCAGCACCATGAAGTGTCTGCTTCTCCTCTGCAGAAAGTGGAAGAACAGAAATTGACTGATGATACATCAGTAAAAAAATATGAGGAACTGGCTGCTCAACCATTTGAAGAGGAAGGCTATGCCTTCCCGCAATTGAATTTCCTCGCACCTCCTGTATCCAAAGAGTCAAGTGTCGAGTGGCTTGAGGCCCAAAGGGAACTGTTGAATGATACATTGGTGAACTTTAATGTCAGAGCCAGGGTGGTGAATGTGACAGAAGGCCCGGCAGTAACCAGGTTTGAAGTACAGCCTGAGCCTGGTGTCAAAGTAAACAAGATAACGAACCTGGCTGACGATATCAAGCTCAGCCTGGCTGCCAGGGATATCAGGATCGAGGCGCCGATCCCGGGGAAACACACGATTGGCATTGAGGTTCCGAATAAAGAGAGCCGCCCGGTGGCACTGAGTGAGATTATTTCAAGCGCTCCGTTCCAGGACAGCTCTTCTCCATTAACTGCTGCCCTGGGCCTGGACATTTCCGGTGAACCGATTGTGACGGACTTGAACAAAATGCCTCACGGACTCATAGCCGGTGCAACGGGATCAGGAAAGAGCGTCTGTATCAATTCCATCCTGGTGAGTCTTCTATACAAAGCATCTCCTCAGGACGTGAAGCTTCTGCTGATCGACCCGAAGATGGTCGAGCTGGCTCCCTATAACAGGATGCCTCACCTGGTGAGCCCTGTCATCACGGACGTAAAAGCAGCCACGGCGGCACTGAAATGGGCTGTAGAGGAAATGGAAAGAAGATATGAACTGTTCGCACATACTGGGGTGCGGGATATCAGCAGATATAATCTCAAAGCTGAAAGGAACGGGGAGAAGAGCCAGAAGCTCCCATACCTGGTGATTGTCATTGATGAGCTCGCCGACCTGATGATGATGTCGCCGGCTGATGTGGAGGAAGCTATCTGCCGCATCGCACAAAAGGCAAGGGCCTGCGGAATCCACTTGATCATCGCGACTCAGCGTCCGTCAGTGGATGTCATCACCGGTTTGATCAAGGCGAATGTACCAACAAGGGTTGCATTCTCTGTGTCCTCAGGGGTGGATTCCCGGACGATCATCGATTCAAGCGGAGCTGAAAGACTCCTTGGAAGAGGGGATATGCTTTTCCTTGAAAACGGGTCATCCAAGCCGGTAAGGCTCCAAGGCACTTTTGTATCCGATGACGAGATCGATGAAATTGTAAATCACGTCAGAGAACAAGGTGAACCGAATTACTTGTTCCAGCAGGATGAGCTTCTGAAGAAAGCACAGGTGGATGAACAGGAAGATGAACTTTTCTTCGAAGCCTGTGAGTTTGTCCTCAGTCAAGGAGGGGCATCCACATCCCTGATTCAAAGGCATTTCCGTGTAGGTTATAACCGTGCGGCAAGGCTCATCGATATGATGGAAAGCCATGGGATTGTTTCCGAATCCAAGGGAAGCAAACCAAGGGATGTGTTAATTTCTTCAAGGGAGCTTGAAGAGCTGCAAGACACTAGTACTATCATCTAATAAGTGGTATTCTTAAAAGACGGACTAAATCACTAAAACGATACATGTAACTTAATAGCAGGAAAGTGAAGGATGTTCGTTATCGTTCTTCACTTTTTTGTTTCGTCATATTTTTTCAAAATAACAACTAAATAGACGTGTACAGTTGATGGTAAGGAGCTTTTAGATGAAAGAAATTCAGTTGAAACTTCAGGGGAAGTTAAATAGGTTAACGAATGAAACATTCAAGTTCGATGAGAGGGTCAAGGAAGGCTGGTTCTCTGCTGTTTATTTTTTGAAGACGAGAGAAATCGCAAAAAAATATAAGCCTGATTCCGTGATCACCATGCAGTTCTTTCAAAAGGACCATGCAGTTCTCTGCGGTTCGGATGAAGTCATTGCTCTCCTGCATACATTTGCTGAAAATCCGGAGGAACTGGAAATCCACTCTCTGAAAGATGGAGACAAAATTGCGCCTTTTGAGACGGTTCTCACTGTAAAGGGAAGGTACCAGGATTTCGGTTATCTTGAAGGAATCATAGACGGTATCCTTGCCAGAAGGACGTCGGTGGCAACGAATGTTTATAAACTGATGAAAGCAGCGTCTCTTTCCGGAAAGCAAAAGCCGGTCATTTTCATGGGAGACCGTGATGACCATTATACACAGCAGGCTGGGGATGGATATGCAGCGTTCATCGGCGGATCCACAGCCCAGGCAACGCATGCAATGAATGAATGGTGGGGCAAGCAGGGGATGGGGACGATGCCTCACGCACTGATCCAGCTTTTCAATGGTGATATTGTTGCGGCGACCCATGCGTACAAAGAAACTTTTCCTGAAGATGAATTGATTGCACTTGTTGACTATAACAATGATGTCATCTCTGATGCTTTGAAAGTGGCAAGGGAATTTGGTTCTGAACTGAAAGGGGTCCGGGTCGACACATCCCGTACCATGATCGACAAGTATTTTGTCAGGAATCAGCATGTGCTTGGAACCTTTGACCCAAGGGGCGTCAATGCCGAACTGATAAGTGCCCTCCGCCATGAATTGGATAAAGAAGGATTTCAGCATGTGAAAATCGTTGTGTCAGGCGGGTTTACGGAAGAGCGTATTCAGTCGTTTGAAGAAAACGAAGTACCGGTTGATATGTATGGTGTCGGCGGCAGCCTTTTGAAAGTGAACATAGGATTCACGGGAGATAATGTTACGCTGGATGGAGAGCCGCAGGCCAAAGCCGGAAGAAAATTCAGATGGAACGAGCGTTTGGAAAAAGTCGAATGGCAATAGGTGTGAGTAAAGGTGAAGAAACAAGAACCGCTGATCAACCTGGCATCTTATAAGCGAAAGAAACAGCAGCAGGCTGAGGGGCATGCAGAAGCCCTGTATAAGCAAAGCCTGCTTTTTCTTGAAAGGGAAACCAACATAAGGGAAAAGGTGAGGGCCAAGTTCATCTTCTCAAAAAAATACTCCATTTCGTTAGAGGGTGTTCCTGAAGGGGCCGATTTGGATACCCTGTTCAGGCAGTGGCTGTTATTTGATTATAAAACGGCCGCGAACAAGACGGTATTCCATCAATTCCTCAATAAAAATGCTGGAGAGATGGCGGAACCGGACAGAATGCTCGGTGCCTTGTTTTTGACAGCCGCTTGGGAACCGGTGGAAGTACTGGAAATTGATTGCGATGAAAATTCATTAATTGTGCAGAATAGGATACATAAGCACAAAGAAATGGTCATGTGTCCATCCCGCCAGGATCCCCTTTTAAAGACCGGTGATTTGGTTTTCATGAGGAAAATACCATTAGTTACAAAAGGTATGTTAATCGGGCCGCCTTTCAGGGTAAAGGATGGAGGAATATTTGCCGGGTTAATGAACCAATATGAAAGCATGAGCAAGGACCTTAGCATCACCTGGAGAAGCTATTTGAAGGAAAATGCTGCCCGGTTCATTGCCTTGTCGCTATAAAGTCGTACTTGTCGTTCATAGCCACTGGCAAAAAAAGATGATATAATCTTTTCATTATAATACGGTCAATACTGAAGCTGTTTGTTGTTCATTATGTACTTCCTTTTTGGCAGGCCGGCATTGTTTCATGCAGACTGGCAAAACTGGATTAATGTCATATACTGCTTACAGATAGATGATTGTTGGAGGTTCTAATATGACAATATACCATTTCGTTGGAATAAAGGGATCTGGAATGAGTGCGCTTGCCCAGGTGCTTCACGATATGGAGTATGAAGTACAAGGCTCAGATGTTGAGAAGTACTTTTTTACACAGAAAGCTCTTGAAGATTCTAATATAAAGATCCTGCCTTTCCAGAAGGAAAATATCGGCGGGGACATGAATGTTATTGCAGGGAACGCATTTCCTGATACGCATGAAGAAATTGAGGAAGCGGTCGAGCAGGGACTCCCTGTTACGAGATACCACAGCTTCCTTGGCGAATTCCTGGAGAAGTTCACCTCGGTCGCTGTTACAGGCGCACACGGAAAGACTTCCACAACAGGCCTTCTCGCCCATGTCATCAGGGGGGCAAAGCCTACCTCCTACCTGATCGGGGATGGAACGGGGAAAGGGGAAAAGGATGCCGAGTATTTTGTGTTCGAAGCTTGCGAATACAGAAGGCACTTTCTATCCTATCACCCTGACTATGCCATCATGACGAATATCGATTTCGATCATCCTGACTATTTCGCGAATGTAGATGATGTTTTCCAAGCGTTCCAGGAGATGGCAATGCAGGTCAATAAAGGCATCATCGCGTGCGGGGACGATGAGCACTTGCAAAAGATCCAGGCGAAAGTCCCTGTCCTTTTTTACGGCTTCGCCGAAGAGAACGATTTCCAGGCGAGAAATGTGAACAAAACGCCTGAAGGGACTACCTTTGATGTATTTGTAAGAAATGAATTCTTTGCGACTTTCTCCATTCCTGGCTATGGGGACCACAGCATCATGAATGCGTTGTCTGTCATCGCCCTGTGTCATTATGAAGATATTGACACTGAAATCGTGAAGGAAAGGCTCGCTTCTTTCCAAGGGGTGAAAAGAAGGTTCACCCAGAAACAAATTGGGGAACAGATCCTGATTGATGATTACGCCCATCACCCTACGGAGATTAAGGTTACGATTGAAGCAGCAAGGCAAAAGTTCCCGGATCGGGAAATCATCGCTGTCTTCCAGCCGCATACCTTCACAAGGACGCAGACGTTCTTGACTGATTTTGCAGACAGCTTATCAGAGGCTGACAAAGTCTACTTATGTGAGATCTTTGGATCTGCCCGTGAGAATCACGGAAAACTTTCTATAGATGATCTTAAAAACAAAATAGATAATGCGGAAATCATCGATGAACATAACACAGAGCCGTTGATGGTCCATGAAAAGGGAGTATTGATCTTCATGGGGGCCGGAGACGTCCAAAAGTTCCAGGAAGCCTATGAACAGACACTCCGCAATCACGTAGAATGACTTCAAAAGCTGACAGCCTGAGTAATGGCTGTCAGCTTTTTTTAGGGGTTGTACTTTAGCGCTGTAAAGCAGCCGGGGACTGTCCCCGGTTGCTTTACAGCGCTAAAGCGTGTTTTTTAGAAATAGTGAAACCTTCTTCTGACTTATTCGTCATAGCATAAAGAAGAAAATGAGGTGACGACCATTTGACCAGTTTACCTGATGAAGAGTCTAAATTTCCTGCCGGCAGGGATGCCTGGCTTGAGGCCATTATGGATAAGTACGGTGAAAGTCTTACTAAGATGGCATACAATTACGTGAAAGACTGGAAACTGGCTGAAGATATTGTCCAGGATATTTTTGTGACCTGCTATCATAATTACGACAAAATCGACCAAATTCTCTCTTTTAAGGCCTGGATCTTCAGGCTGACCATCAACAAATCAAAGGATTTGCTGAAGAGTTCTGTTTACCGAAAAACGGTTGTGCAATCAAGCATATTAACCCTATTTAAATCAAATGATCCTGCGCCGGAAACTGTGATCATCAAACAAAATGAAGAAGAACTGCTTGCCCTGAGTGTCCTGGATCTGCCAATGAAATACAGAGAAGTGATCATCCTTCATTATTATGAGGACCTGCCAATTGAAAAAATCTGCGAAATCCTGGTCATGAATCCCAACACGGTGAAAACCAGGCTATCAAGAGGAAGAGCCAGATTGAAGAAATTATTAGAAAGGAGGGGGGACCATGAGTGACAAGTTTGAAGAATTGAAGAGAGCAATGGATTCCACGACCCATAAAGGGGTCCACTTCAATCAAATCCACAAACAAAGGATCAGGTCAGCCATACATTCAAACAGCCTGCCTCAACGGAAACCGGCCATCCTGATTGTTTTTTCTCTATCAGCCGCCGCAGCAGCGATCATGTTTGTTTTATTCTCCGGGGTCCTGATGCAGGACCAGGTGGGGGATCGAAGTGCAGCCCTTCCAAAAGAGGAACAGTGGATCATACGCGATGAATATAAGGAGAAGGATGGGACTATATTCAGTGTCTTCCCCGAACCCAATCTGACAGCAGGCAAATCAGCCGGATATATATTCAGCTTCGCCGAACCCTTCCCTGCCTATGAAGGAAAAACGTTATCCATAAATGCGGTAAATAAAGAAACAGGTGAACAAATCAACGTGGTGCCCCAAGAGAAAATAATCGAACCGTCGCCAGGCTACAGTAGTTTACAGCGTTTTGCAACAAGTTTTGAAATCCCGTATGCCGGCGTGTGGAAATACGAGGTCATCCTGGATGGAGACTATTATGGGGACGTTGTTTTGTCTGTTGCTGAGGAGCAAGGCATCATTTTACCTGAAGATATCCCGGGTTTTGTAAAAAAGGAAGATTTTCAGGATATTGACTGGACCAGAAAAGCGGTTGAGCTCGAAGGCAACATGTTGGGAAATGAGAATAAGTCAGGAGTCATCGGAGCAGACATGCCGAGCCTGACGCCGCAAAAGTGGATGTGGCATCTTTGGGGGAATGAGAGTTCTGAATTTACAGTTGCAGGGTTTCATCGAAAAACTCAAGAAGTTCATCCCGTTTTGGACAATGGTTGGGCATGGACCATGAAATTAGGCGGAGCATTAAATGGGGCAGATGCACATATCCCTACAGCGGTCACCATCACGAAAGCAGGAGAGTGGGCAATCCTGATCTATGACGGCGAAGAACTGTTTGATGTGCTGGTGTTTGATATAGAGAAGTAATAGAAGCATGCTCTCTGGACTTAATGGGGTAAATGGGCCAATGAGAAACAGGGAAATTGTAGATGCTGGCCAGATTAGGAACTAAATGTGCCAGTGAGAAGAGGATATGTATAAGGTGCCGGTCCAATTAGGGTCTAAATGGGCTAATGAGAAGAGAAAATGCATAAGGTGCCGGTCCAATAAGGAACTAAATGGGCCAATGAGAAGAGGAAATGCATAAGGTGCTGGTCCAATAAGGAACTAAATAGGCCAATGGCAAACAGGAAAAGAGAAGATTCTGGCCTAATAAGGAACTAAATGGGCCAATGAGAAGAGGAAAAGCATAAGGTGCTGGTCCAATTAGGGTCTAAAGGGTCAATGAGAAGAGGAAAAGCAATGGGTGCTTTGCCAATTAGAGTTTAGATGGGCCAATGGAAGACAGGTGGCCAATAAGAAGCGAATTGCGCCCTAGAGAAGTAAAAAATAGCAAGGATTTCTGTCCATGTTAAGAGTGGGATGGCAAAAAGAATAGCCACTGCCTAAAATACCATAATCCATAAGTTAGAAACCCCCAGCCTTCTCAATGGGCCGGGGGTTTCAGTTCTTTACTTCAAATTCTCAGGATTCAACTGTTCCAGTTCAGGAATAGTGAAACGCCCATCTTTACGGATCAATACGTCATCGAAATAGATTTCCCCTCCGCCATACTCCGGTCTCTGAATCATGACCATATCCCAATGGATGTTGGAGTGGTTTCCATTGTAAGCCTGCTCGTAGCATTCTCCAGGTGTGAAGTGGAAGCTTCCGTCGATCTTTTCATCAAACAGGATATCCTGCATCGGATGAAGAATGTATGGGTTGACCCCGATCGCGAACTCGCCGATAAAACGCGCCCCTTCATCAGTATCGATTATCTTATTGATTCTTTCGGTATCATTTGCTTCAGCAGAGACGATTTTACCGTTTTCAAATGTGAGCTTCACGTTCTCAAAAGTAAAGCCGTGGTATGGGGAAGGTGTGTTGTAAGTGATCGTCCCATTCACTGAGTCTTTGACAGGAGCTGTATAAACTTCTCCGTCCGGGATATTTAAGCGGCCAGCGCATTTTACTGCAGGAATATCTTTGATGGAGAAGGTCAAATCCGTTCCTTCACCAGTGATGCGCACTTTATCCGTTTTATTCATTAATTCAACTAGACCGTCCATCGCTTTGTCCATCTTTGCATAATCCAGGTTGCATACATCAAAGTAAAAGTCTTCAAAGGCTTCCGTACTCATTTTCGCCAGCTGGGCCATGGATGCATTCGGGTACCTCAATACCACCCATTTTTTCTTCGGAACACGGATATCACGGTGTACTTTTTTACCGACCGTGCTGCCTTGGATTTTCATCTTCTCATCTGGAACATCTGCGTGTTCATTGATATTGTCACCAGAGCGGAGCCCGATGTAAGCATCCATCTTATCCATGACATTTGCTTCAAACTCGGCGATCATGTCAAACTGCTCTTTCTGTGCTCCCATCAACAGCGAACGGTCAACGGCATGGTCCTTGAGGGATACGAATGGATAACCGCCTGCATCATACGCCTCTTTTACCAGTGCTGTCACAAGCTCCCGCTGCAAACCAAAATTTTCAATCAATACCTTTTCCCCTTTTTGCAGCTGTACGGAATAATTGATAAGATTATGTGCCAGCTTCTCTATACGAGGGTCTTTCATATATGTATTCCTCCTTCATATTTTCCTCCAGCTCTACAAGATGCTAATAGGATGTTTTAATTGCCTGCTTCTATTGTAACCGAAAAATCATTTTCTTTTAATACAGAAAGATTTTGAGTTATATTCAGGATAGGAAAAATTTTCTTTATGCTGCTATATTTGTAATTAACAACGAGCAAGATGATATTTGGCAGAATGTCATAGTGAATCAACAGCGCCGGATCGCCGTCAACTAGAAATGCAGAAGAAAGGGCATAATAAACTGCAGCAGCCTGCAGGATATTGACGCTTGCATGGAGAAACTAGTGTTTAAGGACATTTGGTGCCGGGTATAGAATTGCATAAACAGGAGGTGCTGATAATGGAGATAATTTTGTATTTGAGTGTGGCTTTGATTGCCATTGCATTCTTGGTATTAGTTATTAGTTTGACAAAAACCCTTAAGTCGGTCCAAACGACTTTAGATAGTGTTTCCCATACCTTAGATGGTCTGGAGACACAATTACAGGGAGTGACAAAAGAATCTGCTGATCTCCTACATAAGACGAACAGGCTTGCGGAGGATATCCAGCAGAAATCAGAAGAGTTGAACACTGTTGTGTATGCTGTGAAAGATGTGGGCAGTTCCATCCAGGGATTGAACTCTTCCGTCAAGAAAGTCACAACATCAATTTCAACGAATCTGGAAAAGAACCAGGACAAGATTTCACAGTTCGTCCAGTGGGGAAAAGCAGCGATGGAGCTGCGTGATAAGTGGAAGACTAAGGAAAAGCCTTATCACGGGACAAGAAATGCTTATGCAGCTGAAGAAGCTAGGGCTTCTGCAGAGATGGACAGACGTGAGAAGATGATCCAAAGAGCAAGACAAAACTAAAATATTATCAGGGGAGGATGTTACGATGACACAAACAGAAAATGATGTTTACAAGAACCAAGTGAGCCACGGCCATCCAAATGGCGGAACAAATACTGGAGGCAATCATGAGGGAAGCATCAATGCAAAGGACTTCTTAATCGGATCCTTAATCGGCGGAATCGTCGGAGCGGCTACTGCTTTATTCCTCGCTCCGAAGTCTGGCAAGGAACTTCGTGATGAGTTGAATACGCACGCAGGCACCTTAAAGGAAAAGAGCAGCCAGTGGAAGGATACTGCCATGGAACGCGGAAATGAACTTGCAGCAGCAGCCAAAGAAAAAACTTCCGGAATCACTAAAACGGTTCAAGAGCAGTCCAATAACATTGTCAATAAGGTGAAATCTAAATCTGATTCCCAGGACAGTGAAGCGGGCGGCAATCAGCAGCTTCCTGTGGAAACCGAGCAAAATGATGCTCAGGAATTGAATCAAAGACTTGAAGATACAAAGAAAGCTTTCGATGAGACGGAGCAGTCCATCAAGCAATAAATGACTACGGTGCAGGCAGGCGATGCCTCACCGTTTTCTGCCGAAAGGAGCAATAATGGTGAAAAAAATTGGAACGATTGAAGAGTTCAACCAGGTTCTTGAGGAAAAAGAAAGATTCTTCTTCCTGAAACACAGCTTGACCTGTCCGATCAGCGGCAGTGCCTTTGAAGAATATCAAAAATTTGCTGACGACTCGAACGAGCAGGAAGCCTACTATTTGGCAGTACAGGAATCCCGGGATTTGTCCAATTATATTGCAGAGACATTCGGGATCAAACATGAATCTCCTCAAGCACTCCTGTTCAAAGAAGGAAAACCCGTCTGGAATGCTTCCCATTGGAACATCACCAGCAAAGAGCTGCAAAACGTATAATATTAACAAAGCCTGGAGGGCATGCCCTCCAGGCTTTGTTCGTTCATACTGAAAGCGACCAGCGGATTTCCAGCTTATCACCGGTCTGTATGTTTTCATAAAACGTGGTTTCTTCACCGTTTTTCAACAGCAGGAATTTTCCTTGAGCATTGGAAGGCATACTGATTTCGACGTGCCGAAAAAGATCCTGGAAGATAAATTCTCCTGATTCTTTGGATATGGCAGTTAACCTGTCGCCGGAATGAATCGATGCGTCCTCATCTAGTTTATCGCCGCCGCGAAAGACCTCTGTTACCTGTTTGGATAGTTCAAGTTCTTGATCATTAAAAAATACTGTGATTGTATTATGGATATTCATCTGTTTTTTATCCATAATCATTTTAAGAGTTGGGGTTTCTGTCTTTTTCAGCTCTATCGCATCTCCGCTTTTCACCACAGCTGACAATTTAGCTTCCCTTCCGTTTACCAGGATCCGGCCTGAGAAGGAAGGAATGAAAGTTTCCTTTTCGTTGATGGTAACATGGAATGTACGTAAGGATTTAAGAAGAGCTTCTTGTCCGATCCGTTTCAAGGCGGTTTCAACAGAAGGGAGCGGTTCAATTTCAATTCGGTCCCTGTCATTGACCAGGACATCCATAGGAGAAGCTTTTCCATTAACAGTGATTTTCATTTCAAAGGTGTGTGGTTTTCCATCAATGGTTAGAGTGATTTCAGGATGGGTTTCAATTAAATCTGAAATCCTGATCCTCGGTTCTTCGCCATTTTTTCCTCTCATTACAGTAATTCTGTCTCCATTTCTAATGTGCTGGTCGATCCCGCTTTTCTCCCCGTTCTTTAGAATGGTTGGAGCGTTTCCATGCTTGCCGGGAAGGGTGATGGACTGGCCGTTTACTGATACAATCATGGCCATGCCCGGCTTTCCATACAGCTTGTTAATTCTCAGACCAGCTGCAAGCAGGCAGTCCCCTATAGTCAGTTCTTTTACCTCAAATAAACGGACAGGCTGTTCGTTTACATAGGCAGTTACATATTGGACAGGGGCTTTCTTTGCCGCCATGGCGATGCCGATTGGGGTCACGAGTTCCGGTCCACTTGATACCTGTTCCTTAATCTTAAGATCGTGAATGGCATCGGTGCCGCGGACAGCTACCCGGTTGACCGGCAGCTGCAGGGAAGCAGCCAATCTTTCAGGGAGTTCAGGTGTCAGGCTTCCTCCACCTACAAGCATGACAGCTTTCGGCGCTTTTCCATTATTGAGTCTATGGATCTCTGTTTTGATTTCCTCTGCCAGATGATCAATGGCAGAGGAGATTTTTCCAACTGCCTCGGCACGGGTGATTTCCGTTTCAAATCCGAGGATGTCTGATACCACAATGGATTCCTGATCAATCAAATCCCTTTTGGCTTGTTCAGCAAGCGGGAAGTCAAGAAGCAGTGCATCACTTATGGCTTCCGTTATTTCGTCCCCTGCAGTGGGCACCATTCCGAATGCGATGATGGTCCCCATGTCAGTCAAAGCGATATCGGAGGTGCCTGCACCTATATCCACCAAAGCTACATTCAACCTTCTCATCGAAGCGGGAATCAGGACATTTATGGCAGCGATTGGTTCAAGCGTCAATGCCTCCATTTCCAATCCAGCCCTGTTCAAGGCTGCCAAAAGAGATTCAACGACAACCTTGGGAAGGAAGGTGGAAATGATTTCGACTGCTGCCTCATCGCCTTGCTGATCCACGAGGCTGCCAATTTCCTCGCCGTCGAGCTTGTAATAAAGTACAGAGTAGCCAACACAATAATAGTGATAGGTCTGGTCTGTCTCCTGGGCAGCGAGCGCCTGCGCCTTCTGGACTGCACTGAGTTCCAGGTGAAGGACGTCTTCCTTGGTGAGGAGGGGCTTTCCGCCAATATCAATGGAAGCACTTGCGAATTCTGTTTTCAAAGCCCTGCCGGCAGCTGCTACACAGACTTTTTTGAGCGGGCCGTGCTTCTTTTCCATCTCGGCTTTAATGGACGAAATGACTGCAGCAACAGCAGGGACATCATGGATCTGCCCATCCAGCATCGCCCGCTCTTTATGTTCCTGGGACAGAATATCGATGACTTCATATTTCTTCTCTTCATTTTCTATTAATATAATGCCGACTACAGACCGCGTACCGATATCCAAGGCAAATATCTTTTTATCATTCGTCACTTTATACACCCACTTTAATCTATTTCAATCAATAATTATATGAAGTTTGCCGGAAGCCACTTAAGACTTTAATGCGTTGAAAGGATAAAGTGTTTTCCGTGACTTTTGCTTTACATTCCATTATAATAAATCCTATTATAAAAAATGTATCATACTTTTGCAGAAAAAAGTCATGTAGTGTTGGAAATATAATATAAAAGGATGTCAATGCAGAGAGGATGTTTGGTTGTGAGTAATAATGAGCTCGATCAGCTGAGAAGCCGGGTCGATGAGATAAATCTGAAGCTGTTGGATAACATCAATGAACGTGCCCGCCTTGTACAGGAAATCGGCAGGGTGAAAGAAAAGCAGGGGACAAGCCGCTTTGACCCTGTGAGGGAAAGAGACATGCTGAATACCATTATTGACCATAATGACGGACCTTTTGACAACACAACGATTGAACATATATTTAAAGAGGTTTTCAAAGCCGGCCTTGATCTTCTGCAGGACAGCCACCGCAAGGAGCTCTTGGTTTCAA
Source organism: Bacillus salacetis (assembly GCF_003581585.1). Taxonomy (GTDB): domain Bacteria; phylum Bacillota; class Bacilli; order Bacillales; family Bacillaceae_B; genus Rossellomorea; species Rossellomorea salacetis. The sequence goes on from NZ_QXIR01000007.1 coordinate 116,599, forward strand.
GGAAAAAGAAACCAACCGACACGATTGTGAACGTGAATGGAGAAGAGATTGGTGACGGAACACCTCACTTCATCTTCGGTCCATGTGCAGTGGAATCCTATGATCAGGTTTTCGAAGTAGCTCGCGCCATCAGAGAAAAAGGACTTAACCTCATCCGCGGAGGTGCCTTTAAACCTCGTACTTCCCCATATGATTTTCAGGGGCTGGGTATGGAAGGGTTAAAAATACTAAGAAAAGCAGCTGATGAAAACAATCTTGCTGTAGTGAGCGAAATTGTGAATCCTGCAGATATCGAAGCTGCAATTGAGTATGTTGATATCATCCAGATCGGTGCACGCAATATGCAAAACTTTGAATTATTGAAGGCTGCGGGGGCTGCACGTAAGCCTGTTCTCCTGAAAAGGGGGCTTTCAGCCACACTTGAGGAGTTCATGAATGCAGCTGAGTATATCATTTCCCAAGGGAATGGAGATATCATTCTGTGCGAGAGAGGCATCCGCACCTATGAACGGGCCACAAGAAACACCCTTGATATTTCCGCTGTCCCAATCTTGAAGCAGGAAACCCATCTTCCTGTGTTTGTGGATGTTACACATTCCACTGGCCGGCGCGATTTATTGCTGCCTGCAGCAAAAGCAGCGCTTGCAATAGGAGCTGACGGCGTGATGGCAGAGGTACATCCTGATCCTGCTGTTGCCCTCTCCGATGCTGCCCAGCAAATGAATCTGGAACAGTTTGATCATTTCTTTTCCGAATTAACCCGCGGTAAATAAGATACAATTGGTCATCTCATTGATGGCCCTTTTTTTATTGTTCCGGAAGAAGATTCACCGTCAAATTGTATATTAAAGCTGGATAAGGAGGACTTATTTTTCATGATCCTGGTTCTTTTGCGATAGTAGAAACTATTCTCAGAAAGCAGCAGCCGGGGTATGGTGAAAGTGGATTCTTTGCAGTCAAGCCCCGGCTCAAGTATGATATAGCTATATTCATACAATGGACAAGAAAACATTTTGAGTTTATTTTTTAAAGATGGATAATTAGTGTAAAATAAGAACAATCAGCTAAAACGATAATCAAAGGAGTGGATTCCATGAATGTAACAATATATGATGTGGCAAGGGAAGCGAATGTTTCCATGGCTACTGTTTCCAGGGTAGTAAACGGAAATCCGAACGTTAAACCGGCAACAAGAAAAAAGGTAGTTGAAGTCATCGACCGGCTGGGCTACAGGCCAAATGCTGTTGCCAGGGGGCTTGCGAGCAAGAAGACGACGACTGTCGGAGTCATCATTCCGGACATTTCCAACATCTTCTTTGCAGAGCTGGCGAGAGGGATAGAAGATATTGCCACAATGTATAAATATAACATCATCCTAAGCAACTCAGACCAGAACACCGAGAAGGAACTGCACCTTTTGAACACCATGCTTGGTAAACAAGTGGATGGAATTGTATTCATGGGCGGAAATATCACCGAGGAGCATGTCAGGGAGTTCGAGATGTCCCCTGTGCCAATCGTGCTAGCAGGAACAGTAGAGGACTCGGGAAAAGTGCCTTCCGTTAACATTGATTACCAAGCTGCAGCCTATGATGCCGTGAAAGAACTGATTGAAAAAGGACATAAAAATGTAGCGTATGTAAGCGGTCCATTCCATGATAAAATCAACAATGAAGCCAAGCTTCCGGGCTACAAGCAAGCATTGGAAGAAGCGGGAATTGCCTTCGATGAAGACTTTGTCATCGAAGGAGATTACACATATGATTCCGGACTCGAAGCATGGCAGAAGCTAAGTGAGCTGAGCGAAAAGCCGACAGCCATATTTGTAGGAAACGACGAGATGGCCCTCGGTGTCGTTCACGGTGCTCAGGACGCAGGGGTCAATATTCCTGAAGAAGCAGAAGTCATCAGCTTTGACAACACAAGGCTTGCCCTGATGGTACGCCCTCAGCTGACTTCCATTGTCCAGCCTCTATATGACATCGGTGCGGTTTCCATGCGCCTTCTTACAAAATACATGAACAAAGAGCAAGTGGAAGAAAACATCGTGGTTCTTCCCCACAGAATCGAAGAACGCGGATCTACAAAATAGAATGCTTTTCAAGAGCTTTCCTTCGGGGAGGCTTTTTTGTTAACCCAGGTTGAAGGTATTTCATAAGGCTCTTTTCCCGTACTTTGCTGCTATTTAATATACTTCTAAAAAAACGTAAATACCCTTGAATGGAAAAGCCGCCCTTTCTTTTCCGGGAATAAAACCCTGCATCAGAGGGGAAATCGGGCTCCAGGGATGTTATAGTTATGAGAATGCAGCCTTTCATAGAAGGGGATGATTGTGATAAAAAAGGCAGTGAAATTATCCTCCTAAGATTAACTGAATTTTTTTAGGAGGCGTTTAGTATGCAATTCAAAACTATAAATCGTGAGAATTGGGCTCGAAAGGAATATTTTGAGCACTATCTAAAGCAGAAGACAACTTTCAGCCTGACGAATGAAATTAATATTACCACCCTTATGAAGAACGTTAAGAAGAAGAATTATAAGCTATACCCTGCGTTTATATTCATGGTCACGAAAATCGCTAACTCACACCAAGAATTCAGGACAAATTTTAACAGTGATGGTGATTTAGGCTATTGGACGGAGATTTGCCCGCTCTATACTATTTTTGATAAGAATACACACGCATTTTCAGGGATTTGGTCAGCAAACTCAAGGGATTTTTCCAAGTTTCATTCCAGTTATGACCGTGATGTAGAACAATATAATGGCACTGGAAAGCTATTTCCAAAGACACCTGTACCGGAAAATAATATCCCGGTCTCTATGGTTCCCTGGGGTTCTTTTACCTCATTCAATTTAAATATCAATAATGGCGGCAACTTTCTTTTGCCAATCATAACGGCAGGGAAGTACACTCGGAAAAACGGTGAATTATACATGCCTGTCTCTCTACAAATGCATCATGCCGTCTGTGATGGTTATCATGCCTGTATCTTTATGAGTGAGTTACAAAGCCTTGCTGATGAAAGTTCAGACTGGATATAAAAACTCAGATCAAGGATATGAAGCTGACTTGATGGACTCAAGCGGTTTGTCCGCACGTCTACTTATATAGTCGGGAGATTTTGATTAAGAGCACTGATCCTAAAGGATTGGTGCTTATTTATGTTGAATATATCATAGTGTAGAAGACTATAGAACTGGGTGTGGGGGAGTTTAAATGAAACCATTGCAAGGGAAGGTTGCTGTTGTGGCAGGTGCATCCCGCGGAGCAGGCAGAGGCATTGCATTCGAATTGGGAAGTGCGGGAGCTGAGGTTTATGTGACAGGCAGGAGTGTAAAGGGGGAGACAACCGATAATCGGCCAGAAACGATTGAAGAAACTGCTGCAGGCGTCACTTTACGCGGTGGAAAAGGCATCGCCATACGCTGCGACCATACAAAAGACAGTGATGTGAAAGAGCTGTTTGCACATATAGAAGAGGAGCACGGACGGATCGACATTTTAGTCAATAGTGTATTTGGCGGTTCTGAAAGTTCGCTGCCATCAGGAGAAGGACGCCTTTTTTGGCAGAGGCCGCCGGAGCATTGGGAGGCTATGATGGTTGCCGGTCCGCAAGCCTACTTGCGGACTGCCCGATATGCTGCACCGTTGATGACGAAGCACCGGCAAGGTTTGATTGTAAATGTAACGTTCTTTATGAAGGATAGGGCCGCAGGTAATTTATATTACGATTTAGCTATGAATGCCATCAATCGTATGACCAATGGTATGGCTAAGGAGTTGAAGGACTATCATGTTTCGGCAATTGCACTCTGCCCGGGATGGATGCGTACAGAAAGAGTTACAGACTCAGGTTATGGGCCAGAAGATGGAACGACGGAAACTACGGCGTATGCCGGACGTGCTGTTGCAGCCTTGGCATCCGATCCTCACGTATCGAATATTTCCGGCGAAGCAGTCATGGTGGCTGACCTGGCCAGAAAATATGGCTTTACCGATATAGACGGGACTCAGCCTTTGCCGTTTGAAGGGTAATCAGTTTTTGGAAGGGTTTAAGAGGGCCAAGCCACACACAAAACCCGACGTAATTTGTAGGAGACTTGGGGTAAGAAATCCCACTCACATACATATACCCGCCCTATTGGTAGGTGACTGCGGGCAGGGTATCGAACCTACATATAAAAGCGGGGACTATTGTGTGTAAATGAGAGTGAAAAACAAACTCACCCACAAATCCAGCCACTATTGGCAGGCGAACGGAGGAAAGCGTAGAACTTACATAAAGTCGATCACCATTGAAAAAGCAGCTCATCAAGTGAACAAAATTGCCCTATACAAGCACCACGAAAAAGACTCGTCATTGTGACTTGCCCCATAAAAGTTAGACATCAATCTACCTTTTTGGGTTCTGTTCAGTGCCGAGTCTTTTTCGCGTTCTATTGTGCTGATGATTTATTGCTTCCCTGCTGCTGCCGCAGTTGATAGAGTGCTTTATCAACAGTCTGGGAATTCTTCTCTGTAATTTCCGGCTTCCGGGGGATGGCAGGATAGATTCCCGGAGGATCATCCCAGCTTACCGGGAGGGTGACAGGGGCCATTTCCTGCCAGCGCTCGGTCCAGTTCCTTGGAAAATGGAGGAGGCTGTCATTACGCTGGGCCATTTCCATCCATAAGAGGCTCCATGCACGGGGCACCACCCGCCAGATGTCATATCCTCCCCCGCCTACAGCGATCCATCGACCGTCACAATATTGGTGAGCGAGCTCATGGGTGATCTTTGGGATCTCCTGATAAATTTTCATGGTCGAAGACAGATGTGTCAGCGGGTCAAAGTAGTGTGCATCGGTACCATTCTGAGATAAAATGACGTCCGGCTTGAAAAACTTGATGACTTCCCGAAAAGCTGTTTCATAAGCGCTTAGCCAGGATTCATCCTCTGTAAAGGCATCGAGCGGGACATTGAAGGAATAGCCATAGCCTTTTCCATGTCCGCGTTCATTGATGTTCCCAGTGCCGGGGAATAGATAGCGTCCGGTTTCATGGATGGACAGGGTACACACGTCGGGATCATCGTAAAAGGTCCATTGGACACCGTCGCCATGATGGGCATCTGTGTCAATATACAAAACCCTGGCATTATACTTCTCCTGCATATACTTGATTGCTACCGAGCTGTCATTATAAATGCAAAATCCGGAAGCCTTCCCCTTAAAGCCGTGATGCAGGCCGCCTCCAAAGTGGGCAGCATGCTTTGCGGCCCCTTCCATGACAAGGTCGACGGCCGTCAAAGTGCCGCCTACCATAAGGGAGCTGGCTTCGTGCATCCCTTTGAAAATCGGGGTATCTTCAGTCCCGATTCCGTAGCTTTCGGCTTTGTCCGCAGGAAGGGAACCATTCCCCGCACTTTTGACAGCGCTTACGAACGCAGGGTCATGAACCAAGTGCAGTTCTTCATCAGTTGCCATCCTTGGTTCCACAATATCATCTTCATGCAGGGCACCTGCTTCTCGAAGCAGGTCGATGGTCAGTTTTAGCCTGAATTGATTGAAGGGGTGGCTTTCTGAAAAGCGGTAATCTAACAGCTTATCAGAATAAACAAATAAGGCTTCCTTCGTCATGACGGCATACCGGGCATGTTCGGCCAGAGGACTTCATACCCTTCTTTCTTTAAATCATCAATGACAGACGTTGGATTGATTGTCCGTACTCTAAAGACAAGAATTTTATATTTTTCATCATTTTTATCAGGGTAAACAAGTACACTGTGAATGTTTGCATTGTGATTGCGGATAATCCCGGCGACTTCATAGAGCACGCCGGAACGGTTTTCCACCTTCACTTCAATCTGCGAGCCTGGCTGAAGCGCCCCTGTTAATTGAATCAAAGTATAGAGAATATCGGTCTCAGTGATGATGCCGACCAATTTATTTTCTTTTACAATCGGCAGACAGCCAATGTGATGCTCATAAAACAGAGCAGCCGCCTCTTCAACAAAGTCGAGTGGATGGCCGGTAACAACCTCTGTTTTCATGATCAGCCTCAAAGGATTCTGAAGCTCTTCAGCCGCCTTCTCTTTTTGGAAAATGGAAGGGGTCCCGTCTTTTACATCTCTGTCACTGACTATGCCGATTACCTTCATGTTGACATCGACAATTGGAATATGCCTGATTTTTTTTTCGCGAAGGGTCTTGATTGCCTGTTCTATAGTATCGTCCGCTCTTAGTGTCTCTACATCCGTTTTCATGATTTCTTCTACTATCATGGTTTTCCATCCCCTTTGAGAGAGTCATTAATACATATAGCGGTTCATGAATCTCAATCTGTCAAACTGCTGGACAGAATCGCTATTGATCCTTTTACCGATCCTGGCCATCAGGCAGTTGGCGGGATGCGAACTGATCTCAGGATCATCTGTCGCATAATATTCCAATCCGCCTGCATTCATCATTTTTTCCATGATCTTCCGGTATTCCCACACGTTAAGGCCGGTGCCTTTCAAATCCCAGTGCCAATAATATTCCGTTGTGATGATGATGTAGTCTTCCATGGCATCGTCCATCATCGATACCTTCAGCAGATTCTTTCCAACGGATGCTCCCCTGAATTTCGGAATGACCTCAATCGCCCCAAGCTCTATCAACTCTTCCATATTCCCCTGTGACCATCGTTCGAGCGGGTCGGGATACAGATATGTAACATAGCCGACTATGACGTTATCTTCCCTTGCTATGATGATCCGTCCTTCCGGCAGCTCGGATATCTCGACTATGGCTTTATGCTGCTTTGCCGGCAAACGGAAGGCCGTTAAATCTTCGTGGAACTCCAAATCTATCAATTGATTGACCGGAACCGGCCCTTCGATGATGATCTTTCCTTTTGGGGTTTTGAGTTCCATTGCATTATACGTTTTTTGGTGGTTCATTTTGTCACCGCCTCAAAATAATATACATGGTCATTATGACACAAAACCAAAATCCAAAACAGAGCGGTTAAGCGCTCTATTATAGCGTTTTTATGAATCTTTTTCATATAGGGAAAGCGCTGCACATATCCTTATTATAACAAAAAGTAATAAACGGACAATTTTTAAAATTGAGAAAAAAAGATTTTTGTACTATAATAATATAGTAAATTCTTACATAGGGAGGAATCGCTCGTATGAAGTTGGAAGCGCTGCCAGCAACTCAAGGAAATTACAATCTTTCCAGTTACGAAGATACGTATAAGAATTTCGATTGGGATGAAATCAAAAAGAATTTTTCCTGGAATGAAACAGGACGTGTGAATATTGCGTATGAAGCGATCGACAGGCACGCAGAATCATTCAGGAAGAATAAAGTCGCACTGTACTACACAGATGACAGCAGAGATGAAAAGTATACCTTCAGGGAAATGAAAAACCTTACGAATAAAGCAGGAAATGTCTTGAAAACGTATGGTGATGTGGAAAAAGGCGACAGAGTATTCATCTTTATGCCGAGATCACCTGAATTGTATTTTACCGTTCTTGGTGCATTGAAACTTGGCGCAATCGTCGGGCCGTTGTTTGAAGCATTCATGGAGGGGGCTGTCAGGGACCGCTTGGAAGACAGTGAAGCGAAAGTCCTGGTTACGACTCCTGAACTGCTTGACAGGGTGCCTGTTGATGAACTGCCGGCACTTAAACATGTCCTGCTCGTCGGAGAGGATATAGAGGAAAACGGAAAATATGTAGATTACATGTCCCGTTTTGAAGCAGCAAGCGAGAAACTTGATATCGAGTGGGTTGATCTGACGGATGGAATGATCCTTCATTATACTTCTGGCTCTACCGGAAAGCCGAAGGGCGTGCTGCATGTCCATAATGCCATGCTTCAGCATTACCAGACTGCCAAATGGGTCCTCGACCTCCAGGAAGAGGATGTATACTGGTGTACAGCTGACCCGGGCTGGGTGACCGGCACTTCATACGGCATATTCGGACCTTGGCTTACCGGGGCATCGAACATCATCGCGGGTGGAAGGTTCAAGCCCGAGAAGTGGTACAACACGATTCAAAAATACGGCGTTACCGTTTGGTACAGTGCACCTACTGCCTTCCGTATGCTGATGGGTGCAGGGGATGAGGTGGTTAAGCAGTTCGATCTCAGCAGCCTGAGACATATCCTCAGTGTCGGGGAGCCGTTGAATCCTGAAGTTATCCGCTGGGGAGTGAAAGTATTCAATCTCCGTATCCATGATACATGGTGGATGACCGAAACCGGCGGACAGGTCATTTGCAACTATCCTTGCATGGAAATCAAGCCAGGATCAATGGGGAAACCGATTCCTGGCATCAAGGCAGCGATTGTCGATGACCAGGGGAATGAGCTTCCTCCATATCGAATGGGGAACCTTGCCATCAAGCGGGGCTGGCCGTCCATGATGAATGCCATCTGGAAGAATGAACAGAAATATGATTCATACTTCATGCCTGGCGACTGGTATGTATCAGGAGATTCCGCGTACATGGATGAAGACGGATACTTTTGGTTCCAGGGACGTATTGATGATGTCATCATGACTTCCGGTGAGAGGGTAGGGCCGTTCGAAGTGGAAAGCAAACTGGTTGAACATCCGGCCGTCGCAGAAGCTGGTGTCATCGGTAAGCCAGATCCTGTCCGAGGAGAAATCATCAAAGCATTCGTTGCTTTGCGTGAAGGATACGAAGTGACGGATGAGCTGAAAGAAGAAATCCGCCAATTTGTGAAAAAGGGATTGGCTGCCCATGCAGCGCCAAGGGAAATCGAGTTCAAGGATAAACTGCCGAAAACACGCAGCGGGAAGATCATGAGACGTGTACTGAAAGCATGGGAACTTGACCTCCCTACCGGCGACCTTTCAACAATGGAAGAATGATATGAACGTATTAAACCGCTCAGCTGGCTGGGCGGTTTTTTGGTCCCTGCAATCCTTTAACGCTTTAGCAGAGCCGGGGACAGTCCCCCATCCTGCTAAAGCGTTAAAGGAAACAAAGAGGTGATCCGCAAAGCAGATCACCTCTTTTGTCATGCTATTATTCTTGGTTATTTCCATCTCCGCCGGAGCCTGAGTCACTTTCTCCGCCAGTATCTCCGGAATCAGTACCGCCACCACCTGAGCCGCCGCCTGATTCATCGGTGTCCGGTTTGGGATCTGCAGGTTCATCGGGTTTATCTGGTTTTGGTTTTTCCTCTTTAGGAGGTTTGGGTTCTTCCTTTTCTTTTCCAACCCGAACAGTGTTTGATTTCCCGGATTGCTTTCCGGCTACGTCTACCGCCACTACATAATATTCTCCATTGCCGAGGGAAGCAACCAAGTCTGAATCAGATTTAACGCTTGCTACTTTTTGTCCGCTTACTGTGAAGACCCTGTAGCCCACAACATCGTTGCTGGCTGATGCAGTCCAGGTCACTTTATTTCCGGAAGCATTTGCTTTGACCGTTCCCGGTGCTGCACCGTCATCCTCGATCTTATTTTCAGCGACAAGGATGTTCTTATATCTTTCTTCGTCAGCAGGAATCAACTGGCGGGGATCCGCCTTGATACCGTTAAGGACACCCTCAACAAAATCCGGGTTTAATATGACTCCCGGCTGTGAAAACTCTGCAGGGGTCGAGTCAAGCGCCAGATACTTCTTGCCGTTCACCATTACATACCTGCTGCTGAGAAGGCTGTCATCTGTCTTGCTTGGCACATACTTCGCATTGAACAAGTCGCTCTTTACCAAACCAGCCTGGCTGCAGGCCTCAGAAGGCAGCAAACCTGAAATTCCACAGAAGGATCTTGTCACTACACCCTCCGGTGACTGGAATGAAGCATCCGGATCAATCAAGTCCGGTGCAAGATCATGTGCATCATTCAGAAGGTAAGACCATAAACGGATATTTCTCAAACCGTAATGTCCATACGTTTCCATTGCTCTGTACATGGATTGCGGATCATCATATCCAAACCACGTACCGAATGTAATGCTAGGGTTTGAGGCGATGAACCAGTGGTCCTTGTAATCCTGTGTTGTCCCTGACTTTCCAGCCCAGTCGGAAGAAAAGTTAAGGAATTTCTTGGCATATCGTCCTGTTCCTGCATAGTGATCAAGGGTATCCCGCATCATATCAATGGTCATATATGCGGTTTGAGGACTGAATACATCCACAGGATCAATTTCATGCTGATAAATCGTTTTGCCATTTTTATCGACTATCTTATCAATCATATACGCATCGACGAATTTCCCGCCATTAGCAAATGTTGTATAAGCATTTGTATTTTCTTCAAGTGTAACTCCGCGCTCCATACCCCCAAGGGAAAGGGAATAGTTCTCTTTCTCGCGGCTGGTCAAGGTCGAGAAGCCCATTTTTTCAAGGAACTGGATAGGCTGCTTATCAAAGATCTTGGTGTATAACCTTGCCGCAGGGATGTTCAGGGATTCAGCCAGCGCATATCTGGCTGGGATGAGCCCATTATAGTTAAACGAATAGTTCTGCGGCGACCACATGACTCCATTTCCGGCCATGATGGACATTTCCACATCAGGCAGTGGTGACCCTGGTCCAATCTCACCGAATTCCAATGCCGGAGCATATACAAGCAGAGGCTTCATCGTTGATCCATTCTGACGGATGGACTGTGTTGCATGGTTCAACTGTTCCTGCTTGAAGTCCCGTCCGCCGACGAAGCTGATGATCCTGCCTGATTTGTTTTCAATCATGATGGCACCGACCTGTACAGGATTTGGGACTTCTACTTCTTCTCCTGTTTCCGGATCAACTTCCGTACTGGTAAGTTCTTGTCCATACATCTCATAAGCATCTTTAGTCTTTTGCATGCTGTCATAGATTTCTTTATTTATTGTCGAGTGGATATGATACCCCCGCTGTCTCATTTCCCGGTCAGCGAGTGTCGTGTATTTTTCATATAATTCATCGTTATTCGCAAGGTCATCTTCTGAATATCCATCTTTTTCGGCGAGGATCTTAGAGATGATTTCCATGGCGCGGTTTTCAATTTCAGCCGTCAGCCAAGGGTAGTTGTCGTTAACTGATGGTTTCGGCCCGATGAAATCTTTCGTAATATCATAGCTGGATGCCTTTTGATATTCTTCTTCTGTAATGTAGTCTTCTTCATACATACGGTATAGGACAGTCTGCATCCTGGATAGGCCGGGTTCCAGGTTTTCTTTTAATTTTCCTCCGTTTGTAAAAGGAGTGTAGGCAAAAGGTGCCTGCGGAAGTCCCGCAATAAAGGCTGACTGGGGCAGGCTCAGATCTTTCGGTTCAACACCGAAGATTCCTTTAGAGGCAGATTTGACCCCCGCAATGTTCCTGCCCGAAGAGTTACGGCCGAGTGTGGCAACGTTCAGGTATGCTTCAAGGATTTCATCTTTTTCAAAGAAGCGTTCCAGCCTCATGGCCAGCAGAATCTCCTTTGCTTTCCGGTCAAAGGATACTTCATTCGTCAGGATCTGGTTCTTGATCAACTGTTGTGTAAGCGTGCTTCCGCCTGTCTGGGAAGCGGAATTCGTGAATTCCTGCAGGATTGCGCGGAGGATCGCTTTAGGGACGACGCCATTATGCTCTTTAAAATATTCATCCTCGGTTGCAATCAGGGCGTTCACCAAATCATCCGACACTTCATCGATACTGACTTCTTCACGTTCTAAATCGGTTCTCATTTTTCCCAGGTAGACATCATTCGAAAAGTAGAGCTGTGAGGTTTCTTCGTAATTATAGATATCCTGTTTCATGTTGTCATAAGGGCGGATGGGTTCTTCTTTTACCAAGGAAGCAAAATAACCCGCTCCTACTCCGCCTGCGAAAGCCGTACCGAGAACACCAACCACAATTAAGATCAATAATAAATTCCAAAGAACTCCATAAGTGATCCTGGCACGTTTTAAAAATCTATTGTTAGTAAAAAACTTGATGACAGGTTGAATTCGCTGCAGCAAAGATTGAAATTTTTCCTTCATATATACACTCCCCCTAAAATCATCTATATTATAGCATAATTCGACGATGGAAAGGCTGCAATACTGAAATTCTAAAGGTATATACTGGGAAGGATTCAGTGTAAGGGATAAAAAAAGGGATGGTGAGGAAATTGACAAAGAGGATGAAACTATGTTAAAAAGATGATATCTGAGAAATTTTCATAATGATATGGCTTCGACAGGAACAAGTAGTCCCGTTATCCCTATTCAAGAGAGTCAGTGGCTGGTGGAAACTGACATATATAACGTGATGAATTACCTCCTTGAGCTTTTGCTGTGAACGGCTATGATCCATTAGCAGCAAACGGGAAAACCGTTACATTATCAAGTGAAGGATACTTGTGTCCTTAAGTTGGGTGGTACCGCGTAATATACGTCCCTGCATTGGCAGAGGCGTTTTTTTGTGGGCAAATGAGAGAAATAGGGAGGAAGATACTAATGGAATTACTAAATGATTTAGATTGGCGCGGCATAACATATCAACAAACAGATGAAGAGGGACTGAAAAACCTTTTAGACAAAGAAAAAATTTCAATCTACTGTGGAATCGATCCTACTGCGGACAGTATGCATATCGGCCACTTGCTGCCTTTCCTGACCTTAAGGCGGTTTCAAAACCATGGCCACCGCCCGCTTGTGCTGGTAGGAGGAGCAACCGGCCTCATCGGGGATCCAAGCGGTAAAAGTGAAGAGCGGAAACTTCAGACGGTCGAATCCATTCAGCATAATGTTGAAAGCATCAAGAATCAGCTTCAAAGCATCTTTGATTTCGAAGGCGAAAATGGGGCAGTAATGGTCAACAACTTTGACTGGATCGGACCGATGGATATGGTGACATTCCTCCGTGACTTTGGAAAACATATCGGCGTCAACTATATGCTTGCAAAGGACACCATTGCATCGCGCCTTGAATCAGGGATCTCTTATACAGAATTCACTTACACGATCCTGCAGGCGATGGACTTTAACCACCTGTATGAGAACTATAACTGCAAGCTTCAAATCGGAGGAAGCGACCAGTGGGGCAACATTACGACAGGGCTTGAATTGATAAGGCGTACAAGGGAAGAAGAATCAAAAGCATTCGGTTTCACCATACCGCTTGTTACAAAAGCAGACGGCTCAAAGTTCGGTAAAACAGAGAGCGGGGCAATCTGGCTGGATCCAGAAAAGACATCACCATATGAATTCTACCAGTTCTGGATCAATACAGCAGATGCTGATGTTGTTAAATACCTGAAATACTTTACCTTCTTATCCAAAGAAGAGATTGAAGCTTTAGCGGAAACAGTCGAAACAGAGCCTCACCTGCGCAAAGCTCAAAAAGCGCTTGCAGAAGAAATGACCAAGATGATCCATGGTGAGGAATCTCTTGCCCAGGCAGTCAAAATCACCGAAGCTCTTTTCAGCGGCAACATCAAGGAATTATCTTCTGAAGAAATCAAGCAGGGCTTTAAAGATGTCCCATCCTTTACACAATCCAGTGATGAGGAAGTCAATCTTGTAGACTTGCTGGTGAATACAAAGATTTCTCCATCTAAAAGACAGGCCAGAGAAGATATCGGCAACGGGGCGATCTACATCAACGGTGACCGGACAACTGACCTTCAGCATGTAATGTCTGAAGCAGACCGTATTGACGGGCAGTTCACAATCATCCGCAGAGGGAAGAAAAAATATTTCATGATCCAATACTCGTAATAGTCATACAAAAAAGAGGCGCTTCCAGGAATCGCCTCTTTTTGGCAGCTCAATGAGCCTCCACACTATTCTGTTTCTTGTTTGTCAAGAACCCGGCAGCAAGAACGCCGATTGTAAGCACGGCAGTGATCAGGTATGTGAAAGGGCTGTGTGAAAGGTGAACCAGGTTTAAGAACTGCTTGTCCGCCATCACCATTTCACCAGCTGTCCAGGCAAGGATTCCTGACCCAATGTAAGCAATCCAGCGAAACCTCTCCAAGAGCTTTACAATTGCCTTTGAACCGAAAATCATGATCGGGATGCTGATCAGTACGCCAAGGGCAATCATCCCGATATGGCCGTGGGCTGCGCCGGCAACAGCCACTACATTATCAAGGCTCATTACCGCATCAGCAATGATGATGGTCATGATTGCCTGGCTCAGACCGGTATGGGCTTTGATGTTTGCTTCTTCCTCTTCCTCTACCAATACTTTATAAGCGATCCATAGAAGCAGGATTCCTCCGATTAAATGCACATAAGGAATTTGAAGAAGATAAACAATGACGGCTGCAAAGAGAATACGAAGGACCACCGCTCCGCCTGTTCCATAGAAGATTGCCTTGTTCTGCAGATCCTTCGGAAGATTTTTTGTGGCCATCGCAATAACGATCGCATTATCACCCGACAGAATGATATCAATTGCAACAATTTTTAACAGGGCAAGTATTGCTCCTGAAGAAATAATAAATCCTGTGGAAAACAGAAAATCCATATCCTGTTCCTCCTTTTTATCTGGGAAACTAGTAAGTCATATAAAATATCAACCTTATAATTATATCATATTTCGACTGCTTAAAGTGATTTATTGACTGGCAAATGAAAAGGAAGTCACTAGTAATTTGCCCCTGAACAGCAAGATTATCCAAAACAATAAGAGATTCCGCCAGAAAGAGAGTATCTCGGATCGATTCTGACCTAAAGAGACATGAAGCTGGAAAAAGCGGAATCGGGCTCCATGTTCTTCGACCGAAATCCAGGTAGGAAATGAAACAGCGGCCTTGGAAATATTGGCGAACAACAAAAAAACCCTTCCCCGAAATGGGAAAGGGTTCTGGAAGATTAACGAGAGTAGAACTCAACGATAAGAGCTTCGTTAATTTCAGCTGGCAGTTCAGAACGCTCAGCTAAGCGAGTGAATGAACCTTCAAGCTTGTCAGCATCAAAAGTCAAGAAGTCAGGAACAAAGCTGTTCACTTCAAGAGCTTCCTTGATGATGTCAAGGTTGCGGGATTTTTCACGAACACCGATTGTTTGGCCGGCGGACAGACGGTAAGATGGGATATCTACGCGAGATCCATCAACAGTGATGTGTCCGTGGTTAACAAGTTGGCGTGCTTGGCGGCGGGTACGAGCCAAACCAAGGCGATAAACAACGTTATCAAGGCGGCTTTCAAGAAGTGCCATGAAGTTTTCACCGTGTTTACCTTGCATTTTGCCTGCTCTGTCGAATAGGTTGCGGAATTGACGCTCAGTCACTCCATACATATGACGAAGCTTTTGCTTCTCTTGTAATTGCAAACCATACTCAGAGATTTTTTTGCGTTGGTTAGGACCGTGTTGTCCAGGAGCGTAAGGACGCTTTTCTAATTCTTTACCTGTACCGCTTAGAGAGATTCCAAGGCGGCGGGATAATTTCCAGCTAGGGCCAGTATAACGAGCCATTGAAGACTCCTCCTTCGTGTTTTTATTTTGTTGTAAAATAAAAACCGTGTGTGAATAAACAATCATGAGTATTATGTTTTCATGTACCTTCGCTCCAGCAGCAGAGAGTTACAAGATACACCTCATTCGCGAGGAACAGAATACAGCATAAAGGACTTCACATAGGCTGCTTTATTTTACACAAAGACCATTATATGTTTTTGAAGAAAGGAAGTCAAGGGCAAATATGAAAAAACAAAAAAACAGCAGATTGTACGCAATTAAAAAAACTAGGGAATTTAGAATATTACATAGGAATCATCTGAATCTTTGTGATATAATCTACTTGATGGAATTACTGGGAATTAGTGCTTTTTCATCATTATCCGTGCAGCCAATGATTTGGTTTCAGGGATAATGATGAAACGTTGAATCTTTAAATGGAATCTATCAGGAAAGCGAAGATAAGAGGGACATATTATGGTGAATAATGATCGGATCGATACGCAGGCAACCGGATTGACGTCAACTGACCAAACCTTCCTGAATAACTATAAAGCTCGTTTATTCGACTTGGTGAATGATGAATTCAATGACGGTGAAAGCAGCTGCCTGTCCGCTTGGGTAAGGTGTGTGCAAGCCTCCTTGCAGGCAGGGGAAGTACTTTATTATCAACGGCTGGAAAACAGCTATCACCTTATTGGCAGCCATCCTTTGGACAGTTATCCGGCCGCCGTTTTTCCTGAGACAATAGATCATATTTTTGAAGGGACGGAGGATGGAATCTCTGAATGGGTCAATGCCCCGTCAAGATTGAGCGGGTTTGACCTGGCTTTCAGGCTGTCGGACCAGAAGCAGAATCCATATGGAGTTTTGCTGATTAAAGGCATGAAGTCAGTTTTCTCCCGCGGCTGCCTGCGGAGTTTTGCTGATCATAGTGCAGCTTATCTGGGTAAAATGACATACTTCAATCAGGTCGTTGAAGAGGAGCATCGTTACAGGGAGCTTTTTAAAGTGAATGAAGCGTTCCACTCATCGATGGATATCAATACATTGCTCGGCCAGATTATCGGTACACTGACCAGGGTATTCCCGGATTATGAATTTCACTTGCTCCTTTCCAATGATAATGATAAAAACCATGGTAATCTGCCTATAAGGAATTTTGATTATGACAGTGTCAACAAAGCGGCGATGCAGGCATTCGTTAATGGGACCGTGGAGTCTGAATTCCAGTATACAGATGAGAAGCTTACGCTGTACGCTCCGCTGAAAGGGAAGCAGGGGGTGTACGGGGTTCTTGAGGTCATCACTTCCAATCAATTCAAATTTCCGGACAATCACCGGGAATTCATCCGCCTGCTTGCTTATACAGCTGGAAATGCACTTGAGAATGCCAAGCTTTATCAGCAGTCCAGAAGGCTGATATCGGACCTCCAGTTGATCAACGAGACTTCACATAGATTGAACTCGAATTTAAGAATGACAGAAACGTTGACTTTCTTAAAAAAACAAATTAAACGATCTTTCCAGGCTTCTTCAATCGGATTTGTGTTTGTTGATGAAAAGGAAGAGGCGAGCGTCCTTCCGGAAAGCTCGGCATTTTTCCAAAGCTTTGAGGGGGCTTCCTATATTCATTTTGTGAAACGGAAAATCTTCAAAGAAAAGGATGCCCTCTTCATTGGGGATGTCAACGGGAAATTCGGCAAAGAGTTATCTTTTCTTTCCCTTATGGCCGTCCCGATGGTGCAGAATGATTCCATCATCGGCTTTTGTGTTGTCCTTCATAAGGAACCTTATGCGTTTTCTTTTGATATGTATAAATTGCTGCAGTCCTTCATCCATCATTCAACACTGGCTCTGACCAATTCCATGCTTCGGGAGAAATTGGAGGAACTTGTTGTTACCGATCACCTGACACAGCTTTACTCCAGGAGTTTCCTGGATGAAGAGATGGTCAGGGCAATGAAGGATGACGAGCAGGGAGTACTTATCCTGATGGATATTGATGACTTCAAGAAAATCAATGATAATTATGGACACCAGACGGGCGATGAAGTGCTGATACAAGTGGCCAGAACGATAATGGATGAGTCAGGGGAAATCGGCTTTGCTGCAAGATGGGGCGGAGAAGAACTCGCCGTTTACCTCCCTCAGAAAGATCTGAAGTCAGGTCTCGATTTCGGAACCCATATCGTCAAAAGGATTCCTGAAAAGACTTCTCCTTCTGTAACTGTATCCTGCGGTGTATCATTCTGGACAAGGGACCGGGCAGATCATGTGAAAGATCTTGTCAAAAGAGCGGATGCCTCCATGTATCATGCTAAGAACAATGGAAAGAACCAGATGGCAAATATCTTATTCTAAGTCTTTTTTGCGTAAACTTTGTTTCTATTCAATATTAAATTCAAATATCACCCTGGTAAATCTTCGTGTAAACCGCGGTGAGCAGGAAATGAAAGAGCTGCTCTTTCATTTTCGAGTGTAAAACCTTTGAATACATGGGAAAATATGTCAACCGGGATCTTTCCGATAGCAATAATATTTGCGAAAACAGCATATTCTAATGATTCAGGCCTTGAAACGTACAATATTTCAGGGTCTTTTATCTGAAGTATTCTAAAGGAAGCACAAATACAGATTTATGTAAACGCTTTCTTTTTTGAAGAAAATGTCATATGCTAATAGTGAATTCTTATGAGATTATCAGGCTGGCCGACAAAGTGGAACAGTCGTGCCGGAGAGACCCTGTACTAATGGGATAGATAAGATACAACCGCTTATAGGTTCGGATTAGAAAACAGGAGGAGAAAGAAATGGAAAAGGGTTATGAAAGATTTGAAACCAAAGTCATTCACGAAGGGTACAACTCAGATGAATATAATGACAGTTTAGCACCGCCGCTCTATCAAACTTCCACATTCACTTTTAAAAATGCCCAGCAGGGTGAAAGGAGATTTGCCGGAGAGGAGAGCGGATATATATATTCCCGTCTTGGAAACCCTACCGTTTCCATGCTGGAGGAACGGATGGCGTCCTTGGAAAATGGTGAATCTGCTCTTGCTTTTGGTTCGGGGATGGCAGCTGTGTCCGCGGTCTTGCTTTCCTTAACAAAAGCAAATGACCATGTCCTTTGTTCACAAGGAGTATACGGCTGCACATTTGGTTTATTGAACCTCATGCAAGATAAGTACAACATTACGCATGATTTCTCGGCAATGGATTCAGCGGAGGAGATAAGGAGAAGCATCAAACCTGAAACGGTCTGCATCTATGTTGAAACACCTATCAACCCGACTATGCAGCTGATTGACCTCGAACTGGTCTCAAGCATCGCAAAAGAGAAAGGCATTCCAGTCATTGTCGATAATACGTTTTCTTCGCCTTATCTGCAAAAGCCCCTTGATTTAGGCTGCGATATCATCATTCATAGTGCCACGAAATATATTTGCGGCCATGGGGATGTCATTGCAGGTGTTGTTGCAGGGAAAAAAGAACAAATGGATCATATCAGAATGACAACGCAAAAGGATATCGGGGGTGTGATCTCGCCATTCGATGCCTGGCTCCTGCTGCGTGGCTTAAAGACGCTGCCGGTGCGGATGGACCGGCATTGTGAAAATGCAGGGGAAATTGCGGCTTTCCTCAAAGAGCAGCCGCAGGTGGAAAAACTGTTCTACCCGGGAAATCCGGACGATCCCAGCTATGAAACAATGAAAAAGCAAATGAATAAACCGGGCGGATTAATCGCTTTTACCATCAAAGGAACAAAAGAGACGGCCCAGCAATTCATGAATGAATTAAAACTGATCAAGATCGCGGTCAGCCTTGGCGATGCCGAAACCTTGATACAGCATCCGGCGACTATGACCCATGCCGTCGTCCCTGCTGAGTCCAGAGAGAAAATGGGCATAACCGATACTTTGCTGAGACTCTCCATCGGGCTTGAAGCATGGGAAGATATCCGTGATGATTTAATGCAGGCATTCAATAAAGTGAAATAAACAAAAAACAGAGCCGGCTGGTTCTGTTTTTTTCTCTGCTTTGATTTTGAAGATTTCACGCGTTGCTGAATACAAAATGGGGTGGGGCATAGGCGGTCATGTACCTGGAATTATAAATGAAGTAAGATTTGAGTGTCACATGTAGGGTTTAAAATGGCCTGAATTAAAGGTGAATCGGGACCATGGTGTACCATGAAGCTTCCATGAGAACAAAATCAAAGTTGACATAATCAAATTTCCTCCTTTTTCTCATCCGGAAAAACTCAAACTATAGCACATCCCCTTTAGGAGCTCTGACAAAACATATTTCTTAGAGCATACCCAGGCATGTTATGGTCAATTTTGGGTAAGTAGATGGTATTAGTAAATGGGGAGGTAACGCTCAAATGAATGAGAAAATGATACCGAAAGAGTCCTATTCTTACTGGCGCAAAGCGGCCGAAGAAAGAGGGCTGACTTTTGAAAAACTGGAAAACCAAGTGCATCATGCAGATGTCACCATAGTCGGGGCGGGAATCACCGGCATCATCGCTGCTTATTTACTTTCGCGGGAAGGGAAAAAAGTTGCGCTTGTCGAAGCTGGCAGAGTAATAGACGGTACCACCGGGTATACCACTGCTAAAGTATCCGCCCAGCATGGCGTCATCTACGATCAGCTTTTACAGCAGCACGGAGCGGATAAAGCGTCACAATATTATCAGGCAAACCTTGCTGCGTTAAACTTCATAGAAAATCTTGTTGATGAATTAAACATAGACTGCGAATATACGAAATTGCCCTCTTATATTTACTCTGTAACCGAAAAGGGATCCGAGACAATCAAAAAGGAAGCGAAAGCCTATCAGGAATTAAATATACCTGGGGAGCTGACAACAGTGACAGACTTGCCATTCCAGGTAACCTCCGCCCTTAGAATGCCAAATCAGGCACAGTTTCATCCGGTGAAGTTCCTGCTTCCGCTTTTAGATGAAATCAAGGCAAATGGGGGAACGATTTTTGAACACACCAGGGTGACCAAGATCACGGGGGGAGAACCTGTGGAAGTGGTGACTGAAGGAGGAGGCAAACTTTCTTCTCCTAAGGTGATTGTCAGCACCCATTTCCCGATCAATGACTTCAAGGGCTTATATTTTTCAAGACTGGACATAGAGCGGTCATATATCCTGGCGGCTAAATCTGCGATTCCGGTCCCGGAAGGAATGTACCTGAGCGCGGATCAGCCAAAAAGATCTATCCGATACAGTACAGATTCCAATGGAGAGAAGATGATTCTTTTTGGCGGGGACAGCCACAAAACAGGACAAGGCGGAGATACGGAAGAACATTATCAAAATCTCAAACACTTCGCGGAAAAGCATTTTTCCATAAAAGAATTCCCATACCGCTGGTCTGCACAAGATCTGACGACATTGGATAAAATCCCATATATAGGTCATGTTACCGGAAATCAGCCGCACATCTTGGTAGCGACGGGTTACGCGAAATGGGGGATGACCAATGGGGCAGCGGCGGCTTTGCTGCTATCCGATTTGGTGCAGGAAAAAGACAACCGATTCAAGGATCTATTTACACCTTCCAGATTCAATGCAAACCCTTCCATCAAGAACTTCGTCAAAGAAAATGCCGATGTAGCAAAGGAGTTTGTCAAAGGAAAACTTGATAAGCATGACAGGAGACTGGAGGAACTGGAAAACGGTGAGGGAGCTGTCGTGACAGTTGATGGGAAGCGGGCAGGTGCCTACCGTAATGATATCGGTGAAGTGACAGTGGTCGATACTACTTGTACCCATATGGGGTGTGAACTAGGGTGGAACAATGCTGAGAAATCGTGGGATTGTCCATGCCATGGCAGCCGATTCTCAGCTTGTGGAGATGTCATTGAAGGACCGGCTGTCGAACCTTTGAAAAAAATATATGAATAACAGTACCCCCGAAAATTTCTTTTCGGGGGCTGTTTTTACTCTTCTATTTTCCAATGAGCAAGCAAGGGGCCGTCTTCTCCGTATACTGGATCCTGGGAAGGGATGCCGACTTCCTTGATTTCACTGAACAGCAGGTTCCTTTCGCCATTCTCTCCAGTTTTCAAGTTGTGATCCTTTCCGGCGGGATACGCGCCTGCCACTTTGAAATCTTCGCTGGCGGTCAATCTTTTATGTCCTGTGCCAGCTGGCAGCACCACCACATCTCCCGGATGGACTTCGACTTTCTTTCCGCTCTCCCCTCCAAGGATTAATTCAGCAGTGCCGCTTACAACGCCAAGAACTTCATGGGTGTTGCTGTGAAAGTGATGGTAATCAAACACGCCTCCCTGCCAGCTGTTCCTCCAGTTGTGCTCGTTGAAAACCCGTTCAGATTGCTCCGGGTTGTCTTTGAAAGCTCCCTCGTATAAAAGGACTGGCAAATCAGGATTATTAGGGATTGAAGCACTTTCTTCAAAATAAAAAGTTTTCACACCGTTGCTTTGCATGTGTAATCCTCCTTTGCTTTCTTATATGGTTAGGGTTTCCCCTGAAGCAGCGGGGGTAAACTTGCATAGGTGCTTGCCCGGGTAAAGTATTTGACAGAAGGATATTCGTTGGTTTCCTAACGGTGCCGTTCAATCGGAAAACCGGGATATCCATTCATGATATCAGTCAGTAACATGTTATCAGTCATAAGGATCAGAGACGTGAAACCGGCAATTCAGCCAGTAACGAATCCTCAGGCTGGCACAATGGATATCCGGAGGTGATACCGATCAGCAGCATGCATTCACCTCAGCGTACAGCCAGTCTGCACATTTGCCGCATAACAAAAAGCCGGGGCAGCCACCCCGGCTTAAAGATCAAATATATTGAATTAATGCTTGAACGAACTCTTCCAATTTGGCTTTATCGGTCTCATCGAATCGGCTTTTCTCTGGGCTGTCGATATCCAGGACGCCGATGATCTCGCCGTCCTTCATCAGTGGAACGACGATCTCGGATTGAGATGCTGCATCGCAGGCGATATGGCCTGGGAAGGCATGGACATCTTCGACCAGATAAGTTTTCTTTTCTTTTACAGCAGATCCGCAGACACCCCTGCCCACTGCGATTCGTACACAGGCAGGAAGTCCCTGGAATGGCCCGAGCACAAGCTCTCCATCTTCCATGAGGTAGAATCCGACCCAGTTAATGCGGTCCAGGAATTGATTCAGCAATGCAGAAGCGTTGCATAAATTGGCAATGCGGTTGCTTTCTCCTTCCAAAAGAGCGTGCAATTGCTTGATGACCAAGCCATAATTTTCTTCGCGTGTACCTTGGTACATGGATGATTGAAACATCGAACTCCCCCATTTCTACAGGATATGATTGTATAACCATAGATTCATCGGTTTCCTACAAGTTCGGACGGAAACTGTCGAGAAATACATAAAGGAATCTCAAGTCATGCCCCGAATGTTTATGTAGTAATCGGCTGCTTTTCATCTTTAGTAACTGATCTATTATTGACGCCAATCCTAATGAACCATTTTTAGCATATTTCCTTGGGTGATTCAACTAATAAAATTCAAAGGTAGTGAGATCATGGCTAAACCAGCTGCTGCACCAGGTATAACCAAAGAAAATATTCTCTTATCGGCTGTTTCACTTTTCAATACGAAAGGCTATGACGGGACTTCTGTGAGGGATATTGCCAAAAAAGCGTCGGTGAACGCCGCAAATATCTCTTATCATTTTCATGGGAAGCAGGGACTCCTTGAATCATGTTTCACCCGCTTCTTTGAGGCATATCTAGAGTGCCTCGAGGCAGAGGCGGATAAGCTGGAATTCACTCCTGCAGATGAATGCTTGAAAAGGGCGGTCTTCAATATCCTGCAGTATCAGAGTGAGAATCATCTTCTCTCACGTTTTGTCTTGAGGGAAATGTCGATCGACTCGCAAATTGTCCGTGAAATCATTTCCTCTTATTTGATGAAGGAGCGTTATTTATTCAAGCGTTTCTTTGAGAGGGGAGAAGAGCAGAACCGCTTTACTTCAATGCCCGTGAGTATGTTCATCATCCAGTTGAAGTCCATGCTTTCAATCCCTTTTCTTAACAGCCAGTACTTAAGGGAGGTATGGCATGTATTTCCGCAGGAACAATTCTTTGTCGATCGTTACTATGCTTCCTTGGAGCAGTGGATCGACCAATGCCTGTTAACGAGGCAGGCCGCAATCCCTCAGCCGCTTCACACGATCATGCGGTCCCTGCCTTGATTCAAGTCCTTGGCTTGATGGGCATCTGATCCATATACGAGCGGAATCCCCATTTCATGAGCCTTCCGGGCGATATCAGGCGGGGGATAAGAGACTCCGCATCCTTTTTTGGAATACCCCGCTCCGTTATAATCAAGTTCCATATGCCGCAATGCCATTTCGTCCAGTACTTCTTGGATTTCCTTCCCGAAAGAACCTGCCGGGGGGAAATCCTTTTTGAATTTATCGGCGAGGGTGATATGGCCAATCCGGTTCGGTTTGTATTTTCCAAGGTTGGCTTTCACGGATTTTAAGACAGTTTTATAATAGGTTTGATGGATGCTGTCTGCAGTTCCGTAAGAATCAATCATCCTCCCGAAGTTTTCCTTGCTGAAATCGAGGCAGTCGTAAGTGCCGTTCCTTAATAAAAAGTGGACGGAAAGCAAACTGTCATCAAGATAAGGGCCGATGGAGTCCAGGAACCTTCCCGTTTCTTCCTCATATCCTTCTATAAAGTCAACTTCCAAACCTGTTTTGATGATAATGTTCCCTTTGTAAATCTTCTTAAGTTCTTCCAAATCGGCAATGTACTCTTCAAGGTATTCCTCTTTCATCCCGCTGTCCTGATCGGGGACGGGATCTTTAAATCCTGCCGGCAGAGGGGCGTGCTCCGTAAATGTGATTCCTTCGTATCCCAGTTTGATGGCTTTCTCGATATATTCATGAAATGAGTCCTTCGTCCCGTGGGGGCAATAAGGACTGTGAATGTGTCCGTCGACTTTCATCCAATCCCTCGTTTCCTTTTCCTGTCATATTCATCTATAATAGTAAAATATCAATATTTTTGCTGAAGAGGTAGACATTTATAACAAATCTTGTATTTAAAGAGGAAAAATTGCAAATAAATCGTCAAAAAATGTCGTTCTCATGGTATCATAATAAAAGCTATGATATGAGATTTTACAATTTTTACATAGAATAGATCAAGTTATAGAAGCAGGGGGCTTACGATGGAATTTATCATCGGAGGAATTATACTTTTAATTATCCTATTCATCATCGGTTTTTTTATAAGAAGAAAATATTATCACCATATCGACCGCCTGGAATCCTGGAAGGTCGATATCATGAACAGGCCCATCCTGGATGAGCTGTCCAGGGTCAAGCAGCTGAACATGACTGGCCAGACTGAAGAGCTTTTCGAAAAGTGGCGTAAAGAGTGGGATGACATTGTCACTGCCGACCTTCCTGAAGTGGAAGAGCTTTTGTTCACTGCCGAAGAATATATTGATAAGTTCCGTTTTGGTTCAGCGAAGGATGTCCAGGCGAGGATAGAAGCTATTCTCAATCAGACAGAGGATAAGATGGAAAGGATCCATTCCGAAGTCGAAGAGCTGGTCGGCAGCGAAGAGAAGAACCGGCTCGAGATAGAAGAATTGAAAGAAGACTTCCGCAAGAGCAAAAAAGCCTTGCTTGCCCACCGCCATACTTATGGAAAAGCAGCATACGGCCTTGAAGCAAAGCTGGATGAAATGTCTGAGAAAATCGAAGACTTCAACAGGCTGACTGAGGAAGGAAATTATCTGGAGGCAAGGGAGATTGTTTTGGGACTGACTGAAGACACCCAGGGCATCATGCAAAAGATGGAAGTGATTCCAGAATTGCTGACAGAATGTCAAAATTCCCTTCCTAATCAACTGAACGAAGTGGAATCAGGATACAATGAAATGGAATCACAAGGGTATGTGCTGAAGCACCTTGGAATTACTACCGAGCTTTCCAGGCTTCGTGAAGAGCTGGCCGCATGCCTTGACTCTCTGGAAAAGCTTCAGACAGATAAAGCTGCAGAAGAAGTGAATACATTAAAGGAAAGTGTTGAACGCTTATACGACATGCTTGAAAAAGAAGTATTGGCTAAACACTTTGTCCTTCAGAATGAAGAAAAATCGCAGGTACTGCTTGAATCCATCAAGTCAGACAATAAAGAAATCAAACAGGAAACAGAATTTGTACAGCAAGGCTACCACTTGAAGGATGAAGATCTGCAGATCCCTGTCCAGCTGGAAAAGAAAATCACCACCCTTTTCAAGCGTTTCCAGCAGCTTCAGGAAAAGGTACAGGAAAATGAATCTGCTTATTCCTTCTTGAGTGAAGAACTTCAGGAAATCAATCAGCAGCTAGAAGTAATCCAGAGTGAACAGAAGAATTTTTCCGAGCAGCTTCATACCTTACGGAAGGACGAAATTGAAGCGAAAGAAAAGGTTTTTGAGCTTAAGAAGAAAATCGGGGAAGCCAGCAGGATGATCTCCAAGAGCAATATTCCAGGACTGCCTACCGATTACAATGCTCTTCTTGAGGAAGCGTATAATAATATCAGCGATGTATCCAGGGCACTTGAAGAGAAGCCTCTCAACATGCCTGTCGTTCAAAAATACCTGGAAAAAGCAGTGGATACGGTCGATCACTTCCATAAGAAGACGACGGATTTGATCGAAACGGTCATGCTTGCTGAAAAGGTCATTCAGTACGGAAATCGTTACAGGAGCCGCAATGGAGAGGTTTCCCACAAGCTTCAGAAAGCAGAAGCAGCCTTCAGAAGCTTTGATTACAGGGAAGCTCTCGAACAGGCAGCCACGGCAATTGAGGAAATCGAGCCTGGAGCGATTAAGAGAATTGAAAGCATCGTGAATGAAGAACTGGATCATGAATAACAAGAAAAATCCCGGCTGGTAAATTCCAGACCGGGATTTGTTTTAGGCTGATTTCTTTGCGGCTCCCAGCCCTGCAGAGAGAAAGAAGCCGATGATGGCGCCGATTATAGCCGGCAGAAGCCAGCCAATGCCTTCATTGAATAATGGCAAAGCGCTTAAAGTTTCATTCAATACTGCAAGTTCAATACCTGCTGTTTTTAGACCATCAATGAAGCTGATGAAGAAAGTGGGTATCAATGCCCCTATATAGACTCCTGAATAGCCATTGAACCAGTTATGCATGAATGAAAGCAGGATGAGTACTATCGCTAACGGATATATCACAATCAGGACAGGCAGCGATACAGAAATCAGCTGCGTCAACCCTATGTTGGCAATGATCATACTGAAAACGCTGATGATGACGACCAATACGTGATAAGATACCGGCAAAAGCTTGGCGAAGTATTGGGCGCAAGCCGACACCAAGCCGATGGAAGTCGTCAGGCAGGCGAAGGTGATGGCGAGTCCCAAAATGATCGTTCCAATCTGTCCATAAAGATAATCGGCTGATCCTGCAAGGATGGCTCCTCCATTGTCACTCAGGCCGATGGCTTCTGTGCTGGTCGCACCAATGAATCCAAGGGAAAGGTAGACGAGCGCCAATCCTGCTGCAGCAATAATTCCCGCCAAAATACACGCTTTAGTAATGGCTGCCTTAGAAGTAATTCCTTTTTCACGGACAGAATTAATGACTACAATTCCAAAGACAAGCGCAGCGATGGTATCCATTGTCAGATAGCCTTCAAGGAATCCTTTGAAAAAAGGTCCATCAATATAAGCCCCTGCAGGCTCTTGAAAACTGCCCATTGGTGAAAGGATGCTTTTTGTTACCAGTACAGTCAGAATGACCAGTAATGCAGGAGTAAGGACTTTTCCGATCCTGTCCACAAGCTTGGCAGGGTTCATTGCCAGCCATATTGTCAGTCCGAAAAAGATGATCGTATAGATGAATAAAGGCATACCGTATTTATTTATATCTTCCCCGAGGAAAGGAGTGACACCAATTTCATAGGCAACTGTCCCAGTCCGTGGAATCCCAAAGAAAGGACCGATGGCCAGATACATGATGACAGTAAATATGACTCCGTATACCGGGCTGACCCTGTTTGCCAATGTTTGAAGATCCCCGCCGGTCTTGGCAATCGCGATGATTCCAAGTAAAGGAAGGCCGACCCCTGTGATCAGGAAGCCGAAGATCCCCGTCCAGATGTTTTCCCCGGCTTGCTGCCCAAGGAAGGGAGGAAAGATCATATTGCCTGCTCCAAGGAATAAAGCGAAGAGCATGAGGCCGACAGTGAAGATCAGATTGAATGATAGCGCTTTCTCACTCATGGATATTACCCCCTTAAAATGCTAAGGTGAACTAAGCGGTTTTATACTAACACAGAAGCAGAGAAAATTGTCGAAATAATTAAAAGTTAAAAAATTCAGTATATTTAAATAATGATTTGATAAGCTTTTCTTAGTACTCTGACAAAGTAATAGAATGATTTCTATAAGTTATGAGAGTGTGAACCGTCGGGAGGACAAGTTATAATCACGAATACAGTATTGCCAGACGGAATTTTTTTCATAACTGATTTGTGGTAGTATAATCTTTTGTAAACAATAGAAAAGATTATGTTTAAATTGATAACCAGAAGGTGCATATTTTGTGATTTATTTTGATAACAGTGCAACAACCAAGCCATATAAAGAAGTACTCGATACCTTTTTGAAAGTTCAGGAAGATTATTTTGCCAATCCGTCTTCAATCCATGCCCTGGGAGGCAGGGTCGAGAACCTTATCAGCAAGTCAAGGAAACAGGTTGCAGGCCTGTTGGGTATCAAGGAAACCGAAGTCTTCTTTACATCAGGAGGAACGGAATCAAACAATCTTGCGTTAAAAGGTGCTGCCCTCCAGTACAGGCATAGGGGCAGACATATTATCACAACGAGGATTGAGCACCCATCCATTATTGAAACATGTGAGCAGTTGAAGGCATTGGGTTTTGAAATTACCTATCTTCCTGTCGATTCCGAGGGCCGGGTCAAGTTGAAAGATGTAAAAGATGCCATAAAGGATGAAACGATCCTTGTGTCCATCATGCATGTTAATAATGAAGTAGGAACCATTCAGCCGGTCCAGGAGATCGGTAAGGCCCTTAAGCCCTATTCCAAGGTCATATTCCATGTCGATCATATCCAGGGAGCGGGGAAAGTCCCGCTTTCCCTGCATGAATCAGGAATCGATCTCTGCTCAATCTCAGGACACAAAATCCATGGTTTGAAAGGCACAGGCATGTTATATATTAAGGAAGGATTGGAAATCTCCCCGCTGCTTTCGGGCGGTGAGCAGGAAAGGAAAATCCGGAGTGGTACAGAAAACACGGGAGGGATTGTCTCCTTTGCAAAAGCTCTCAGACTGCATTATGAAAAAAGCAGGGAAGAGCCCGGCAGCCTTAGGGAGCTGAACGATTACCTGCGCAGCCGGTTGAGTGCCATGGAAGGCATCACGATCCATACGCCATTGGCTGGAGCTGCACCGCACATTTTAAATTTCTCAGTCGATGGCATCCGCGGAGAAATTTTCGTGCACGCACTGGAGGATTTTAACATATACGTTTCCACCACAAGTGCATGTTCATCCAAAAAGAATGCACCATCAAGAACCCTTTTGGGCATGGGTGTGGATAAGTCCCTTCTGGATACGTCCATCAGGGTGAGTTTTTCATTTGGGAATACAAAAGAAGAGGCAGATCAATTGTGTGACGCGATACTGCAGGTCAAGAAAAAATTAGAAGAAACGACGAGGAGAAGAAGATGATTTACGATCAAATATTAGTGCGCTACGGCGAGATTTCGACTAAAGGGCGGAACCGGAAGGCCTTCACCAAGAAGCTTCGGGAAAATATCCTCATGGTATTGAAGGATCTTTCCGCAATCAGCATAAGTGCGACACGCGACAGGCTTCATATCTATTTAAATGGCGAAGATGGTGAAAAGGCGCTGTCAAAGCTTGCCGGCGTATTCGGGATCCAATCCTATAGTCCGGTCATAAAAACCGAAAAGGAAATCGAAAAAATAAAAGAAGCGGCCCTTCATCTTGTTCAAAAAATGAATACAGACGGAAAAACCTTCAAAGTTTCAGCGAGAAGAGCTGATAAGACTTTTGAGCTTGATACAAATGAAATCAACTATGCTGTAGGATCACATGTCCTGAAAAATACCGGCGGCCTGACAGTGGATGTCAGAAATCCGGATATCAAATTGAATGTAGAAGTCAGAAAAGAAGGAACGTACCTTTCAAGTGAAATATTCCAAGGAGCCGGCGGCATGCCTGCTGGAGCAAGCGGCAGGGCAATGCTGATGCTTTCAGGAGGGCTTGATAGTCCTGTAGCAGGTTATTTGATCATGAAGCGCGGCGTAGAAATCGAGGCTGTACATTTCCACAGCCCTCCTTTTACAAGCGAAAGAGCCAAGCAGAAAGTCATCGATCTGGCAAAGGAATTATCGGTATTCAGCGGAAGAATCAAGCTGCATATTGTACCTTTTACGGAAGTACAGCAGACTGTCCACAATCAGGTCCCGGAAAACTATACAATGACCTCGACTAGGAGAATGATGCTGAGGATTACAGAAAAGTTGAGGGAGAAACAAAATGGTCTGGGAATTGTCACTGGAGAAAGCCTTGGGCAAGTTGCCAGCCAGACATTGGAAAGCATGCTGGCGATCAACGAGGTAACCAGTACACCTGTCCTAAGGCCTCTCATCTCAATGGACAAACTTGAAATCATTGAAATTGCAAAACAAATCGGCACACATGATATATCGATACTACCTTACGAAGACTGCTGCACTATTTTTACACCGCCGGCACCAAAAACAAAACCGAAAAGGGAGAAAATCCAGTTCTATGAAAGCTTCGTGGATTTCGAACCTCTTATCGACAAGGCAGCTGCCGACACAGAAGTGCTTATCATAGAAGGCGGAGCTCTTCAGATGGAAGCAGATGACCTTGATGAATTGCTTTAAATAATTTAGGAAGATTTACCAATAACAAAATGGAATGAAGCCATGTGTTTTTACACATTCTATACTCACAAGGAGGTGAAAACACATGGCAAACAACAACAGTTCAAACCAACTAGTAGCTCCAGGAGCTCAACAAGCGATCGACCAAATGAAATACGAAATCGCTTCTGAATTCGGTGTACAACTTGGTGCAGATACAACTGCACGCGCTAACGGTTCTGTCGGTGGTGAAATCACTAAACGTTTAGTTCAAATGGCTGAACAACAAATCGGCGGAGGCTACCAAAAGTAATCAATTAAATATAATGGCTACAAGGAGCGGGAAACCCCGCTCCTTTTTGCATGTTCTGGATGGCTGATCCACCAGATTTGGAAAATAAGACAAAATACCCTTTGCTAAATAATTTAAAATATTATAAAAATTTTGTATAATATGAATGACTAACATCAAAGGGGGATAATGAATGAAAAGAGAAGATTTGCTTTCACCAGAAAGGTACAACCTGATCAGTGAAGTGGAGAGATTTGCTGCTGATCCAGCCAAAAAAGCGATTTTGTGGAAAAGTGAACAAGGAGAAGAGAAAGAAATTACATATCAGAATTTAATTAAAAATGCGAACAAAATTGGAAACGCATTCATAGATAACGGCTTGGAAAAGGGCGATGTCATCCTTGTCATGATTCCCCGTCTGATCGAAGCCTATGAGACATATGTTGCAGCTTTGAAAGCGGGAATGGTTGTCATCCCAAGTTCAGAGATGCTGAGGCCCAAGGATCTTAAATATAGAATCCAACATGGCGATGTCAAGGCGATAGTATCCTATGCTCCGTATACTGACCAGTTTGATGGGGTGGAAGAAAGCTCAGGCCTGAAGAAATTTGTTGCAGGGGGAGAAAAGGAAGGGTGGCTTTCGCTCGATCAATTAAAGAACGAGTCATCCGATGAACTTGAGCTGGCAAATACCGGGCGCGATGACATGGCGTTCCTTTCCTATACTTCCGGCACAACAGGGAATCCCAAAGGAGTGGTCCATACCCATGGCTGGGCATACGCGCATTTGCGTACTGCAGCAAAAAAATGGCTGAGCATTGAGGAAGGGGATACTGTCTGGGCGACAGCAGGCCCGGGCTGGCAGAAGTGGATCTGGAGCCCTTTTCTTTCTGTATTGGGTTCAGGGGCTGCAGGGCTGGTGTATCAGGGCAAATTTGAACCGGATAAGTACCTGCAGATGCTTCAGGAATATCAGGTGAATGTCCTGTGCTGCACTCCGACCGAATATCGGTTAATGGCAAAGGTCGATGATTTAGGTCAATACAACCTTGAACATCTTCATAGTGCTGTGTCTGCGGGCGAACCACTGAACAGGGAAGTGATCGATGCCTTTCAGACACATTTTAATTTGGAGGTAAGGGATGGATATGGACAGACGGAAAACACACTTCTTGTCGGTATCATGAAAGGAATGGAACTGAAACCAGGCTCAATGGGCAAACCAACGCCCGGGAACAGGGTTGAAATCATCGATGAAGAAGGCAGGCCGTGCTCCCCTGGAGAAGTCGGGGATATCGCCGTCCATACAGAGACCCCGGCCCTATTCAAAAACTACTATAAAGATTCTGAAAGAACAGCTATGCAATTCCGCGGGGACTACTATATTACCGGTGATAAAGCGAAGAAGGATGACGAGGGGTACTTCTGGTTCGAAGGCAGGGGAGACGATATCATCATCAGTTCCGGCTATACGATCGGACCATTCGAAGTGGAGGATGCACTCGTCAAACATCCATCAGTGAAAGAGTGTGCCGTTGTCGCAAGCCCTGATGAGGTAAGGGGAAATATCGTCAAAGCCTTTATTGTCCTCAGGGATGGCGTGGACCCGGAAGACCCTGCTTTGGTCAAGAACCTGCAGGAGCATGTAAAGGAATTGACGGCACCTTATAAATATCCAAGGAAAATCGAGTTTCTTGAAGAGCTTCCCAAAACTGCTTCCGGGAAAATCAGAAGAGTCGAGCTCAGGCAGAATGAAAGGGAAATGTTTCAAAATTGATCGTATATACTGATATTTCTAAACACGAAATACTTTAAAGTATTAAAGCGGTATAGTAAAATAAAATAGACAAAAAAGACGGGGGCGGCTCCCGTCCTGAGAGAGATGCGGCATATTCATGCCCATTCAAAGAACTACCTCTATCAGGGCAGTGAGCCAGTCCTTTTTTGTATAGAGAAAGATAAGGACAAGGAGTTTTAACATGGGAACTTTATGGTATAACGGAACATTTTATACAATGACCGGGGAAGGTGCATCGGTCGAAGCGGTTTTTACAGAGGACGGAGTGATTCAAGGGGCAGGTTCTTTGCACGAAATCGAAGCGGATTTTTCCGGTTCGATTACAAAAAGGATTGATGTTCAGGGAAATACGGTTTTTCCAGGATTTGTTGACAGCCATATGCACCTTATCGGACATGGTGAGACATTGATCCGATTGGATCTTTCGAAAATGACGACGAAGGAACAAGTGTTGCTTGCAGTAAAAGAAAAAGCTCAGAACACCCCGGAAGGAAACTGGGTCATCGGTGAAGGTTTTAATGAAAACCTCTGGGTAAATAGTGAAGTCGTGACACGGCAGGAAATTGATGAAGTGGTACCGGACCAGCCGGTTATGCTGAAACGGATCTGCCGGCATGCCATGGTGGCCAACTCGAAGGCATTGGAGCTGGCGGGAATCCATGAGGACTCGGTAAATCCCCCCGGCGGTGTCATCGAGAGAGATGAGGCGGGCAGGTTAAACGGTGTTTTAAAAGATACAGCCCAGGACCTGCTTGTTGATGCCCTCCCATCACCTACCGGGGAGTACCTTGAGGCTGCTATGACGAAAGCAGTGGAAAACTGCTGGAGATTAGGTCTTGTCGGGGGACATACAGAGGATTTGAGCTATTACGGAAACTTTAAGAAGACTTATCAAACGTTCCTGAATGTAATAGAAAGAGACGGCAGGAAATTCCGGTCTCATTTGCTTGTTCATCAAGCGGTCATCGATGATTGGAAAGACGCCGGTTTTTCTTTTATGGGAGGAACAGAGCTGGTGGAGTTCGGTGCAATGAAAATCTTTGCCGATGGAGCCCTTGGAGGGAGGACTGCGTTACTAAGCCATCCGTATAATGATGATCCTTCAACTAATGGAGTTGCCATCCATACTCAGGAAAACCTGGCTGCGCTTGTAAAGAAAGCCAGGGAATATAAGCTGCCGATTGCTGTCCATACCATCGGGGATAAGGCATTTGAGAATGTTTTGGAAGTTGTCGAAGCGAACCCTTCATACAATGGGCGAAGAGACCGTTTTATCCATGCACAGTTATTGCGCAGGGAGCTGATTGACAGGATCAAGGGCCTTCCACTGATACTGGATATTCAGCCAAGATTCGTTCCATCTGATTTTCCCTGGGTGATTGAACGTATAGGTGAGGAAAACATGGAGTATAATTATGCGTGGAAGACACTGCTTGATGAAGGCATCCCATGTGCAGGAGGGTCTGATGCGCCGATCGAGCCTGTGGACCCCTTGCTTGGAATCCATGCAGCTGTGACAAGAACCAACCCGCTGGATCCGGAAAGAACAGTTTATATGGAAGAACAAAAGCTATCAATGTATGAGGCTGTTTCATTATTCACAAAAGGCAGTGCCTATGCCTGCCATCATGAACATGACCATGGGATGATCAAGAAAGGATACAAGGCTGATTTCACTGTCCTTCCTAAAGATCTTTTCCAAATTGGAGCAGACGAGCTGCTTGAAATGGAAGTGGAAATGACTGTAGTGGATGAGACGATTGTTTATAAAA
>NZ_QXIR01000070.1 GCF_003581585.1 Bacillus salacetis
GAGGCTGGGACAAAACCCTCCTCTAATATGAAAAAGCCGGTGAAATTTTACGACGAGTAAAATTTCACCGGCTTTAATTCTTTTTGAAATAAAATAAGGACCACTTCTGATAAAATAAAGTTACCACACCAAATCTCATCGGAAAGAAGGGTCCTTATGTTTAAAAATTATATCATGAATCAAGTGGTTTTGCCCCTAGATTTAGAAATCAAACTCCAAAAAAATGACATTGCCTTCGCAGTGCACGACCTCGTCGAGCAAATTCCACACCAAGCCTTTGATTCGTTTATACGAAGCACCGGCTGCCCTGCCTACCATCCACGCATGATGATGAAAATTATTTTATGCGCTTATTCCCAATCCGTTTTCTCAGGAAGGAAAATTGAAGCTCTTCTCCACGACAGTGTCCGGATGATGTGGCTTGCCCAAGGACATGAACCGAGCTACCGCACGATTAACCGATTTCGTGTCTGTCCTGAAGTAAAAGCACTTCTCCGTGAATGCTTTGTTCAGTTTCGCTGCCATCTCGTAAAGGAAAAGCATATTGATGATGAAGCGATCTTCATTGACGGAACCAAACTTGAAGCGAATGCCAATAAGTTCACGTTTGTTTGGCGGAAATCCGTTGAGAAATATAGTGAGGGTCTCATCGAGAAATCGAACCAATTATATGATGAGTTAGTTGAAAAGGAAATTATACCGGAAATCGAACGGGAAAGTCCGGAAGTACTTTCTACAGAAAATCTGGCTGAAGTCGTGAAGAAATTGGAAAAAACCGTTGAGGGAATCTCTAAACAAATGGAAGAAAGCCAGGAAGTAAGCGAACGGAAGCAGCTTCGTTCAGCACGTAAAATACCGAAGCAAATCCTCAAACAGTTTAAGGATTTTGTAGCACGTAAACAAAAGTATGAACAAGACATGGCTACCTTCGGTACACGTAACAGTTATTCTAAGACAGATCGCGACGCAACCTTTATGCGGATGAAAGACGATTACATGAAAAATGGACAACTTAAAGCTGGCTATAATGTTCAAATTGCGACCGAAGGACAGTACACGCTTGCCTATGATGTTTTCCCAAATCCGACCGATACAAGGACGTTCATTCCATTCCTGAATACAATCGAAAAGCACTTCTTTCAACTTCCTAAATATATAGTGGCAGACGCTGGCTACGGAAGTGAAGAGAACTATAAAGAGGTCTTTGAAAACCGTACATCTACACCACTGATTACTTATAACATGTACCGCAAAGAGAAAACGAAGAGCGCTCAAAAGAATGAATTCAATACGGCCAATTGGAAGTATGATGAAGAAACCGATTCATTTACTTGCCCTAATGATCAACGACTCATATTCCGCCATCTCTCTCACAAGACTGACCGAAACGGCTTTTCTCGGGAGTTTAAGGTGTATGAGTGCGAAAGTTGTGCGGGATGTCCTTTCCGTTCTGAGTGCACAAAAGCCAAGGAGGGAAATAACCGAAAACTCTTACTAAACGAAAAATGGGAAAAACAAAAAGAAAAGATTAGAACATTGCTTTCAGATGAGAAAACGGGTAAAGTCTACGGTCGACGTAAAATCGACGTAGAACCAGTTTTTGGATATCTGAAGGCTAATTTAGGTTTCACAAGATTTTCTGTCAGAAGAAAAGAGCGCGTGCATAATGAAATGGGCTTCGCGCTGATGGCGGTTAACTTGAGAAAGTTGACTGCCAGGAACGTAATATAATCCGCGGATCCAAGAGAGTAATGAAAGAAAAAGGGCTTCAATCATCCGAAATGATGATTGAAGCCCTTTTTTCATGGTTTTTGGCTAGTTATGTCCCAGCCTC
>NZ_QXIR01000071.1 GCF_003581585.1 Bacillus salacetis
AATCGAGTAGGAGGGGGTGACTAACCCCCGACCTCTCACACCACCGTACGTACCGTTCGGTATACGGCGGTTTCAATTAAGTCGAACGTAGTGTTTGATACCTTATAAGCAAACTTTTGAGCCCTTGACTTACCCAATATTGGTTATCAAGGGCTCTATCTAGTATCGGGCTTTTAGCGATACGCCAGTAACCCAGCCTAGTATTTGCCCACTCCCATGCCTTGTTAGTTTGTATTCCTAACTTCGTTAGGTTTCTATGTTTTGTTTTAACTTTCTTCCACTCTTTCCACCGAATCATTCGCAGTCTTCTCCGAATCCACTGGTCTAGCTTGGCTAGAATCGAGGGGGTATCGGCTAATTGATAATACCCCAGCCAGCCAACCAAGTAACGGTTTAGCTTCTCTAACCTGTTTTCCATGCTGATAGACCATTTCCTCGAAGTAATTTCTCTTATTCTCTGTTTGAAACGTTGAATACTTTGTTTTGCGATTCGAATCTTTGGTTTCTTTCGATGAGAGGTGAAAGTAAAACCTAGAAACTTGCGTTTCCATGGGCGGTCTACTGCACTTTTCTCATGATTCACTTTGAGTTTGAGTTTGTTCTCAATGAATGTGGTGATACTTTCCATAATGCGTTCTCCTGCTCTCTTTGAGCGAACATAGATATTACAGTCATCCGCATAACGAACAAACCGCAATCCCCTCCTCTCCAACTCCTTATCAAGTTCATCCAATACGATGTTTGACAAGAGTGGGCTAAGTGGACCACCTTGAGGGGTTCCCTCTGTGTTAGGACTGACAAGTCCTTTTTCCATTACACCTGACTGTAGATATCTCCGTATTAATTGGAGAACCTTTGGATCTTTTATCCGGTTGCTTAATGTTCTCATAAGCCGGTCATGATTCACTTTATCGAAGAACTTCTCTAAATCGATGTCCACTACCCATCTATATCCTTCTTTAATATAGCGTTTAGCTTGTCGGACTCCGTCATGACCACGCTTATTCGGTCTAAACCCATAACTTTGTTTAGAGAACAAGGGGTCAAACTCCTTGTTGAGTACTTGCGCAATAGCCTGTTGGATGAAACGATCCATCACTGTGGGGATACCTAGCTTCCTTACTCCGCCGTTCGGTTTTGGGATTTCGACTCGACGTACGGGTTGGGGAAGATAGGTTCCGTTTATCAGTTCGCTCCTTATGGTTCCCCAGTGTTCCATGAGATGCGGTCGTAGGTTCTTTACGCTCATCCCATCTACACCGTGGCTTCCTTTATTTCGTTCCACTCTTTCGAGTGCACTAGTAACATTCTGATATGATAAGATTCGTTTCAACATAGATATCAAGCTCCTGCGTGAATCAGTCATTCTTCTTGTGTGGTGCTACTTTCAGCCCTTCTAATGTCCCCCGTGGATTCACCACTTCCTCCATTAGGAAGGATAATGTTTCTGCTTCATCAAGCAACACGTACGCCAAGTGCTGATTCTCCTTAATTGATTCAGTCCTTCCCAATGGCTCTAGATACCATTGGTACTATGACTTCTGCTGACTTCTGACTGTTCAGCTATTTATCACTAAATAGGTTACCGAGTGTGTTCGGCTTAACAGTCAGACCTCCCTGGGTAAGAGTACAATCTTTCCCTCCATCTATCTGCTTCATTTACTTAGTATCGCTTTCGACAGAAAGGACTTTGTTTTGTTTTGCAAACTCATCCAACGATACCATAGCCTCATATGAAGTTCGTGTTCCTCAGACCGGAGGTTTGCCGCTCGCTTCCTTCAGATTCCACGTCGCCATGGACACCCTTGCGTTAAGCTAACTGCTAC
>NZ_QXIR01000072.1 GCF_003581585.1 Bacillus salacetis
TTTCAGCTTGTAGACAAAGTCCAAGATATGGACCACGTCTACAAGCTTTTTTTGTATAATTGGGTTGTAAATACTTTTTGGCATAAGTTTAGGTGGTTGGAATAGATAGTTGATTTCCACTACAGGCGCACGACTCCGCGGGGCGGGCGGTGAGCCTCCTCGCTGCGCTTGCGGGGTCTCACCTGTCCCGCAAATCCCGCAGGAGGTCGTACGCCTTTCGCTCCAATCAACCCTTTATAAACTAAAACTAGCTTTAACACCAAAACCTTGGAAAGATTTGTGGGGGATTCAATATGCTATCCAAACATGTAGAAGATGGGAGAAATCAAATTGAGATGGTTGCACTGGACCAGTTGGTCCCACAAGA
This sequence comes from Bacillus salacetis, assembly GCF_003581585.1. GTDB lineage: Bacteria > Bacillota > Bacilli > Bacillales > Bacillaceae_B > Rossellomorea > Rossellomorea salacetis. The sequence goes on from NZ_QXIR01000072.1 coordinate 368, forward strand.
CCACTTAGTAAGAAAGATTGAACAAGCGATTGACTTTGAGTTCATTTATGACCTGGTAAAAGACAGATACTGTCTCCACAACGGAAGACCGAGTATCGACCCTGTTGTTCTAATTAAAATGGTATTTATTCAATACCTGTTCGGCATTCGCTCCATGCGTCAAACCATTAAAGAAATTGAGACCAACGTTGCTTACCGCTGGTTTATTGGGTATGCCTTTACGGAAAAGATACCCCACTTTTCTACCTTCGGCAAAAACTACGTTCGTCGTTTTCACGATACTGACTTGTTTGAACAGATTTTCTACCGTATCTTGAAAGAGGCTATGACAAAAGGGTTGGTAGATCCATCTGTTGCTTTCATTGATTCAACGCATGTAAAAGCGAATGCCAATAAGAAAAAATTCGAGAAAAAAGTGGTTCGAGTTGAAACGAGGAGTTACCAGGCTCAATTGGATGAAGAGATTAATATCGATCGTGAGGACCATGGAAAAAAGCCCTTCCCCCCACAGAATAACGAAGAGACGAAAGAAATCAAGGTAAGTACCACAGACCCTGAAAGTGGATACTATGTCAAAGATGAACGTGAGAAACTGTTTGCTTATTCATTCCATACAGCGAGTGATTCGCGTGGGTTTATTCTAGGCTCCCTTGTCACGGGTGGAAATGTTCACGATAGTCGGATGCTGGATCAACTTGTGGACCTAGTCAGTAATAAAGTTGGAAAACCTTCTTCTGTAGCTGTTGACGCTGGATATAAGACGCCCCATATTGCTAAGTTCTTAATGGACCAAGAAATCAGACCGGTCATGCCCTATACTCGTCCCCGAACGAAAGAGGGTTACCTAAAGAAATACGATTACGTTTATGATGAACATTTCGACTGCTATATCTGTCCGGAAGGACAAATACTTCCTTACCGCACCACCACAAGAGATGGATACAAACAGTATGCTTCTAATCCTTTAAAATGTAGGGACTGCCCATTATTACAAAAATGTACTCAGAGCCATAATCATACAAAGATGATCCATAGACACATTTGGCAGGATTATATAGACGAGGTTGAACATCTGAGGCACACTAATTTGAATAAAACACTTTACGCGCAGCGCAAAGAAACAATTGAAAGAGTTTTTGCTGATGCGAAAGAGAAGCATGGCATGCGTTGGACGACCTTGAGAGGTCTGAAAAAAGTTTCAATGCAGGCGATGCTTACGTTTGCTGCCATGAATCTTAAGAAGTTAGCAAACTGGACATGGCGAGGGCCATGTCCAGTTTAATGTTTATGGGCTTTTCTTCAAAAATTAACAAACCCTACTTCAATCAAAGGGTTGAAGTAGGGTTTGTCTACGGTCTGAAA
>NZ_QXIR01000073.1 GCF_003581585.1 Bacillus salacetis
GTACGTCCTACCCCGACTACCTAAAGAATAACCTATAAAAAATAGGTCAACCAGAAAAATAATAAATCTGGTTGACCTTATAATACGAAAGGGCAGGTTAACAGAATTGTTTGAAAACTTAATTTATTGATTTTTCGTCTAATCAACACTAGACTTTGAAAGGATGTTTATTATGAAAAATAAAGAAAACAGCAAGCGTAATATTATTCAATGGGTTGCATTTGTAATAGTGATACTTACCCCCGTGACAAGAGTGATATTAGAAGTAGCGGGAATAGCTCAAAACTTGGCTTACAGCACACTGACTACCCTGACTTGGACAGGGTTTACGATAGGTATAGTTTTAATATTGGCTTCTTACTTATTCCCCAAAAAAACTAACAATGCTAGGTAGGGGAATTAAAAGTAGGCTACTACCCCTTTCTTCAAGTAAAGGGCAGTTTAACGGAATAATTCCGAAACTAAACTTAATTTAAAAGCGTCTAATATTTATGTTATGGGCAATGAAAGTTAAATAAAGGGAGAATCAGTTATGGTTGAAAAGAAAAATGAGGTTTTAGAATGGATGAAAGCATTGGGCTTTGCAGTAGTAATTGTCTTTATAGTGCGTTCCTTCTTAATAACCCCCATTGTAGTCGAGGGTGCTTCAATGAATACTACATTACACGACCAAGAACGAATGATTGTTTCTAAAGTAGGTGAACCAGAAAGGTTTGATATTGTCGTTTTTCACGCAAATGAAGAGCAGGATTATATTAAGCGTGTTATCGGCTTGCCAGGTGATAAGATTGAGTATAAAGATGATACATTATTCATAAATGGAAAGCCCTATGACGAACCCTATTTAAAAACGCAAAAAGAAAACACTGAAGGTAACTTGACAAATTCCTTTAAATTAGAGGATACGGCTGTAGGAAAATCAACTGTACCAGAGGGACATCTATTTGTAATGGGGGATAATAGAAGATTCAGTAAAGACAGCAGACAAATAGGAGCAATTCCTATTGAAGAGGTTATAGGTACTACAAATTTTGTTTTCTATCCGTTTAATGATATAAGGATAATTAAAAATTGAGAAAATATACAAGAGGGGCGTTTGCAAAAAGCATACGTCCTTTGTTCAAGTAAAGGGCAGGTTAACGGAAGAAAGAAAGTCTAATCTAAATGTAAAACTTCCTGCGGGTTATTTCTATAATAACAGCGGAACTAAATACAGGGTTGGTTGGAGGGTTCAAATGCTTATTAGCTTTTATTTCATAGTTGTAGGTTTGATAAGGCAATTTGAAAAAAAACCGACTCTATTTATTTCTAGAAGGATGAAGAACAATATACCTCAAAAAGATTTACCTGTTTATGCAAAACACGTTGGCAGAGTTCAAATCTTAACTGGCGTTATTATTGGAATAATGAGCCAAATTGAATACTGGTATAATCCTTAGTTACTAAACTTTATAATTCCCTATATTATTTTGGGACTTATTTGTTTGTCTTTAATTTTATATTTAAACAAAAAATATTCTGGTAAATATTTTTTGCGTTGATTATTTTATTTGGAGATATAGGCTAATGAAGAACTTACTTTTTTTAAAAGTTTGTGAACAGATACACTTAAACTATCGGAGGCTTTAACAGAATAAGAAGATAATAAAGACATAAAAACCCAGAGTCATTTG
>NZ_QXIR01000074.1 GCF_003581585.1 Bacillus salacetis
TGAACTGCCCCCTGTCAAGTAGACAGTGGAAATAATAAAAATGATTTAAGCGGCTTTAGCTCTATATTCCATAGGGCTAAGGCCGTTTAATCGTTTTTGGTATCTATCATAATTATAAAAATGGATGTATTCACCTATCGCAAGAGAAAGTTCCTCAAAGGTCTTATATTGATGTAAATAATACTTCTCACATTTCAGTGTTCCCCAAAAAGATTCCATTGGTCCATTATCAATACACCGACCAACTCGTGACATACTTTGTGTCATCTTTGCTGCGTCTATTTTGCGCTTAAATCCTTTTGAAGTGTACTGGAACCCACGATCACTATGGATAAGAGGATGCTCCCCATCTAATAATACTGTAGCTTGGTCAAGCGTCTTGAATACAAGCTGATTATTATTGGAATGTCCTAAAACATAACTTACAATTGATCCATCGTAAAGATCACGAATCGCACTTAAATAAGCCTTCTTTGATTGGCCATACTTAAATTCTGTTACATCTGTAACCCATTTTTCATTTGGTTTTTCCGCGGTAAATTCCCGATCTAATATGTTTTCTGCCACATGTTGAGGTGTAGAGCGTTTATATTGCTTCTTCTTGACACGAATGACAGAACGTAATCCAGCCACTTTCATCAGTCGATAGATTCTTTTATGATTAAGTTCCTCTTCGAACTTTCTATTCATATGAAGGGTCATTTGACGATAACCAAATATGCCATCAACTTTTTCATGGAGAATTTTCATCTCTTTGATGATTTCTTCATTCAGTAATTCTCGGGATGAAGGAGTACGATTAAGCCACTTATAGTATGCAGATCGTGCAATACCGGCAATTTCACAAAGTAAACTAACGCTTAAACCTTCGTTCTGGTAAAGCTCTTGAATAGCGACATACTTATCCTCAAATCGGATTTGGCTTAGTTTCGCCTCCTTTCGATCTCCTCTAACTTTTTTAAGAATAAATTCTCTGCACGTAATCGTTCATTATCTCTTTCTAACTTTTTCATTTCAAGTTTTATTTTCTCTTCTGGAGTTAGCTTAGCCTCTTCTTTATTATGACCACGTTTATCTTTCAGCGCTTCATCTCCGCCATCTTCATACTTCTTAACCCATTGATAAACCTGTTGGTATGAAACATTATACGTATTAGCTGCCTCTTGATAATCTTTTCCGTTCCCTAAGCAATCAAGTACAATCTGTACTCGTTCATCCCAAGTCGTTTTTCTTCCTTTAGTCATAGAGCTCGTCCTTCCTTTTGACGTATCCTTTAAATCTCTATGACTATTATACTTCTTTATCCAACCTCTGAGGACGGAAGCATCCGATATTTCATACAATCTAGCAACCTCACGTATCGAATACTTTCCAGACAGACAATCTCTAATGGCAGCTAGCTTCAATTCCTTAGAATACTTTTTCCAAGTAGAAGACTCTTTTAGACCTTCCAAACCATGCCTATCATACTTGTGCTTCCAGTCCAAAATCGTTGAATGGTGCACGTTGTATTTTGATTCAAGATCATATGTTGAATAATTCTCATCTAATTCCTTTAATATTTCGTATTTCTCTTCTGCAGAGTAAGATCTTTTAGACATAATAAATACTCCCCCATAAGTAGCCAGATTTTTATTTTTTAATCTGTCTACCTATAGGGGAGCATATCA
>NZ_QXIR01000075.1 GCF_003581585.1 Bacillus salacetis
TCGGACACTTTCCGGCTCACTCGCTTGTTTTCTGTCCGAATTCTGCCCTGATTCGGACACTTTCCGGCTCACTCGCTTGGGTTCTGTCCGAATCCTGACTTGTTTCGGACATTTTTCGGCTGCCTTGCACGGTTTCTGTCCGATTCCCGCCCTGATTCGGACATTTTCAGGCTGCCTTGCTTGATTTCTGTCCGAATCCCGTCCTAATTCGGACATTTTCCAGCTGCCTCGCTTGATTTCTGTCCGAATCCTTCGCTGTTTCGGACAGTTTTCGGCTGCCTCGCATGGCTTTTGTCCGAATCCCGCCCTGTTCGGACTCTTTCAGTCTAACTCCAAAAAAAAATAGAGTACCACATCCGGTCCCCCTCTACTGTTCAAATCCTTTTCCGATGATGGTCTTTTTATCTTTTTCCAGATAGACGATCAGCCTTCCATTCTGTTCGTTTTCTGTATGATTGAAAGTAACAGTATAGATGGACTGTCCAATAAATTCCTTCCCTATTTTTTCTCCCAATTCTTCATCAGCAAGCACTTTTTCCACCACTGCATCTTTTGGCGAGACTGGGATCAATTGTGCCTCTTCTTCTGTCAGGCTGTTATAGGCAGCCATTTCTATTGGTAATTCATTCGAGTTATTACAACCGGCAATCAAAAAAGTCAGCAGAAGCATCAAACATTTATACTTCTTAAACGGGATGTTTCTCCTTCCACCCTTGCCTTCAGTTAAAAAAAGCATAGTACATCGCCACCGCTATGAGTGCTAATGGAATCACAAACAGCAGGCTTCGTTTACAAGCATCCAGATATGAACGTTTTCCATTTCCTTTGTCTTCAACAATCGCGATTTCAAGCGACAAAAGCACAATAGCCAAAATGAATACGCCAATCCCAACTAGAATTCCCATTAATGATTCCTCCACTTTTTGCGATTCATTTCATTCAGGTGCGTCATAGAATTCTTTTTCACTATCGGTTTCATCAAAAATTTCGGTATCACAGCAAGTATCAGATTCATATTTGATCTTTATAAAAGTAGTATCCCTTTCTTTTCCTGTCAGCAGCGTGACCTTCATATTGTGATATACCTTGCCTTCGATGACTTGATAAATGTATGCAGCCTTGGCTTTCTTGTATCCCTTGGCATACACATATGTAACTCCGTCCCCGGTGCTTAAACTATGAATCCCTGCATCCTTGGAATTCTTTGAGTCATTCAGCCATTGGCTTACCTCAGCTGTAAGACCCTCATTTTGAGAGATGTATTCATATTCTATTAAACCTTGAATTTCTTCATCTTTAGGACTGCATCCCTGTATGACGATCATTGAAATTAAGAGCATAGTGATAAATGCACGCAAAGGATTCCCTCCCCTTTATAATTAGACGGAAGACCATTTGATTTAGTTTCGAATATAAACGATTTGTCATAATACTTTGGATACAATCTTTTAGCGTTCTGGCCAGCTATTGATAATTTTATGCCAAAGGTACTTCTTTAGTTCTTCTTTTATTCTGTATACGGAATTTTTTATTGGTACAATGGACCTTTATGGATGAAAGGCGTGAGGAAAGTTGGACTTACGAGCGAATCGTACCCTTGAAGACTAGTTTGCTTGGGGCAGCGGCATATTTACTTCCTAAACTTACCCTTTGAAGC
>NZ_QXIR01000076.1 GCF_003581585.1 Bacillus salacetis
GGCTCTTTGTATGAAAACTCCTTTGGCTAGAAGACAACACGAAGCTAAGCCCTCCACCTTCTCAATTTTTTGGGGGCCAAGGATCTGTTAGCTGTTTTGTTTTCTTATTGCTTAGGCGGACTTATCTTCGTTTAATTCTATATTGTAACCTTTCTTCCTTAGATATTGAATGATTTTAAGATCTTTGTTTTGTTCTTTCTGCTGATAATAATCAGGGCCTAGTTCCTGATAGGGTTCTTTTGTTTTTAGAACGTTATAAGCAATGGTCAAAAGTAAATGGGCGGAGGCAATACGTGCTTTGGCTTTTCCTTGTCGTTTCATAATTCTTTTTCGGTGCGCAGAGATGCGGTTGATTTGCCTGTCTGTGGCGAATGAACATTCTACCGCAACCGTTCGGAGAGCTTTGTTTCCATAGGTCGTTTTACTTTTTTTTTAATACCTGCACTCTCATAGTTTCCCGGACTTACCCCGGCCCAAGATGCTAAACGCTTTGCTGATCCAAAGACAGACATATCCACTCCCATTTCAGCTATGAAAATGGCGGCTGAGTCCTTATTCACGCCAGGTATTGTGTCTAACAGTTCGCATTCCTCTCGATAGGGAATGAGTACCTGATCAATCTGTTCGACGATTTTATCGATGGTCTGATCCAGGTAGGAGATGTGTTCCCAATGAAAACGCAACATATCGCAATGGTGTTTGCGGATACGTCCATTCAATGCTTCGTAAATTTCTGTTAGGGAGGCCTTTACTCTTGGGTCCACCATTTGTTGAAGGGAATGGAGTTCAATCTTTTCTCCGTTAATGAGTGCTTCGAGAATGCGACAGCCGGTAACACCGAATAAATCTGAAAACACAGAGGTTAGTTTAATATTCGCGTCTTGAAGGATTTTGTGTATTCGATTGCGCTCGGCAGTACGAGAATTAATCAGCTTTTTTCGATACCGGGTTAAATCACGCAGGTCACGAATATCCGCAGGTGGCACAAAGCTGCTTTCAATTAATCCTGACCGCAGTAATTTTGCCAGCCATTCAGCATCTTTAACGTCGGTTTTCCTCCCTGGAACATTTTTAACATGGCGGGCATTGGCAAGCACCAGCTGCACACTATGTTCAAGTACATTCCAGACGGGCTTCCAATAGATGCCGGTGCTTTCCATGACCGCATCCGTTACTTCCTGGGAGGCTAACCAATCACTTAAAGCCAAGAGCCCCGAAGTGGTCGTCGGGAAAGTTTGAATTTCTTTTTTAGGCCTCTTATCCAAAGGACCGAACAAAACACATGCGACTACTGTTTCTTGGTGTACATCTAGGCCTGCACACCGCTCAATCATTGCTTCCATTTATACGTCACCTCATAATCAGTACTAACAATACAAGCGACAGATGAATTAATGCAAAATTTTTGTATACGTACCACAGGCACAATAGTTGGTTCTTCAAATCTGTCACAACCAGTTTTTCGTACAGGGTATCTTCTAGTAGAAGATCCACCAAAGAGTCTCCGGACTGGCAGTATTGTTAGGCTCATTATGGTCAGAGAATGATGGAGGCAGACCTTTAAATGGGGCAACGACTATTTTGATGATAGATGGTGGCGGCGGGAAGCGCCGTCATGGGAGTTTTTCGTAAACTTTGT
>NZ_QXIR01000077.1 GCF_003581585.1 Bacillus salacetis
TGTTCGATTTTTAAGGGATTTTCCGGATATCCCCTCATCCGCAAATATCCCGGCAAATTTGTATCGAGGATCTTTGAGGATTAAATACGTATAGTAAGCTACCTGTGTTTTATAACTGGTTAGCTGCTCTTCACGGTCCGTTGATACCCTACAATAGGCAGCAGTTCTAAGTGGTTTTGTAACCGGCTGGTTTGTTGTTGAGGAGGGATGGTCACGCAAGTTCATTTCTATCGTCTTCAACATGCTTTGCCCTTTTTTCGGTTCAATTTTGATGATTTCTCGTTCCATATGTGCTTGCATGCTTTCCTCACTCCTTTCTTTCAAATGTCCTTCTGCATCAATGATCTGATACAGTGGTTCATGCTCTTGTTGTTTTTGAAACTTCTTGTTTGATTGACTTTCAAGAATCTCTTCTTTCTGTAGATTATTAGGCATCTCCCCTACGATGGTTTCTGTCCCATCGACCCACTCAATGCGATAATCATCGGGAGAATAAATGACCGCTCCCATCAACCAAGCCCTAAGCTGTTCAATCGTAATGGTTTCTAGAAACTCCTCTATATTTTGGACCGTCTCAAGCCAGCTCAATGTTTGGTTCCGAAAGATTCGATCATCTTCAATCCTGGCGATGTGTTGTTCAAACTCTTTATAGGCTTGTTCTACTTTGGCCAGCTCACCCTTCCCTTCTTTTGCTAACTCCAGTTCAGCCATCCACCTTAATCGGTGAAACTCGAAATGGTCCTTCTGATTAATCTCTTGAAGCACCTTCTTGGCCGTATCGAAAACGGAATCATTCGTCATATCAAATTTCTGTTTGAAGCCCTCCAGCAAAATCTCTCTCAAACGATCTTCTCTAATCGATGTAAAATCACAGGCGCCGATATCACTCGCTTGGCACTTCCAATAGTTCACCCTTCTCGTTGGATAGTTGTTCAACCGATAGCCACAGCGGTGACAGGTCATTCTTCCTGAAAGAGAATGTTTATTCCCTTTTGGTCCTGTGGACTTCCTCTTAGGTTTAATTTCTTCTAAGCGTTTCTGTGTTTGTTCAAATACTTGCATACTAATGATTGGAGGGTGGCAATTTTCAATCGCAATTTCATCTCTCATATGTTTGGTGGTTTTATTGGTGAAAAGGTCTTTTGTTCGAACCCTCGTCAGTTTGTTACCGGTATAGGTCACGTTCGTTAGAATATGTTTTACAGTTGATCCTCTCCACAGGTCTTTGCCTACTGATGTCTTTATCCCTTGGTTTATTAGTTCTCGTGCTATTTCAGCCATGGTCATCCCCTGTAAAAACCAGTCAAAGATACGGCGAACAATTACTGCCCCTTCTTCGCTAATTTGAAGGGTATTTCGTCCATCTACTTTCACCACATCATAACCAAGCATCTTATTGTACCGAGGGATGCCTTTCTTGAAGTTCTTTTCAAATCCCCACCTGGTTGATGTTGAAATGGTCTCGATTTCTTCTTGAGCAAGGGCTGCATACGTACTTAGAAGAAATTTATTATATTG
>NZ_QXIR01000078.1 GCF_003581585.1 Bacillus salacetis
GAATATAATAAATTTCTTCTAAGTACGTATGCAGCCCTTGCCCAAGAAGAAATCGAGACCATTTCAACATCAACCAGGTGGGGGTTTGAAAAGAACTTCAAGAAAGGCCTCCCTCGATACAATAAAATGCTTGGTTATGATTTGGTAGAAAAAGACGGACGAAATACCCTTCAAGTTAATGAAGAAGGAGCAGCGATTGTTCGCCTTATTTTTGACTTGTTTTTGCAAGGAATGACCATGGCTGAAATTGCACGCGAATTAATGCATCAAGGGATAAAAACATCGGTTGGGAAAGACCTGTGGAGAGGCTCGACCGTAAAACATATATTAACGAACGTCACCTATACCGGGAACAAATTAACGAGAGTAAGAACCAAAGATCTTTTTACCAATAAAACCACCAAACATATGAGAGATGAAATTGCGATTGAAAATTGCCACCCTCCTATCATTAGTATGGAAGTATTTGAACAGACACAGAAACGCTTAGAAGAAATTAAGCCTAAGAGGAAGTCCACAGGGCCAAAAGGGAATAAACATTGTCTTTCAGGGAGAATGAACTGTCACCGCTGTGGCTATCGGTTGAACAACTATCCAACAAGAAGGGTGAACTATTGGAAGTGCCAAGCGAGTGATATCGGTGCCTGTGATTTTACATCGATTAGAGAAGATCGTTTGAGGAAGATTTTGCTGGAGGGATTCAAACAGAAATTTGATATGACGAACCCTTCCGTTCTTGATGTGGCTAGGAAGGTGCTCCAAGAGATAAATCAGAAGGACCATTTCGAGTTTCATCGGTTAAGGTGGATGACTGAACTGGAGTTAGCAAAAGAAGGGAAGGGTGAGCTGGCCAAAGTAGAACAAGCCTATAAAGAGTTTGAGCAACACATCGCCAGGATTGAAGACGATCGAATTTTCCGGAACCAAACATTGAGTTGGCTTGAGACGGTTCAAAATGTAAAGGAGTTTCTAGAAACCATTACGATTGAACATCTTAGGGCTTGGTTGATGGGAGCGGTCATTTATTCTCCCGATGATTATCGCATTGAGTGGGTCGATGGGACAGAAACCATAGTAGGAAAGATGCCTGATAATCTACAGAAAGAAGAGATTCTTGAAAGACAACCAAACAAGAAGTTTCAAAAACAACAAGAGCATGAACCACTGTATCAGATCATTGATGCAGAAGGACATTTGAAAGAAAGGAGTGAGGAAAGCATGCAAGCACTTATGGAAAGAGAAGTCATCAAAATTGAACCGAAAAAAGGGCAAAGCATGTTAAAGACGATAGAAAAGAACTTGCGTGACCATCCCTCCTCAACAACAAACCAGCCGGTTACAAAACCACTTAGAACTGCTGCCTATTGTAGGGTATCTACGGATCGTGAAGAGCAGCTAACCAGTTATAAAACACAGGTAGCTTACTATACGTATTTAATCCTCAAAGATCCTCGATACGAATTTGCTGGGATATTTGCGGATGAGGGGATATCAGGAAAATCCCTTAAAAATAGAACG
>NZ_QXIR01000079.1 GCF_003581585.1 Bacillus salacetis
ATTATACCAGCTAATATAAGTCAATACTTTTTAAGTAATCATACTAAATCAAAGATGGTATAATAAAATTGTGCATGACAAAGAAACTTCAAGATCTTAAATTGAAGTTTTTGTAAGTTGTGTAATTATTTGTATTGGTTTATGGATTATACATTTGCTTATGTTTTAATATGGCATAAATCCAATGCCATAGCTTGTTGGCGCAAGCTATGATGGCTACTTTGTGAGGCTTGCCCTCACTTCTTTTTTTATCATAATACTCTCGGATTCTTATGTTGCGATTATTGGTTAGTCCGCACTGTACAGCCGTATAGAGGGTCTGACGGAGTTTCGTAGAACCTCTTTTAGTAATCCGGTTAATCGAAGCCGTAAACTTACCAGATTGATATACCCTTGGATCAAGTCCTGCATAAGCAACTAGTTTCTTGGGATGACTAAACTGCGTTACATCGCCTATTTCTGAAATGAGATTCGCTGCTATTTTAGTACCTATTCCTGGGATTGATGTTAGAATTTCATATTCCTCAAACTCCGTCGCTAACTTATCAATCTCTTGTTCTAGTGCGTTTAGAAAGTCACGTTGTTGAAGAAGCATTTGAATATACATCTTTAATGTAATCAAGTGGCTGTCATACAACGTTTTCTTAAATGGATTTCGTTCTGCTGCTTGTTTTAACTTCAAAGCTTTTTCATAAAACCAACCATTCGATCTTTTTCCTCCTAGACCACCCATCTCCTTAGCTAATTCATCCGATGGAACCTTTAATACCTCATGAGAAGTAGGATAGAGGAGTAAAGTTTTTAAGGAAAGAGGTGCGTATAAATTGCTATAAACCCCTTTGTATTCAGGGAATATCTGATCCAATATTGTTTGGAACTGTAGTTTCAGCTGTACATAGTTACGTGTTAAAGAATCGTGTTGCCTACATAGATTCCTCAAATTCATCGTTTGAACACTTTTCCTTTGATAGGCAACTAAGTCCTCTTTGTAGTACATCTCGCACAAATGTTTCGCATCGGCTGGATCGGACTTCACTTTTCGAAGACTACTTTTTTTCGTTTCGTAAGAAACAACGGGATTCACTAAGTAGTACACAATCCTTCTTTCCTCAAGATACTGTAAAACGGGTTCATGATAGTGCCCAGTGGACTCAAATACAATGACAGGATTTGAGTCAGCGTGTAGTTCCAGCTCTTTATAAAACATAAAAAAATCACGTAATCCTCTGGTATCATGCTTGAATTTAAAGGTCTTCCCGAAGGGTTGCTTTCTTGCCAGGAAAGCTTGAACTTGGCTTTCTCCTTTTGCGACATCCAGGCCAATCACTGGATCCATACGTTATCACATCTCCTTTTTGTAGATTGTCGGTTGCCCCTGTCTATCTTGTAGTGTCATAGCTTCGCTTGTTATGCGGGGTCTATGCCCCAACCAGCCTCAAACATGTTTCTACAAGTAGGGGGTGGACAGTATAACGGCCGGGATCAAGTCCCACGGGCAG
>NZ_QXIR01000008.1 GCF_003581585.1 Bacillus salacetis
AAGGACATCAACACTGCAAATGAGCTCCTAACCTGTCTTGAGTTCCAGTTTCAAGGACATCAACACTGCCTAAGAGCCCCATACCTGTCTTGACTCCCAGTTTCAAGGACATCAACGCTGCCTAAGAGCCCCGTACCTGTCTTGACTCCCAGTTTCAAGGACATCACCATTGCAAAAGAGACCAAAACACGTCTTGACTCCCAGTTTCAAGGACATCAACACTGCAAAAGAGACCTAAACACGTCTTGACTCCCAGTTTCAAGGACATCACCATTGCAAAAGAGACCCAAACACGTCTTGAATTCCAGTTTCAAGGACATCAACACTGCCTAAGAGACCCATACCTGTCTTGAATCTCAGTTTCAAGGACATCACCATTGCAAAAGAGACCCAAACACGTCTTGAATTCCAGTTTCAAGGACATCAACACTGCCTAAGAGACCCATACCTGTCTTGACTCCCAGTTTCAAGGACAAAAACATTGCAAAAGAGACCCATACCTGTCTTGACTACCAGTTTTAAGGACATCAACATTGCAAAAGAGCCACAAAATGGTCGGAAATCCAGGTTGTAACTTGGATTTCCGACCATTTTAACACTCTTTATCCCAGTGGATATCTAGGATTTCTAAATAGCTGTCTTTGAATATTATGACCAAAAAGGGCTCATGATTCAACATCATGGCCCTTTTCCTCATACTATTAAGATAACATTTTTTCCATCTCAATCAGATTTTCTTCAAATACTTTCATCGCTTCTTCAATCGGCTGCGATACTGTCATGTCAACTCCGGCTTTTTTCAATACTTCGATTGGATAGTCAGAACTTCCCGATTTAAGGAACTCGATATACCTTTCGACTGCAGGCTGGCCTTCCTCAAGGATCTGCTTGCTCAATGCTGTTGCAGCACTGAAGCCTGTAGCATATTGATATACATAGTAATTGTAATAGAAATGCGGAATTCGCGCCCACTCAAGACCTATTTCTTCATCGATAGAAATTTCTTCATCCCCGAAGTACTTTTTGTTCAATTCATAGTACTCCTTTGTCAGCATTTCGGCCGTAAGGGCTTCGCCTTCTTGAGCTTTTTTGTGAATGATATGTTCGAATTCGGCAAACATGGTCTGTCTGAATACTGTCCCCCTGAACCCTTCAAGGTAATGGTTCAATAGGTATAAACGCTTTTTCTCATCGTCAATTGTGTTGAGCAGATAGTTATTCAACAATGATTCATTGCAAGTTGAAGCTACCTCTGCAACGAAAATGGAATAATTTCCATAAGGATATGGCTGGGATTTTCTTGTGTAATAACTGTGAATACTGTGGCCGAATTCATGAGCCAAAGTAAACAAGTTATTGACGTTATCCTGCCAGTTCATCAGGATATACGGGTTAGTTCCGTATGCACCAGAAGAGTACGCGCCGCTTCTTTTGCCTTTGTTTTCAACGACATCGACCCATCGGTTTTCAAACCCTTCTTTCAACAGATTGATGTACTCATCACCAAGCGGTGTCAAACCTTCCAGGATCATATCCTTGGCCTCTTCATAAGGAATATCCATTTTCACTTCTTTTACAAGCGGTGTATAAAGGTCATACATATGAAGCTTATCAAGACCAAGTACTTTCTTGCGCAGCTTGACATATCTGTGAAGCAGATGCAGATTATCATTTACCGTCTTCACCAGATTTTCATATACTGTTTCAGGGATATTATTTGCAGAAAGCGCCGCATGACGGGCAGAATCATAGTTCCTTACCTGCGCGCTGAAATTGTCTTTTTTAACTGTGCCGCTTAAAGTGCTTGAGAATGTATTTTGAAATTTCCCATACGTCTTATAAACTGCTTTGAATGCGTCTTCCCTGACACGGCGATCATCACTTTCAAGAAAACGGATGTAACGGCCGTGAGTGATTTCTACTTCTTCACCGTTTTCATCTTTGATGCTGGGGAATTCCATATCGGCATTATTCAGCATACCGAATGTATTGGCTGAAGCTCCCAGTACCTCAGATGCCTGGGCAAGAAGCGCTTCCTGTTCAGCTGTCAGGATATGAGGGCGCTGCAAATTAATCTCTTCAAGTGCATGCTTATAAAGCTGCAAGTCCTTATTCTGCTCCAGGAAGCTGTTCAACTGACTCTCTTCAATCGCAAGCACCTCTGGGACAAGATAAGCAAAAGAGCTTGATAACTGTGTATACAGCGTTTTTGCCCTGTCATCAAGTCCTTGATAATATGAATTGGTTGTATCCTGGTCATATCTCATATGGGAATAAGAGTACAACCTTCCCATTCTTTCGGATACCTCATCCTGGAACTTCAAAGCTTTATAAAGCTGTTCTGGACTCTCAGATAGCGTACCTTGGTATTTACCTGCTTCTTTGATCAGTTCCTGTACCTCTTTATACTCTTTTTCCCATACCTCATCGCTTGCAAAAATATCTTCAAGCCTCCATGTCAATTCTTCCTTGATATCCTTACGATTCGGGAGACTCTTTACTGCTGTTTCGTTTGCCATATGTATCCTCCATTCTTTCGCTTTTCGAAATTAAACCTACCCTCTTACATTCTCTATCAAAAAAGAAAATCCTGCAAGAGATGGGTTTTTTCACAAAGTAAACCAGATTTTAGCCATAGAGTCTTAACGTTATTTAGTATGTGATTGCAGAAGTAAATATTCATAACAGGAGACTTTTTTTATTATGTCTCTTTCTTCCAAAACCATTAAGTAATTTTGCAGGGCTTTCTTTCTTAATTCTTCTTCTATGAGGGGAAGCTTTCGATACTGAATAAAGCCACCCTCTTCTCTGCGCTTCAGGCAATTAATGAAATCAGACAGATGTACTTTTTCACCTGCCGCCTTTCCCTTAAGCACATCACACCAGAGGTAATACTGCCACTCGATCGGATTGCTTTTGAAAAGGAGCATATGCTCACAGGGTAACCCAATAAATACAGGGAGTGCCATTAGATGATCACGGTTTAAATAGAGAGATCTCAACAACAAATCGTTCACTCCCCGGTTATATTTAATTTTGCATTGCTTCCAAGAATCTTGGGATGCTGTAAAACGTTCACTTTGTTGACGGTTTTCGTTATTAAAGGGAAGCTGGAATGGAAAAGGTATGGAGGTAAGAGGAACGGAATAAAGATTGAAGGTAAATATGTTCACTGATAAAGGGAAAAGATTGAAATAAAAGTAGATGGTTTCCGTAGAGCTGTTATAAAGAGCCAGCCAGTAACCTGCATGAACGCTGTATCTGATGAAATTTTGCTGAAAGCTGGATAACAGCAAAGTTTCTGCACCATTTGCCTTCACAGGTTTCCCTAAAATCCAAATTGGATCTATCCCTCTGCTGAGGTATCCGGAAGTCCTTTCAGCAAAGGCGGCACTGCTGATTGGGGTACATTGATACTCAATAGCAAAATGCCTCTTATCCAGTTGAATGAACACATCCGGTCTTTGTCTGATGGAAGGGAAATAGCGCTCTAATGAAACTTCGTCAAGGAATGAAGAAAAATGATGGAAAAGCTGAATTTTCCCTTTGAGATGGCGGGCTGTCTCTGGTTCATGGCTGCCTTCACATCGGGTACCCGAAACATGGGCAAAATGGGGGATCTTAATCTCTCCAGCTTTGATGGTAACCGGGGAACCGCATTGAGGACAAACGAAATTATGTCCTTTTATCATTCTAATCTGTTCAATTGATAATCGAAAAAGCGAGACTATTTCTTTTCGATTGTTTAATGCTGTCAGCATGATTCACCTCCTGTCCCTATAAAATTCTAGATAACCCGCGCTTTTCCTTCTTTTTCATAGGCTCTTTTTATAGACTTTGTTGCTGCTCAATATAAATTTCCAATATATATTGATAATTCGCGGTAAAAACCCCGGTAAGCAAGAAAGAAAAGAGCTACTCTCCCTTTTTCGAGTGAAAGACCTTGGACTACAGCGGAAAATCCGGTACATGGAATTTCTCCGAAAGCTAAAATATATGCGTAAACAGCCTTTTCACAAAAAATAACGCATCCTCCGGCAGAGAATGCGATGAGTGATATATTATTTAACTGAAATGTTTGGTTACTGTGTTGAATACATCCTCATCCATGATGGATGTACCGTATTCACTCAACCGATGTACAGTCAAGCTGGACTCATCCGCGTATTCAAGCATTATGCTCAATACATTATCGATTTCTTCCTCTGTAAAGTGTTCATCTGAAAACTCAATGTGAAGGTAATAAGTTCCTTCAAAGGAAAACAATTTTGTAGAAAGATGCTCATATACAGAGGCTGCCATTTTCTTGGATAGTGATATGACATCTTCAAAATCCTTGAATTTAATCGTGAATTCAAGTGATCCTTCTTGATCTTCCTGATCCTGTTTCATTTGGAAGTGTTGATCAAGAAAGTCTTCAATCCGCTCATCAACAGGCAGGTCCTTCATTTTGTCTTCCGGAATCGGCAGCTCAAATTTCTGTCCATCTTTGGTGACTTGTGCACGTGTTACCAAAACCTCGAGACCTTTGTCGAGAGCTTGTACTTGAATCCATAATGGACCTTCAATCGTAAAGTTCTCTTCCTGATGGACTTCATCCATCATCTCCCAGAAAAGCTCTTCGCTTCGTTCGCGGTTATACCAGATTTCTTCCCGGTCGAAGCCTCTTTCCTCTATATCGCCATATGAAATATAAAACTTTACAGTATTGTCATTAATACGTTCTATCTCCATCAAACACCTCTCCCTTCTGTTCAATTTGGTGAAGGGACTGCACCCCTGAGCCATCAGCTCTGAAAATGATGTAGACTGTTTAACTAATCTCTCTTCCTGGCCCTCAGCATTCATTTTGCCATTCCCTTGAATGCCGGTGACAGTGAAGCATGCCCTGAATTATTGCCATATCCTGAGCAGTTGAATTAGTTTATACCTTGTACTCTTATTTTATGATAAAACATACAGAAATGGAATTAAAAATATGCCTATTTTTCAATCATAGTAAAACCAAATACATTCCAGTGTTTTGGTTATTTTAGCTTAAATTCACTGAGAATTCAAGTTTTAGTGCTTCTCCCTTATTACTAAGTTATCCTATGTCCTATGCTTTAAAACATTTCAATAGGCAATTAAAAGCCTGTCTTCATATTGATTGCAGCTGTCGGGATTCTCCATTTGGCCAGCCAGTATAGAGAATTTTTCCCTTGCAATAAATTATTCATCTCTTCTCCTTCTCTTTTTCAACATTTTGTATAAAGGCATGGTGAATGGACCATATTGAATAGCAACAAAGATCACACAAAAAAAACCTCCATGCCTGGGCATGAAGGAATAAAAATATATTAGTTGACCATACGCTGTGCTTCAAGCAATTGGAATGTACGCACTTTACGCGGAAGAAAACGACGGATTTCATCTTCATTATATCCTACTTGAAGTCTCTTTTCGTCCATAATAATTGGTCTGCGAAGCAAACCAGGATTTTGCTGGATAAGTTCGAAAAGATTCTGCAGCGGAAGAGCATCGAGTTCAACATTCAGCTTTTGGAATGTCTTAGATCGAGTAGAGATGATTTCATCTGTACCGTCTTCCGTCATTCTTAAGATTTCTTTGATCTCATCAATGCTTAACGGTTCTGAGAATACATTTCTCTCTTTATATGGAATTTCATGATCTTCTAACCAAGCTTTCGCCTTACGGCAGGATGTACAACTAGGTGAAGTGAACAAAGTTACCATGAACCATTCACACTCCCTTATATTATTAAGACTTATTTTTTTACAAGTAGAGGTTTCTTTTAAATAAAGGTTTCTTATTTAATAATTAATTTAAAGAAGAAATCTCTCTTATGTATTATACATGAAAAAAGGTAACTTGAATATAGTTTTAACTAAATTGTCAATGATAGATGCAAGCATTTACATAACTTTTGTTTCATTTAACAAATACCCGATTCTATAACACTTAAAACATTTTTTGTGCATTTATTCTTACTTGAGAATAGAAAAGCCTTATTGAAAAATTCAATAAGGCTTTCTCATTCAAATATCCTTCAGGATATCTGTGTTCTTGTCTTCTTCAATATTTAATACTTCATCTGCCGGCTGATAAGATGCACCATAAAATTTTGTGTCTTTATAGGTATGAATCAGTTCATAGGTTTTGATCATGGATTGATAAACCAATTCCTCAGATTCATTTTCAGGTGCCCAATATAAGATTTCCATTTCGTTGATTTCATGTGTGGCAAGGGACCTTCTGCGGTACCCGATGCTGGAAGCGTGTTCGAAACCTTCCCTCTTATAAAACCTCAGTCTCTTTTCGGAATCTGTATCTTCATAATCAACAGGTTCAACTTCAAGAATGATTGGTTTTCCCTTTTTCTTTAATTTTTCAATCAGCTTATGCCCGAGTCCTTGTCCTCTTGCTTTTGAGGACACAAACAGATAATCAATGAATATAAAATCTTTGAGCTCGGCGTACATCAACACATGGTACTCATCTTCGTCCTTATGATAGATATCACTGCGTTCTTTGAGCAATGTTTCCATATGTTCTTTTGATTTCATTTCTTCTACAGGGAAATATTGATTTAACTTCTCATACCAATGCATGGATCTACTCCTTTTGTTTAATTAAGTCAACTTATGTCGCTTATCCACAATACACATTTATTATTTCCTGCCTTCAAAAAACAAAACGGGAAAGCAAAGCCTGGATATTATTTGTATTCTAGGGATATTGATTGCCTTCAGGAAGATGCGAAGGCAGTAAGTGGGATAAAAAAGTGGATGTAAAGCGGTTTTTATTACCAATTTAATTCTATCGTACTGAGAGTAAAAGTCAAATCATATGCGGCTGTGCCGGCCGGACATCAGCAAAAAACCGACAGCTTGCACTGCCGGCTTTCAGGGGAAATCAAGGTGTGAAATCCACATTTTCTGTATAGGTATTTCCCGCATTCCATAGGAGATATTCATTGATTCCCTGCTCTTTAAGTGCTTTGATCTGTGCTTCGACTTCGGCTTTGCCATACTGTTTATAATTACCCGACCCAAGATAAGACGCTGTAAAGTCCTGCAGCCAAGGGCGGGAAACCGGAGGATTTTCCAGTTCAGCAAGCTTTTTGTTCTCAAGTTTCGCATACTCGGTAATCAACTTATAAGGTTCAAGATCTGGTTTGGCTATCCCGAAATAGGAAGTCCAATGACTAGGATAGATCATCGAAGAAATGACATCGACATGTTCAGAGATCTTTGAGAAATTCTGGCCGATTCCAGGGGCTTCCGGTAATGTAGCCGTATAACCGAAGATATCAACTGAAACATCAACCCCATAAGGCTCGAGCTGCTCTTTTGCATATGCCACAAAATCTGTTACTGCATGAACCCTTTTTTGAACATTGTCTTCATCTAAATCAGCATATTCCCCCATGCTGTATTTCAGTTCCGTGTCTCTCTTTTCAAAGCCTTCCGGGAAGCGGACATAGTCAAATTGGATTTCCTGGAATCCCATCTTGGCTGCTTCAATGGCAATGCCCACATTATAATCCCAGACTTCTTTCAGGAACGGATTAACGAAGGATTCTCCCCTTCCGTTTTTCCATACTTCATTGCCTTCCATATAGGAGAGCTCAGGCTTTGCCTTTGACAATACGGAATCTTTGAATACTACTACCCTGGCAATAGGATAGATCTGCTTTTCTTCCATCTTTTTGAGTACTTCGAC
The DNA here is from genome assembly GCF_003581585.1 of Bacillus salacetis. Classification (GTDB taxonomy): domain Bacteria; phylum Bacillota; class Bacilli; order Bacillales; family Bacillaceae_B; genus Rossellomorea; species Rossellomorea salacetis. The sequence continues at coordinate 7,726 of NZ_QXIR01000008.1, forward strand.
AGGATCCTTTATATAGGGCTTGCCAATACCTTTATATTCGGATTCCTCTGTCTGGTAGGTGATGTTACCCCAGTCATCCTTGATATCAATTACCATGGCATTCAAGTCAGTATTATCAATTAAGTCTATCAAAGTATCAAAACGGCCGCCGCCCGCAGAGTGCCCTGTTACATAAACACCCCTGACAGCATCCGGATATGTAAATTCCAGGCCTGAATCATAGATGAAACGGGACATTTGCTTAGGCAGTGACTTTTCCTGTAAACCAAGCTCAATGGATGAGTGTTTCTGCATTGTCTTCCCTTCTGTCTCCTCAGCACTTGCGCTGGTAAACGGCAAGAGACAGAGGACTGATATCCCCATCGCTGTCATTGCACTTCTAAATTTCAAAATTAACCTCTCCCCTTAACATTTTAGTGATAGTTTACTAATTTCGTAATTTTTATATTATATACCCTATTTTACCAGTGAATGAGCAATATATAAAACATTTTTACTGACTAAAAGCGAGATTTCCTGGGGAATCAAATCACAACCGTTTAAGAGGCATCTGCCGGGGTATGCATATAAAAAGACCTCAGATAAAATCTGAGGTCTTCTATATTATTGTTTGTATTGTGCTTTATATTGAGCGAATTCCTTTTCAGAACAATATACAAAGTGACCTGGTGCAACTTCACGAAGTTCCAAATCATCACTTTCGGTATAATTGTGGACTGCAGGATCATAGGTTTTACGCTTTCTGGAACGTTCATAGTCCGGGTCAGGAAGCGGTATGGCAGACAGAAGCGATTGTGTATATGGGTGAAGCGGATTCTTATATAACGCATCACTTGGCGCCAGTTCTACAAGCTTACCAAAATACATAACTCCGATTCTGTCACTGATGTATTTAACCATTGAAAGGTCATGGGCAATGAAAAGATATGTTAAACCTTTTTCACGCTGAAGGTCTTTCATCAAGTTAACAACCTGAGCCTGGATTGAAACGTCAAGTGCTGAGATCGGCTCATCCGCAATGATGAAGTCAGGATCTACTGCAAGGGCCCTGGCAATACCGATACGCTGGCGCTGACCGCCTGAGAATTCATGCGGGTAGCGGTTTGCGTGCTCTTTATTCAGACCAACCGTTTCAAGAAGTTCATGGACTTTTTTCAACCGCGCTTCTGAAGAAGTAGCAAGACCGTGAATATCGATTCCTTCAGCGATCAAATCAGCTACCTTCATACGGGGGTTCAATGAAGCGTAAGGATCCTGGAAAATCATCTGCATTTTCCGGTTGAACTTTTTCAGTTCCTTACGGGATTTTTTCCCATGAACGTCTTCACCTTCAAACAAAACCTGTCCGTCAGTGGCATCATAAAGGCGGATGATGGTACGTCCTGTAGTGGATTTACCGCATCCGGACTCACCAACCAGCCCCAATGTTTCCCCTTTGTAGATGTCAAAAGAGATATCATCCACTGCTTTGACCATGTTGGGTTTTCCAGGGTTAAAGTATTGTTTTAAGTTCTTAATTTCTAGTAATTTTTCAGCCATTATGAGCGAACCTCCTCAAATAATACCGGCTCATCATAGTTGGAAGGCATTTTGCGCTGTCTCACTTTAACAGCTTCCGGCGGCTCGACATTTGGAGCATCAGGATGCAGCAACCAAGATTTGACGAAGTGTGTATCAGACACTTTATAAGTCGGTGGTTCTTGTTCGAAATCAATTTTCAGTGCATACTCACTTCTGAGTGCGAACGCATCTCCTTTTGGAGGGTTCATCAGATCAGGAGGAGTACCAGGGATCGCTTTCAGCTCTTGGCCAGTTTCTGTATCAAGTGTAGGCATAGATGCCACAAGCCCCCAAGTATAAGGATGTCTCGGATCATAGAAAATTTCATCCACTGTTCCAGATTCCACAATCTGTCCGCCGTACATGACAGCAACACGATCAGCAACGTTTGCCACAACACCAAGATCATGAGTAATGAAAATGATGGATGTGTCAATTTTGTTCTGCAGATCCTTCATCAATTCAAGGATCTGAGCCTGGATTGTAACGTCCAGTGCAGTAGTAGGTTCATCCGCGATAAGAATCTTAGGATTACATGCAAGTGCGATCGCAATAACGACACGCTGCCTTTGACCGCCTGAGAACTGGTGGGGATACTGCTTGAAACGCCCTTCAGGATTCGGAAGTCCGACAAGCTTTAACAATTCGATTGTACGCTTTTTCGCATCTGACTTACTCATGTTCTGATGCTTCAGAAGCGGCTCCATGATCTGCTTGCCGACAGTCATTGTCGGATTAAGAGATGTCATTGGATCCTGGAAGATCATTGAAATGTCTTTTCCGCGGATCTTTTGCATGTCTCTCTCTGATGCTTTTGCCAGGTCTTTGCCTTCAAAAACCATTTCACCGTTTTTAATGAAGCCTGCTGGTTTAGGTAGCAGCCTCATAATCGCTTTGGTTGTTACAGACTTACCAGAACCTGATTCACCAACGATCGCGAGTGTTTCACCTTTATCAAGATGAAAATCGACTCCGCGAACTGCTTTTACTTCTCCCCCGTATGTCGTGAAGGAGACTTGTAAATCATTAACTTCTAATATTCTACTCATTTTTTCTACTCCTTCCACTATTTACGCATCTTAGGATCAAGTGCATCGCGCAATCCGTCGGCAAGCAGGTTGAATGCTAAAATGATTATAGAGATAACCACAGACGGAATCAGCATCATGTGAGGGTAAGACTGGATAGACTTGTAACCCTCATTCACCAATGATCCCAAAGATGCTTGAGGTGCAGCAATACCCAAACCGATAAAGCTAAGGAATGCTTCCATGAAAATGGCCGATGGTACTGTAAACATCGTTGTAATGATAACAGGACCCATGACGTTAGGAAGCAAGTGTTTCCAGATCAACCGGTTGCTTGTCGCACCGAGTGTACGGGAAGCCAATACAAATTCCTGATTTTTCAATTGCAGGATCTGCCCACGGACTATCCGCGCCATACCGGTCCAACCGGTAATTACCATCGCCATCGTAATGGTGAATAATCCAGGCTCAAATACAAGGATAAACAGTATTACGACGATCAAGTTTGGTATACCAACTAATACTTCGATAACACGCTGCATAAAGTCATCAATTCTGCCGCCGTAGTATCCAGAGACACCGCCGTAAGCAATACCAATGATTAAGTCAATCAAAGCTGCAAGGACACCGATGTATAAAGAAATTCGTGTTCCCTGCCATGTTCTGGTGAAAATATCGCGTCCTAAGTCATCTGTCCCAAACCAATAATTAGTTTCGACTTGTCTTGTTTCATAGGCATTAACCCCATTGTGGTCGATACCATCGAACCACGGCATCCAGGAAAGCGCTTCAATTTTAGGAGGCAGCTTTGCATGGCGGATATTTTGTTCTTTATACGTGAATTCATTCAGACTAGGGCCTATAATCGCCATAATTATAATGAGAATCATTAGTACCAGGCCAATAATGGCACCTTTATTCTTGAATAATCTGAGCCAGGCATCATGCCAGAAACTCAGGCTTGGTCTGCCTATAACTTCGGATTCCGACTCACTTGCCCGCCTAGGTTGGAAGAGGTCAGGATTTAAGTTTTCTAGGTCTTTTCTGTTGTTTACTTCCATTATTTCTTCCCTCCAGCCAAACGGATACGAGGATCAATTATTCCATAAAGGATATCCACCAGGAATATCACGCCAATAAATAGGACACTGAAGAATAATGTTACACCCATGATTACCGTATAGTCATTCGTGTTGATAGAGCTGACGAACTGAAAACCAAGACCAGGAACGGCAAAAATTTGCTCGATTACAAGTGTACCTGTCATGATACCTACAGTCATTGGTCCTAATATAGTTACAATTGGAATCAATGTATTTCTGACAGCATGTTTAAGTATTGTTGCACTTCTGGAAATTCCTTTTGCTTTTGCCAAAAGGATATAATCAGTACCTAATACCTCAAGCATTTCTGTCCTTGCAAAACGGGCGATGGTTGCTACAACTCCTACTGTCAAAGCCAAAGTAGGTAAAATGGTGTGTTTAAATTCTCCCCACAGGGCAACTGGCAACCATTCCAGTTGTACACCAACCCAATATTGCAGAAGACTTGCAAAAACGAATGATGGAATGGAAATTCCTAACACCGCTAAAGTTGTTGCACCGTAGTCTATCCAGGAATTGTGCCGTAATGCTGCAAAAATCCCTAAAGCTAACCCAATGATTGTTCCTAGTACGATTGCTTGGAAACCAAGTTGTGCGGAAGGACCAATACGATCACCGATAATTTGTGTAACCGGGCGATTGTCGTACTGGAATGACAAACCTAAGTCGCCTTGCGCTAAGTTCGTCATGTAAGTTACGTATTGTACTGGGAGAGGATCATTCAAACCATACTTATCTAGGATGATTTGCTGCTGCTCTGGTGAAAGCTTTTCTTGGTTTGTTAGTGGAGACCCAGGAAGGAGCTTCATCAGAAAGAATGTGGCTGTTGCGATAATTAATACTGTAATAAACATATAAGCAAGTCTTTTCAAAGTGTATTTGATCACTCTTTAGCCCCCCTTTTTCTATTTTTTATTTTTTGGCTACCTTACATATTATATCTTATTTCGACAAATTTTCAATCTATTTTTTAAATTGCAATTACTTTCACGATTCAGTGGAAAAGGAGAGTGTATGCCAATGCATACACTCTCCTTTTGAAAGTTTGTTTCATTGAGCGGTTATATGTTACTCAATGTAAGCCCATTTGTAAGTGAAGTCAGCACCGAAAGCATGCTTAAGGATTCCGTGTACATATGGACGTTCAAGGTATGACGCACCAGCTTGGTACATTGGGCTGATCGCTGCATCTTCGAACAAGATCTGTTCAGCTTTCAGTAATGCTTCCCAACGAGCTTCTGGATCGCCAAGCAATGTAGTTTTCGCATCTTCAACCAACTTGTCATACTCAGGGTTAGAGTAAGCCATTTGGTTATGAGCTCCGTCAGTAACGAACATATCAACGAATGTCATTGGATCTGGATAATCCGGACCCCAGCCTGCGAATGAGAAGTCATATTCACCTTTAGTTTCTAGGTCAAGCTTTTGTTTGAATGGCTGTTGAGAAATTGTTACAGTAAGTCCTTCAAGGTTTGATTCAAGCTGTTCTTTCAGGTACTCACCAATTTTCTTAGAGCTTTCAGAGTCGTAGTTCAATAGTTCAAGAGAAACTTCGTCGAACCCTTCCTCTTCTTTAGCTTTAGCCCATGCTTCTTTAGCTGCTTCAACATCAGTTTCATTGAAGTTCCCGTTAGTTTCACGGTAGTCAGCTCCATCAGGACCGAATACGAAGTTCTTTGGAACTAGGTAGTATGCAGGGATGGAACCATTGTTAAGAAGGACTTGTACCATACCTTCCTTGTCCCACGCCATGTCGATTGCTTTACGTGCATTTACGTTTTTCAACACTTCATTCTTCTGGTTAAGACGAAGGAAGTAAACAGAAGTCTTTTCACGAGTTTTGAAGTTTTCGTCACCTTTGTACTGGTCTACGAATTCAGCTGATAATCCTACTGTGTCAGCTTTGTTAGTTTCATACAGGTTAACCCCTGTAGCAGTATCTTTAACGATGTTCCAGTTGATTTCTTCCAATTTAACTACGTCAGCTTCCCAATAGTCAGGGTTCTTCTTAACCTGGAAGCTTTGCTCATGTTTCCAGTCGCTAAGTACGAATGGACCATTGTAAACAGATGTGTTTGCTTCAAGGCCATATTGATCGCCTTGTTCAGTGATGAATTTTTCATTTTGCGGATAGAAAGTTGCGAAAGAAAGCAATGCTTTGAAGTAAGGAACTTGAGTTTCAAGTTGAACTTCAAAAGTCTTCTCATCTACAGCTTTTACGCCAAGTTCGTCAACTGGAAGTTCTCCAGAGTTAACTTTTTGAGCGTTTTTGATGTCATACATGATATAAGCATATTCTGCTGCAGTATCAGGATTCAAAGTTCTCTTCCAAGAATAAACGAAGTCGTTTGCTGTTACAGGGTCGCCATTGGACCAGACAGCATCTTCACGGATTTTGAAAGTGTAAGTCTTGCCGTCTTCGGAAACAGTTGGCTCTTCAGCAGCCATACCAAGAACCGCTTCATCGTTTTCACCTAAACGATATAGACCTTCATATACCTGGTTCATTACGATGAATGAAACCTGGTCAGTTGCTAGAGAAGAGTCCATTGATGGGATCTCAGAACTTTCCAGCAGGTTAAGTACTTGCGGTCTTTCTTCTTTCTGTTCTTCACCTTCACCGCCGCCGTTGTTTCCGGAGTTGGAGTTGGAGTTGCCGTTAGCAGAGTTGCCATTGTTTCCTCCGCAAGCAGCAAGGAATGTAGTTAGTGCCAATAGTAGCACCAGAAGAAATGAAAACTTTTTCTTCATCTTGAAATTGACCTCCTCGTGTTTCATATTTATTTATCTTCCGATTTGTCAGAAGATTCGTTTTCTATTATACAACATACAGAAATTATTGCAATATTAATTTAACAGTTTTTTTGCAAAATTATCACATCTATCTGTAAACCCTGTAATATCAAGGTTTTGACCACTTATTAACCTTTCAGTTTCTGTTACAATCTTTACAAAAGTGACTTTCATAGCATTAATTTCCATAATATTCATATATTCTTTTTACTGTTTTTTAATACTAAGACTAATTTTTATTCAATTAAATGAATGGATATTGTTTATTGGTAAGAAGATATCATTCTGAAAGATTTTTCTATCGTCCTTCTATTTATAGTAATTATCAGAATTTAAAGAAAATATAACCTCTTGTAAATGCTCCGGCATATTAAAAACTTCCTGCATATATATTTAAAATCCCTTGATAATGACCGCCAAGGTTCGATATACTTATAAAAAAAATAATGTTGGTGAAAATGATTGAAAAAAGTTTTATTTGCAGTACTTATTATATATTTGCTTTCAGCCGTATTTTCGTTATTTTACGACGATGGGTTCCAGCTGGAGATCATCAATATCTCCTTCCTTATCGGAATGGGGCTGGCAGTCACAGGCGGGCTGATGAAGGTGGTCGAGTCTGGATTTTTCAACGGCATCCAATACTCGTTCAAACGTTTTCGGAGAAGCACAAAAGAGGGAAACTACATCTCCCAATTTGATGATATGGATCAGACAAAGGAAGCTCATGAAGAATATAATAAGAATAACAAGTTTGCACTGACGAATCCTTTTCTATTAAGCGGAGGTATTGCTGTTGTTGTTGATTTGCTTGTCTCTTATCTCTTCTACACTTGATTTCTGTATTCCTATTCTCTTATAACCATTTCGAATACTGAACTTGCGATGACAAAGAGTAGTACATATAAGCTGTTTTCTCAGAGAGTTTGTGGCAGGTGGAAACAAACAGGCGGCTGTATGGAATGGACTTTCGAGCTTCACTTGTGAATGATAGTAGCTTGTGACGGCAGCCCGCCGATATTGGGGCTCCATGTTTCATGGACCAAGAGGCCTTCAGGGCAACTTAGGGTGGCACCGCGGAATAAATCATTCGTCCCTATCACTATTAATGGGATGGATGATTTTTTTATGTAAATACCAAGAGTAAAATTAATTGGAGGAAATGAAATGCAGACAATATTCAGCGGGATTCAACCAAGCGGAACAATTACTTTAGGAAATTATATCGGGGCATTAAAACAGTTCACTGAACTGCAGGAGGACTATAATTGTTATTTCTGTGTTGTGGATCAGCATGCAATTACTGTACCGCAGGACAAGGCGGAATTAAGAAAGAACATAAAGAGCCTTGCTGCTCTTTATGTTGCCAGCGGAATCGATCCGGATAAGTCGACACTTTTCATTCAATCAGAAGTGCCCGCCCACGCGCAGGCCGGGTGGATGCTGCAATGTGTAGCGTACATCGGGGAACTTGAGAGAATGACCCAATTTAAAGATAAATCACACGGTAAAGAAGCTGTATCCGCAGGGCTGCTGACATACCCGCCGTTGATGGCCGCGGATATCCTATTATATAAGACCAATCTGGTTCCAGTGGGTGAAGACCAGAAGCAGCATCTTGAACTGACAAGGGATTTGGCTGAGAGGTTCAATAAGAAATATAATGACATTTTCACTGTACCGGAAGTCCGCATCCCAAAAGTCGGGGCAAGGGTGATGTCCCTTCAGGATCCGCTTAAGAAAATGAGCAAATCGGACCCTAATCAAAAAGCTTTCATTACGCTCCTGGATACACCCAAGCAAATTGAAAAGAAAATCAAGAGTGCAGTTACTGATTCTGATGGGATTGTAAAATATGATAAAGAAAATAAGCCGGGGGTTTCAAACCTGCTGTCGATTTATTCTATCTTATCAGGGAAGAGTGTGGAGAACCTGGAAAAGGATTACGAAGGTAAAGGCTACGGAGATTTCAAGGGAGATCTCGCACAGGTAGTCATTGATGCACTTGCCCCTATCCAAGAAAGGTATAATGAACTGATCGATTCTGCGGAATTGGATGAGATACTGGATAAAGGTGCTGAAAAAGCAAACTTCACGGCAAACAAAATGCTGATGAAGATGGAAAAAGCCATGGGACTTGGGCGGAAGAGACGATAATATTGATGAGAAAAGGCAGCCATCGAGGGCTGCCTTTTATTTGGTTGTTACATCATTCATCTGGTATGTATCCTGGTTGGTTTTTTTTGTAGTTCCCCTCTCTTTTGGACTTTAAGACCTCTCTACGCGCCTTTTCTCCTTAGCTTCCTTCCTTTTTTGGAATTAAAGATCTCTCTACGCTCCTTTTCTCCATTCCCGCACTTTTGGACTTTAGGAGCGCTCTATGCACCTTTTTAGCGAACTTTTCCAAGGAAACCCACATCCTTGTGTTTCTTCATTTTGTCAAACAGATTAAAAAGCAGCCACGATGGCTGCCTTTTAATTCACTTTTGGACGGTTCTCCAATTCCCATAGTTTCTCAAAGAATGGCTGTCCTTTTATTAGGTTTTCGCAGAAAAGCAGGTGTTTTTTTGACCAGCCTTCTTTTGTTTCTTCAAAGAGGCTCTGCCATGCTTCTTCAAAATCCATTGATTGGATTCTTTCATAATTTCCTGGTGACCATTCTGTACACCAGTAACGGATTTCGGCTGTATTCTTAGAGGAGTGCAACTGATCGAGCGCCATGAACATCAACTGTTTCAATTGCCGTTCCCTTCTCGTCAATCCACTCATTATTGCCGGCTTTGGTGAAAGGATGTGGTAATCTTTAGCTTTTCTTTCAAGCTCGAAATTGTAAGTATAACATTCTTGATCTTCTGTCATTTCATAGACCAGCTGCTCTTGACGTGGTATGATGCGGCTTTTTCTTATAGGGATGGAGTACCCAATGGTGTCCACGGCAAGTATGCCTGTCCCATCCGTGACAATAAAACAATATTCCATCTGGATCCGCTCGTGGTTTTTCCGCAAATATGCTTTTTGATAAATGTCATTCAATAGTGCCTGAGGCAGATCTGACAAATCATTTTCTATGAAGTGGAAAAACCCAGGTGTTACTTTAATCAGCGGAACCTGATCGAGAAGTTCGATTGTGTCCTCTTTTCTCCATTCATGAAAGTGACATACATTATATCCGTTTTCTTCACCTTCGAACCAATTAACCCATACATCATGAAGATATAGCATGATTGACCCCTCGTTTCACCCTATTTGTCAATCAGTATAGGCAAATTTCAGCCAGTTTATTCCTGTATAAGTCCTTCAATTTTCCAAAACTGCCTGATTGGCCTATAAAACTTTGTGAAGGTTCTGCATGACGTTTTTTCCATAAAAATCGCACAGAATTTCAAAACCTAACTATTTTGGTGCTGCAGGCAATCCCTCAGCACGCAGTTAAATTAACATAGCTTTTCAAACAATCATAGAAGCACTAAGTGGAGAAGATTATCTTTTCTTTGGAGGTGAATAAATGGAGAGCGTGACCAGCAGGAGGCCAGCCAGAAGAAGATAGCCTTCCACTCTGCCGGAAATGAAGAGGAAATAGTCCTGAAGTGTGAGGCCTGTTGCCAGTAAATTAAGGTACATAATCAAGGTTACACCGCCAGATACAGAAAGGCCGTAGCCTATCAACAAAATGAAAACTCGAAACATCATCCCTTCCGCCTTTACCGTCCAGATTTTGAAAACATTCATAACCTCACCTTTTCTGCTTGTCCATCTATTAGAAACATATGAAGCGATAAGGGTAAATATGTATGCTGCTAAATAACAAAGCTATTAAGGAGTCCTCCATATCGACCTAGTTTAAATCATGTATTATTGCTTCAGTCCTTTTATCAGTGAACACTTTAGAAACTAAAAAAGAGAGGATACCCCCTCTCAGCTTTCCGTTTCCTGTTCATCCTCTATAAACACAGCAGCATCAAGGGTCATCATTTCCTTTGCAGCCGTTCCATACTTTTTTCTGTATTTTTCAACGATATAGTATCCCATTGCATACCCCAGTAGAGCAGGATACCTGCCCCTGCCAAGAAGCAGCTGATCATGCCTGGCCTCCTGCCGTTTTAAGTGCAGCTGGTTTTTGAAATGCTGATTCCATAATTTCTCAAGCAAGTATCCGCTGTATTTCTTAGTCCAATCACTAACATACTGATTTCCGCAATATTCTTTAACCGCATCCTCTGCCAATCCTTCAAAGATGATGGAATCCAGAAGCGTATATTGTTCCGGGTCTTTTTCCAAGAGATTCATCCTTGTGCAATGATGGTATTCATGCAGAAACAATGCCTCCCATTCCTTTGCATCCTCATCGTCTGATATGAACAAGTAAATTTCATCTCTAAAAGAAACCCCGGATTTCTTAAAGCCATTCGAGAAAAAGCCTCTGCTCTCCTGTACGGGAAAGATATAGATGGGAACGGACGGCCCTTTCCAAAGAGTACGGTATTTTTTGTATAATATGTCCATCTTCTTCCATGCCTCTCGTTTTATTAAAGAAGCTGTCTGTTTTTTTGTGTTCGCCGATGGCGAGTACATCCCAAACATCTTTAAGTATCCGTATAATTCTGCAGCCTTCCTTTTTGTTAACCCCTTCTTCATCAGCATTTCTTCAGGGGCATGTGCATCTTCCTCCAGCCAGCTGTGTGTTTCGATGACTCCCATGGACGTCCTCCTCTTTTAGAATATAGAATAAATAAAAGCACAAGCGTCTAGTCTAGATCATCCCCGACAGGCAAAAGACGATCCGGCGGACCGATTCAAAAAGGCTGTTTTCGCATATATTGTTGCTTTCGGAAAAATCCCAGGTGCCGGATTTTCCCCCTGTATACAAAGGTTTTACTCTCGAAAAAGAATGAACAGCTCTTTTCTTTCCTGCTCACCGGGGTTTTTACGGCGATTTACAAGGATATTATATGAAATATATATTGAATAGCGGCAAAGTCTTCGAAAAGAGCCCTAAAAAAAAGACTGTTTCAAAAGGATTTTTTATATCCTTATGAAACAGCCTGATCATTTATTTATATTTTTTAAAGACGATTGTTGCATTGTGGCCGCCGAATCCAAGTGAATTACTCATAGCGACGTTCACTTCCGCTTTCCTTGCTCCATCAGTTACATAGTCAAGGTCACAATCAGGATCTTGTGTTTCCAGATTGATTGTAGGCGGGAGGACATTATCTTGTAGTGCCAGTACAGAGAAAATCGCCTCGACACCGCCTGCTGCTCCAAGCAAGTGGCCGGTCATTGATTTGGTTGAGCTGACAGCCAATTTATAGGCATGATCGTGGAAGACCTCTTTAATCGCCATTGTTTCATACTTATCATTATATGGAGTGCTCGTTCCATGCGCATTGATGTAATCCACATCTTCTGCAGAAAGGCCGCCGTCTTCAAGGGCAATCTTCATTGCTCTTGCTCCGCCTTCCCCTCCTGGTGCCGGTGCTGTGATGTGATGTGCATCGCCTGTTGAACCGTAGCCGACGATTTCCGCATAGATTTTTGCTCCCCTGGCCAGAGCGTGTTCAAGATCCTCAAGGACGATGATCCCTGCACCTTCCCCCATCACGAAGCCATCACGGTCAGCGTCAAAAGGACGGGATGCTTTAGCAGGATCCTGATTGGTTGATAATGCTGTGTTCGCACAGAAACCAGCCATTGACATTTTTGTTATAGGTGCTTCAGTTCCGCCTGTTACCATGACGTCTGCATCGCCTCGCTGTATGACTTTGAAGGCATCGCCAATTGAGTTCGTTCCTGTAGCACAAGCTGTAACGGTACATGAATTGATTCCCTTTGCTCCAAGAAGGATGGAAACCTGTCCTGCTGCCATATCAGGAATGATCATCGGCACGAAGAATGGACTTACCCGGCGGTAGCCCCGTTTCTGGAAAGTTTCAAACTGATTTTCAAATGTTTCCATCCCGCCGATTCCCGATCCAATCCAGACACCTACGCGATTAGCAATTTCTTCAGTTATATCAAGGTTGGCGTCTTCCACGGCCATCATAGAAGCTGCCACTGCATATTGAGTGAAGCGATCCATCTTTCTTGCTTCTTTACGTTCTACATATTGTTCCGGATCGAAATCCTTCAGCTCTGCTGCTACCTTTGCGGGATATTCATCCGCGTCCAGCCTGGTCAACGGGCCGATTCCGCTTTTACCTTCCAAGACATTAGACCATGTTGTTTCAACATCATTTCCAAGCGGAGTCACTGCGCCCAATCCTGTTACTACTACTCTGCGTTTATTCATTCAGTTCCATCTCCTTTTTATGGTCATAGAAGACTTGATTTAATTTCAATTTGCAAGCTGTGAAATCATCGTCCCCATCTTAGGGCGATGGCACCCCATGTCAATCCGCCGCCAAAGCCCACCATTACAAGTACATCATCATCTTTGATCTTTCCTGCTTCCAATTCTTCTACCAGCGAGATCGGTATGGATGCCGCTGATGTATTACCGTATTTATTGACTGTTTTGGACATCTTTTCTTCTGGAAGCTCAAGCCGTTGCCTTGATGCCTCCATAATTCTGATATTAGCCTGATGGGGAATAAGGAAATCTACATCCTCTTTTTTCAATCCGGCCTTTTCAATTACGTTGATACTGGATTCACCCATTTGTCTGACAGCAAACTTGAATACTTCCCTGCCATTCATGTAAATATAGGAGTCATCCTGGAATAGATGTTTTCCTCCAGAGCCGTCAGCTCCAAGTTCGAAGGAGAGTATGCCTCTTCCCTCTGAAACCGGACCCATGACAACTGCCCCTGCTCCGTCACCAAACAGGACTGCTGTGTTTCTATCGTTCCAGTCAGTGATTTTGGAAAGTTTTTCCACACCTATGACCAGGATATGTTTGTAAGCATTATTTTCGATGAACTGTTTCGCTGTGATCATTCCATACATGAATCCTGCACATGCAGCGCTTAAATCCATAGCTGCCGCGCGTTTTGCACCAAGTCTTTCCTGGAGCATTGTCGCTACAGAAGGAAATGGCTGGTCAGGCGTGACCGTTGCCACAAGTATCATATCAATCTCTTCCGCTGATATGCCCGCATCCTTGATTGCTGCCTTTGCGGCCTCGTAACTTAAATCAGACGTGTTCATATCGTCACCGGCAATCCTTCTTTCTTCGATTCCCGTCCTCGTCCGGATCCATTCATCTGATGTATCTACCATCTTTTCTAAATCTGCATTCGTTAAAACCTTCTCAGGTACATATCTCCCAATCCCGATAACTCCAGCATTCATTCAGAGTCCCTTCTTTCTGGTTTAATTGGCGCAGCACGTTTGCCTCTTTTGTTATAAATTGCTGCGTACGTATGAAGTGGGTGGTTATATCTAATATTTATATCAATTATTATGACTTGGTACTAATTTTAACGAAAATCAGGTACTCATGCAATAGTTTTTAATCCCAAGTTATTTTTCATATATACACGTTTGTCTATACGTGCACTGTAAATTTACATATTTTAATTAAAAGGAGTCTTTAAAATGATCTTTTCGTTATTTAAGATCATTCAAATCGTGAAATTCACCAAGAAAACTCTGGCAGGTAAGAAAGAAAAGAGATGCTTTCCTTTTTCGGATGAAAAACCTTTGAATAAGGGGGCCCGCCCTTGGGATATTTCCGAAAGCAACAATTATTGCGAAAGCATCCATTTTGAAAGAAAGGAGATGGTCTGGATGGAGCACAAACCGCTAAGGCAGCACCCCTTCGATATAATGGTCAGGGGGAGACAAGAGGGTTTGCATGAGGAGGAACAGGGCAAAGAAGAAAATGAGACCGGGAGTGGAGATTTGTTTTCAAATATAGAAACATTGATGACCGCAGTTTCTGATTTAAAGCCTCTTTTGAATAAAGTCATGCCTTATATTACGAAATGGACTAAATCGTAGAGACAAAAAAAGATTGATCTTCAAACAAGATCAATCTTTTTTACAGGCTCCTTCCGCTGCTATCTTCAATTATATATCAGTATATTCGCGAAATCAGTCTATACCATTACTTATTTTCTTCAAGGGCGTCTTTCCTTCCCAATTCGTATGCCTCATTCATGACTTGGGTGAACATGTTCATGAACGGCTGGATCATATCCATTGATAATTCAATGCCTGACTGATCCAATTGCTGCTTTGCTTCTGGCAGATACTTCATGGCGATTTGCATGAATTCCATATTCTTATCCTGCATCTGTCTATTCCTTCCTTTCCTCCGGTAAATTACCGGTTTTAATATAGGCTTGGATATCGTCTTTGATGGCTTTCCGGAACTCCTTATCCACTGCAGGGCTGAATCTGCCCATGGATATGACTTTATCTTGAAAGTCGAATGGGATATTCCCGGAATCCAACTCATCATTGGCAAACCTCTCCGCTACCACTTCATACAGTTTGTCCACATGCTGCACTGTACTGGTCAATACCGTTGATTCTCCCATATCTGACTGGTCGGATACATACCCAACAGCATACAAGCCTTTTTCCTTCAGCTTTTCGATCATAGGGACATTATAACCGTCACCTGCCGGGTATACAATATCCACCCCTTGTTTCAACTGCATATGTAACATGACCATCGCCTTTTCGGTATTATCCCAGTCATCGGTATAATCCACGAGAACGTTCACATCAGGATCCTGATATTTTGCTCCATCAATATACCCTTCGACCTCCGGCTGCCAGGCATAGGAAGCGATCACGCCGATATTCCGGCTTTCCGTTTGATGGGCAGCAGTCATCCCACCGAAAAACCCCATTGCATATCCTTCAAAGTTCAGGCTGGTAGTATTGGAATGGTTGGCATTTCCATTGAAAGAAACGAAATGGATATCCGGGTACTTCTCCGCAATTTGATTAAAGAATGGGGCATACTCCTGTCCATGGCCGAAAATGAGATTGACACCCTTCTTGTCGTACTCTGCCACAGCCTTCTCGACGGCCTGTTTGGTTGTGATCCCTTCCTTGTAGAAGACATCCACACCAAACTCTGATTGGATCTTCAATAATCCTTTATATCCTTTTGTACCCCAAACTTGATCACTTATTGTTTCAGTAACAAGCAATCCCACATTGCCGAGGCTTCCTTTGTCCCCCTGCTGGGAGCATCCGGAAAGTAACAACAGCAGAACCAGGATGATACAACCTGTTTTTTTCATTTAAGCAACTCCTTAAGGATGCCAGCCAATCGCAAATCTCACCGTTGCTGGCAGCTTTATCCGCACCTCAATGCGAATCCCCTGCAGGAAACATCCTATTATGCAAGAGTTTGACTCTTATTATTTTACATGGGTTTATGAGTGAAGAAAAGAAAAATTTAACAGGGCTCCTCCTCAACAGTTTCTTTGTTTATCCAGGACATCCTTAAATAGGGAGGAGGAATGCACCTTCAACTTTTCCACATTATCTGGAATTATATCATTCAGACGCCCCGGCTCCTTGATTTCGGGTCTGCCCAACAGTCCGAGGATTTCACTCCAGCTGTCTGAGCTGCCTGTTGTAAGTTGAATGTTTTTGGATTGGCTGATGTTTTTGATAGTAAGAATGGCGCTTGCGGCATCCTTAACAAAAATCGCATCCCGTATATCATCCACATAATTGACACTTTGTTCTGACTCATCCAGGATTTGCTGAAACAAAAAGGCCCCGGGCTGATGAGGACCGAATAGGGTCGGAATGTAAATCTTATAGTGCTTTTCAAATTGATCCTCAGTGTAGGCAAGCAGCTCCATCAGTTCATTCTCCCTTGTGCCATCTGGTATAACAGAAGGAAGCAGGACAATGGCTTCCGCTATAGTGGAATGGTTGTTTTCAAGGAATTTCTTTATTTCCCCTAAGTGACCATCGGATTTATTGACTGTAAAATGGTCATACAAATTGATGTATGCCCTCTCCGCTGAACACCCGTTCAGCAATGCCTGCTGAAGTGGCTGGTAGGTAATATTGGCGTTTCTGCCCACCTCCAGCCACCTTCTGCCTGCCTTGTCTTCAATATCTACCGCGAGCACTTCAAATCCTTCCTCAAGAAAAGCCAAGCAAAGTTCAAATCCCAAAAAACCCAGTCCGCCCGTAATGACTGTTTTACTCATTATTTCTCCCCCCGCTTCCTCATTATAATTCTTCATGCTGTGCATAGTAGGATACAACCTTCAATGAAGTTTTGTATCTCTTCTCAGGAAGGATAATATATATTTCTCCAGGAAGATCCTTGTCATTTCTTTCTATATATATATCTTTTATGAGAGGGAATTGGTTTTTATAACGGGAGGTGTTGATTGACTGGATTGTATAAATGGGTGTTTCCGCTGCTTTAAGTCTGTCACCTGAAATTATTTTTTTATTTATCATCTCTTCACAATGGGCCTCTTCAACGCCATACGCAAGTGTGATTTCTTTCTTCAGCTTTTTATAAAAAAACTTTTGTTCTTTTTCCTGAGAAAAATGCTCATATAGAGAGACACAGGGTGAAAGCAGGACAACCGAACGCATCTGGTGTCCCATCACCGGCAATAGCTTCTCGATTAACAGCCCTCCCATCCCTTCCGCCAGTACATGAACTTTTTCATTTATGATTTCCCTTCTTTTTACATAATGATAAAGGCGCTGGGTCAGGCTCACCGCTTTTTCACTCGCCCAGTTTGCTCCGTATAAGTTCGAGTAAAACACGATATAGCCTTTGTCCATCAATTCAGAGATGATCGACCTTCTTGTCTCCTGCTGTAGCCAGAAGCTGCTCTGCTCATCCACATAGTGATTAACATCCCCCAGAATAAGGACTGCAAATCCATTTGGGCGGAAAGGATAGTGCACAATGCAAGGTTCATTGTCGATTTTGAATATACGATGGTTCATGTGAAATTTCTCCTTTTAACGTGCTGTCGTTCCCCTCAATCAATTCCTTGTATTAGCGGTCAGCTAAACATAAATCGTCATGATAGTTTATGACATTATTGTACAAATGTTTGGGAGACAGCCTATAAAGCACGAAATTATACACCTGTCCCCCTGCCAGAAGAAAAGGTTTACAATACTGTCATGAAAATGATTTAATATTTTCTGCAAATATGGTACTATAAAACAGAAATTGAATTATTGAAGGATTGCAGTTCCTTTCCGGAATCGATGACACTTTGTTATACATAGATGCAATGAATTGAGGTGAATGTTTTGAGATACTTCTGGACTTTCTTTTGGACTTTCCTGCTGGTGGAAATGCTTACCTATGTAGTGACTTCCATGACCGGCGCTCATTTTGACTTCATGACAGGATTGATCCTGGCGGTGGGTGCGACTATCCTGATTTTTGTGGTTACGTTGGTCATTCCAAACGAACCTGTAGAAAAGCATTAATGCACAAAAAGGAGAATCCGTTCCGGCGGATCCTCCTTTTTTGTATTGTAATGAACGGTTCATCTGCGCACTGCATCCGTTCAACTGACAACCTGTTATTTTTTTAATATAAGGCGTTCATTTTCTATGTCTATAATGACCTCGTCTTCTGATTTGAAATTCCCAGCTATGATTTCCCTGGCAAGCTTGGTTTCAATATTCTTTTGGATATACCGTTTCAATGGCCGGGCACCATAGACAGGATCATAAGCACCTTTAGCAATGAATCCTTTGGCAGCCTCACTGATGACCATATTGATATTTTGTTCCTGTAATCGATTTTGAAGCTCCCTCACTGATTTTTCAACAATCCCCTTGATATTCTCAATACTTAACGGCTTGAAAAGGACGATATCATCAACACGATTCAGGAATTCCGGCCTGAATGAAGACCTCAGCTGCCCCAGCACAAGATCTTTTGTCTTTTCATCGATTTGATCAGTACCCTCTTGTCTTTCAAGCAGGAATTGGGAACCGATATTCGATGTCATGATGATTACGGTATTTTTGAAATCCACTGTCCTGCCTTGTGAGTCGGTGATCCTTCCATCATCAAGGACCTGCAGCAAAATGTTGAACACTTCAGAGTGTGCCTTTTCAATCTCATCCAGCAATATGACTGAATACGGCTTTCTTCTGACTGCCTCAGTCAATTGACCTCCCTCTTCATAGCCGACGTACCCCGGAGGCGCACCAATCAATCTTGAAACAGCATGTTTTTCCATGTATTCGGACATATCGATACGTATCATCTGTTCTTCACTGTCAAACAGCGTATTGGCAAGTGTCTTTGCAAGTTCGGTCTTACCGACACCGGTCGGTCCGAGGAAAATAAATGAACCGATTGGCCTTCCCGGATCCTTTATACCTGCTCTTGCTCTCAATATCGCATCGCTGACCAACTGGACAGCATCTTCCTGGCCGATGACACGCTCATGAAGGATATCTTCAAGTTTGAGGAGCTTTTCACGCTCTCCTTCAACCAGTTTGCTGACAGGAATACCTGTCCACCTGGCTACGATTCCTGCTATTTCTTCCTCCGTGACCTCTTCTCGAAGCAAGCGGTTTTCCTGTTCATTCAACATTTCTTTTTCCATCTGCTGAAGCTGGCGTTCTGCTTCAGGAATTCTTCCATGGCGGAGTTCAGCAGCTTTGTTGAGATTGTAATCTCCTTCAGCTTCTTCGAGCAGTCTCCTGAGCTGGTCCAGCTCTTCCCTTTTTTCCTGAAGGGAGTCGATCTTCTCTTTCTCCTTTTGCCACTTGGCTTTCATTGCATTGCCTTCTTCTTTAAGGTTGGCAAGCTCTTCCTGCAGCAGTGACAGACGACTTTTGCTTGCATCATCCTTCTCCTTCAATAACGCAGCTTCTTCGATTTCAAGCTGCATGATCTTCCTTGTGACTTCATCAAGCTCTGAAGGCATGGAGTCAATTTCCGTCCTGATCAAAGCACAGGCTTCATCCACGAGGTCTATGGCTTTATCAGGCAGGAACCTGTCGGTGATATAACGGTCGGACAGGGAAGCGGCAGCAACAATGGCCTTATCATGAATATTGACTCCATGATGAATTTCAAAGCGCTCTTTCAATCCTCTTAAGATGGATACTGTATCCTCCACGTCAGGCTCTTTGACCAGTACCTGCTGAAACCGTCGCTCCAAAGCAGGGTCTTTTTCAATATACTTTCTATATTCATTTAAGGTAGTTGCCCCGATGCAATGAAGCTCCCCCCTGGCGAGCATTGGCTTCAAGAGGTTCCCGGCATCCATTGCCCCTTCTGTTTTCCCTGCCCCGACTATCGTGTGCAATTCATCAATGAACAGCAGGATGTTTCCATTGCTGCGCTTCACTTCATTCAGGACGGCTTTTAACCTTTCCTCAAATTCCCCCCGGAATTTCGCACCCGCAACCAGCGCTCCCATATCCAGTTCAAAGATCTGTTTATCCTTCAGGCCTTCCGGCACATCTTTGCGGACGATCCGCTGTGCCAGGCCCTCAATGATAGCTGTCTTTCCAACCCCTGGCTCTCCTATGAGCACAGGGTTATTTTTTGTTTTCCTTGATAAGATTCTGATTACATGCCTTATTTCCCCATCGCGTCCAATGACAGGATCCATCTTCCCTGACTTCACTTCTTCAATTAAATCTCTGCCGTATTTCTTTAGTGCTTCATACTTTGCTTCAGGATTTTGAGTATTCACTCTCTCTCCTCCTCTAATGTCTTCTATAATGAAAGAAAGTTTATTTTCGGTAACATGGTTTTGCTCCAGAAAGTCCGTTATCGGATGACGCTTTTGCTTGTATAATGCCAAAGCCAGATGTTCTACTGATAGATAGTCATCTTCCAGCCTCACTTTTTCTTTGTCAGCATCCTGAAACAGCCTGTTTAGTTCCTGAGATGCATACTGCCCGTACGCTGCTCCTTCTCCGGAAACTGAAGGTTTTTCTGAAAGCTTATCATTTATAAAATTTATCAGTGCGTTTTTCTCTATGTCCAGCCTTGCATAGGTGGAAGCCAATAAACCATCTTCCTGCAGGAGAAGGGCTTTCCATAAATGCAGGATGGTGATGTCAGTATGCTTATGTTCAGCAGCAAGCCCGCCTGCTCCAGCCAGTGCCTCCTGTACCTTATAGGTAAATCCATCAATATTCACAGCATTCCCTCCATTTCGTTTGACCATTATTGACCTTTAATATCATTATAATTATTTACAGAAAAAAGTAAAGCCATCCGCTTTGGAATGGCTTTACTTTCTTAAAACTTAGGCATATATGTCCAATACCGATTCTGGTTGGAGGTTTCCGGAAAACGGTCCCCCGCCTTCATTTTGACTTTCTTTGGGTTCATGACCCCGCTGCCGGTTTCACCGATTTCAATATATATCCCATTATTCGGCGCTTTTTGTCCTGAGCGAAATTGTCTTGACTGGCCCATGTCAGCTCCCCCTTTTTGTCAAACTTTTCAATAATCGAACTGCGATTGGATTAATCGCTTACTTTTACTATGACTTTCAACCAGTGAAAAGATTCGCGGCTTTTATTGCCATTCCCTGGTTTTGCATTTCGATATTCGCCATCATACTGCTGGTTGAGCTTTTTGAGCTCATGATTCCTTGCCGGGAACAGTTCCCTCAAACTCACTCAACTTTGAGGAAATGCAGATTAGCGGTTTTCAGGCTACTGTGCATGGCCGCTCATGATCAAATTGGACCGGTCGATAGGTCCCTTCTTCAATTTTTTTCCTACGGACCCTGCCAGTTTTGTCTTGCAGGCTGTCCTTCTTTGATGTTAAATAGATAAATGTGGAGAAATTAATCTTTGGAGGAAACTAAATTGACTGAAACTACATATGAGCTGCTGAAATATCTTTTTCTCGGTTTATTTCAGGGCTTTACAGAACCCATCCCCATTTCGTCAAGCGGACATTTACAGCTCGCACAGCATTACCTGGATATCAACCTTCCCGGATTGACTTTCGAGCTCCTGGTAAATACAGCATCTTTATTTGCTGTACTGATCATATACCGAGGGGATATCATGCGTCTTGTCATGAACGGACTTGGTTATTTCAAGGAGAAAAGCCCTGAGAATAAACGTGATTTTCATTTTATTATTTACCTGATCGTCGGGACCATTCCTGCTGGTGTGATCGGCGTCTTGTTTGGTGATTTTATTTCAGATAATCTTTCTTCAATCAAGACCGTTGCCATCACTCTCATCATTACAGGGATCGCTTTATGGCTGATCAGAAACATGCGCGGCCGGAAACACGATGGTGACCTGACTATGAAAGATGCCATCATTGTCGGTCTTGCCCAAGCAGTTGCCTTGATTCCTGGAATCAGCCGCTCCGGTGCGACGATTGTTGCAGCGATGGCCAGGGGAATGAATCAGGAAACTGCTTTGAGGTATTCATTCCTGTTATATATTCCTGTCAGCCTGGGCGGAATGGTTCTTGGACTATCCGATTTATTGGATGACCCTAATCTCAGCACTATGATGATGCCTTATACAGTTGCCTTCCTTGGTTCATTAGTCGCTTCCTATTTTTCTTTGAAGTGGTTCATGAATGTCATGGCAAAAGGAAATTTGAAGATATTTGCGATTTATTGTGTAATCGTCGGATTACTGGTGTTAATTTTTTAGGAGAACGGATGGATTCCGTTCTTTTTTTGTTGGTTTCAGCTTTTCAGTTCACTCGGCGCAGATTGGAGATCCACTTAGAATCTGTCTAAGGGGTACATTTCTCAGCTGATCTTGCCCTTTCATACACCATCAGGCCAATGTAGGGATACGTTGCTCCACTTGTCGTGCCCTTCAAACACCAACCGGCCAATTTTGCGGTACGTTTCTTCACTGATCCTGAGACAGCTTCTTACCTTTGCAGGGATTCATTTCTTTTATAAACTCTGCGAGACCTTCTAATAAAATAAACCGCCCAGGGCATTCTGGGCGGTTTCGATCAAACTTATCTGATTCCCAATGCGATTTTAGCATAACGGGACATCTTATCCTTGCTCCAAGGCGGATTCCAAACAATATCAACTTCGGTTTCCTTTACTTCAGGCAGGTCGGAAAGCGCTGCTTTGACCTGATCGACAATCGTTCCGGCAAGCGGACATCCCATGGATGTAAGGGTCATCGTTACGATTGCTTTTCCTTCATCGTCCAATTCCACATCATATACCAATCCGAGGTTGACGATATCTATGCCTAATTCAGGGTCGACCACTTGTTCAAGTGCCCCCATCATGCTGTCTTTCATTTCCTGATCCATCTTTTGCTTTCACTCCTTATCTAACCCTTTTTCTATTTTTATCTTAACAAAGAATGTTATGTATAGAAAGTGATACGGTTCCATCTAGGAAGGTCTATAGGTTATCGGCAACCCATTGGACACTTCTGAGCACTCCATCCCGTGAAACCTTATGGCCGCCAAGATCATCAGTCATGAACTGTAAATCATGCAGTTTCGGATGGTCATTTCCCGAAAGCGTTTTGTAGAAATCGTAAGCTGGTTGATAAGGAACCACTGTATCCTGTTTTCCATGCCAGAAGAACAAGGATTTCCCTTCCAGGACCTCAGGCTGTCTACTCAGATCATAATTCCCAAGCATATCCATCATTGAATTCAACTTTTCTTCTGAATAAGGAAGAGTGTATCCCCTCTTTTTCAGCATACTGATTTGCGCATTCGCCAGATCCACATAAGATGGGCATCCCATCAGGCTGACGGCTGCCTTGATCCAGGGAAACTTGGTCAGTGCTCCCAGGGTGACAATCCCGCCCATGGAAGTCCCTGCAACGCCGAGGCGCCCCTCATTGATGAGACCGTTCTTGCTGTAGTGATCCTTGAGAATGCCTAATTCCTCTATGGTCGTCAGGACGATTTCCCAGAACTTAGTGCTGAGGCGGGTTTCGTCGAGTCCTTCCCCTCTTTCTCCGTGGAGCAGTGTGTCGGGCATCAGGACCCTGTATCCTTTCTCCGCAAGGTAGTAGGCATAATGCAGATTATGTTCTTTGGCACTGGTGAATCCATGGATGAAAAATACGGCAGGCAAAGCACTGCTGGCTGATTCATCCATACTGATATTCAGGACTGGTATGCTGCCGATTATATCTTTTTTTATCGTGATCATTGAAATACTCCTTTATAAAAAGCCATTTGTTAAGAATACTTTAAAGTTTACATAAATTAGTTTACCACGGTGGACTTCTGTTTTACGAAACATATACACTATAGATGTATTATAAAATGATTGGAGATTGATTTTATGAGCATGGATAAGCATTTAATCGTTTTGGATTTAGATGGTACATTATTGACTGATGAAAAGAAAATTTCCGAAAAAACCAGACAGACCTTACATAAAGCAAAGGAACATGGTCATGAAGTCATGATTGCGACAGGACGTCCTTACAGAGCCAGTGAGATGTATTACAAAGAATTGGTGCTGAATACACCGATTGTGAATTTCAACGGAGCTTTTGTCCACCATCCCCTTGATAAGGAATGGGGCATTTTCCATGAACCTATGGAAGTGGATGTAGCTAAAGACATCGTCCAAGCCTGCCACGACTTCGATTTCAATTTCAGGAATATCATTGCCGAAGTCATGGATGATGTCTATTTTCATTATCATGATGAACGCTTGATCGATGTATTCAATTTCGGTGAGCCGAATGTTACGACTGGTGATTTGCGCAGCTACCTTAAAGAATCCCCTACCAGTATGCTGATCCATGCAGATGAGGAACATGTAACAAATATCAGGGAACATCTCAGCAGCGTCCATGCCGAAGTGATTGATCACCGCCGATGGGCAGCCCCTTGGCATGTCATTGAAATCGTCAAGAGTGGATTGAATAAAGCGGTAGGTATTGAAAAGGTCGCACAGCATTTACAAATCCCTCAAGATCGGATCATTGCATTTGGTGATGAAGATAATGATCTCGAAATGCT
This sequence comes from Bacillus salacetis, assembly GCF_003581585.1. Classification (GTDB taxonomy): domain Bacteria; phylum Bacillota; class Bacilli; order Bacillales; family Bacillaceae_B; genus Rossellomorea; species Rossellomorea salacetis. The sequence continues at coordinate 32,100 of NZ_QXIR01000008.1, forward strand.
CAAATATGCAGGTTTCGGGGTGGCGATGGGAAATGCCATTGAACCTTTGAAAAGCGTAGCCGATGATATCACACTCAGCAATGAGGAAGATGGTATTGCCGCATTTTTAAACGGCCATCTCCGCCTCGGCTGATTTACAACAGACAACAGACTTTAACAGTGCTGGCAAAAATTCTGCACTCTAATAAGCTGCAGTTCTGCCCATACTAACAGAGAGCACGAGAATGTTGGTGCTTAAACTGACTAAGGGGTGCTGAATATGGGCAGAAGCAATAAATCGAAAAGATTTGTGCAGCAGGGAAAAGATGCGGTTTCAAAACATGATGACCGGATCCCTTACCATTCCACTCTGGCTGAAGCTGAAGCGAAGAAATTGGAAAACGTTGAAAACTCTTCACTTGGAGGCATATAAGATGGGCAACCGCTTATTTCAGGAAGCCCGCCAGTATGTCCAACTAGCCAAAGAGGCTTCATCAGCAGGCAGCGAAGACACCCAGCAAACCATTCAACGTGCCAAAAATGCTCTTTCATCTGCTTACACAAATACGAATAGAGCAGAACAGCAGCAGCTTCGAGGTTTACAGGATGAACTGAATCAGCTTCACTAAAATCAGAAGCATTTGGCAATTGCCAAATGCTTCATTTAATTTAATCTCAGTGTATAGTTATGATGTATTGTTCCTTCTTTCAGGTCCCGTTCATACAGATTCACCAGCACTGGCCTATCTTTTGGAAACTGCCCGGTATCTATTTTAAAGGCAAAGTCAAAAGGGACCCAATTTGGATATTCTTTATTCACTTTCACAAGCGTTTCCTCTTTCAACATATGGTGGCCATCTTCCACAGTATAATAGAAGCTGCCCGCTGATACCTTTGCCTCACCCTTTATCTGGAAAGAACCGTCATTTTTCGATAACTCTACATGTCTGAAAGAAGGATTTTCCTGTGCAACTGCAATGGCAATATTTTTGGTGAAATCAATATTGACAGGTGTACCATTAATATTTTTCACCATGAGAGAGGCATGGATTGTATACTTTCCGGATGGGATCCTTTTTCCATCTGATGATGTGTACTTCCATTGATCTCTCCATATCTTCGTTTCCCCGCTCTTTACTCTCACCCGCTGAACTGCCTGAAGGAATGCTTTATTATCACTATATCTATAAACCTTATTGCCGGCATGATCCCGCACTTCATAATCGTAGAATTGGCTCGTAGGAAATTCCAGAACCATCTCTGCGGGAGTATTATTAAATATCCTGAATTGCAAGTCTGCAGATTCTGGATTCCCGGTAATCTCCACGTCCCAATCAGGCTGCTGGGCGAGTGTACCTCCAGGCAGGCAGTACAGCGACAGCAGAATAATAAATAAATTCACAGCCACTCTTTTCAAAGGCTTACTCCTTTCACTTACGGATGTGCCTTTATTATTCTCAACTTTCCGGGTATTAGTCTCTCCGGAAGAAACCGAAAATCCCGGCTGTTTCAACAATATTAGTAAAGGCACCCGGATCCACTTCTTTGATAATGTGTTCCAGATCATATAACTCATAACGGGTAATAACGATGAACAGCATCTCTTTTTCTTCATTTGTGAATCCGCCTTTTGCCGGCAAGGTTGTAATGCCCCTGACAAGCTTGGAGTGGATTGCTTGTTTCAGCTCTGCTGAATTTTTTGTAATGACCATGGCTGTAAGCTTTTCATGTCTTGTATGGATGGCGTCAATCACCCTTGTGGAAACATAAAGTGTTACCAGGGTGTACAGTGCTTTCTCCCACCCATAAAGCTGGCCGGCAGTAAGAATGATGACTGAATTCATCAGGAAAAAATATGTACCGACCGGCCGATCTTTCAAACGGGAAAGGATCATGGCGATTATATCCATGCCTCCAGTGGATGCACCCCATTTTAACGTAATCCCGACGCCAATTGCGGCAATGACTCCTCCAAACACAGCATTCAGCAGGATATCCGGAGAAAGGTGGGTAATCGGAATGAATCCAAGGAAAACGGTAGTGGACAAAACAGATACAAAACTATAAAATGTAAATGATTTCCCTACCTTCAACCAGCCCAAAATGGTAACAGGGATATTGAGCAGCAGCAGCAGGATACCGGTAGATATATTAAAAGGTGTATAATCCGATAAGACACTTGATAACAGCTGTGCAATACCTGTAAATCCGCTGGCATAAACATTTGCCGGTATTAGGAATAAATTCAGGGCCAGTGCATTCAGAAGAGCCCCGAACAGCACGACTACCACTTTTTTTGATTCCAGCACTACAAAGTCACGCGACATTGCATTCCCTCCTAAAAAAAATCTTTCTTTCTTTATTTATCCCAAAAATGAAAAAATCAACAAACCATTGTCATTTTTTCTATAAATGGCTAGACTTAGTATATATAGCTTATGTTGTTTTCTGTCAAATACATAAATTTATAAGGGGTAGTTAGTCAAAATGAATATTCGATTATTTGCCGATAGTGCTTCAGATCTTCCAAATGTTTTCTATGATGAGTATGACGTAAAGCTGATACCTCTTCGTGTCCTTGTCGATGATAAAGAGTTTGAAGATATGGTCACAATCCAGCCTAAAGAAGTATTCCAGAAAATCCGGGAAGGACAAATGCCAAAAACATCCCAGGCATCCCCCGTATTTTTCGAAAAAGTTTTTACCGAACTTGCCCAAAGCGGGGACAAAGGAATTTATATTACTTTTTCTTCAGAGCTTTCAGGTACTTATCAAACAGCGGTCATGATCAGGGATCAGGTCAAAGAGGATTATCCGCAGCTGGACTTGACCATCATTGACAGCAAATGTGCTTCACTGGGTTACGGCCTGGCAGTAAGAGAAGCAGCAGAGCTGTTGAAACTGGGGGCATCCGCTGACAAAATCATTTCCTTTGCTTCCAATAGATGCGAGCACATGGAGCATCTATTTACAGTGGAAGATCTTGATTATTTAGCCAAAGGCGGCAGAGTATCAAAAGCTTCAGCTTTCCTTGGCGGCCTGTTGAATGTTAAGCCGCTTCTGCATGTTGAGGACGGCAAGCTTGTACCGATAGAAAAGATCCGCGGACGGAAAAAGGTTCTTAAACGGATCCTTGATGTCATGGAAGAACGGGGCCAGAACCTGGAACAGCAGGTCGTGGCCATCAGTCATGGTGACGATGTGGAGCTTGCACAGGAAATGAAAAATCTGATACAGGAAAGATTCCAGCCAAAAGAAATTTACATCAATATCATCGGAGCTGCAGTCGGATCGCACGCCGGCCCCGGAACACTGGCAATTTTCTTTTCCAATCAATACCCTGCAGCTGAGTAATAAGCCTCCCTCTTTCAGGAAAAACTAAACCTGAAACAGATATAGAAGGGAGACTTTCAACATGCCGCATACTTCAGATAATGATAAAAAAGCGAAAGACAATAACGCCTTGCATCACGAGAAGAATATGATGGAAGAGAAGAACCGGAAAAGAGGAAAGAACCAGTACTCTAAAAAAACCGACCATCTCTGATTCCAAAGGAGCGGCTGCAAAGAAAAGCAGCCGCTCCTTTCGCATATATTGTTGCTTTCGGAAAAACCCCAGGTGCCGGATTTTCCCCCTGTATTCAGAGGTTTTTCTCTCGAAGAAGAACAAGCAGCTCTTTTCTTTCCTGCTTACAGGGGTTTTTACGACGATTTACCATAATTATTTGAAATTCATATTGAATAGCATCAAAGTTTACGAACAGAGCCTTGTGAGGAAACACGAGTTTCCATGGAGCCCCACTCGCTGCGGGAATGCTTGTTAAAAGTTGTATGGTGTCAGTGCGTTGTCTATAATGGTAATAAAAGGCCGATGCTGCCTAAAAGCGATACATAAGGAGGTTATACCATGGCAAAAGAAAATTCATTCGATGTTGTTTCACAGGTTGATTTTCCAGAAGTGACAAATGCCATCAACGCGGCATTAAAAGAAATCAAAACCCGCTATGACTTTAAAGGAAGCAAGAGTGATATCTCCCTCGACAAGGAGGAAATCGTCTTGGTGTCCGACGATGAATATAAAATGAATCAGCTGAAGGATGTCCTGCTCAGTAAGCTCATCAAAAGAGGGGTGCCTGTCAAAAATCTGGACTACGGAAAGCTTGAAGGTGCATCCGGCGGTACAGTCCGCCAGCGTGCTAAATTAATGCAGGGCATCGGAAAAGAAGATGCAAAAAAAATCAATACACTCGTAAAAAACTCAGGACTGAAGGTCAAAAGCCAGATTCAGGATGACCAGATACGGGTAACAGGAAAAAGCAGGGACGATCTTCAACAAATCATGGCTTCTGTCAGGGAAGCTGACTTGTCAGTGGATGTACAATTCGTGAACTTCCGTTAATAAGACGCCGTTTCTAATCATGCCGGTTGGGTAAAATAAATCCAACCGGTTTTTTTTATTGATTTTTTAAACCAAGCTGCTAATTAATGCGAACTTCTAAGGATCTTTCAATAACCTTGCAGATAATCATAACACCCCTTTTTATACCCGGGGAAATGGAGAATTTTTCCAGAAAGCAGCATTGTAATATACATTCAAAGGAGGACTGAATTTGAATAAAAAAGTGCTCATAGTGGGAGGCGTCGCCGGCGGTGCCACAACCGCCGCCCAGCTCAGGAGAATGGATGAAGAATGTGAGATCATTGTCTTTGAAAAAGATGAACACATTTCTTTCGGAAACTGCGGAATGCCCTATTTTATCGGCGATGTCATAAAAGAGAGGGATCATTTGTTTGCAGCCACTCCAGAATCAATGAAAAATAAACTGAATATTGATGTGCGTACCTTCAACGAAGTCCTATCCATTGACCGGGAACAAAAGATAATCAGCGTGAAAGATGCCCGCTCAGGAAAGGAATACCAGGAAGCCTATGACAAGCTGGTACTCGCACCAGGGGCATACCCATTCATCCCCCCTATTGACGGACTGGGAAACAGCCATTATTTTTCACTTCGGAACATTGAGGATATGGATGAAATCAAAGAATTTATCGAAAAAAACAAACCTGCTTCCTGTTCCATCATCGGAGGGGGATTTATAGGCATCGAAATGGCTGAAAACCTGTCAGGGCTCGGTATAAAAGTCAACCTTGTAGAGGCATCTCCTCATCTCATGGGTGTCCTTGATGAAGATATGAGCGAGATGATTGAACAGGAACTGAATAGAAACGGAATCAATGTATACCTCAATGATGGAGCCGAGAAAATCAGGGAGGACGGCACCCTGGTGACCCAGCGGGGAAATGAATTGGAATCCGATTTCGTCCTCCTGGCAACAGGGGTGATGCCGCATACAAAATTGGCCGCGGACGCCGGCCTCTCTATCGGCATTACACGCGGAATCAAAACAAATGAGTATATGCAGACAATCGACGAGTCCATTTATGCTGTAGGCGATGCTGTTGAAACCATCAGTGCCATTACGGGAAATCCGATCAGGATTCCGCTTGCCTGGCCTGCTCACAGACAATCTTATATCGCAGCTAAACATATCACAGGTGATCCGGTCAGCTTCAAAGGGCTGCTGGGTACCTCTGTAGTTAAGATTTTCGATTTGACTGCAGCCTCCACAGGTTTGAATGAAAAGCAGCTTTTAGCTGAAAACCTCCCCTTCAAGACAGCTGTCCATACAGGAAGATCGCATGCAGGCTATTATCCGGGGGCAGAAAAAGTAAAGATCAAGGTACACTTCCATGAAAAAACAGGAAAAATACTGGGCGCACAAATCATCGGAGGAGAAGGGGTTGATAAAAGGATCGACATTATTGCCGCTTCCATAAATGGGAATATAACAGCCGACCAACTTCAGGAAATCGAAATCGCCTACTCCCCGCCGTATTCTTCACCGAAGGGCCTGCTAAACATTATCGGGTATAAAGCAGAAAACCTGTTAAAAGATAAACCAGTTGATTAGGTTTTACAAATTACGGGTAAAAGAAATTTGAATTTCATGGCGGTTTTCTTATTCTCTACCAAAACAAAGGAGTGTTGTTTGCATGAATCAAAATAATAATGAATTTCCTCCGCAGCATCAGGACCATCAGCCAGGAACAGAAAAAGAAATGCATCCCCAGCCCAAATACCTGGATGACAATTACAAAGGCAGCGGCAAACTGAATGGCAAAGTCGCCCTCATCACAGGAGGCGACAGCGGTATCGGAAAAGCTGTAGCTCTTTATTTTGCAAGAGAAGGCGCAGATATCGCGATTGCTTACCTTGACGAAGACCAAGATGCCGAGGATACAAAAAGCCTTGTAGAGAAAGAAGGCAGAAAATGCATATTATTTTCGGGAGACCTTGGAAGTTCTGCCTACAGCGCCGAAGTGGTCCAAAAAACCGTCGATCATTTTGGACAGCTGGACATCCTGGTCAATAACGCCGCAGAGCAGCACCCTCAAAAAAGCCTGCTCGACATATCCGACGAGCAGCTTGAAAAAACGTTCCGTACCAATGTCTTTTCATTCTTTTATCTGACCAAAGCCGCCCTTCCTCATCTGAAAAGCGGCAGTTCCATCATAAATACAACCTCCGTCACAGCTTATGCGGGAAATGACCAGCTGCTCGATTACTCTTCAACCAAAGGAGCAATTGTTGCATTCACAAGATCTCTTTCGCAATCGCTGGCTTCAAAGAATATCAGGGTCAATGGTGTCGCACCCGGCCCAATATGGACACCGTTAATTCCATCTACTTTTCCCGAAGACCAGGTAGCAAAATTTGGCGCGAACACACCCCTCGGCCGTGCAGGACAACCGTTTGAACTGGCACCAGCATACGTGTATCTAGCAAGTGATGATTCCCAATATACAACCGGCCAGGTCATGCATGTCAATGGCGGCAAGATTGTGAACGGATAAGAGGACGAGGAGTCCGGGACAATAACCTAATAAAAAGCTCTCTTCGCAAAGATTGCGGCTGAGTAAAAAGAATGGATTCCGCTCCGTCTACTTTCAGGAAATAGCGGTAATTACCCTTAAAAGCAACATCTTATAAATAGAGCCTAATAACATGAATGAACCGCATGAAGTCAAGCATATACCCTTGACCTCATACGGTTTTATTTTCGGTTATTCAACTTAATGCAATTAGTTCTCAACTTATGTCCCATTCTCTATTTTTTCGGGGGAATCTTATTGGAAATTCATGGTATGATATAAGAAAGGAGTGATGACTATTGATATTTAAAAAGCGGACAAAATCAAAGGAATTAAAAATTTACCAGTCCCTCGATTCTCGCAAGACTTTAAATTCTAAAGAGAAACATTACTTTGCAGGACTTGAGAAAGGATTCATTGGGGAGAAGATGTTTGATGAATGGCTCCATCCTGTTTTAGAAAACCGAATTCTATTGCCTGATATGCAGTTTATGCCGGACACCACTTTCGTTCAAATTGATACCATCCTTATAACTTCCAACAAAATTTATTTGTTTGAAGTTAAAAACAATGAAGGAGATCATATTATTGAAGGTGATAACCTTCTAAGAACCGACCGCACAAATACAAAAAACCCTATTCTTCAATTAAAAAGAAATGAACCTGTCTTCCGCTGGATAATGGAAAACCTCGGGTACCGCATTCCCATCCAATCTATCGCCGTCTTTGTAAATCCCCGGTTCCATCTTTACAACGCCCCCGCTGACCTCCCTATTGTTTTCCCCAATCAAATTGAGCGTTTTATAGCAAAACTAGAAAAAAGCCAATCCTCCTTAAAGAGAAGCCACTCTGAACTTGCAGCCAAGCTACTTTCGACTACTATTGCCGAAAACCCTTATGCTAGAATACCTGATTATCAATATGAGGAACTAAGTAAAGGGATTATTTGTCCCAAATGCAGAAGATTATATACTGCTTATTCCAAATATTTAAGCTGTCGGTATTGCAATTTTAAAGAAGACTCAAATTCGGCAGTCTCAAGAAGCTTAAAAGAATTTAAAACGCTGTTTCCCGAAAGAAAGTTAACTGTCTCCCAAGCAATGGAGTGGTGCGGGATAGTCAAAGATAGAAAAACCATCAAGCTTTTTCTTGCCAAAAATTTCAAACTTGTTTATTTAGGCAGATCATCTTACTATATTTAAATGAGAATCATTATAATAAAAATTATTTAGCTTCCTTTACCCGGCCAACCTCCTGCCGCTTTCCCTTCTCAATGGTCCTTTTAGCTCCTTATTGGACCGGGACAAAACAGATTTCCCTTTCTCATTGGCCCATTTAGCTCTCTATTGGACCGGCTACAACCTGTTCTCCCTCCCTCACTGGCCCATTTAGCTCTCTATTGGGCCAGGGCCAACCCGCCTTCTCTTTCTCACTGGCCCATTTAGCTCTTTATTAGGCCGGGGCCAACCCGCCTTCTCTTTCTCACTGGCCCATTTAGCTCTCTATTAGGCCAGGGCCAACCCGCCTTCTCTTTCTCACTGGCCCATTTAGCTCTCTATTAGGCCAGGGCCAACCCGCCTTCCCTTTCTCATTGGCCCATTTAGCTTACTATTGGGCCATGGCGACACAGATCTCCCTCCCTCATTGGCCCATTTAGCTCTCTATTGGGCCGGGGCAAAACAGATATCCCTTTCTCATTGGCCCATTTAGCTCTCTATTGGGCCGGGGCAAAACAGATATCCCTCCCTCACTGGCCCATTTAGCTCTCTATTGGGCCGGGGCAAAACAGATATCCCTTTCTCATTGGCCCATTTAGCTCTCTATTGGGCCGGGGCAAAACAGATATCCCTTTCTCATTGGCCCATTTAGCTCTCTATTGGGCCGGGGCAAAACAGATATCCCTCCCTCACTGGCCCATTTAGCTCTCTAATGGGCCGGGGCCAACCCGCCTTCTCTTTCTCACTGGCCCATTTAGCCATTTATTGGGCCGGATTCAACCAGTTTTCATGTTCTCTTTGGTCCATTAACCCACTTTTAACCCAACACCCCCGTATCTTGTGTACAAAGCATCCTGATTCCTCCCGTCCCCGCCGCCAAAACAAAAAGCCAGCCCGTAAAAGGCTGGCTTTTTCACAAACCGAACTTCACATCAGTGCATGAAGAGCGTTCAACAATCTTATGGGGAATCGTTATCCGTTTTACCGGCTCGCGGGGATCCTCGATTTTCTGGATGAGGTTCCTTGCTGCTTGGTAGCCGAGGTCAAAAATATTGATATCGACCGATGTAAGCGGCGGGCGGGACATTTCTGCCAGCAGCACGTTATTGAAGCTGATGATCGAGATGTCCTCCGGGACTCTGATATCCATTTCGTTCAATGTATTCAATACCCCCAGAGCCATCAAATCGTCGGCCACCACCAGGGCTGTCGGCGGATTTTCAAGGGTCATTAATTCCTTAACCGCTTCCTGGCCGCCTTCTCTTAGAAATTCCTCGTGAACGATATAATCATCTCTAAGGGGTATTCCTGCTTTACGAAGAGATTTCTCATACCCCAGCAGCCTTTCAACAGTCACGACCAGGTTCAAATCACCGCCTACAAAGCCAATGCGGTCATGTCCGGCATTCAGCAGGTGATCTGTTACCTCTTTTGTGGCTCTGAAATTATCATTATCCACGTGGGTGATTTCATCAGCGTATTTGAATGGCTTGCCGATCACTACAAATGGGAAATCTCTTTCCTTTAAGTACATCATGACTTTGTCTTCCACTTTGGAATAAAGGAGGATGATCCCGTCGACCCTGCCTCCTTGAACCATTTGGATGATGCCGTCATAGATTTCCTCTTCACTCTGTCCGGTTGTCATTTGCAGAGCATATTGCTTTTCATGAGCTCCTTCACTTAAACCGCGGAGTACTGTCGGAAAGAACGGATTTTGAAAAAAAGTATCCGCCGACCCCGGCAGTACAAGTCCGAGAACTTGTGTGGACTGGCTTGCCAGACTGCGGGCAATGAAGTTTGGATGGTACCCCAGCTGCTTCATTGCTTCTCTTACCTTTTGTTTCGTACTTTCGCTAATACGGGAATTATTGGCTATCACCCTGGAAACAGTTGATGGAGCAACGTTAGCGAGCTTTGCCACATCCTTTATTGTTACAGCCATATCTTTCTCCCCTCTCCCGAAAAAGCCATCTATCGTTTTGCATGTATTTTTTCAGACAATTGTCAAAGCAGATGCACAAGAAATATTCCCTGGCAATCTGCACTCTATCCAGTTACTCATTCTTCCGATTTTCACGGCCTTTTTTCCATACATAATAAATGAAGATCATGAAGATGACATAAACTGCTGTCAATGCTCCAATAAAGCCATAATTCAGTCCGCTTTTTGGTGCAAGGACATAGATTTCCGCCTCTTCCCGGTCCAGGATGAGGTCATACGTATCCCCGTCAGCACGGACAAGGTCCTCATCTAACAGGCCTCTGAGTTCCATTCCTTCGGGCAGCTGAGGAGTTTGCAATTTCACGCTTTGCGATTTACTAGTATTGTTGATGGCAACAATCATCGTTTCGCCTTCGTATTCCCGTTTGAACACTGCCATTCCATCCTTTTCATGAAGAAGTTCCATACTTCCTCTTGTAAGGGCTGGATAGGAGTTCCTGATCTTTCCAAGTTTCGTGATGTATTCAATCAGTTCTTTATCTGTCCTGAAATCCATCAGCTTTCTATTATCCGGATCTTCCGCCCCACTCAACGCAATCTCTGAGCCGTAATAAATGATTGGCAGTCCTGGAACAGTGTACATATAGGACATTGCCAGCTTCCAGCGAGTTCCCGGGAACTGGTTGTTCTGGGTTATCAGGTTTGTAAAACGGACCATATCATGATTATCAATGAATGTGCCCATTAGATAAGGATTTTCGAAATAGGTTTGGTTGTACTGCCAAAAGTTAAACAGTCTGTCCATACTGACGTCCGGCTTCTGGAAAACTTCGCGCATTTCCTGTGCTTGGGGGAAATCAGCAAATCCATCAATACCTACACCCTCATATTTAGCTATATTGCGGGGATCGTAATCAAAGACCTCGCCTAACAAATAGAAGTCTTCCTTTTCAGCTTTTACTGCCTTTGTGAATTCTTTCCAAAAATCTTGCGGCACATGCCTGACTGTATCGAGACGGTAGCCGTCGATATCGGTTTCATTGATCCACCAGCGGGCCGCATCAAGCAGGTACTCCCTCACTTCCTGGTTTTCCGTATTCAAATCAGGCAGATCATAGAGCCAGTCATTTTGCAGGCTCTCATCATCATTCATATTCATAGGCTGCTTTTCATGAAACCAATCTTCTTTTCCAGGATCATTCAGCCATTCATGGTCCGGGCCCACGTGATTGACCACAAAGTCCAGGATGATTTTCATATCCCTATTATGTGCTTCTTCAACAAGTTGCTTGAATTTTTCAATCGAACCAAAATGTTCATCTGTATTGTAAAAGTCCTTGATCCAATAACCATGATAGCCCTTTTCCTGGTTATCGAAGACCGGTGTCAGCCAGATGGTCGTGAAACCCATCTCCTTTATATAATCCAGCTGATCAATGACCCCTTGGAAGTCTCCGCCCTGATAGGCTTTAGGATCCTTCCTGTTCACATCAAAATCATTCGACTGATCTCCATTGTTAAATCTGTCTATCATCAAAAAATAAATCGATTCGTCTTGCCAAGTACGTTCTTCTTTTTCAGCAGCTCCTGCAGGGAGGGCGTAAAAAAGAAGAAACGGGATTAGAATAAGAGATAATACTCTTTTTTTCATCTCCGCTCCTCCTTAAAGTTTATAAGTTTACGCCTATAAGATTATCCTTTTGTGCCCCCAGCCGTCAATCCGGAAACAAAGTATTTCTGGAAATACAGGAACAGCAGGGCAATGGGAATCGCAATTAAGACCGATCCAGCTGCAAATGTTGTGAACTCCGCACCAAATTGTTTCGCCACCATATCATAAAGCGCGACAGGAAGAGTGAATTTCTCTTCTGTCCTAAGCAGTATGCTTGCAAGGATAAAGTCTGCAAATGGAGCAATGAAAGAAAATAATGCAACCACTGCAATAATCGGCTTTGCGAGAGGCATGACAATCTGGAAGAAGATCCTGAAATGCCCTGCTCCGTCCATTTTCGCTGATTCATCAAGCTCCTTGGGAATCGTGTCCAAATAGCCTTTCATCAGCCAGGTGTTCATTGGGATCTGTCCGCCGACGTACACCAGGATCAGACCCAGGTGGGTATCAAGCAAATTTGTTACAAGTGCCAGCACGAAAATCGCAATCAAAGCTGCAAAGTTCGGAATCATTTGAAGGATCAGGAACGTCATCAAGCCATTCTTTCTCCCGACAAAACGATATCGGGAAAAGGAGTATGCTGTCAGGCTGACCATCAAAACGGTCAATGCCATTGTTGATAGACTGACTTTTAAAGAATTCCAATACCAAATCAAGTAGTTGCTTTGTTCTAAATCAAATAGTTCTTTGTAGTGTGCCAATGTTGCATTTTTAGGGATGATGCTTGATCCCGAAAGACTTTGTCCAGGGTTAAAGGAAGAACCTACAATCCATGCAACCGGGTATAATATAATCGCGCACATTACAGCAATGGCTATATAAGATAACGTCAATCTGATGAGTTTCTGTTTTTTTAGATTCATATCACATCATATCCTCTTCTTGGAATGATTTTGTTCTTCTGAACTGCCATACAGCTACTGTGATAACGAAAATGGAAAGCAATAGAGTAATTGCAGCTGCTTTAGAGTATTGTGCAGAAGTCATGGTCAAGCTGTAGATCCATGAAATCAGGATATCGGTACCGCCTGCGTTTTGGCCTGTCAGGGCTGGCCCCCCGCCATTGAACAGGTAAATAACATTAAAGTTATTAAAATTGAATGTGTATTGCGTGATTAAAATCGGCGCAGTGGCAAACAAGACAAGCGGCAAGGTTATGTTCTTGAACTTCTGCACACTTGAAGCACCGTCCACTGTCGCAGCTTCGTACAATTCATTCGGAATGGACTGGAGAACGCCCGTGGTCATTGCGAAAATGAACGGGAATCCAAGCCAAGTCTGGATGAATATCAGGGCGATCCTTGTATAAAGAGCTTCTGTCATCCACGGAAGGTCACCGATTCCAAGAAATACAAGGATGTCATTGTTGATGGTACCAAATGATTCATTGAACATTCCTGCAAAGATTAAAATGGAAACGAAAGATGGAATTGCCCACGGCAGAATGAATATTGTCCGGATAAGGGCTTTTCCTTTAAGATCCTTCTGATTTACCAGGATTGCCAGGAAGATGCCAAGTGCCACTTGTGTTGTAGTTGCCATGAATGTCCAGACGAGCGTCCATGCCAATACAGTCAAGAAAGTACTTCTCCATATATCAACCTTGAAGATATCGATGAAATTCTGGATACCAACCCAATCCACCAAATTATTAGGCGGCGAGTGATATAAATCATAGTTTGTGAACGCGAGCAGCACAACAAAAATGATTGGGAAAATAACGACAAACACAAGTAAAAGGAAACCAGGGGACATGATTAAATAAGGAAAACCGTTGTCTACGAGATTCCGGTACTGCTCCCTGATGGTACTCAGTTTTTCTCCTCGGTCCCTTTTTGCTCCACACTTGAAAGCGTCATAAAGATTGTACGCATAAAAACCCAGTCCGAATAAGAGAATGATGATTGCAAGAATCCCATATACCATCAAAAAGATGGAGTGGTCATAGTAAGGTGCACCAGTATCCTCACCAAGAGTGAAGATGCCCCAAAGACCATAGTCGATTAAATTACGGAATACCAAGATAAAGGCCGCAGCCATTATAAGAAAGAATCCGCCCTTTAGTTTTTGATTGTTGTAGAACTGACCCAAGCCGGGTATTAAGGAAAGGGCAAGCGCTGTTTTGCGGTGTTTGGTTTGATAGGAATTTTCAGCCATCCTAAATTCCCCCTTCTTCTCTTTATATTTTTATAAGCTTCAGAAGCTTCATAAAGAAAGAAAGCTTCTTCCTTCATGAAGGTCCTGAATAGGAAAGTCTTATTAACTATACAGTAAATATAGGGGACTGGCCCAATTAAGTGCCAGTCTCGGCTATCATTTAGTTTGAGTGGTTTGCTTGAATGTTCTGCTCGATCTGATCAACAGCCGAATCAAGAGCTGCTTTTGGTTCCTGTTTGCCAGTCACCACTGTTTGCAGCGCATTTGCCATCGGCTCCCAAACTGTTCCCATTTCAGGGATGTTCGGCATTGGAACAGCATATTGAGACTGCTCAGCAACCGCTTTTGCACCTTCATTTTCAGCAATTGCAGGATCATCTACAAGAGCTGTATTTGTAGGAACCTCTTGAGTTTGTTCGAAACGAAGTTTTGCATATTCATCTTGAGTGATGAATTCAATGAACTTCTGAGCCCATTCTTTGTTTTTAGAATAACCTGATACATGCCATCCTTTGACACCCATGAATGTTTTCATAGGCTCACCATTAGGAAGCTTAGGCATTGCAGCCACCCCAATGTCGATGCCGGCATCTTTGTAGCTTTGGAAAGACCATGGTCCGTTCATGACAGAAGCAACTTTACCTTCATTGAACAGTCCGTCCATTGCAGCTCCGCCATTTTCCCCAACGATCCCTTTAGGGAACAATCCTTCTGTATACCATTTTTGAATATATTCTGCGCCTTCTACAGCACCTTCATTATTCAGCCCTAGATCTGCAGGGTTCAGCGCGCCATCGTTTTCAGCAAAAACATATCCGCCGTAGCCGCCGATTGGTGCATGAGCAAAGTAATAGTTATCCCATAGTGCAAGGAAACCAAAGTTTCCGTCTTTTGTGAAATCAGTTGCGAAGTCGTACACTTCATCCATAGTAGCAGGAGCTTCCTCCATCAGTTCTTTGTTATAGATGAAAACTGGAGTTTCTGAAGACTTCGGAAGACCGTAAAGTGCTCCTTCATACGATTGTGCAAGAATAGAGGATTCCGAGAAACGATCGATAACGTCCTGTTCTGCATCCAGCTCTGCAATATGACCTGCAAGAGCCATTTCTCCGATCTGGTCATGCGGCAATGTCAGTACGTCCGGGCCTGTCCCAGCCGGACCATCCAAACGCAGCTGTTCTTTCATTTTGTCAGCCATTTCAACTTCTTTGACTTCAAGTTCGATGCCGTATTCTTCGGTGAACTTAGCACCTACTTCATCAAGCCATCCTGCTTTATCTTTATCTTCCCAAACGATCAGCTTTTCTGGTTTCTTTGTGTCATCTGCCGTTTTTTCTTTATCTCCCTGGTTATTGTTCCCTGCTCCTTCTTCACGATTAGGTCCGCAGGCAGCCAATGCGCCCAAAACCAGCATGATGACCATCAATAACGATAGTGATTTCTTCATTCTGACCCCTCCTGTATATATGAAAAATAATATTGAACAACCGTTTGCACAAATCATCAAAAAACAAAGGGTATACGTTACCGCTTCCAAATCTGTGAAACCGATTGCACAACCTACCCTTATTATAATGCTTATTTTTCTTTTGACAATACTTTTTTCGAATTTTTGTAAACGTTTTATTTTTTGCTGTGGAATGTCTTCATTGACTTTAAGAGGGATATGCAATAACCTTTAAGGGAAATCGAACTGGGAGGCTTGAAGATGCTATTAGAAGCTGTCTATCACAGACCAAAAGATAATTATGCATACGCTTGCACTGATAGAGAAATACATATACGTATCCGCACCAAAAAAAACGATGTGAGGAAAGTCGCTTTGCTGCATGGCGATCCTTATCAATGGGAACAAGGGAAATGGATCTACGCTTCAGCAGAAATGGTGCAGACCGGATCTGACCAACTGTTTGATTACTGGTTCGCTTCAATTGAACCCCCCTTCAGGAGACTTAGGTACGGGTTCCTTCTGGAAGACGAACAAGAATCTCACTTTTATGGGGACCGGGGCTTTCTGCCGGGACCCACGAATGATGTCGGCGACTACTTCTGCTTTCCGTTCTTGAATTCCGCCGATGTCTTCAAGGCGCCTGCCTGGGTCAAGGATACTGTATGGTATCAAATATTCCCAGAGAGATTTGCAAACGGTAATAAAGAGTGGGATCCTGATGGCACCCTTCCTTGGGGAAGCACCGACCCAAAGCCTGATAATTTCTTTGGGGGCGATTTACAGGGGGTAATTGACGGAATACCTTATTTAAAAGAGCTGGGGATCACCGGGATCTATTTCACACCGATCTTTAAGGCTCATTCGAATCATAAATACGACACGATTGATTATTTCGAGCTTGACCCTCAGTTCGGCAATAAAGATACACTGAAAGAACTAGTGAATGCCTGCCATGATAACGGGATCAAAGTCATGCTCGATGCCGTTTTCAATCACAGCGGGCTGTATTTCGCACAGTTCCAGGATGTATTGGAAAATGGTGAGCGATCCGTGTACAAGGACTGGTTTCACATAAGGGAATTCCCTTTGAGAAAAGAACCACTGCCTAATTATGATACATTTGCATTTGAACCATCCATGCCGAAACTTAATACAGAAAACCCCGAAGTGCGTGAATACCTTCTAGAAGCGGGGCGTTACTGGATTAAGGAATTTGATATTGACGGCTGGAGACTGGACGTTGCAAATGAAGTTGATCATTCATTCTGGAGGGAGTTCAGAAAAGAAACGAAAGCCATTAAGCCTGACCTGTATATCCTCGGGGAAATCTGGCATGACTCGATGCCCTGGCTGCGGGGTGACCAGTTCGATGCAGTCATGAACTATCCTTTCACAACCAATATTTTGAATCTGTTTGCAAAGGAGTCCATCGGCCCCCGCCAGTTTGTGGAAAGCATGACGCAGGTGGTCCATATGTATCCGAAGAATGTCATGGAGGCAGCCTTCAACCTGGTCGGAAGCCATGACACCCCCCGCATCCTGACCGAATGTGGGGATAATAAAGAAAAAGTCAAACAGATCTTTACGATCATGCTTACCTTCATCGGATCTCCATGCATATATTATGGGGATGAAATCGGAATGACGGGAGGAGCTGATCCCGGATGCCGCAAATGTATGGAATGGGACAGCTCAGAACAGGACAGAGATTTGTTCTCCCATATCCAAAAGCTCGTTTCTTTAAGAAAGAAACATAGACTGCTTGCAAACGAAGGAACCTTTACCTTCCTTCCAGTCGAAATGAATGAGGATTGCATTGCTTATACTAAATCCGACGGTGATAAAACCTGCTTAGTCGTATTGAATACCACTGACAAGAAAACGGTATATCCCCTGCCCTTCAATCTGAAAGGCAGGAAAATCACTGACATTTGGCTGGACGATGAGTTTGCTGCAGATACGGATGACTTAGGAGTCGAACTCGAACCCTTCAGCTTCAGCATACTCCAATTTTAATATTCTCCTCCCGTCAGTCCATAAGTGGTCTTACGGGAGGTCTTTTTCTTTTTAGCTGGCTCTTTCGTAAACTTTGTTGCTATTCACTATAAATTTCAAATATAGTCCTGGTAAATCACCGTAAAAACCCCCGGTGAGCAGGAAAGAAAAGAGCTGCTCGTTCATTTTCGAGAGTAAAATCTTTGAATGCAGGGGAAGAGACGGCACCTGGGATTTTTCCGAAAGCAACATTATACGCGGAAACAACCTTTTGGAATAACCAGTTGCAGGAATGCAGATAGAATTTTTTCCTGATTTTATCCTGATATCAAAACTATCCTTTCTATTATCAGTTATAATAAGGAGATCCTCTTTATTTAACTATTAAACTATGTTCAGAAAAGAGATGACTTGCATCATGAGCCTAGATAAGAAGAAATTAAGTCTTTATGCGCTGACCTGGCCGATTTTCATTGAGATTTTTTTACATATGCTGATGGGGAACGCCGATACGCTGATGCTGAGCCAGTATTCAGATAATTCAGTAGCTGCAGTCGGGGTTTCCAATCAGGTATTATCCTTGATTATTGTCATGTTTGGGTTTGTCGCGACCGGTACCTCCATATTGGTATCACAGAACCTTGGCGCAAATAAATTAGAGACTGCACGCGAGGTCGCATTTGTCTCCTTAAGCGCAAACCTCGTCTTCGGTTTTTTGTTAAGTATCCTCATTTTCATTTTTAATGACCAGATTCTTAATTTGATGGATATACCGCAAGAACTCCACGGAGAAGCTTCCTCCTATTTGACCATTGTTGGAGGTTTTTCCTTCATCCAGGCTTTGATTATGACGGCCGGTTCCACTCTGCGAAGCTATGAGTTTACGAAAGATGCTATGTATATCACCATCGGCATGAACATTTTAAACATCATAGGGAACTATTTGTTCATTTTCGGACCTTTCGGAATCCCTGTCCTTGGGGTTGAAGGAGTTTCAATATCGACTGTGGCTAGCCGTACCATCGGTCTTATAGCAATCACTTTTGTATTAATGAAGCGGATCCCGGGTATATTTTCTTTCAAAAAACGTTTTCCGGTTCAGCATATTAAAGATCTGTTACGGATCGGGATCCCTTCCGCCGGAGAGCACCTTTCTTATAACGGGTCCCAAATGGCTATTACCTACTTCATTGCCATAATGGGGACTGAAGCGTTAACGACAAAGGTATATGCACAGAACCTGATGATGTTCATCTTTTTATTCGCCCTTGCCATCAGCCAGGGCACCCAAATCATGATTGGCCATATGGTTGGGCGACGGGATTTTCAAGGAGCTTATGAACGTTGTATAAAGAGTTTAAAAATCTCCATCATCATCTCATTAGGGATGGCTGTCCTGTTTGCTTTGTTCTCCGGACAGCTGTTGAAGATTTTTACCAGCAACGAGGAAATCATTTATCTGGGGAGCATCCTCATCTGGCTGACCATCATCCTCGAACCTGGAAGAAGCTTCAACCTGGTTGTCATAAGTTCACTGCGTGCAGCAGGTGATGTAAAGTTCCCAGTCTATATCGGCATCCTTTCCATGTGGGGAGTGAGTGTCCTTCTGTCTTATCTGCTGGGTATCGTGTTCGGGCTCGGTTTGATCGGTATTTGGATATCCTTTATAGCTGATGAGTGGCTTCGAGGATTGATCATGCTCCGGAGATGGAAATCACGTATTTGGATGAACAAAAATTTCATAGGTAAAGCAGAATCAAATTAAAAATTTGAGTGGAGGGCACGTCCTCCGCTCTTTTTTTGTGAAGTTTTTTGACGTAAAGCGTTTTCATTAAAAATTATCGGTTGATTTTTCCTGCAATTCAGAATATGATAAAAACCATAACTAAATGATGTTAGTTTTCCTCACATAAAATAAAGGAGTTGAATGTATTTGAAAAAAATTGAGGCTATCATTCGCCCAGAAGCATTCCAGGCACTAAGGGAAGGTCTTACCTCAAATGGATTTAATGGTTTGACTGTCTCCGAAGCTGCAGGCTGCGGAAAACAAAAAGGGAAACAAGGACTGTTTCGCGGCAACACTTATGAAATTGCCCTTTCCCCCCGCGTGAGAGTGGAAATGATCGTTGAAGATTCCGAGACCGAAGAGATTATCGATTTAATCTGCGAGTACTGTTCGACTGGTAACGTCGGGGATGGGAAAATATTCATTTCAGACATTCGGGATGTCATCCGTATTCGTTCTAAAGAGCGGGGAAAACAGGCATTTATTTAACACACTTCTAAAAAACTCGATACCAGACCTTCAGCTTTTAACCATTACAAAACAGGAGGAACCTTATAATGTTGAAAAAAGTTTCAGGCATATCCGCTTTACTTTTGTCAGCCGCCACTCCCGCCTTCGCTGCCCCTACCGCCCAAAGTGTCCAGACTTCCGTGGACGGAATGTGGGTAATGGTGGCAGCACTATTGGTCTTCTTCATGCATGCTGGTTTTGCCATGGTGGAATCAGGCTTTACCCGCTCGAAAAACACACTTAATATCCTCATGAAAAACTTTCTGACGATTTCTATTGCTTCAATCCTTTATTTTGTGGTGGGATTTGGCCTGATGTTCGGAAGTTCCGCCAACGGCTTTATTGGAACTGACGGCTTCCTTCTGTCAGGTCGTGATGACATTGGCTTTTTCGTCTTCCAGGCTGTATTTGCGGCAACATGCGCAACCATTATCTCCGGAGCTGTAGCAGAACGAATGAAGTTAAAAAGCTATATGCTCATCACCGTAGTCATCACAGGCTTCATCTACCCTATAGTCGGCCACTGGGTATGGGGCGGAGGATGGCTGTCGGAACTGGGCTTTGTTGATTTTGCCGGATCCACTGTCGTTCATATGAGCGGAGCGGCAGCAGCCCTTATTGTTGTCCTTTTCCTCGGACCCCGAATCGGCAAGTATGCCAACTCAAAAGTAAATGTCATTCCGGGACACAATATCCCGCTGGGAGCTCTTGGAGTCTTTATTCTATGGTTTGGATGGTTCGGGTTTAACGGGGGCAGCACCCTGACAGCAGATCCCGACTTAGTGCCGAGAGTCATCACAGCTACATTATTGTCAGCTTCGGCAGCAGTCCTTTCTTCAGCATTTTATACGTCTTTCCGCTATAAACGCATCGATCCTTCCTTAACGCTGAACGGAGCCCTCGGCGGGTTGGTCGGCATCACGGCAGGATGTGCGAATGTATCCATTGCAGGGTCGATCTTCATTGGATTGGCAGCTGGGATTCTGATGGTTGAGGGTGTCCGTTTCATTGAAGTGAAATTGAAGGTGGACGATCCAGTAGGCGCCATTGCTGTCCATGGGCTGTGCGGGATCTGGGGAACTGTTGCAATAGGATTCTTTGACGTCTCCAATGGGCTTTTCTACGGCGGAGATGCTTCCTTATTAGGTATTCAGGCACTTGGTGCAGCAGCAGTATTCCTTTGGGTGGCGGTTTCCACTGGTGCAGTCGTGTATCTTGTCAATAAAGCCGACAGCATCCGTGTAAGCCGCGAAGACGAATTGGCCGGACTCGACTTCTCTGAACACGGTGCCACTGCCTATGAATTAAGCGAAAATATCCTTACTTCCCATTCAAATCAGCCCAATACCGCCTTTGGTAAAGAGCTTGTCCGTAAACTCGATGGCTTGAGTGTCAACCCCACAAAAAAACAATATCATTGATTGAAAAAGGAAGAATCCCCTTCAGCATGCTTTGCTGGAGGGGGTTTTCATGTTGAATCGGTCTTGAAAAATATGGTGAAACTAAAACCCTTTTGGATTCGTTACTCTTGGTGCCTTTTAGCAGCTAAACCATCATCACTTTTGGGGTAAGCTTGTCCGGGAACCTTAGATAAAATTTAAACTGCAATACACTTTTGCTTGTGGTGTCTCAAGAGCGTTTCATCTCACTATAACACTTCGTTTTTGGGATTTGGGTGACTCTTGAACCCTCCATAAACCAACACCTCCTTTGCTTAAACGACCACGCTGTTCCATGAACCTCCTATAAAGCCAAGCACTCGCTGCTATTTGTTTCGTGCTGATTTTCCGTGAAAGAACAAAGGAACCCATACCCGCCAGCCGGGTATGGGTTCTCTTGTAATCAATCTACAATATTAATATTATAATCTTTAAACCATACGTGAATCTGGGCGAGATGCGCAAGAAGCTGAGGGCCAGTCATCAACTGGCCGAACCAAGGGGTTTTAAATGCTTCCCCGTTTGTTTCTGCCACTGCTTTCAGCCGGTTATGATCAAAGAGTTCATATAGCACGCTTGATTTATCCTTGAGAATCTCGTCAAGCCAATTTTTCACGAGGGAAGTATACACAGGGTTGTGCGTTTTGGGATATGGGCTTTTTTTACGGTACAGGACTTCATCAGGCAGGGTCCCTTCCAAGGCTTTTCTCAGAATGCCCTTTTCCCTGTTTTCGTGCATTTTCATTCCCCATGGTATGTTCCATACGTATTCAACCAGGCGGTGATCAGCAAAGGGCACCCTTACTTCCAGGCTGGCTCCCATGCTCATTCTGTCTTTTCGGTCAAGCAGGGTTGTCATGAACCAAATGATATTCAAATAGAATAGCTGTCTCCGCTTTGCTTCAACGGCTGATTCCCCTTCCAGCACAGGGCTTTCAGCTACCGTTTCGTCAAACTTGGAGAGAACGTATTCCCCAAGGTTCAATTTACTCCGCAGCTCTGGTTTCAAAAGGGACTGCCGTTCTTCAACAGATCTCATCCACGGGAAGCCTTTCCTGTTGAAATCTTCTTCGTTATGAAACCAAGGGTAACCGCCAAAAATCTCGTCAGCACATTCCCCCGAGAGGCCGACAGTGAATTCGTTTTTGATCTCACGGCAGAACCAGAGCAGAGAGGAATCAACATCCGCCATCCCTGGCAAATCTCTGACATGAACAGACTCTGTCAGATAGTTTCTTAATTCTTCCTGCGTGATGATGCAGTTATGGTGGATGGTGTTAAATTTTTCCGACATTAAGTTAATCCACTTGCTGTCAGCGTCCGGCTGGAATTTATTTGACTTGAAGTGCTGATCATTTCCCTCGTAATCAATAGAGTAAGTATGCAGCCTTCCCTTTCCTTCCTTCTTATATGACTGGGCTGCAATGGCCGTTATGGCACTGGAATCCAGCCCTCCCGATAAGAAAGTGCATAGCGGGACATCCGAAACCAACTGTCTTGTGATACTGTCCTTTACCAAGAAGCCCACTTTTTCCACGGTCTCATCGAAGCTGTCTTTATGTTCAGCACTCTTTACGTTCCAGTACCTCCAAATTTTCAGTCCGTCCCTGGAAAATGTCATCGCATGGGCCGGCCTCAATTCATTGATGCCTTTAAAAACTCCCGTGCCCGGTGAACGTGACGGTCCCAACCCCAGCACTTCCGCCAAGCCTTCCCGATCCACTTCCGCACTTAAAGATGGATGCGCAAGCAATGCTTTCAATTCAGAACCGAACAATAATGAATTATTTGTTTCGGAATAAAACAAAGGCTTAACGCCAAGCCGGTCTCTTCCAAAAAACACTTGCTGCTTTTCACTATCCCAGACAGCAAATGCAAAGATTCCATTCAGATGATCGACACATCCCTCCCTCCATTCGATATAGGAAGCAAGCAGTACTTCTGTATCCGAATGGCCCTTGAATGTGTATCCCTTTGACATCAGAACTTTTCGTATGTCCTCTGTATTGTAAAGCTCACCATTATAACAAATGACAAACCTGTGCCCACCCCGTTCTTTTGCCATTGGCTGTCTTCCGCCTTCAGGATCCACTACTGTAAGCCTTTTGTGGCCAAATGCCGTATGGGTGTCCAGCCAAACATTAGTATCATCCGGCCCCCTTTTGGTCAGCGTTTCGGCCATGGATTCCATCACTTTCTGCGCACCTCGTAAGTCATCTTTAAAGTTGATCCATCCTGTAATTCCGCACATTTTGGTCATCCTTTCTGTTCCAGGCAAAATTGGGCTAGATGCAATATGGATTATCATATGCAATCTTCGGAAAATGGTTAATTGTCTTATTTCATTTTCACTTTAAATGAATATGCTAAATTAGGCCCATAATGTAGATAATGTTGATATAACATCTTCAACAAGGGAGGGAATTGGGTGAATAACCTGTACAGAAAAAAGCTCCTTCAGCGGCAAAATCGCTCCTACACACTAGGAACTGTAGAATTCATTCACAATCAATGGGTATTTTTCGATGATGAGTTGGATGAAGCAACGGACTTGGAATTTTACACACAGCAGGAGGTCGAAATTTACCGGGAACAAGGATGGGAAAGAGGTATCTTGGAGTCTGAGGGCATTGTTAAAACTGCCTACGATAAGATGACTCTTAATAATACAGAAACAATCCGCATTAAAAAATCGCTGATTTATTCCCTTGAGATGCTGATTGAGGAATTGAATGATGACTCTTTTTTCCAGTTTCTGACCAGCTTGAACTCTCTGGATTTCTCTTTGTATGACTGCATATTCTGTCATAATCACCTCTCTTTTCTTGAAGACAGGAAAATAAGAGAAGGGGTGAACTTTTTGACGTTTGATAATGGAGACAATGTTTGCTTAGTGCAGCATCATTTCACCTATTATAAGAAACAGCGTGACCGGTTCGAGTTCACCTTAAGTACTGGAAAGAGAATTGTCATTGAAAAATTCGAATAAGAAAATGTGATGATCAGAAAGAAATTGGGATTCCCAGTTTCTTTTTTGTTTATCCTGAAAGTAATTAGAAGCTGCTGCCCTCAGGCAGCAGCTTCTAATTCAATCCGATGATTTTCTTTCTTTCTGTTCTTCTCTTTGTTTGAGTGCTTCTTTCAAATCCTTTTGTGTAAGCAATGGTGTGTGTTTATGGCTGAAAGCAGCTTTTACAGATAAAGCAAATATGGAAATCGCCGCTATTATTATACAAAGAATCCATGCTTCCAAATTTCTTCACACCCTATTTCATTTAACCTTTTGTCATTACTGCTTGTGAATCGATCATCCACATTTCCATCTCTTCAGGTGAAACCGGTCTGGAAATCAGGTAACCCTGGCCCAAATCGCAATTCAGGGCATCGAGGAGCTCCAGCTGCTCGCTCGTTTCTATTCCTTCTACAACCACCTGCATCCCCAAACCTTTTCCCATTGTTGAAACAGCTTGTACAATGGCATAGTCCGGGCTGCTTTCCTCAATGTTTTGGACGAATGACTTATCTATTTTCAGGACATGCAGCGGCAGGTCCTTTAAGTATCCAAGTGAAGAGTAACCTGTCCCAAAGTCATCAATGGCAATTTTCACCCCCAAAGCTGACAATTCCTCCATTCGGTCGATTGTATGACCTGAATGCTGTATCATCACACTTTCAGTCAATTCAAGGCATAAGTTTTCCGGAGAGAGCCCGGATACTTTCAAAGCGTGATTGATTTCATGAGTGAATGACGGCTGTTGAAATTGGTTGGCAGAAACATTCACTGATATATAAAAGTCAGGGAACCCTTTTTCCTGCCACTTATTTGCCTGCTTGCAGGCTTCCATAAGAACCCAGCTTCCGATCTGCCCGATAAGCCCTGTCTCTTCGGCAAGCGGTATGAATTCCATCGGCGATACGGCACCCAGGTATGGATGATTCCAGCGCAGCAGCGCCTCTGCGCCGATGACTCTTCTTCCGCTGAGCTCAACAATCGGCTGATAAACGATACCCAGCTCGTTTCGTTCTAATGCTTTCCGGAGATAACTTTCCATTTTGACCTTCTCCATGGCCTTTATATTCATTTCATCTGTATAGAATATGATCTGATCCCCGCCATTTGATTTAGCCCAGTTGAGTGCCGTATCGGCATTCCTCAGCAAGTCCGAGAGATCTGTACCATGATCAGGATAGACGCCAACGCCGATACTTGCTTTAATGTAAAACTCCTGGTTTCCCTGCATGACTGGAATTTGGATATGTTCTGCAATCATTTCAGCAACTTGCTTTATCTTCTCGTCCGTCACATTTTTGCTGATCAGGATAGTAAACTTATCGCTGCCAAACCTTCCCAGATAAGCCCCCTTTGGAAGAACATTCTTAATCCTCTCTGCCAATTCAATGAGGATCCTGTCTCCGGCTGAATGCCCCAGTGTGTCATTGACAAGCTTAAACCTATCGATATCGAGGAAAAGAATCCCCAGCCTTCTCCTTTTCTTCCTTGCCCTCTCAATGAACTCTTCTGCAATCTCCCTGAACTTCACTCTGTTGGGAAGGCCCGTTTCAGAATCGAAATAGGCTAATTGGGTGATTCTTTCTTCTGTCTTTTTTTGTTCGGTTATGTTTCTTCCAATGCCAAATAACCCTACACATTTACCCTCTATAGTGATTGGAATATTTTTTATATGGAATAACTGAACCTCTCCTGATTTCGAAGGGATCCAAAGGTCATAAAACTGTTCTTTGCCGGATAACGTCCTGTAGAAATGCCTTTTTATACGGGGGACATCTTCTTCGAAAATATAGGAAATCGATAATTTTCCGATCAGCTCTTCCTCTGTATAGCCAAAGGTTTTAAGGAAGGTCGGATTGATTGAATTGAATCTTCCTTTCAAATCGGTTGAATATACAAAATCGGTATTATTATCAAATAAAGAACGATAGTATTCCTCAGAGATCTGGATATTCTGATTTAACTTTTCAATATCGTATGAGGACGCATTGATAAGCTGAGTCAATGAAACCCTGGTATTTCCTTCAGGAGTGAGTATGTATTGGAACCTTTCCCTCTCCAGGGGGGGAAGATGACCTCTTTCAGAAATGGCAAGACAGGTAAGGGAATGAGAATATAATTCTGGTGGATTATCATTATCCATAAGGATTTCCCCATGGGAAAAGAAACCGGATAATGAAGAAACCTCCCCCATCATCTGCATTTCCGACTCGGAAAAATCAGTGATGAACTGCCTCCTGGCCACGCAGTTGAAAATAAACATCGACTCCACTGGTTTTTTCCGGAGACGGTTTAACTCCTTTAATGAACAATCCACAATTGCTTCAAGATCAGCAAATGCAAAAGTCAGGCTTTCTCCCTGCTTTACCTGTTTACTCATCTCTATGGAACCATTGGAGTGGATCCTTGTTGGAAACAGCGTGGAAGTGGAGTCTTTCCGTTTCACAAGGAACGGGAATTCAACCCCTGATTCGGGGAGGTGTGCAACAAAACGTTCCCCCAGGTAATGCTTTAACACCTTGAGGGGCTTTTGATGATCAATCTTCTCGATTATTGCTCCTTTTGATTTGGTTACAGTTAACGGTCTTCCGACTTCTTTCCACTGCTCATTGATGAATGTGTGGACATGAAGGTTGGAGTTATTCAACGCTGCAGCTGCGATGCCATTTTCGGATTCACTGTTTTCGGTGAGGACAATGGATTGTTTCTTGCCCGCAGTCACTATGGAGACCCCTCCCCCCACGGGAATTTGAGGTGTGACTGCGTGGAATCCTTCAAGAACTTCCTGAGGATTCATATCAAGATGACTGGCAAATAAGATGACTGCCTTTGTTTCCATATTGACTAATTCCTCAGCGAGCTGCCGGCCTCTTTGAAAGCCGTCTTGGACCTCTCCCGCTTCAAAAAGCGTCGACACAACTTCTGTTTCCTCCAGCACTGTAAAAGACAGGACGGGAGATTGGTTTATGATTCTTCCATCAGCAACCTGGCCTTCGGTACTGCATCCAATGATAACAGCTCCAGGCAGTTTTGAAAGAACCTCCGACCTGAGTCTTTTCGCTTCAGCCATTGACAGTTGTCCCAGGAACATTTGAACCAGAATGGACGGATACAGATCAATCTGGCTGCTGCTGATGTACCGGTATAGTTCTTCTTTGGAATGATATGTATGATTGAAAGACTTCGCCATTGAAACACCACCACTCTCGAACCCAATCTATGTAAGTCGTTTTCGTATCTAATATTAGTAAATTTGTTCTATATCAAAAATACCACAATTTTCAGATATAATGTATAGTATTTTTGTTATTTTTGGAGAATGATGGAGGTTATTGAGGTAATGAGGCTGGATAAACAGTTGTTTCCATAAGAATTGATGCAAAATTTGTTCACCCTGGGCACCAGGGGTTCTATCCATGAACAGAAAGAGCAGGTTCTTTTCTATCATTTTGCGGCCAAATGAATCAAGGCGATTTGTTCGGGCATTCTTTTTAATGGAATTGAACTTTGGCGATAACCTATATAAAAAGGACTGTTCACGTTTGAACAGTCCTTTTTCATTAAACCATAGACCATAGACCAATCGGCAGCCAAGCACCTAGATATATTGTCAAAATCAGGGCGATGATCAATTGAGCCCAAAAGATACCCGTGCTCTTGCCTTTGTTCGTCCGTACAAGGATCATTTCAAACATGGCAATTACCCAAAGTCCGCCAAGCAACTTTATACCGTATTGCATCGGATAGATCCCCTGGTGTTTCCAGAACAGCAGTGCTCCTGTCAAGATGATCAACAGGTAAAACAGCCTCAAGGTCATGTGAACAATTTTCATGGCTTTTTTCTTGCCGCTCTTATGTAGATACAAGGCTGTGAAGAACAAAATAATTCCGATTACCCAGGTTGTTATATGGGCATGCGTGTTATCAAACATCTTAATAACCCTCCTTGAACATTTCTTAACATCTTCATTATCTTACCATACTCGTCTTCTCGTACACGAATTATAGCCGGCTCCGACATAAAATTGTAACTTCTATCCGATTGTATTGATCAGTCTTCCAATGGAATCAATTGAAATCTCGATAGAGTCACCAGCCTTCAGGAAACGGGGAGGCTTGAAGCCTTTGCCGACACCAGAGGGAGTGCCTGTTGCTATGATATCCCCCGGCTCAAGTGTCATACCGGCAGATAATTCGGCAATGATCCTTTCAATTGAAAAAATCATATCACTCACAGGTGCCTCCTGCCTGACTTCCCCGTTTACACTCGTCGTAATTGTGAGAGCTTCAGGATTTTGAATTTCATCAGCTGTTACTATGCACGGCCCAATCGGACATGTAGTATCAAGGCTTTTGCCCAAGAAGAACTGCTTGTGCTTCTTTTGAAGATCCCGTGCTGTGATGTCATTCAAAATGGTATAGCCAAATACGTAAGCCAGCGCTTCTTCTTCAGGTATGTTGATCCCTTTTTTTCCAATGATGACTGCAAGTTCACCTTCGTAATCCAACTGTGATGTCAAGGCTGAGTGGGAATCAATAACCGCTGATGATCCCGTTACCGAAGTTGGTGCTTTTGTGAAAATCATGATGTGTTCAGGAATATCTGCTTCGCTTCCCATTTCAATTGCGTGTTCCCGATAATTTTTTCCCACACACATTATATTTTTCTCCGGTTTGGTTATTGGGGAGAGCAGAGCGATATCCTTCCAATCATAGAGAAATCGGGCCGGATCTTCATGAGCATTTCCGAAATGAATCAATTCTGTCAGCCTTGACATTGCCCCCTGTCCACCTTGAATGACACGCAGTAAAGATCCCGGAAGTATGTTCATTCCATCATAATCCTGTTCAAGCGCTGCTAAATTCCACATGGTCTTTCCTGTTTCCTTTACAGCTCCGAATCTTTCTTCTTCATTGATTTTGAACGATGCAAGTTTCATTTCTCACCCTGCCTTTATGATTTTATTCATTATTCTCCAGCCTGTTTATTCCGAACCCTTCTATATGTAAGGGTTCTCCATAGCCTTTCCATGGGACCTTGGCGGAACTTTGACAGCCATATTTCGGAAAGGATGACTTGAATAAAAAAGATTCCTGCTGCAAGCCAGGTTCCGGTCGCCAGTGTAACTCCCCCATATAAACCCAAGCCATAATTATAGAATATGAGCGTTCCGATGATGGACTGGGTCAAATAATTTGTCAGGGACATTCTACCGGCAGCAGCCAATGGCTTTAAGACTGCTGAAATTTTTCGGTTAATCAATAATAATGCTAATAGAATCGCATATGATACTGATAAGAATGGCGCTCCCAGCATATCTTGGATATAAGAATAGGCAACATTGGCTTCCACTGTGAACGGAAGTGATTTAAGTGCTAAGCCGACGCCTGAAAAAATCAGCAGCAGTGTAATCCATACTTTTTTTTCACGATGGATGCGTTCAAGAATATGTAATTTACCTGCTCCAGCACCGATCATCATCATCGGCAGGATCGACAGCATCAAGAAGATGATATTGCCAGGGCCATTAACATTATACCAATCTTCGACTCTCTGAAGGAAAATCTCTTTGAAGCTTCCATTGCCGTATGCTTCAATTGAGCTTGTAATATTTGTCAGATCAGAGTAAAAAGCCACTCCTGTTTGATCAACCAGACTCATCAGGACCATCAGAATACTGAAGAACAACTGTGGAATCAGGAATAACAAGGCCCCTATCCAAAGCAGTGCTCTTCCTTTTAACTTCATGAAAACCAGCAGTATAAATCCAAATAATGCATAGTTGGTCAGTATATCCCCTGACCAAATCAAGAAGGCATGTACACAACCAATGAGCAGGAGTACAAAAAGCCTCCTTACAGCCAGCGGAAAGAAGTCAGCTCCCTTTTCCATTGATCTTTCATATTGCAGGGCCAACCCATATCCGAAAAGCATGGCAAACAGCGGATAGAAGCTCGATTGCACCAGGATATCGATCCAGGGAAACAATGCCTGATCTCCAGGGGCTTTCCACCAGGAGTACTGATCAATATATAAAAACGGGGAATGAAAAGAAATCATGTTAATTATGAAGATGCCCAATAATGAAAAGCCCCTGATCACATCCAGTGAGAGGATCCTTTCCTTTTGAGCTACCGGTTGAAATACCTGCATATACCTGTCTCCTTCTCATCATTGTCTATTCCCTATTGTAACTTGTTTTGGAAGATTAGGCGATTATCACATCCACCTCCTTTTCTCATAAGATACAGTATCAATACAGCAGAAAAGGTGTGAACAGTATGCCGGCATTTGTAGGAGCTGTTCAAGTTGTCAGCGTAGGTTCAAGCGGTGTATTCCATATCGGTGATGTATTTCAGATCAGGCCTGTATCGACCGCCAAGACATTTGCCGGCGCAGGCTCCTTCATTACTGGCGAGGGAATCTCTGTTTACAACGAAAACTCTGTAACCTATACGATCGATGATGATACGCTTGACCAGGGAATCAATTTCAATTTGTGAGTGTGATGATAATGAAACTTTATGTACAGCAGTCCATTCATATTCGAATGATATCCATAGGCGGGATGTCCAACTCCTCCGTATTTCAAATAGGGACATCTGGCCAGATTTCATCCTCATCACACTTGTATAATACAGGAGGCTTTGTAGAACCAGCCCCTGAGCCTGTGAAGCCCGGTTCACAGCAATCACAGCTTGGAGATGAAATCGTGGTTCCACTTGCTTCACCGACCCCGGGTTAAAATTGATCAGAGAAAGAGGTGCCGGAATTGCAGCAGTATTATACTCTTCAACAGATGTATCAGTATATAAGTGAACAAAATAAGAGAATTCAAAACCTCGAGAGCATCATCCAGGAGCTGCAGCAGGAAGTCACTTCTCTCAAAGATAAACCGTCCATCAATGTTGAAAATATTGAATACCGATTCGATCAGCTCAAAGTGGAAACATTGGAAGGAACCCTCAATATTGGACTGAATCCAGGAGAGCTGGAGAAAATCGAAGATCTGGCCGTCGAGGCACAACCTTCACCGGCTCCGGTCCCTCCTGTTAAACAGTTTGATATGGAAGATGTCCAAATGTCGATGATGCCGAGGATTAATGGCTATATCGAAAAAGAAGTACCTGTAATCATCCATGATACAGAAAATCAACTGGGTATTACTTTAGATGAATCTTATCATCACTTAATTAAAGAAGATATTAAGAAGCAGATTCCCCAAAGGCTGCAATTCTACATTCAGTCGATTCCTGGCAGCGAAAGGCAGCAGGGGGAAGCGTCATGGGAAGAAACAATTTTTTCAAGGATCAAAACCGATATCAACAAAGCCATTTACTCCTTCATGGCCAACCTGCCGGACAACTTAAAAGGAAAAGGAGATGCAAATCATGGACCTTCAAGTGATCAATCGTGAGTTATGTGTCAACACATTGAAAATTGATGCAGTGGCGAGTTCTTCCCTGCTCCTGATAGGTGATGCAAACACCATTCAGCTTGCTTCAACTTTTGACACTCCGGCCGAGTCGCTGATTATCGGTCCCTTCGTCCCATTGACTCCGAAAGGGTGATTGGATGAACGGAAGGTATTCCATCGTAAATGATTTCAAGCTTCGCACACTATCCTTCAGTGCTGTACTGGAAATCGGTGATTCAAACGAAATCACCTCTTATCAAAAGGCATTTGCAGTCCAGCGTGAACGACAGTTCTTTTTTTCAAGCGAGGGGGATTTCAATCAGTATCCTATCTATAGCGAATTAATTCCTCTTCCGGTTCCCAGTACCCCTGTCAACTTCTACAAAGTTGATGAAAGCCCGATTGTCGTGAATAATATCGATATTATAGGTTCTTCCTTCTCTTCTGTCCTTCATATCGGCCAAACAGGCAATGTTTATATGGAGGCGAGGGTAAAGCACATCAGGCAGCTCCGTGCCCGGGGAGATGAGTGAACATTTGACCAGTGGCTTTCATAAAGTAAACTATAACCATTTGAATATAAAGGATGTTTTTCTATGCCGGCTATTATAGGCCCTGTCCAAATCTTGAGTGTAGGCGGAGGGAATGTCCAGTTCGGTGATGCCGGAATTATTTCTCCTAAATCCAGCCAAAAAACAACAGGGGGCTCCGGCGGCTTCAACACAGGTCCTTTCCAGCTTACTTATAACGTATTCAGTGCCAATACAACATTCGACTGCAATGTGATCGACCAGCCGATTACAGGAAATAATTAAGGGAAGGATGATGAAAAAGCCATCACCTTCCCTTTCGTTTTCGCTCATTTGATTTCTTGGATCTCACCAATTTGGTTGCAGGCTGTTTCCTGATCCACTTCACAAACTTGGCAATCTTATAATCCTCCCTGAGACTTTCAATGGTAAATAACCGTGCTGCCAGTTCTTCATTCGTGTACAAGGAATGTATCTGCTTATGGCACGCTTTGCATAGCTGGACAGTCGGCAGAAATGTCCCCCCTTCTTCTTTCGGTGTAAGATGATGTCTGGTTGTTTCCACTTCATCCCGCAGACACAGTTCACATATCCCAACAGAGTCCTTTCCCATTTCAAACACCTCCATCTTGCCTTTCTCTTTGGATGATCGAGACATCCCTTCCATGTCCGGGACAAAACCCTGAAGATTCTCACTCCCGTTAACCCTTTTTCCTCGCCGGGCTACAATAGCCCGCTGATTCTTCTACACCCTCCGCCCATTTAATTGTGTACACTCTCTTTACCTCGCCTGTCTATTTCTTTATCCTGTCCATAATATAACCAAAACACCAAAAGGGCCCGGTAACTAAGTTCCGGGCCTTTCAGTCAATCTAGTCTTTTTCCACTTTCATTTCACGGCCCACATCAAAGAAATACAGGTACCGCTCATTGACAGTTTCCTTCCATATCCTTTCGATGGCTTTCGTATACAATCCGACCTGCACTCGATAACGATCCAGTAAAACCGGCTTGGCCTCATCATATCCGCCTGTATATCTTTCTTCGATACTGTCCGTCTTATAATCCAGCAGAACAATACTGTTTCCATCCCTGAAGATCAAGTCGATGATCCCCTGGACCAGGACGGTTTCAGCAGCATCCGCAGAAGCTGCAGCATCAATTTCCTGAACCGGCACCGCCATACTGAAAGGAACCTCACGATGTATTTCTTCTGCCCCCAGCACCCTCCTGCCGAGATCGGTTTCAAAGAAAGCCAGTATTTTATCTTTATCGACTGCTTCTGCTTGCTCGTCAGTCAGCAGCTCTTTTCGCTGCAGCTCATCAAGGAGAAGCTGCAGGGAGATTTCATCAGGTTTGTCTGCAAAGGATATATGCTGCATGACCATGTGCATGGCCGTTCCGATTTCAGCCGGGGTCAGCTGCTTAGCCTGCAGGAATTTGGGACGCCTGAAGACCGGTTTTTGGATTTTCCTTACCATGCGGTCACTGCTTGCCTCATCAGAGATTTCAAACATTCTTTTGATTTCTGAAACAGATTGCTTAGATGGAAGCACAGCAGCTTTTGGGTAAGGATAATTCCAAGACAGCCTTTCAGCAACTTCTTCCTTCTCAGAAGAATCTTTATCAACCGGAACTCCTGCCTTCACCTTCTCCTGCCAACCATCCTCTTCTTCAGGCTGTTCGTCTTCCATCACCATAAACGCTGCTTTCGGAATGACATCCAGCTTCCAGCATGACGGATGTTCCTGGATTTCAGGAGGAAAGGGTCCGGGAGAACCCGCACCGCCATGTAAACCGATAAAATCACGATGCCTGATAAGAGAAGGGCCGATCCAATCCATGAAACTTAAGGCTTTTGCCCTTTCAAAATCGGGAAGGAGCCATTCTTTATGGCGTGCAGCGGAACTCCATTGTTTGATCGACCTCCCTGCATCTTTCACTGTGCCAATTAAATAAAGCTTCTCCTTCGCCCTTGTAAGAGCTACATACAGCACCCTCATCTCTTCAGCAATAGTCTCAAGCCGTTTTTTCCTCTTGAATGCAAGCTGAGGGAGAGATGGGTAGCTGATTCTTTTTTCCGGATCAAGGTATTTCGATGCAAACCCGAACTCCTTATCAAGGAGATAGGACTGATTCAGATCCATCAAGTTGAACTGACGGGATAACCCGGCGACGAATACCACCGGAAACTCCAGACCTTTACTGGAGTGGATCGTCATCATCCTGACAACATCCTCCTGCTCACTTAAAGCCCTTGCCGCCCCGAGGTCATCACCGCGTTCCCTCATGCGGTCAATGAACCTGAGAAAGCGGAACAGCCCCCTGAAAGATGTCTCTTCATATTGGCGCGCCCGGTCATACAGAGCCCGCAAGTTTGCCTGCCTCTGTTTTCCGCCCGGCATTCCGCCTGCAAAGTCATAGAACCGGGTATCACGGTACAACTGCCAAACCAATTCCGCAAGTGCCCCCTGGCGTGCCTTGGTGCGCCACACCGTCAAGCTTGAAAGGAATTCACTCAGCTTTTCATATACTTCCCCGTTGTTGACATCACTCAGCTTTTTATCAGTATACTTTTGAACAGCTTCATAAAAGGTACCCGACTTCGAATGAATCCTGACTTCTGCAAGACCCTCTTCATCAATCCCGACAATCGGCGACCTCAATACTGACACAAGCGGTATGTCCTGATATGGATTATCTATCACTTTCAATAACGAAAGCATAATTGCTACTTCAGTGGCTTCAAAGTACCCCGAAGATAGGTTGGCATATATAGGGATTCCATGTTTTTTGAACTCTTCCATGATTTCAGGTGCCCATGGCATCGAACGGAGAAGGATGACGATATCCCTGTACTGAAGCTTCCTGTGACGTCCGGCCTTTGGGTCGTACACCTGCCTGCCCTCACTGATCAGCTCCTTGACCTTCCGGGCCATATAACGGGCTTCAATCACCGACTTTTCCAAGTCTGTCTCATCATACACAAGGCCCTCCAGCTCGGGATTTCCTTCATTCTGCCTCGATGTCATATCATCCGACTGATCAATGACAGCCACTTCGACAGGGTACTTTTCGTCTTCCGGATACGACGCCCCTTTAATCAGCAGCGCATCCTGATCATACTCGATATCACCGACATTTACTCCCATTATCTGCTTAAAGAGAAAATTGGTACCTTCCAGGACCTCCAACCTGCTCCGAAAATTCCTGGACAAGTCTATTTTCATTCCTGTATCGGTACCTGAAGAAGTGAAACGGTTGTATTTGCCCAGAAAGAGATTCGGCTCAGCAAGCCGGAAACGGTAAATGGACTGCTTCACATCCCCCACCATGAAAAGGTTGCCCTCTGATTCTTCGTCTTCGGTCACTAGACTCAGAATGGATTCCTGTACAAGGTTGGTATCCTGGTACTCATCGACCAGCACCTCTTTGAACTGTTTTCGATATGCCCGGGCAGCAAAGGATGGTTTTAATTCCTGATCCCCTCCATGGTCAGTCAAAATAGCCAAACAGTAATGCTCAAGGTCTGCAAAATCCACTACGCCTTTTTCATTCTTAAGGGCATTGAATTTTCGGCTGAATCCTCTTACTGCTTCAACAAGGGACTCGACCACACCTCTCATTTTCTTCATGTCCTTCAAGTAAGTCTCAGGTTTACGGGAAAAGAAATCCTCCGCAATCTTCTCGATCATTTTCTTTCCTTTGTCCCGGAGCGCCTTCGCTTCTTCAACCAAATCAGGGTCGTATTCGCCGCCCTTGCATGGTTTCAGCCTTGAAAACTTGATATTTTGAAATAAGGCCTGCCCTTCACTCCAGGAATTCTGGAAAGATGCGCCCAACTGTTCCGTCAACGCCAGGTCGTCAAGGAAGTTTTCAGCTCTGGGAGCGGGTCCACCCGGTTCCTTGGCAAGATCGTAAGCCTGCTGGAACAAAGCCTGAGCCCCTTTGATGCTCAGTACAATATCAAATTTCAATGCATTGATGAAAGGCAGCTCTTCAATATCCCCTTCCTCATCAACATCGTACATATCGACCAGATTCCCAAGCCAGGCATCCGGATTCGGGTGGGATCTTGAAAAATCATAAAGGTTACGTATCATATCCTGGAGGGCAGCGTCACTGCGGTCATTCGTGAACGTGTCCACAAGCTTGTAAAAAGAGTCATTATCCTCTTTTCCATACTCCTCTTCAAACAAGTCATCAAGGACTTCATCCCTTAGAAGCTCGCCTTCTGTGTCATCGAGGATCCTGAATCCCGGATCTATGTCTATCAAATAATAATACTTGCGTATGACCTCCAGGCAAAATGAATGAAGAGTGGAGATAGATGCCCTGTTCAGCAGGCTGAGCTGTTTCCTGAGATGATATGATCCCGGATCTGCCGTTATTGCCTTTTCCAGCGCTTCTCCGATCCTGTGCCTCATCTCTGCTGCAGAAGCATTGGTAAACGTGACCACCAGCAGCTCGTCCACATTGATGCCGTCTTCTTTATCAAGAATCTTTTGAATGATCCTTTCGACCAGGACAGCCGTTTTTCCGGAACCGGCTGCGGCCGCCACCAGGATATCCCTGTCTTTTGCCCAGATTGCCTTCCATTGGTCATCCGTCCAAGTGGCGTCATGGGGTTTTAGGGGAAGATTATTATTCATGGGCATCCATTTCTCCTTTCATCTTGTGCAGCAGGTCTGCCGGTTTTCCTTCTGTAAAAATACGGTATTCGTTTTCTTCCATGGAAGAATCGAACTGGCATACAGGCTTGAACGCACAGAATTGACATGGTGTCCTGTCCTTTAATTTATAGGGAGCGATATCTGTTTTGCCGGACATGATATCATCTCCTGATTTCTTATACAGATTCCTTACATGGGAGCGCATCAAATCAAATTGATCCCTGTCTGCCGCTTTGGTCTTTGAAGATAAGGTGCCATCTTTTTTCAAACCGGCGGAAATGATGCTCGAACTGCCGGATTCCAAGGATTGGTCCATCAGCCGGACGACATCCGATTCTCCCAGCACCAGCCCCTTCATCTTGAAGCTCTTGAAGATTTCCTCCTCTATCTCTTCAAGTGTCAGGATCTTTTTGCTATTGACCATAGGGTTATGGACATGGAAATAAAAGACACCGGCAGGGTGGGCATCGGCACCAATCAATTTTCGTGAGTGGGTCAGCACTATATCCAGGTACGTCAGCATTTGCAGCGACAGCCCGTAATACACTTCTGTAAGGTCAAGATCCCTTGCGCTCGATTTATAATCGATGATGCGCAAATAGACACCCTCATCACTTTCCGCTTTATCGACCCTGTCAATCCTGCCCTGCAATGCCATTTTCGTACCGTTTTTCAGGGTAAAGGCAAAAGGGGGAAGTTCTGCTTTCGGTCCAAAACCCAACTCAAGTCCGACAGGGACGAATCCGCTTGCTTTGGCGTGTTCACTTAATATCAATGAAGCTCTTCCGATAACATCCTGTAACTTTTTCTTTATATAATGATGGCGGTTTGAACTGAGTAAAATCTGATGCTGCAGCTTTGGAGCAAGTGACATGACCGCATCTTTGGCCAGTTCAAGGCACTGAGCCTTCGTCAGCTGCTTCCAAGACAACCCGCTTTT
This sequence comes from Bacillus salacetis, assembly GCF_003581585.1. Lineage (GTDB taxonomy): Bacteria > Bacillota > Bacilli > Bacillales > Bacillaceae_B > Rossellomorea > Rossellomorea salacetis. Next base: position 69,754 of record NZ_QXIR01000008.1, read on the forward strand.
GTCAATCTCTTCGGAAATCCACTTCAATGCTGCGTGGAACATGTCACCGATATCCGGTGCTTCCAACCGGTAAATATCCCGCTCCCTGAGCTTAAGCCCATGATTGGCAAAATGAGAGAACGGACATCCATGGAACATCTCCATTCGTGAAACGCTTGCCAGTATTTCATCTCCATACAATTCCTGGCTCGTTTCTTCTGTCAGTTTCTTTCCTATATTTTGATAGAACAGACTGGAGAGGATGTGTCTTGCCCTTCCTTTCCAAACGGGGTCGGAAATGTAGTAATTATAAGCATCCCACCAGAACTCCTCTATGTGATATCCCCTTTTCTTCGCCTGCAGACCGGATGTCAGATAGGAAATCGTCACATTCGGATGGCAGACATATGCAAGTTGTTCATCCTTTGGCAGCTCTGAAGGATCATTGACCAGCAGGCTGATTTCTGACCGAGGGCACAATTCAGACAGCCTCTTAATATATGGGGAAGGCAGCAGGGCTTTCCCCTCTTCATTTGCAATCGGATATGATACATAGAGTCTTTCTGACGGAGTCGTGAAGGCCTTGTAGGCAATGAACTCCTCATCAAGCAAACGGGTCTTGCTGCTTGGCGCAATAGTAAAACCGTTTGCTGTAAGGTTTTCCCTGTCTTCATCAGAAAAAATCCCATCTTCTGTGATTTTAGCAGGCAGGACTCCGTCATTGACCCCTATCACAAAGGCCGCTCTAAGATCCGCCAGCCTCGACTGCTCAAGGTTGGCAATCATGACCTGGTCCACAGCCGGCGGGACCAATGAGAACCTCATCGATTCGATCCCCGCATCCATGATGGATGCAAACTTCTTCATTGTCACTTCTTCATCACCGAGGATTTCGACGAATTGATCAAGCAAATCCATTACAGCATTCCAGGCCTGGTCGTGCTCCCTTGCGGAAATGATATCCCCGCGGCTCTCAGCTTCTAGGCGGAGTCTCTCCAGCTTAGCAGGAATATCGAGTTCTTCCAGATAGAGATAAAGAATCTCGCATAGGTCCTGTCCCGTTTTTCCTTTTTTCAACCGGCGGCCAAAACGGAGGATGGGAGCTGAGATAAACAAACGTAATTCATTGATTTCGTGCTCCATGTCCCGCTCTCTATCTGTCTGCGGCATATCAGCCTGCTCAAGTCCGCGGAATCTCCTGTAAATCCAGCGGTCTTTCTTCGTCCATTTATCCCCCTGGATTCCATATGCAAGGACACAGTTTTCCAGCTTGTCCATTTGTTCCCTCAACTGTCTCGGATTTCGGTCGTAAGGAAACAGCAAATCGGTTTTCACCGCCCTGAATACAGGTTCATACCGCCAGTTGCTGTTCATGATTTCGAGCGTTGAACGAATGAACTCGATTAATGGATGATTGAGCATTTTCCGCTTTTGATCGATAAAATAAGGAATTTCATAATCGTAAAAGACCGTTTCAATGATATCCTGATACTCCTGCCCATTCCGGACTAGGACAGCCATATCCTTATACCGGTAATTTTCGGTACGGGCCAGACGGCGGATTTCCCTGGCAACCCCTTCTATCTCCGCACGGCGGTTGGAGGCTTCGAGGATGTTCAAGCCGGACTCATCCTCAAACGGAAGTACCGGCCTATTTTCAAAATTCTTCTCAATGTGCTCCAAGCCCCGGTTTCGGAACCTGTTTGCCTTCCCCAATATGATCCTGTCTTCAATCCCGCCCCGGGAATTCTGCGCCAGCTGCTCCAGTGCACCATAGGTTTCGGTGGTCATCCTGAATAAGTCGGCCGATTCCTGTTCCGCTGTCAATGAAACAGTGACACTCGGACAGTAGTCCATCAATTTTCCGATGACTGCATATTCCTGGGGGGTAAAACTGTGGAATCCATCTATATAAATCTCCGCATCTTGAAGGAAATCCGATTTCTCAATCGATTCTTCCAGCAGTGTAAAATAATCTTCCGAATCGATATATTTTCCAGATAAGTTTTCTTCAAAGCTGTCATAAATTAATTGCAGGTCATGAAGCTTGTCTGAGAGGGCCTTGGATTCACGCCCGGCTTCTTCCCAGTTTTCCCGTCTATCTGAAAGCTCTTCCGGAGAGATACAATAGCGTTTAAATTCGGTAAGCATCACTTCCACATGTTCGATGAAGCCTGCCTTGTCCGATGCGCGCGAAAATAATTTCAACTGATCTTTTTTATCATCGATAATCTTCCGAATCAGCATGTTCAGACCGATATTGGACAGATGGTACCTGTTAAGCCCTCCTGTATCCTGGAGGATTCTCCACGCAAGCCTCGTGAAGCTGTAGACCTGCGCCCGGATCATCCCGTTGATCCCTTCTTCGTTTACCAGATTGTATTCAGAAAGGAATGTCATCTGGTCTGGAACTAAATAGATGACAGGACTTCCATTTGGTGCTTGTCTCAGCTTCTCTTTGATTTCATTTAAAATCATATTGGTTTTGCCCGTTCCGGCACGCCCCAAAATAAATCTGACCGACATGTTCCCACTCCCTGTTTATCTATTAATTAATCATTATATGTTGTACCTGTTAATTTCCGTTCCGGATGCACGCCTGCAAACCACTCTACACAGTTGTATTAGCGTAATATGTCATGAAAATCAATGAATGGTTTTTTCTAAACGCATTATTCTGCTTAAGGTTTCGATACCACACCCGCTGAACAATTCCATTATATCCATGAGGTATGTCAAAAAATTGTCTAGGTCCATTATAATACACTCGATGAATTCTGTCGGGAAAGACAGTTTCGTTATTACTGGAAAGTTTTCGGTTATTGAAACTGGGTAAACGGGGCAGGCCCGCATTTCATAGTTTATTGCAGGGAGGGATTTGTATGGAACGCTCTACCTTGCGTGTAGAAGCCCTGTTGATCATCATGGCTGTTTTCGTTGCGTGTAATATTTATACTCTAATTCCGATATATGAAGATGTTGGCTCTTCCATATCCATAGCGCCTGAAAAAGTCGTCTTTGCAGGAAGTGTATTCACTTTTTGTTATGCTGCCGGCTTATTTTTGTTTGGCAGCCTTTCAGATTTACTTGGAAGGAAGACCATCATTGTATTCGGTATGGGGATTTCCGCTCTGGCAACAGCAGCAGTCGCGTTGTCAGCCGGGCAGTGGAGCTTATATATCACCCGGGGTCTCCAGGGGTTTTTCCTTGGAAGTTTTGCACCTGCAGCTTTTGCCTATTGCTATGAACTTTTTGAGGCAAAAAAGCGTACCTTGCTTCTTGCTCTCATCAATTCAGGCTTCCTGGCCGCCGGTATTCTCGGGCAAATCATCAGCGATTTTCTAACAGAATGGTTCGGCTGGCAAATCGTCTTCTATTTCTTTTCAGCTGTGTACGGAAGCTTATTCCTGGTCGGGCTGAGTGATCTTCCTGCTGCAAATCTTTTTGCAAAGAAAGGGTTTGCGATCGCTGCCTACTTTTCCATTTTGAAAAAACCCCAGCTCTTGATGTGTTATGGAATCGTGTTTCTTCTTCTTTTCTCATTCGTGGGCTATTATGAAACTTTATCCCGCTTCCATCCCGGGACTTCCGGTGAAATGCTCGCAATCCGCTCGGCAGGATTAGCTGGAGCAATCTTATCTATTTTCACGGGTTTTTTCATTAATCGATATGGGGAGACCAAAACCTTGTTCTTCAGCCTCGGCTTGGGCTGCGCAAGTATCCTGCCGCTCTTGTTATCTTCCGGCCCCTTCGTTTATCTCTTATCATCCATTCTATTTGTTTCTGCCATTTCGCTACTCCTTCCAACAATCATCACCTTCATCGGCAGCTCCGCTTCAGAAGACAGAGGGAAGGCTTTAAGCTTGTACTCATTCATTCTACTGACTGGTGCCAGCCTGGCTCCTTTGGTCATGATGGTGCTTTCACATAAAGAGTCGTTGTACCTGCTCATCAGCGTATTTGCCATCCAGGGGATTGCCGGATATTTCATCGGAAGGTCCACCACATCGAAGAATTAACTACTTTATGGCTGTTTCCGCATTCATTGATGCTATCGGAAAAATGCCAAGATTTTTTTGGGATCATTGCTTAGAAAAACGTCCGAATCCCTGGTGATTTCGGACTGAAATTCGGGGGATGGTGAAAAAGTGTCCGAATCATGGGCGGATTCGGACAGAAATCCAGCGAATCGCGAAAAAGAGTCCGAATCACGGGTGGATTCGGACAGAAATCCGGGGGATGGTGAAAAAGTGTCCGAATCACGGGCGGATTCGGACAGAAATTCAGCGAATCGCGAAAAAGTGTCCGAATCACGGGCGGATTCGGACAGAAATTCAGCGAATCGCGAAAAAGAGTCCGAATCACGGGTGGATTCGGACAGAAATCCGGCGAATCCCCAAAAAGTGTCCGAATCCAGGGTGGATTCGGACAGAAATCCGGCGAATCGCGAAAAAGTGTCCGAATCACGGGCGGATTCGGACAGAAATTCAGCGAATCGCGAAAAAGTGTCCGAATCACGGGTGGTTTCGGACAGAATTCCAGCAAATCGTCTAAAAGAGTCCGAATCACGGGTGGATTCGGACAGAAATCCGGCGAATCGTCTAAAAGAGTCCGAATCACGGGTGGATTCGGACAGAAATCCGGCGAATCGCGAAAAAGAGTCCGAATCACGGGTGGATTCGGACAGAAATCCGGCGAATCGTCTAAAAGAGTCCGAATCATGGGTGGATTCGGACAGAAATTCAGCGAATCCCTAAAAAGTGTCCGAATCACGGGCGGATTCGGACAGAAATTCAGCGAATCGCGAAAAAGAGTCCGAATCACGGGTGGATTCGGACAGAAATTCAGCGAATCGCGAAAAAGAGTCCGAATCATGGGTGGATTCGGACAGAAATTCAGCGAATCGCGAAAAAGTGTCCGAATCACGGGCGGATTCGGACAAAAATCAAGCGAATCATCAAAAAAAGTCCGAACCCCTGTTGGATTCGGACAGAAGCCCGGAAGGCCCGGGCTCTGTATTATAAGCTTTCAATAAACACCGCAGCCCCCATGCCTCCCCCGACACATAGGGACGCAATCCCTTTTTGCAGTTCCCTTCTTTTCAACTCATGGATCAATGACACGACTATCCGTGCACCTGTACAGCCCACAGGATGACCGATGCTGATTCCACTCCCGTTTACATTAGTTTTGTTCCGGTCCAGACCAAGTTCTTTTTCCACTGCGATATACTGTGCAGCGAAAGCCTCATTCACTTCAAGTAGATCCGCTTCTTCAAGAGACCAGCCCGTCCTGGCAAGACTTTTTTCAACGGCCGGCACCGGCCCCCTGCCCATCACCTTCGGATCGACCCCCGCAACCGAACATCCTGAAATCCTGGCCAGTGGTTTGAGTCCGCGCTTTTCCGCCTCCTCTTCTGACATGAGAATCAGAGCTGCGCCTCCATCATTAAGGCTTGAGGAATTACCAGCTGTCACGGTTCCCCCTTGTCGGAAAGCTGGCTTAAGAACGGACAGTTTCTCCGCTGTCAATCCTTGACGCGGACCTTCATCTTTCGTAATGGTTTTCGTTTCTTTCCTTGATTTCACCGTTATAGGAACAATCTGGCTGTCAAAGCGCCCTTCTTCTGAAGCTTTTACAGCTCTTTCATGACTCAGCCTTGCCAGTTCATCCTGTTCCTCCCGGGTAATATTATGGATCTCTGCAAGGTTTTCCGCTGTTTCACCCATCATGATCCCATGGATCGGATCCTCCAGGGCTTCCCATACTGAGTCCCGGATTTCCCCGTGCTGCAGGCGTTGTCCCCATCGGTGCCCATTCATGATATAAGGGCTTGAACTCATTGCCTCTACGCCGCCTGCAAGTACAATGTCCGACATGCCTGTCTGAATCTGCATATAGCCGGAAATGATTGCCTGCATGCCGCTCGCACATTGTCTTTGAATAGTGTAGCCTGTGGTCGTATCGGCAAATCCTGCTAAAAGGGCTGCAGTCCTTGCTGTATTAGGTTGATCGGTCCTTTGGATGCAGTGACCAAGGATGACCTCGTCAATATCCCCTGGCCCCAGGTTACTGTCTTCAGCTGCTGCTTTCATTACAGGTACAATCAAATCGGTCGGCAGCAGATCCCTGAAGGCCCCGCCGAATGCTCCCACAGGAGTCCTGAAAGCTGATGTTATCACGACATTTTTCATATTATTCTCCATCCCTTCATTTACATCATTATCCCGCCATCGACTTGAAGAACGATACCATTTACATAATCAGATTCTTCAGAAGCCAGGAAAAGATAAGCGTTTGCTGCATCTTCCGGTTTGCCGAATTTCCCCAGAGGTATCAAAGCATTCATTTGGGCTTTTACCTTCTCCGGGATTTTGGCAGTCATCTCTGTTTCAATCACTCCCGGCGCGACAGCATTAACATTGATCCCTTTCGCACCAAATTCTTTGGCCCATGTTTTGGTCATTCCAATGACAGCCGCTTTGGATGCTGCGTAGTTGGTTTGTCCGACATTCCCGAAAAGTCCGCTGGCGGAGGCAGTATTGATAATTTTTCCCTTACCGCTGGTTACCAGGGCTGGCAGAAATGCCTGGGTACAATGAAAGACCCCGGTCAAATTCACCTCCAGTACGCGCTGAAAGTCCTCTTCACTCATTCTTGCCATCATGCCGTCCCTCGTGATTCCTGCATTATTGACCAGAATATCAATCCCTCCGAATTCCCTTGTGACTGTTCCGGCCAACCTGTTAACGCTTTCACGATTTGCGACATCAACCTGATAAAAGACAACTTTATATCCTTTTTCCCTCATCTTTTCAGCTTCATCGTTTCCTTTTTGTTCATCATAATCAGCCATTATGACCCTGCAGCCTTCCACTGCAAATTTCCTTACTGCAGCCAAGCCGATTCCATTGGCACTTCCAGTTATTACAGCAGTTTTATCCTTCAATCTCATATATGTATCCTCCCAACATAAAAAACACCTTGCTGGTTGAATATTTCGACAATAACATCCATTTTCCCTCTAATTCAAACACTTTTTGCATAGAGCCACTTAAGCTTGCTGGATGCAGCGGTGAATACTTCTCCTTGGTTTAGTGCACTTTATGATTAGTATTTCAATAATAGACCTTATTGAAAGGAGGGACTGGGATGAAAAAGAAGCTGCTTTATATGCTCCTTGCCGCAATGCTTGCCACTACAATGACGGCATGTGACGACGACCCTGGCGAAGACGAAATAGGCGACGGTGAAATAAATGATGAGGAATAGGTGAAAACGGTAAGACCTGCCTGGCGCAGAACCTACTGAAATTCGATGACCCGGTTTTTGAGCTGTCCCCTGTTTATATTTTGCGGGATTCCCGCTGATTAACGGGTTATATGTTCCAGATTTGTTACTTATCGGACAAAACTTTCCTAATCACTTGTTTTTTTAGCGCGGGGCCCATCTATACTTCGGTGTAATTTCTATCACTGGGGCCGGGCGTGGCTCCGTTCATTATACGGTGTGTTTTTTTCTCCATTCACCAGGGTTCACAGACCCTCGACTCCTAAGGCACATTCCTCACTTACTCGTACCCCTTCACCACAGACACTCGACTCCTAAAGGCACGTTCCTTACCTAATCGCACCCCTTCACCATAGACACTCAACTCCTAAAGGCACGTTCCTCACCTAATCGTACCCCTTCAACATAGACCCTTGTCTTCTAAGGGCTCGTTCCCCCATAATCATACCCCTTCGCTATAGATTCATAACTTCTAAAGGCCTGTTTCCCAAAGCCACCTCCCCCCTGGCCCACCTCTCACAAAAAGACAAACAAAAAAACGCCTGATCCATTTCTGGAATCAAGCGCTTCCTTTATCAATCACCGAACTGGACATCGAATTCATTCAGCGGCCAGTAACGAAGGTTTACTTTTCCGACAACCTGGTCCTGATCCACAAATCCGAAGTAACGGCTGTCCATGCTGCTTCGTCTGTTGTCCCCGAGTACAAACACCATTCCCTCTGGGACCTTCTGTTTCCCGGTGATTTCTTCCAAAGTGAAATCGCCGGTCAGTTTGGTGCCGACCATTTCTTCTTTGAATATATCCAGATAAGGCTCTTCTTGTGCTTCACCATTGACATATAATTTATCATCTTTATACTCTACAGTGTCCCCAGGCAGGCCGATAATCCGCTTTACATAATCCTCGTCTTCATTGGCGTGAAAGACTACAACATCAAAACGGTGAAGGTCACCAACCTGATAGCCTATCTTATTGACGACAAGCTTATTGCCATCTTCAAGAGTAGGCATCATCGACTCACCTTCTACGACATAATTCGAAAACAGGAAAGTCCTGATGACAACAAAGATGACCAAACCGATTCCTAATGCTTTTATCCATTCAACACTTTCTCTTTTGATGCTGTCTCTCAATCTAATTCCTCCTACCCAGGTCAACCGCGGGAGTGATCTTTTTCTACCTTTTTATTGATTCGTGCTTCCACCCGTTTACCCGCAATCCAAAGTACAAAGATACCTGCGAGTACCAGCGCTGTACGCAGCGGCTGTTGAAACAATGATACAATATCATGCCCGATAAAGCTAATGGTGAAGATCATGACGATTTTTCCTGCGACTACTGCCAGCATGTACTGAAAAATATTGATCCCCGATAATCCGGCTACAATATTGACCAATGCTGATGGCGTGAACGGAAAGCACAACAGCAGGAATAAGGGGCCGAACCCGTGACGATCCACCCAGTTTGTCAAGCGGTGAACCTGCCTGTTATTTTTCAGGAAACGAAAGAACCGTGTATGTCCATATTTCCTGACAAGCAAAAACACCAGCAGTGCTCCAAAGGAAGCTCCCATCCACGAGAACAAAAAACCGAACCACAGTCCGAATGCATTGACATTCGCCAGCACAAAGACAAATAGCGGAAGGAATGGAAGGAAGGCTTCCAGCATAGGCAGCAGGATCCCGGGCAGAGGACCGAACGAACGGTATTCCCTGATTAAATCCATTATATTTTCAAGTGTGAACCATGCTTTTATCATCTCGATATCCATACTATATCTTTCCCCTAAATAACCACAGAGCAAAACACCATTTTTCATTTTAAATTTTCATTGAAAGCTAAAGTTCTAGTTCATTATACCTGAATATTGTAAATTCAGGACTTATTTGAAGTATAACATAAGGGCCTGCCATCTAAATGGATTGTCACAAAAATGAAATATCATTTACACTGCGGTTCAGTCTGCTTGTTTTTTTGGGATGGGTTCTCCTAATTTGCTGCATTTAGAAATTCCACTTTCACCTGGCCTATTGACTTCAAAGGTCAGCAGAAAATCATCCGCTGAATAAGGACGCAGAAGGAGCCTGGAACCCTTTTTTAATCAGCATACCAAAACAATTTTATCAATATACACCCGGCAAATCCTGTTACTGGGTGCACGGGAAGAAATTCAGATATATTTTTTGAACCATTCTTTAATGTAGTTCAATCTGGCCACTCTCAAGTTCGGTTTGCCGTTTCTTGAGAGATTATGATTGGATTCAGGGAACCGCACCATCTCTGTTTCCTTCCCTTGTCTCTTGATCGCAATGTACAGCTGCTCGGCCTGCTCGATCGGACAGCGGTAATCTTTCTCGCTGTGCAGGATCAATAACGGCGTCTTGATGTTATTCGCATACGCAAGCGGGGAGTGTTTCCACAGCTTGTCGATATCATCCAGGCCGGCATCGATCTGCCACTCGGAAAAGTAATAACCGATATCGCTGACACCATAAAAACTGACCCAGTTGCAAATCGACCTTTGGGTGACTGCTGCTTTGAACATGCCAGTATGCCCGACAATCCAGTTTGTCATGAAACCTCCGTAACTTCCACCTGTTACGCCAAGTCTCTCTTTATCAATGAATTCATAGTTTTCGAGAACATGGTTCACCGCCGCCATCACATCTTCATAATCTCCGCCGCCGTAATCTCCCCTGACCGCATCGACAAAACTCTGGCCGTATCCATGGCTGCCCCTTGGGTTGATGAACAGCACAGCATATCCTTCTGCTGCGAGCATCTGAAATTCGTGGTAGTATGTGTTTCCATACATCATATGAGGCCCGCCGTGTATCTCAACAATCAGGCCGCACTTTTCCCCTTCTTTCAGACCGGCCGGTTTCATCAGCCAGCCATTGATATCCCACTCGTCCTTGCTTTTAAATGTAATGGCTTCTGTTTCGGCAAGCTCAACCTGCCCGAGGAAATCATCATTTACACAGGTCAGCTTCTTCAAGTCGCCGGAAGGAATGTCAAGCATGAATAAATCTCCGGGCAGCAATGGATCACTGATTGCCAAGATGGCTTGTTGATTCTCTCCGTCCACATCAAACCCGTAAATATGCTGATCATTCAGCAATGCCGGATAAATGGCACCGTCCCGGTTTCCATAATAAAGAACTGTATTTCCGTTATCTGTAGTCATGAAATAAAAGCTTTCATTATCCGGGGACCACTGTATCCCGGGATTCGTCACACCCTGTTGAAAATCGATGACCATCAGATCTCCTGCCGGGCTGTCGAGATCCTTTGTCATGCAGCTGAGCGATTCTGTCTCCAGTCCATACAGCCAGACCTTTGTCAGAGTTGCATTTTGAAATTCCCTTTCATGGCCGAGCAGTGCAATGGAACGGCTGTCAGGCGACCATGCAGCATTCCCGAAATAACCGGTTCCGTTTGTGATCTTTTTCTCGCTGGAATTTTCTACATCATATAAAAATAAATCGGTCTGGAATGAGGTGTCCAGGTCTGCACTTTTGTCTGCGCCATAAGCTATGTATTTTCCGTCAGGAGACCATGACTGCAAAGAGTAATCTGTATCTCCCCCTGTTATCGGTTTCATGTCATCAGTCTCCAAATCAAGGATGGCAATATGGTTTCTTTTCCCCTTGAAAAAACCGCTGTCATCGGACTTATACTTCATTTTCTTCACTTCAAGCGGCTGAGGATCCTTATCTTCTTCCTTTCCTTCGGTCAGGGATTCCCCTTCTTCCATTGCTGTTGAAAAGGCAATATTTTTTCCGCAGGGGGACCATAATGGCTGCGCAGCGCCATTCGGGCAGAAAGTGATTTGCTTCGCTTCTCCCCCGTCCCGTGCAATCAGGAATAACTGGCTCTTATCCGAGCGGTTTGAGACAAACACTACTTTTTCTCCATCAGGCGACCACCTTGGCGATGAATTTCTGTTCGTTCCGAATGTCCACTGAACGCTTTTCCCCGTCTCGATATTGACAAGATACAGGTTCGATATGTATTCATTTTTTTCTTTATCCATTTCCGTCAGCACATAGACTGCTTCTTTCCCATTGGGTGATAGTTTGGGGTCGGAAACAGATTTCAGTTGAAACAAATCCTCTGCAGTAACTCCTTTTTTGTTTGTCAAAATGCCAACTCCTTTTCTGAATCGATAGAATTTCTATTTTAAAAAATTCGACAGTCCATGCTCAATTCCTTTGTCTTAATCATTTTCCCGAACTTTTTTTGTAATTAGGGATTGGCTCCATTTTCGTTTAAAATTCAATTCAATCAACCATACTATGGAAAAAAGTTTGAAATTCGACCGCGTTCTGCAATATTGGATATTGATAAATCAGTAAAAAGTACGTAAAATAAATATACGAACAAATGTTCTGTAATTCCTTATAAAAAGGAGCATAATTATGACCAGGATTTCTGAGGAAGATCGAAACATCTTAGAGCAGGCTATTTACCTGCCAATGGTCTTGACTGTGCTGGACAGGGACTTTGCTGTTGTGGAAAAAAGCCCCTTCAAACTGAAAAGACCTTATCTGGAACTGATCGAGGAAACGATGAAGATCATTCAAAGCGAGCTTGCAGGTGTAAAAAAGTACATGAAGCACAACGGAATGAAAGTGGAAAGAATCAAGACCGATGATGCCTTTACTATGTATCTGTTCCTTTACAGAGGATATGAGGAGCATCATAATTACTTCAACCCGCGCCTCCGCAACCGGGTCGAGGATTTGCTGAGACATTACTTGTATCAGCGCTTCCTGAACACCGGGACCCAGGAAAGCAAAAAAGCATAAGGAATCCCCTCCTCAGGCTGACCGCAGACCGCCTCCCAAGAAAACACTCTAAATACAGCGCAGAAAGCCCGGCAGAAAACTTCCTGCCGGGCTTTGGGCTGTCTCAGCTTCCATCCACACTACTCATCAATACGGTTGCCTGTCCTTCCCCGGGGCCTTCTCTCCCCAGGAATAAGCAGGGACCTGCTCTGATGCCCTGCTTGAATAAACAGCGAAATTGCGCGATGAAGAATTCCTCTCTGAATGGACGATCCGATGCTGGTAATTGATCCTTAACATTGCGGTCCTCATCATCTGCTGTTCAAAACTGGCATATGAAATGGGAAGCGTAAAGCTGCGGCGGTCCCTGAATGTCACACTGATTTCACTGCTGTTCAATTTCGTATGGGAAAGTACATGATCCTGGGATACCCACATGCAATGGGATTTGACTGGTGAAGTGGTTGGAAAAAGATAAATAGACGAATGAGGATCTACAATGATGGGGGCTTTATGTGTAATGCCAGTCAATCGTTTTGTGCCGTCTTTCCGGCCTTGGTAAGATGATCCGAAAAATTCACAGCTTTTTTTGATGATGTCAAAAGGCTTAAACGGTGATAACAATGTTTCACTCTCTTCATGGATTTCGGTATACGTCCTGGAGCCATATTCAATCGGCATAATCAGCATCGTATAGGGATTGATTTCATATTCTTCAATAATTCGAGATTTTTCGACCATTCCTCTGCCTCCTCTACAATTTCTCTACCATAATAACATAATATTCCAAAAATTACATCAAGTTCCTGGAGGTTCGCCAGGAATAATTTATCAGAAAATTTAAAATTTTACGTTGTTTTCTTTGAAGTTATCTCATATAATAGAAAAAAGTTCTTTCACCGGAAACACCGGAGGGCCCAAAAGGAGCTTTTTTAATAAGCACAGCCAAGACCTGGTTCTTCTGCCATCATTCGTTTCATGTAACGTGTTTTGTGCAAAGTCTGTTTCGCAATTATTACTTCGGAAAAGTCCCTAAAGAAGGATTTCCTCCTGGATGCCCGAAGCTTTATTTCCCACCAGGGAAGCAGCTCTTTTCTTTCTTATCTGCAGAGATATCGGATGAATTTTGGATAGCCTGGACCAAATGGAACAACTGTTTTGAAAAGAGCCATATAAAAAAGACTTCAGGGGTGAGTTTATGGATAAAAAGAAAACCTATTCAGAATTGATGAGAGCTTGTGCAAAGACAGGGAAAACAGCCGCCGAGATGACTTTGAACGAAATTTATGTGGATATGGTATTGAATGAAATCAGCTTACTGAATCAAAAAAAGAAGCTGAAAGAAGAGCTGGATTGTGCCCTGGATCAGCATAACAGACAAAAATTCATGACACTGTCGCTTCAATTGAAAAAGTTGAACGAAGAATATGGAATATAACCAATGGACTGACTTACAAAGTCAGTCCACCTTCATTTTTACGCATTTTCCAGGTGTTTTCGTTTTTTTTCTTCTATATCTTCCGTTTCCCGCTTGAGCCCGTCTGCCTGTTTCTCCAGCTTCAACGAAAGACTTTTCACCTTTCTCCTTGTTTCAGAGACCTGTTCCGCGGTCCTGCTGATTTTGTCCTGCACCATCATATCGGAGAAGAAGTTATCAAAAAACATATCCGTCATGTTCAGGAAACCGGAAACCTCCAAGGTTCCAGAAGCTTCCATATTCAGATCCTGTAGTTCTCTTTCCAACGTTTTCAGGTATCTCTGGGCTCCATGAAGTGCCCGCTGTGCCTCATCCATCTTTGAACGCTTGGCCGCAGTTGAGATCATCCCTCCCCCGGCCAGATCAAGCATCCCCCAGTTCCCCGCGCTCCTAAGAAAGCCAGAAGCTGTCTCCAGCTTCTCACCTGCCCTGGCCGCAGCATCTTCCGCCTCCTTTACTTCTTTGAGTTGAGCTTTAAGTTCGGATGATTGTTCTGCCAGATTGTATAAAAGCTCACTGAGATTTGAAGAAGAATCATGTATCATCTTTTCTTTTGCCTCCAGCAGCATTTCGTATCTCTTATCAGGTCTCCCCAGGTCCATGATTTTAGTTGAGAGTTCCCTTTCTTCCTGCTGCAGTTCTTCAACCGTCCATTTCCACTCATCATATTGAAGCTTTGCTTTCACGGCCTCTTCTTTTTCAAGCTCCAGACGCTCTTCCTTTTTTCCTGCCATCGTCAACAGCAAACCGGTGACCGACCAGCCTTCCAGTTTATCTACGTCCTCATTTTCTTTTTCAAGATGTTCCTTGAATCTTCTCAATTTCCCTTTCGCTTCCATAAGTTCATCCCTCAGCTGACTTTGTCTGCGGGTCCATTTTGTATGTAATCTCAGATCCTCTTTCACTTGATCAAGTTGTATATTGATGTCTTTCATTAAAAAATCCCTCCCATTAATTATACGAATGGGAGGGATTTTGGTTTCATCTTCCGTGTCATTCACCCTTCTCATGCTCTTCCAGCATAATAAGCCTCTCCAGCATTGTCGGATGTCCATAGCGGAATATTTTAACCAGGAGAGGGGGATTGACCTGGCTCAAACCTACTCTGGATAATTCTTGAAAAGATGAGATGGCTGCTTCCGTATCATCCGTCATTTCAATCGCATACCGGTCGGCACGTGTCTCCTGATACCGGGAGATGAAATTGGAGAATGGACTGATGGTGAACATCAGTATGGAAGTAATTAAAAGGAATACAGGCAGCGAACTAAGACTGGAAACTTTGTCTACTTTCATTTTCCCGCCGTGTCTTTTAATAAGAAAATCCATCAATTTGGCTGCAATCCATAGACCAAAGAAAGAAAATACTAAGTACAGCGCAATCCCGATGTAAATATGTTTTTCGACATAGTGAGCCATTTCGTGTGCCATGATAAAGAGAATCTCTCTCTCGGAAAGCCTGTTGATTGTCGTATCCCACAAGACGATCCTTGAATTTGAGCCGACTCCGGTCACGTAAGCGTTCAGGGAATTGGTTTTCGAAGACATATCGACTTCATATACATGATCAGAAGGTATATTTGCCCGGTCAGCCATATCCAGGATCTTTTCCTCCAGGACTTTATCCTTTAGAGGGGTAAAATCATTATATAGAGGATCAATCAGGACAGGCTGGATAAACATCATGAAAATGCTGAATGGTACAGATAATGCCCATGCAGCCAGCCACCATCTTTTTGGGAATTTCCTGACCAGCCAATAAAGGACGGTGATGATAATGAACATCGTCAGGTAATTCACCCAGAAATCTGTCAATTCATCCTTCATCCACTCGGAAAAACTTTGTGTTGAAATATCGTAAGCCCTGGAAATTCTGTACGAAATATATTGGAAAGGAAAAATCACCAAATTCGAAAGCAGTGACAGCCAGAATAAGTATATCGCTGTCTGAAGGATCCTGAACCTTGATGTTGCCTGGGACCATCGCTCAAATGCCCTTGAGGCGCCAAGGATCAAAATCAGAAAGTAAAACAGCCACTCGTAAGGCGTGGAAAGAAAAAACAATAGATTCTTTATTTTGGAATACTCTTCACTCAGCATCAGTTCCCTGCTGTTCATAAATGTTTCCGGATCGGCACTGCTCCCTTTATAAACATCAGGCAAAGATGAATCAGCCAGGAAGTACAGATAAATGTAAAAGAATATCCCTAAGAACAAATAAAGCAGTACAGCCCTGAACGCCCATTTCCGCAATACAGATTCCTCCCTTCATTTCCTTCTATACTATATGTAATGACCTGTCCCTATAAATAGAACAGGCAGTTTCAGCAAATCTGACATCCCTGCCCTGCCGTTAGTTAGTGTACCACTAAAATCCGAGCCTATTAGAAAGGCTCTTTTGGCTATTAAATGTAAATTATAAATGATGCCCTGTAAATTCACCGTAATTCCGGCAGGATACAGGAGAGAAATCCAGCTCTTATAAAGGCGAAAACCTTAGAAAAGACTAAAATCGAAAGCCCCTAGCTGGGATTATGACCCTCTTGAAGTATTGGATTATGGTTCGAAGCGATGGACTCTCAAGGGTAAGGTGGAAATTCGTGAAATTATATCCAAAATAAATATTTTACTACAACAAAAAGAGAAGAACATCAGATTCTTCTCTAAGTAAAAAACAAGGAATACACAGAGAGCACGGCAATGGCTCCCAAGACGACCACAATAACATTCGCACCGAGATATGCCAGCAGGAACGCTGCCGCTGCTCCAACAGCCCCGAACCAGATGTCCCCACCCTGAATCAAAAGGATTTTCGGAAAAATCAATGCACCCAGAACAGCAAACGGAACATTTTTCAAGACCCCCTGCAAAAAGGAAGGAAGCTCCTTTCCCTGGAACATGATGAGCGGAACTAATCTGGGGATATACGTAACGACAGCCATTCCGATTATCATGATAAGAATCGTTTCACTCATTTTGCGCGGCCCCTTTCTTTTTCAGGCTGGCAACAAGCTCCACAAGTACAGCAGAAATGATTGTGGCAAACATGATCGCCCAGCCTTCAGAGATGGCAGTCGTAAAAAGGAATACACTATTCAAGGCAGCGGCGGTGGCAGCCAGATAGACCACTTTGACACTTTTTTTCATGGACGGTACGAGCAGGCCCACAAACATGGCATACAAGGCAACCCCCATGCTTACTTGCAGAAATTCAGGAAGAACCTGCCCGATGATATAACCGAGTCCCGAGTTCACAACCCAGCTTGCATAGGAGATGAGGATGACACCAAAAGCAAAGGATGTCTTCGCTCTTCCATCCTTTACGGAAATTACCGTAAAGGTTTCATCCGTTATACCGAAAGAATAAACAGCCTTGATCCAGCCCTTTTCTTTCTCCAATTTCTCATTCAGCGAGGCAGACATCAGGAAGTGGCGGATGTTCACAATGAAGGTGGTTAAGATGATTTCAAATACCCCTGTCCCGATCGCGATCAAGCTCAAGGAAATATACTGCGCTGCCCCTGCGAAGACAAGCAGGCTCATCAGGACCGTTTCATATAGAGTCAATCCGGTCGTCCGTGCCAGCAGCCCGAATGTCAGGGCAACCGGAAAATAGCCGACTGCGATGCTGATTCCTGCCTGGAGGCCGGTACGGAACTCGCCGCCGGGTTTTCTTGTATTAATCAATGCTTCCACTTTCAATCCCACCCCATTTATGTAAAATATATCAAATCCGGAATAAATAATTTCATTATATTATAGCGGGGAAGATATTAGTATACAAGAATAATTGATAAGATCGAGTTATGATCGTCTGCTATTTTATCTTATCAACTTAAGATAACAGTTTTCACTACAGCAAAATATTCCCTGATCATATAGTTGACCTGAATGAAAAAATCGGATTCCCCGCTTAATCCGCTGCAATGAAGTCCGAGTTTTTCCCCGGTTAATTTCGCACGATAGACATGGTAATCACTGGTGATAATCAAGATATGCCCATCGGCTGAACCGTTTCTCTCAAGGATCCGTTTTGAGTTTTCAAGGTTCTCGAATGTGGTTGTCGATTGATTTTCTTCCGTGATTCTATCAGGGTTGATTCCATGTGAAATGAGATACCCGGCCATCGCTTTCGACTCTGGTATATCTTCACCCTTTCCTTGACCGCCGGAAACAATGACTGGGACTCCAGGATGATCAATAAGGTATTCTGCTCCTGCCTTCAGTCTAGTTTCCAAAGTCCGGGAAATTTCCTCCCCTTTCAAACCCGCTCCAAGAATGACCGCATAATCGATGTCTGAAGGCACTTCGGTGTCCATCTCTAAGACAAGTAAAATTTGAACCGCCGCAAATGAAAGAAGAAATACAGAGTACCCCAGCAGGACAGCATTATGAATGTATCGTAAAATCCGGATTTTCCTCCTCGGATAAGAATAATACAAAGACGCCGTTAAAAGAATGTTTGCCGTAACGAATATGATTCCAAATGTAATTCCGAACAAGACAGTAAAAACCAAAAATAAAAGGATGATCACTGTACAAAAAGATAGATAGTGTTTAATATTCATGAAAATACCTCATCAGCTTAAATTATCTTCATTTTACCATGATCTTGACCTATATCAGCAGCTCGTAACCGCCATGATACCCAAAAAATATAATTCTAGGAATAACTGTAGATAGGATAGGAGGCAAATGGTAAAATGGACCCAGCATAAGTATCCTTACATAAATTGGATGGTGTTTTATGAAAGAAATTTCAAGTATACATAAATGTGAAAACTGCGAGCGTCTCCTGCCCTGGGTCTATCCTCTTTCTCCTCTAGTCGATTCTCCCTCATTCGCTGTATTCAATTTGACCACAGGTCCCCAGCAGGTTGACCTTGTTGAAAAAGTGAATGACGATTCTTACAGGTTCCGCCTGTTCTGTAACTTGTGCGGCTATACCAATATTTTCAGTTATGAAGTGAAAAATTAGAAGGCTCTTTTCGATAAACTTTGTTGCTTTTCATTATAATTTCAAATGAAGTCCTGGTAATCGCCATAAAAACCCCGGTGAGCAGGGAAGAAAAGAGCTGCTCGTTCTTTTTCGAGAGTAAAACCTTTGAATACAGGGAAAAATGCGGCACCTGGGATTTTTCCGAAAGCAACCATATATGCGAAAACAGCCAATTAAAAAGAAGCATATCGACACAGGATATGCTTCTTTCCTTTATATATTATTTTCCTTTGAACTGAGGCTTGCGCTTTTCACTGAAAGCGACCAGGGCTTCCACCCGGTCCTCAGTGGGAATCGTGATTTCATAAGCTTTTCTTTCGATTTGCAGTCCTGTCTGCAAGTCGGTGTTCATCCCGTTTTTGATGGCGAATTTGGCTTGCTGCAAGGCAACCGGTCCATTCGAGAGCATTACTTCAGCAAAGGCGATGACATCTTCCATAAAAGATCCTGCAGGTGCTGTTTTTGTCAGCATACCGATTTCCAAAGCTTCTTCCGATTTGAGCCTTTTAGCGGTGAGGATCAACTCCATCGCTTTTGACTCCCCAATCAGCCTTGGAAGGCGCTGGGTCCCTCCCGCTCCCGGAATGATGGCCAGGCTCGTTTCCGTCAGCCCCATTGTCGTCCCGCTTACAGCGATCCTGAAATCACAGGCAAGGGCCAGTTCCATGCCTCCCCCGAATGCATAGCCATTCATCGCTGCAATCGTAGGCTGCGGAAGAGTGGAAACGGAATTGAACACATCCCCTATCTTGTTCACATTCCTTCTCACTTGTTTTTCTGTCAGAGTCTTTCTTTCTTTTAAATCGGCTCCGACACTGAACGCTTTTTCTCCCGCTCCTGTGAAAACCACTGCACGGACGTCCGGGTTGATTCGAATGGATTCAACCGTTTTTTCCAGTTCCACCAAGGTGTCATAGTTAAAAGCATTCATAGCATCAGGCCTATTGATTGTGACGATGGCAAGATGCCCTCTTTGTTCAAGCAAAATAGATTCCATATATGTATCCCCCTTGTGTTGAAATAAAACAGAGCGCTTCCACTACTTCTTTCGACAAAGAACGTGAAAAACCTTTAAGAAAAAGAGCTCATTTCCGAAAGCGGATGCTGACGGAAACAAGCCCATGTTCATTAAGACTGCAGAACTTGCTGCTTCAATGCTCTCCGCAGAATTTTTCCTGTCGTGTTTTTGGGAAGCTCCTCCAAAAACTCTATGGAACTTGGAAGTTTGTACTTAGCGAGGTGTTCACTGCAGTAGGCGGTAAGCTCCTGCTCTGTTAAAGAGCCGCCCTTTTTTACAACAAAACACTTCACTGCTTCTCCCATTTCCGGATCAGGAACACCGATAACGGCCACTTCCACTACCTCCGGATGGCTGTACAATACCTCTTCCACTTCACGAGGGTACACATTATAGCCGCCCACAAGGATCATATCTTTTTTACGGTCGACTATTGTAAAATAGCCTTCCTCATCCATATTGGCCAGGTCTCCTGTATAGAGCCAGCCGTCACGGATCGCAGCTGCCGTTTCTTCAGGCATCTTATAATAGCCTTTCATCACATTCGGGCCTTTGACAATCAATTCTCCCACTTCACCGACTGGTACTTCACCGCCGAGTTCATCGACCACTTTATTCTCTACATTGACGATGGAAGTACCGATCGAGCCGGCCTTCCGTGGTCGGTCGAGCGGATTGAAGCACGTCACAGGCGATGCTTCAGAAAGACCGTATCCTTCAGAAATCATGACATTGAACTTTTTCTCAAAATTTTTAAGAAGTGCAACAGGAAGAGAAGCTCCTCCTGAGATGCAAAGCCTCAAAGAGGAAAAATCTTCAGGGTTTCCTTCCTCATACTGATAAAGGAAGTTATACATTGTCGGTACCCCTGCAAAGACTGTCGGCTGAAATTCCTTTGCAAGTTTGAAAATATCCTGCGGGCTGAATTTCGGTGTAATCAGGAGTGTCGCCCCTGTCATCAGCGGAGCGTTCAAGACGACCGTCAAACAGAACACATGAAACATCGGCAGCGTCGTGACGACTTTGTCATCTTCATTCATCTTTAGATATTCCCCGGTATCCCTTGCATTGGAATAAAGATTTTTGTGACTGAGCATGGCTCCTTTCGGCTTGCCGGTCGTGCCCGAGGTATACAAGATGACAGCCGTCTCATCTTCTTGAAGATCAGGTCCTTTGTACGTAGTATCACCGGAGCTGACCACCTGTGAAAACGATTTCAATTTAGAGTACGCCGAAAGCTGTTCAGGCTGCAGCCCCTTCGCCTTTTCATCCCCTGTTTCACAATAAATGAAGTGATGGACTTCAGGCAGATGATGATGCATTTTTTCCACAAGCGGGAGCATGATATCAAGGGTGACAACAGCTTTTACGTCCCCATTTTTCATGATGTATCCGATTTCGTCCGGTGTATAGATCGGATTGATTGGTATGACTGTAGCCCCGGCTCTCATTGCCCCATATAGCGCAATGATGAAATGAGGTGAGTTGCCCAGCACAAGTGCTATATGATCCCCTTTGCCTAAACCGAGTTTTTCAAGCCCGCTGGCAAACTTATTGACAGCTCCATTCAATTCTCCGTATGTACTGGACTGGCCCATGAAATAATAGGCAGGCTTCATGGCATGGCTTTTTGACGACTCTTCTAAACGTGCAGAAAGATTCACGTTCTCCCTCCCCTTCTTTAATAATGAATGAATAGTCATTCATTTAAAAATTAAAAGTTTTCAAAATATATTTTATATAAAGAAAACATTTAATTCAAGGGGTCAGGTTCTATTTGGGCAAATAAGTTGCTATCCGCTTTAAGGTGAATGCCTACCGCCGGCGGTAAACTTCATTACTTTTGCTGAAGAAATTTTGAGAACAAGAATGAAGTCCGGCAGTTTCTCTGGACTTGCCCATTTATCTGGTAGGTCCTCCTGGATTTGGGCTGTTGTTCCGGGATGCACTATATATTGCTTGGCATCGTCCGATTTAGTCTGTTCTTCCTCGGATTGCCCCGCTTTTTGCATCACTCTCTCCGATTTTGGCCTATTCCCCTCGGGATTGAACCATTTTTCCGCTCTGCCATCAAAGATTTGGTCTATTCCTCCTGGGATTAAACCATTTTCCCGCTCTGCCATCTCAGATATGGCCTATTACCTCGGGTATTGCACCATTTTTCCACTCTGCCATCTCAGATTTGGTCTATTACCTCGGGTATTGCACCATTTTTCCTCTCCTCCATTTCAGATCTGGTCTATTCCCCTCGGGATTAAACCATTTTCCCGCTCTGCCATCTCAGATTTGGTCTATTCTTTCTCCGATTGCACCAAAAAGAAAAACCGCATTTGAACGTTCATTGAGTCAGACGTAGACAAAGTATTCCGATTAAGTGTCTCCCAGACTATTGATAACTAGGATTGATTGGAGCGGAAGGCGTACGACCTCGTGCGGGATTAGCGGGACAGGTGAGACCAAGGTTACGTACCCTGGAACGTAACCACGCAAGCGAATCTGCCTTTAGCGGCCAGCGACTAGCAGAATTTCGGTCTCCTTCGTTGCGATAAGTCATCATCAACTCACTATGTCCGTTGTGATTCCTTTATTTCATCCAGGAGCCCTCCAATCTGTACGTCGCTGACCGGCCGCTTACGCTTGTTATGCAGCCGAGGAGGCTTAGCGCCGCCCCTCGGAGTCGGGCGCCTGTAGCGGAAATCAACTATTCATTTTATTTAAATATAGAAGAAAAGCTTGTAGACATGGTCCAAACCTCGGACTTTGTCTACAAGCTGACGCCTGGGATCAAGATTCCAGGCGCTTTCACTTTTCTATTGTTAGAAGAAATTTTTGACTACTTGTTCCTCGCGTCCGCAGACGGTGCACTTGTACTGAATCTCAAGGGCATCTTCCACGGCATCATGGATGGTTTCTTTCTTGTCGGTTTCACAATATCTTTTAACCTGAGCTTTTTCCATTTGAATTCACCACTTTCTTCAAATCTGCTCTATACTATGTTTTATCCATAAGGTGCAGTTATTAACCTTTTTACATAAAAAAAGTTACAAGTGAACGGAAATACTCCTGATTAGTAAATCAAGTTGACGATATCTTCTTTTGTCACGTTTCCAAAGTAGTGTTGAATCTCCACGCCTTCAAGGGCATGCTGGACCTCGGCTTTTTCATATTTCAATCCTGTCAGTTTGTTTTCAATCTCACTAAC
This sequence comes from Bacillus salacetis, assembly GCF_003581585.1. Lineage (GTDB taxonomy): Bacteria > Bacillota > Bacilli > Bacillales > Bacillaceae_B > Rossellomorea > Rossellomorea salacetis. The sequence goes on from NZ_QXIR01000008.1 coordinate 92,512, forward strand.
ATCGCCTACACCAAAGAAGTCACCGTATATCTTACAGTTTTCAATGATGCCTTTATTGACTTCGAGCCTTATGTCAATGGATCCGACAGGGAAGCGATGGGAATGCTGAAGGTTGAACTTTGGAGACTTCCCATAGTTCCAATCCCAGTTTTGGTATCTTTGCTCGGACAGCTCATTGATGTTCTTCCAGTCCTCTTCAGTCAGCACATACTCCTCGACTTCATTCTCATCAAAGATATAGCGGAGGAGCATGGAACGAAATTCAGTGATGGTGATTTTCTCTGTAAGAAACTCGGATATATTCGCTACTCGGCTGCGGATTGATTTAATTCCTTTGGATTCTATTTTGTCTTTCCTTACTTTCAGCGCCGAAACAACATTTTCAATCTCTGAGTCAAACAGAAGCGTCCCGTGGCTGAACATCCTGCCTTTTGTTGAAAATTGTGCGTTGCCGGAGATTTTCCGGCCTTCTGCTTCAATATCATTCCTTCCGCTTAATTCGGCATTGACTCCCAACTTCTTCAAAGCCTTGATGACAGGCTCGGTGAACTTCTGGAAGTTATGGAAGCTCTCCCCGTCGTCTTTGGTGATGAAGCTGAAATTAAGGTTCCCTAGGTCATGATAAACCGCTCCTCCCCCTGACAGACGGCGGACGACATGCAAATTTTGCGCTTCCACATACCCGGTATTGATTTCTTCTATTGTATTTTGGTTCTTTCCAATGATGATTGAAGGCTGGTTGATATAAAACAGCAAATAGTCCTCGTTAATATCGAGGTTCTTTAAGGCATACTCCTCGATTGCCAAGTTGATGCGCGGGTCTGTAATGCCTTTATTATCGATGAATTTCATCTGAAACTTCCTCCTAAATAATGAATTGCAAATCTTTTTCAGCGAGGATGATCTCCCCGTTATAAAGTGTCCCTGCTTCTTCTTTAAGTGTATTAAGGTCCCCGTAATGAGGAAGATGGGTAAGAACCAGCTTTTTGACCCCTGCTTCCCCTGCTGCCCTTCCACTGTCAAAGCTGTTCATATGGCCGGCACCGCTTCCATCCATGTCTCCGTAAAAATTGCATTCACAAAGAAAAAGATCCGCTTCCTTTGCGAATGGAATGAACGACTCCTGGTAGGCGGAATCCGCTGTATAGACGAGGGTTTTTCCTCCTGCTTCAATTTTCATGGCATAACATGGGACGGGATGCCTGGTCTTCAAAAAAGAAATTGAAAACGGACCGACCTCCAAAGAAGCGGCAGGATCATACTCCATCCCCTTCATGAGATCTTTATATGTAAGTGACTCAAAACCCTTCTTATCTTCATTATGTGCATAAAAAGGAAGGGTTTTATCATTGCCCCTAAGGTATTTCTGTATCAATAATGCATGCTGCAGGACTCCAATGTCTGCAGTATGATCAGGATGGTAGTGAGAAAGAATCGCCGCATCCAGGTCATAGGCTTCTATATGGTTCTGCAAATAAGACAATACACCGCTTCCACAGTCAATCAGCAGGTTGAACCCCTGTTCTTCAAGCAAATAGCCGGAACTGGCTTCATTCCGCTTGGGATATCCGCCCCAGTGTCCGATAACAGTCAGTTTCAAAGATTTCTCCCCTTTCAACTTGAGGTATGAGAATGATTTTCATCCTACCTCCACTATACTTCAATACGCCTATTTTTTCATTATTTTAAGATTTAGATACAAAATTCATTGACTAAAATCAATCTGTTATAATACAATATAAATAAGTTGATAAACAGTTATATAACAAAAGGGTATACTAAAAAACGGAGGGTGATCAACATGTTAACGAATGTGGTGGATTTTTTCAGAAACTTACCTAAGAAGCAATGTGTGCAATGCGGAGAGCATATCGACGAGCAGCATGAGTGCTATGGTAACCATTGCGATAACTGTCTGTCGGATCACGACCTGTAAAAATAAAAATGGCTGAAGCGAGAATCCGCTTCAGCTTTTTTGTTGAACATCCCAGTCTCTAAGATATATTAAACCACAAACCAGACTTTGGAAATTTTTTCGCCATCAACTTCATACATTGCCACAGCATACGCTTCTGCACCGTTGGATCTGCCTGTCACATACTCATGGTCAATAGCGACATTCCCTTTTGTAATGCGGTTCAGAAGCTCTGCATGATTGCCGGGATTCTCTCCAAACATCCAGCTGTACCGCTCCCTTAATTCACCGATTCCCCGATAAATCACCTTGTTCGAGGGAAATTCCATGACTGTTACATCCTCCCTATAACAGTCGAGAAATCCCTCAATATCCTGTGCATTGTAAGCTTCAAGCTGCTTTTGAGCCAGTTCTTCTGCTTTGTTCTTCATTTTATTGACTCCTCTGCTCCATTTCATTCTCCACTTCGAATCCAGCCTCATATTGAGCCCTTTTGTTTTCCAGTTTGATGATCAACTCATTCACCCACTCAGGCTGTTCAGGGTTCACCTTGACATCCATTGAATTAAGCAGCAGTTTATATGTCAGCAACTGACGATAACGCAAGAACATCGGAATGTCTTTCACTTCCTGGTCCCCTATTGGCCGGGCCTGCCTGTATCCTTGCAGGAACAGGCTGAATTTCTCATCCTGTAAGTCTACTACATCTTCAAATAGATCTCTTAATGCGAAGGCGATATCCGCCGCATACCATCCCGTCAAACTGCTTTCGAAATCGATTATCTGCGGTTTACTGCCTTGCCATATGATATTATCCAATTCTAAATCAAAATGAATCGGCCCATAGGATTCCTGGGTTTGCTGAAGTCCATACAGCCAGTTCCGCAAATAAGATTCTTCACGTCTGACTGCCATAGGCAAGTTGTCCCCATTTCCCCCCAACAAGCTTTCCAGCCTGGTGTGATCTGTTAGCCAGGAAATCCCATTGGAAACTGCGTGCAAACTGCCCAATGCCCTTCCCCATGCTTCCATCCGTTCACCTGTCATTTCATCTATTTCCAGCTGCTCTCCCTCAAAAAAGTTAAAGACCACTGCTTGAAAATTCCCCGCATCAGTAACGATTGGTTCTATCAAGTTCCCGTTCACAGAAGGAACAGGCATGTTGACAGTTAATCCCTGATTGGAAAGCAGCAACAGGAAATCCATTTCTGCCTGCAGCCTGAGTCTGTCCTCACCAGGCGTCAGCCTTAAGATGAATGAATCCTCCCCGCTTTTGAACGAAAATACAAAATTGCTGCTGACCCTTATGAACCGCTCAGTACCTTCATGGCTGTTCCATAAAGAAAGAGCTTTCAATGTCATTTCCTTACATAAGGCTGTTTTCGCATAAATTGTTGCTTTCGGAAAAATCCCAGGTGCCGGATTTTTCCCCTGTATACAAAGGTTTTACTCTCGAAACAGAACGAGCAGCTCTTTTCTTTCCTTCTTACCGGGGTTTTTACGACGATATACCAGAATATTAGTTGAAATTTATATTGAATAGCAATAAAGTTCAGAAAAGAGCCTTACATGAAGATGATTGTAAAAAATCATGCATAATAGAAAGCTTCATCATTCGGTTTTCCCCCTGAATAGTCAGAACGAAAGAAGTCAGGATGGCCGATTATCCGAAACCAAAAAGGCTGCAGCATAGAATGCGACAGCCTCAATGAATTATGATTTATCGTCTGTATAAAAAAGGAGCAATAAGGATATCGGTTTTCTATCGTTCAAATTAAATTTTTTCGGTAACACGATATCACCCCTAACTGTAATATTTTTCCTAACAAGAATAGTTTACAAATACAAGTTATTTTTTGTAAAATTATTTATTTTTCCTTCTCAATTCTTCTCTATCCAGAGTTTGGGGAGGTTTTTCGAACCAGCCATTCTTGATCATGATTTTTGTTCCTTCGTCTGCGAATCTGCCGAGGTTAAGAATCAGCCTCTCATACAGCATGGCAATGTCCTTTCTCATGGAAGAAGCAAGTGCCATCCCGTAATCCCCCATTCCGATGGAGTTCAAAGCAGAAATTTGAAACATCATGAGCTTATCTGAAAATGGGCTCTCTGTAGACGAGGTGATGGTGGAATCCCAAGTCGAAGGATAGGAATCATTGTCTATCTTTAAGCATTCTATGAATTTCTCATTGTGTTTGAGGGCTGATTCATATCCTTTTTTAAAGTAATCAGATACTCTTTTCGACTGTGCTACCTGGCTGAATCCCATCAGGAGAGTCTTGGCTACATTCGAGACTTCTATGTTTGTACCCAGGTGGGCAACCTCCAGAGCAAGCAGCGGGCGTTTCTCCCCAAAGATGCCGCCCATAAAATCTGTTTCCTTAACAAACTCGACATCTTCTGGATAGGCCATATATGGTGACCTGATGAATACTCCCTTTTCCAGCATGATTTCGCATGCCATATCAAATAACTTATCCGACTGATGAAGCCATTTGCTGTATAGTCCGCGGATATCCTTCCGTGCCAGGACTCCTTTCGCAAGGGAATAAGCATTCAATCCGCTTCTTCCTACATGATGGATATACCTTAGATAGGTAACGTCGGAAAACAGCTTAGGGGCATCAGGATTCACATCCCGTTTTCCAAAACCATACGGGACCGGAAGTTTTTCCTCATGGAATAGCTCACCAATGACTTCGATGTGTTCCCTTGCAATATCGGATGCATACTTGATCACCGGGTCGACATCTTTATCTTCCGTAGTCTTCAAAAAATGGTGCAAAATGCAATATGCCATGGTATCTGCCATGTAAGTATTCCATAACATGGAAATTTCTGAAGTTGTTAATTTGGTTTTATGCTTTATATCCATTAGTCACCTCTTCGAAACTTCTATCGTTCCGTTATTATGAACCAGAATCGCTTTAAAAATGTAAATTATTTTCCAAATTAAAGAAAAAAGTGCTGCACCGGTTTCCATCCGATACAGCACTTTTCAATTATGCGTTTATAATTTCATTATTATATTTTTTCTTAAAGTAACCTGAAAAGTAAACTGCTGTCAGGCCGGCAAATACAAGGAAGTAGACAGAGAGAATTCCCGTATTGTGCCACATATAAGCAAAATCACCACTTGAAATGACTGCTTTGAAAGCCGAAACCGAATAGGTCATTGGCAGTAAAGCACTCACAGGCTGCAGCTGGGAAGGAATCAACTCGAGCGGGAATGTACCGCCGCTTGTAGTCAACTGCAGAATAAGGATGACGATAGCGACAAACCGTCCTGGATCTCCCAAAATCGTCACAAGTGTCTGCACAAGTGCAATGAATGTAAAACTTGTTACAATTGACACTGCTATGAATAGTGGAACACTTTGCACTTCAATCCCCAGTCCAAACAACAGGATGCTGTCAGCTATCAGCGACTGGATGACCCCAAAGACCATTAAGACCGCAAGCTTTCCTCTGAACCAGGCAAAGCCCGATGCCGGTATTAAGGCAGGTTCTCTTAACGGGTACACAATGGAAATAAGCAATGCACCAACGAATAAGCCCAGTGAAAGGAAATAAGGTGCAAAACCGGTACCATAATTGGGAACGTGATTGACGGCATCTTTTTCTACTTGAACAGGCTCTGCCATCATGTCGGATGTTTCATCGTTTGGCTTGAATGAATTGGCTTGTTCTTCAGCGCCCTTCAATTCCTGACTGAATTCAGAAGTCCCATCATTAAGGGATTTAGTTCCATCTTCTAATTGTGATGAACCATCAGCTGCTTTTCGGGAACCGTCCGCTAATTTTCCTGAACCGTCCTGGAGCTGGCTCAAACCATTCTGCAGTTGGGTGCCTCCGGAAGCAAGTCTCTGGGAACCGCTGACAGCACTCGCCAGCCCCTCATTTGCTTGTGAAAATTTCCCGATAAAATTGGATTGTCCCTCTGATAACTCTTTTGTTCCTGCTGCCAGATTTGCAGCACCAGTATTTAACTCTGAGAAAGCACTGTTTAAATTCTTGTTTCCTTCACTTAGAGCTTCTAGGCCCCCTTGTAGTTGAACCGTTCCATTCTGCAGTTCTTTTGCACCTGCAGATAAGTTGGATGTACCAGTTTCAAGTCTGCTGCTGCCTTCTTCAAGCTTCTCCAAGAGACCAGTAAGCTTGGCGCGCTGATCGTCAGGCATCGACTCCAAGACGGGAGACAACGACTGGTCAAGCACAGCAAGTCCCTGGCTGAGTTCTGCCGCTCCTGCCTGAACAGTGGATGCTCCATCTGCAAGTTTACTTGCTCCTTGTGCTGCATTGCCAGCCCCGTTTTTGAGCTGATCGGTAGTAGTCATGATTTTCTCAAATCCGGCAGCGGCTTTATCTGTGCCCGCTGCCAGTTCTGCGGCACCGGCAGAAGCTTTGTCAGAACCCCCTTGCAATTTCTCTGCACCGCCGTATAACTGGCTGTACCCATTTGAAACTTTACCCAGTCCTTCTGATAGTTCCTTTGTTTTGGCAGCGAGTTCATCTGCACCGCCTTTCACTTTAGAAAGTCCGTTATCAAATTCGAGGTTTTTCTCTGCCAGTAACGTCAGGTTTTCCTTCAATTCTGAAGCACCGCTGGATACTTTATTTGTTCCATCGTTCAGTTCGGAAGCCGCCTTGCTTGCATCAGCAAACCCCTGACCCATCTTATCAATATTTTCAAACATGGTTTCAGCATAGGTTTCTGTTACGGTCTTGGACAAACTTGCTTTGATTTCTTTTACAGCGGTATCCCCGATTTGTCCCGAAAGAAAATTGAATCCTTCATTCGGAACATATTTTAACGAAAGCTTCTCAGGATGTTCATCCATAAGGGTCGTAGCATTGTTTGAGAAAGATTCGGGAATTTCAACCAGCATGTAATATTCCTGATTTTTGAGGTTTTCATAGCCTTCTTCTTTATTAACAAAATGGAAATCAAATTGATTGCTTTCCTTCAGCTTCTGCACCAATTCATCACCAAGCATCAATTCCTCACCTTCGAAGTCCGCGCCGCTGTCATTGTTTACAACGGCAACAGGCAGGTCCTTCATCTGGCTGTATGGATCCCAAAAAGCCCATAGGAACATCCCGCTGTACATAACCGGAATGAACATTACAGCAAGAAGCGGAATGAGCAGTTTTCGATTACCGATGATATTTTTCAGTTCTGCTAAAAATAATGATTTCTTCATCTTCATCCTCCTATTGTGAATGGATGACCATTTTAGACATTTAGTCAACCAAGGGTAAAAAAGAAAGAATTACCTCGAAGATAACCCTTCAAATAAATACAATTCAAACAGCTTAGCTATTTCATCTTTTTCGAGTGGAACGTGGCTCTTCTCCCAATCAAAGATAAGGGAAACATACAACTGGAGCATGACAAAAGCAGTAAGTTCAGGATTACACTCCCTGATTTCTCCTCTCTCCACAGCATCCTGGATCTTCACTTTAATATAGGAAACAACAGCTTCCTCGAGCCGTTTTCTTACTTCGATTACCGCCGGCGTCCCCATCTCCTGTTCTTCCTGGAACAACTTGATCGTCAACTGGTGTTCTTTCCTGAACTCCAGGATCCTGAATAACGCAGCATGAACATTTTCATAAAAAGAATTGTCCTCAACGATGACTTCCTCTGCCGCTTCTTTCATTTCTTTGATGAGTGAACCGATAATTTCATCGAACAATTCTTCTTTATTTTTGAAGAAGGTATAGATCGTTCCTTTTCCTACATTCGCAAGCTTTGATACTTGATCCATTGTTGTTGCTTTATAACCGAATAAAGAAAAAGATTTGGTTGCAGCTTCTACTATTAATTTTTTACGGTCAATGGACATGCACTCACCCTTTTTGACTGATTGACCAAAAATGAAATTTAGTCACATTTGATTCGATAAGTACTATACCATATATTTATCCGGAAGACAATAAGATTCAACGAAATTGTTTATTGTTCAAATAGTTACTTATATATTGTCCCAGAAATAATCTCGTTTTGTCAGCAGTGTTTCGCATGGTAAGCATTAATAAAATACCGTAAAGTGTACTACTTCCTATCTGGCGAAATGCTCATTCTTCTTTCAGAACAGCAGCCTGCAGATGCTACGTATTGAAAGGTATCTCTTCAATAATCCATGTAATTCAAAAGCAGTACTTCTTCATTCATATGAAATGGGCTGAATATCTTAACGAAATTCCCTCGCAGAAAAACGTTCGAATTCTTGTCACAGATTTCGCCAGGCCAGATAAACCTTGTTATATCAAGCTCTCATACTTCTGACAAGCAACCGCATGCTTGCTGTAAAAATCAACCTTACTTTTTTTGTAACAAATTGATCATGCCTCATGTGATATTATTCACTTACTGGAAGGCGCAATTGTGCTAAATTGCTCTTCTGACAAAAACTAAATTTTTTTCTGGAAGTTTGTGAAGTACTGAGCAAATTTTGAACAATTTGTGACATTTATAAAAAGAAGGTGAGGAACAGAGATGAAATCACTAAAGCCTTTAATGATATTGCTGCCTTTATCACTATTGCTATTCTTAAGCGGCTGTGAGACGAATATGGTTGTTTTCGAACCGCAGGGTCCTGTGGCAAGATCCATCACAGATCTGATCAACTGGTCACTTATTTGGATGTTAATTGTAGTAGTATTCGTTTTTGCATTATTTGCTTTTATCATCTGGAAATACAGAGAAAAGCCAGAAAACATGGATTATGAGCCGCCTGAAGAACATGGCAGCACCCTGCTGGAGGTCATCTGGACAGGGATTCCGATCCTTATTGTCATCGCTCTGACGATCCCGACAGTTAAAACACTATATGCTCTAGAAGAAGTTCCACAATCTCTGGAAGATAAGGAACCAATTACGATTCATGTAACGGCTGCAGACTGGAAATGGATTTTCAGTTACCCTGACGAAGGGATAGAAACAGTCAACTATGTCAACATTCCGGAAGATACTCCTGTGTTGTTCAAGCTGACATCTGCCAGCACGATGCAGTCCTTCTGGGTACCGGCATTGGGCGGCCAGAAGTACGCCATGGCTAAAATGGAAACAGAGCTGTACCTTGCTGCAGATAATCCTGGTTCATATATGGGTAAAAACTCGAACTTCAACGGGCGGGGGTATGCAGAGATGGAATTTGAAGTCCTTGCACAAACACAGTCCGATTATGATGAGTGGGTCCAAGAGGTAAAAGACACGGCACCTAAACTCACAGAAAATAAGTATGAAGAGTTGTTAAAGCCCACTCACTTAGGCAGAATGACTTTCAATGATACGCACCTTGCTTGGGTGGACCATTCAGATATGAAATCGAAAACATATACAAACCCTGAACTATATCGTTACCACGGATATCAGGGAAAAACGTTTGAAGAAGACGATAACTACAAAAACGCTGATGAAACGGATGAATCTGAAAAAGATGAAGATTCACACGGCGGGCACAGCGAAGATGAACACGACTCTCACGGAGGTGAACACCATGGGCATTAAATGGGATGAATTTTTCGTCACAGGAGACCCCCTTATTTTAGGAGCCCAGATCTCCATCGCATTGACAATGATCGGTATCGTGTTTGGTGTTACCTATCTAAAAAAATGGACCTGGCTGTGGCGGGAATGGATTACGACTGTTGACCATAAACGTATCGGGATTATGTATATTATTTCGGCTGTACTGATGTTTTTCCGCGGAGGAATTGATGGACTGCTGATGAAAGCACAGACATCAAGACCGGAAATGGAATTTTTGAATGCACAGCATTACAATGAGATTTTCACTACACACGGCGTAATCATGATTTTGTTCATGGCGATGCCTTTCTTGATTGGATTAATGAACGTTGTCGTCCCGCTGCAAATTGGTGCACGTGATGTGGCGTTCCCACAATTGAATGCTTTGAGCTTCTGGCTGTTCTTTGCAGGTGCGATGCTTTTCAACTTATCATTCATCATCGGCGGATCTCCGGATGCCGGATGGACATCGTACTTCCCACTCGCTGGTAAAGAATTCAGCCCGGGTATAGCGAATAACTATTATGCCGTCGCCCTTCAGATTGCCGGTATCGGTACTTTGATGACAGGGATCAACTTCATTGTTACGATACTGAAAATGAGAACAAAAGGCATGGGATTAATGAAAATGCCTATGTTCACCTGGACGACTTTAATCACTTCTGTCATTATCGTTGCTGCCTTCCCGATCTTTACAGTAGCGCTGGCACTTATGACGACTGACCGTATTTTCGGAACACACTTCTTCACTGTTTCCGGCGGCGGTATGGATATGCTCTGGGCCAACCTGTTCTGGTTATGGGGACACCCTGAAGTATACATTGTAGCTTTGCCTGCTTTCGGTATTTTTTCCGAAGTCATTGCTACTTTCTCACGAAAATCATTATTTGGATATAAATCCATGGTTTATGCGATTGTCGGTATTGCGATATTGAGTATGGTCGTATGGGTCCACCATTTCTATACAATGGGCTCCGGTCCTGCGGTTAACTCCTTCTTCTCGATTACGACCATGATGATTGCCGTTCCGACCGGGGTCAAGATCTTTAACTGGCTGTTCACGATGAGAAAAGGCCGGATCAAGATGACTACTTCCATGCTGTGGGCATTAGCCTTCATTCCGACGTTTACAATCGGAGGAGTAACTGGTGTCATGCTTGCGATGGGTGCAGCTGATTACCAATACCATAATACATTGTTCCTGGTTGCCCACTTCCACTATGTATTGATTCCTGGTGTTGTTTACGCTGTATTTGCCGGTTTGTACTACTGGTGGCCAAAAATGTTCGGCCACATGCTGAACGAAAAGTTAGGAAAATGGCACTTTTGGTTATTCAATATCGGATTCAACGTAACGTTCATGCCTATGTTCTTCCTGGGACTTAAAGGTGCGGTACGCCGTTCTTATACGTTCTCGGCTGAATCAGGCTTCTCTGGCTTATTCTTACTGTCTGCAATCGGATCAATCATCCTTGCAGCCGGTTTCGCCGTATTCTGTTATAACATCTATTGGAGCATCCGCTACGCAGACCGCAACATCTCAAGCGACCCGTGGGATGCAAGAACCTTGGAGTGGGCAACTTCTTCTCCAGTTCAATATTACAACTTTGCAAAACAGCCTGAAGTGAAGAAGATTGATGCATTCTGGCATATGAAAAAGAACAATGAAGGCTTGACGTTAAGCGACTCTGAGATCAAGAAAATCCACATGCCAAGCAACTCAGGCTTGCCGTTCATTATGTGTGTGTTCTTCGGAATCGCCGGTTTCTTCCTTGTATTCGAGTGGCAGATCGCGACAATCATCGCTTCGCTCGGCATCATAGCCGGACTGATTTATCGTTCGTTCGACTACAATGAAGGGTATTACATCCCGGTTGATGAAATCAAAGAAGTTGAACGTTCTTGGAGAAACAAAAAAGGAGAGGTGAACAAACATGTCAGCTAAAGTCGATACCTCCCTTCCTTTAGAATATCAAACAGAGCAAAACCGCTTGAATATCCTTGGTTTCTGGATATTCCTTGGAGCTGAGATTGCCCTCTTCGCTACATTGTTTGCTGTCTATTCTGTGGTGAGCCACCGCTATGCCGGTGGTCCGACACACCAGGATATATTCATGATTAAAGAAGTCATGATTCAGACTGTGTTGCTTTTGACCTCCAGTTTCACATGTGGTCTGGCTATATTTGAAATGAGACGGGGCAATTTGAAAGGCCTGATCACCTGGCTGGTCATTACACTCGGCCTTGGAGGCGGATTCCTGTTCATGGAGATCAGCGAATTCATTCATTATGTCCATGAAGGTGCAACCATTCAGACAAGTGCCTTCCTTTCCAGCCTGTTTGTACTGCTGGGAACACACGGTGCCCACGTTACTTTCGGTATCTTCTGGGCTTCTATGGTAATTATCCAGCTTGTTAAACGGGGACTCACACCTGTAACAGCCCGCAAGGTCTTCATTATCGGGTTATACTGGCACTTCCTGGACGTCGTCTGGATCTTCATCTTTACTTTCGTTTATCTGAAAGGGTTGGTGATGTAAATGGAAAAGAGTACTAAGAGATATCCGATAAGCCATGTCGTCGGATTCATCATGTCTCTCGTCCTTACCTTTGCAGCAGCATGGGCTGCTTTAAAAACATCTCTTTCATTCACAGTCATAATGTGGGTCATTGGTTCCCTCGCCATCGTTCAGGCGGGTCTCCAATTATTCATGTTCATGCACGTCAATGAAGGAGAAGACGGCAAAGTACAGATCATCAATATTGCTTATGCTGTATTCTGTGCAGCCGTCATCGTCATCGGTTCCATCTGGGTATTGACTTCCGGCCATGCCGCCCACTAAGAAAGCGGAAGAGGCCTGTCGGCACTGTACGGATTGAAGGGCGCCTGCTTGAGATAAAGGAATCACAACGAACGTAGTGAGTTGATGTTGACTTATCGCAAGGAAGGAGACCGAAATCCGCTAGGCGCTGGCCGCTGGAGCTGGACAACAGAAAAGCGGAAAGACCCCGTCAGTGGCGTACGGATTGGAGGGCTCCTGCTTGAGATAAAGAAATCACGAAGAGCGGCAGCAATTCGATGATGACTTATATCGCTAGGGGGCAGACTCAAGTCTGCTGGCTGGACCAGGAACCCGACAATAAAAACGCACCATGATACCGTTCAATGCCGTATCGCTGAAATTCAAAAGGCTTGGAGATTCAAAATCTCCAAGCCTTTTTGCATTTAATTATAATCTGGTTTTGACCATACCATTAATTTCAGGTCTGCTCTTTCCTGTAAACTCCTCAATAAGAGGCAGGAAGATCATGGTTCCGAAGATAAACATGAATCCGACCATCACACCGATCCCGATCGAAAGCAAATAATCCTGTGTGGCACCGCTTACAAAAAAACTGTAAAAAGTAATCAAGAGTCCAATCGCAGTACCACCAGCAGATAACCATTTTACAGCTGCTAATGTTTGGTGTTTGTTTGCCATCCGTTTCTCCCCCTTTATATTCTATTTTATGTTTGTTCACAGATTTGTCAAATAAAATTCTTAAAAAATTCATAAATGGTTTTTCAGACTATTTTAAGATAGTGGTTTTTATAGTTCTATCAAATTCATTCTCTTTGGTGCTGGGATACGTTTCCGTTCGAATCGTGCCCTTACCTCTCCTGTTTCTCCTCTCAAGGGGTATGTTTCCGTTCGAATCATGCCCTTACCTCTCCTGTTTCTCCTCTCAGGGGGTACGTTTCCGTTCGAATCATGCCCTTACCTCTCCTGTTTCTCCTCTCAGGGGATACGTTTCCGTTCGAATCGTGCCCTTACCTCTCCTGTTTCTCCTCTCAAGGGGTATGTTTCCGTTCGAATCGTGCCCTTACCTCTCCTGTTTCTCCTCTCAGGGGGTATGTTTCCGTTCGAATCATGCCCTTACCTCTCCTGTTTCTCCTCTCAGGGGATACGTTTCCGTTCGAATCGTGCCCTTACCTCTCCTGTTTCTCCTCTCAAGGGGTATGTTTCCGTTCGAATCATGCCCTTACCTCTCCTGTTTCTCCTCTCAAGGGATATGTTTCCGTTCGAATCATGCCCTTACCTCTCCTGTTTCTCCTCTCAGGGGATACGTTTCCGTTCGAATCATGCCCTTATCTCTCCTGTTTCTCCTCTCAGGGGATACGTTTCCGTTCGAATCGTGCCCTTACCTCTCCTGTTTCTCCTCTCAGGGGGTATGTTTTAGAGTAAATGTACCACTTCAACCTCAACTACCATCCTTTAGAGGAATAATAAGATAAATCCTTTAGCGCTTTAAAGCACCCGGGGACAGTCCCCGGGTGCTTTAAAGCGCTAAAGCGTCACAATATAAAAAAAGCATGCACGGTGATTCCTGCGTGCATGCTTTCAATTTAAGATAGGTATTCCAATACGTTTTGAACTGCTTTTTCGCCTTGATCGATGCAGTCGGGAAGACCGAGGCCTTCGAAGGAACTTCCTGCGATGAATATGCCTGGAAGTTCGTTTCTTACGTTGTTCTGCATGGACTCCAGGCGGTCTTTATGGCCGACTGTATATTGAGGCATGGCATCTTTCCATCTTGAAACGATTGTAAATTCCGGTTCCATTGAGATGTCCATGATTTTGTTCAAATCCTGAAGGACAATCTTTTCGATTTGGCTGTCAGAAAGATCGACCACCGCTTCATCTCCTGCCCTGCCGACATAGCATCTCAGAAGGACTTTGCCTTCAGGAGTCGAATGGGGCCACTTCTTGTGTGTCCATGTACAGGCTGTGATTGTATAATCACTGTTCCGTGAGACGACAAAACCTGTACCGTCGATGTCCTTTTTGATTGCTTCTTCAGGAAACGCCATTGCAACAGTAGCCACTGAAGTAGCTGGAGTGTTTTTTAAGTGATCAAAGAAGCTGTATTGCGGGAACATCGATGGGATGGTCGGATGCGGGGTTGTCACGACGATACTATCCGCTTCCAGCCTCTCCCCGTTATTCAGCATTAAAGAATACCTGTTGTTCTCATCCTTCTCGATTTGTTCCACCCGAAGCCCTTTCAATACGGAGTCTGGAGCCAGCTGGTTTTCAATACCATCCACCAATGACTGCAGGCCCCTTGTCAGCGTAAGGAATATCCCTTTTTTCTTACCGTCTTTATTCGTCGGAGCCGGGCTTGTCTTTTTCATCCCAAGAATCAAGCTTCTATGCTTTTGTTCCACCTGGTAAAACTGCGGGAACGTTGACATCAGGCTCAACTGATCGATATCACCGGCATAGATTCCTGACAACAGCGGTTCAATCAGGTTTTCAACAACTTCATCACCGAGTCTTCTTCTGAAAAATTGTCCCAGTGACTGGTCGCCCTTAGCACTGGATCTTGGTAATACAAAATCAGCTGCGGCTCTTGCCTTGCCCTGCATGGAAAACAAACCGGTGGTAACAAAAGGAGCCATCTGTGTTGGAACTCCCATTACAGAGCCTCCGGGCATTGGATGAAGCTCTTCATTCACAAGGACATAAGACTTGCCGGTTGAGTTGTTGACAAGTTCATTATCCACACCGACTTCCTTTGCAAGTCTGGCAGCACTCTTTTTTCGTTCAAGAAACGAGTCCGGCCCTCTTTCGATCACAAAGCCGTCCTTTGTCACTGTCTGGATTTTTCCTCCAAGCCTATGGCTCGCTTCAATCAACTTAATGTCAAGTGGACGTCCGGTCTTCTCGGCTTCTTTTTGTAAATAATATGCTGTTGTTAATCCTGTAATTCCCCCGCCGATAATTACTGCCTTTTGCTTCTCCACTGGTCCATCGCCTTCTTTTTATAGTTTTAATTCTTATTTAAGATGTTTCATTACAACCGCTGCCAAAGCGTCTATGAACTCAGGTTTAGCGTTTGGCATTTCCGGTCTGTAGTAGCTTGCGCCGATTTCGTCTGTTACGACTTTACACTCATAGTCATTGTCATAGAGTACTTCCAAGTGATCTGCAACAAATCCCACTGGAGTATAAACAAATGTGTTATAGCCTTTTTCTTTATGAAGCTCCCGAGTCAAATCCTGGACATCAGGTCCCAGCCATGGGTCAGGAGTATTTCCTTCACTTTGCCAACCTACAGCATATTCTGTAACTCCTGCACCTTTAGCAATCATATCTGCTGTTTCCTGCAGCTGTTCAGGGTACGGATCTCCATCTTTCAGGATCCTTTCAGGGAGACTGTGCGCAGAAACGATTAATACTGCCCCGTTCCGCTCTTCTTCCGACATCTTTTCATAGGTTTCTTTTACTTTCTTAACCCAATAATCAATGAATTTCGGTTCATCATACCAGCTTTCAACGGATGTAATTTCCGGACCGCCGATTTTAGCCGCTTCTTCCTTTGCACGGCCGTTGTAGGATTTAACACTGAACGTGGAAAAGTGAGGTGCCAGTACGATGGAGACCGCTTCTTCGATTCCATCTTCATGCATCTGCTGCACAGCATCTTCAACGAATGGTTCGATATGCTTAAGGCCAAGGTACATTTTGAATTCTACCTCATCTTGCAAAGCATTCAGGCGCTCCTCCAAGGATTTCCCTTGATCAAGCGTGATTTTCGCCAATGGAGAGATTCCTCCGATGGCTTCATAACGGTGCGTCAGATCTTCAAGCATTTCTGGTGAAGGTGTTCTGCCGTGCCGGATATGAGTATAATACCGTTCGATATCTTCTTCTTTGTAGGGAGTCCCATATGCCATTACAAGGAGTCCCATTTTTTTCTTTGTCATTATTTTCACCTCAATATAAGATCCGTGTTGTATGAATTAGCCTCTCAGTTTCTCAGCACTGTATTCGTGTACGAATGAAGTCAGCTTCTTCAGCGTTTCCGGTTTGACAGAAGGGAATACACCATGGCCAAGATTGAAGATGTGACCTGGATTTCCGATTCCCTGATCAATAATCGCTTTTGCTTTTTCTTCAATGACATCCCATGGAGCAAGCAGAATAGCAGGATCCAAATTTCCCATGACCGTTTTGGTGATACCATTTGAGCGTGCTTCCGGAATTGGAAGTCTCCAGTCGAGACCGACCACATCAATCGGCAGGTCATGCCATTCCATAGAAAGGTGGCTTGCGCCGACACCGAACATGATCAATGGCACATTCTCTTTTTTCAATTCTGCAAAGATTTTTTCCATTACCGGTTTGATGAAAGTACGATAGTCCTGCACATTCAGTGCACCAACCCAGGAATCGAAAATCTGGAAAGCGGAAGCCCCTGCTTTGATCTGCGCACGGCCGTAAGAAATGGTCATGTCCGCAAGCTTGTCCATTAAGGTGAACCAGGCTTTCGGTTCAGCATACATGAAGGCTTTTGTCTTATTATAGTTTTTAGAAGGACCGCCCTCAATCATATAGCTTGCCAAGGTAAAAGGTGCACCTGCAAAACCGATTAATGGGACTGAAAGCTGTTCTTGTGTCAGGAGCTTGATTGTGTCCAATACATAAGGAACGTCGCTTTCCGGATCGATTTCCCCCAGCTTCTCAACATCCGCAAGGGATTGGATCGGATTTTCGATTACCGGTCCGATTCCTGACTTGATATCCACGTCCACTCCGATCGAAGGAAGCGGAGACATGATATCTTTATACAGAATAGCTGCATCCACATCATACTGTTCTACCGGCAGGCGGGTAACATATGCGCAGATTTCAGGCTGGTGGGTAATTTCAAAAAGGGAATACTTTTTCTTAAGTTCCCTGTACTCAGGCTGCGAGCGGCCCGCCTGTCTCATATACCATACTGGTGTATAGTCCGTCTTCTCCCCTCTTGCGGCTTTTAAAAATGTGTCATTCATCTTCTTCATATTTATATGTCCACCCTTCTGTATTCCTCTATGTACACCATTGTATTATATTATGGCTCAAGAATAAAAAATGAAGCAGTTATAGTAACCTATCCGTTCATATATCCCGTTTTCACTATAGACTTTTCCACTATAAAAGTATAGTTCGTGACTCCAAATGTCATAAATTTGCCGATTTTTCTATGGCTGTTTGTTCAAATTTGCAGCAGTTGATTTGCGGGAGGATGCTGAAAGCGATATCATGAATGTGAAATCGCTTTCCTTTGCTGAATAGAAGAACAGGCGAGTTTTACCCCCGGAGGCAAAGGGAATGTTAAAACTAATCTATAGTGGCAGGAGTGAAATGAAATGTATGTTTATATGACAAGTGGTACTCATGAATTTCTAAAGACGTTGGAAAACAAACATTCTGATCAAACAATCATCTTGATGGATAATGCAGATACATCCGTCTTGGTACATGAAACAGAAGGAAAATCCGTTTTCCAGGAACCGAGGCGTTATGAAGTGATCGATTCAACAGGTGATCTTCAAAAACACGGATTTGTGGTCATCAATAACATCCCTGTTTCAGATGAAGGACGCCCTGTATTTGAATACCGTTTTAAGAATCGAGCCGGTTTAATTGAAGAAGTGGATGGCTTCATCGCAATCAGGGTGCTCCGGCCGGTTGATACTGATACTTATGCTATTCTAACTCAATGGGAGGATGAGCATTCCTTTAAGCAATGGCAGGATTCACAGCAGTATGCAAAGGCCCACGAAAAAAGGGGTACCGAGGATGGAGTCGATGCACAAAGGAATATGTTCCCCCGTCCTTCCTTCGTAACCAAATACAGCATTCCTGCAGACGAGGACTAAGGCCGCCCTTAACCTTCCCGGCTGCTTGGTTTATGGCCCCGAGGGGCTGCGTGTTGGAGCTGGATGACTAAAAGCCGGTCCGCTGTTATATGCGGGCCGGCTTTTGCTTTGCAAGAAGATGGGCATTTTATCGTCCCGTGGCAGAGTGTTATTCTACTAATCACCCTGGTATAACTAATTTAACGGTTTATAACCGAGTGTTTTCCTCTTAATCAACCGTTTTTAACTGCCCCACCGATATATAACATGGGGTTTCTCCCTTAACCACACGGTTCCAATTGCTCCGCTGGTTTATAACATGATGATTCTCTTCCCTCTTAACCTATACAATTTAGTTTGGATTCCTTCCACCTTAAAGATGCCGTGTCAATCCACCTGCTTATTCAGCAAGATTCCATTTCGATTGGCATAGATGGCTGCCTGGGTACGGTCGGCAACCCCTAATTTGCTGAGGATGTTGCTGACATGGGTTTTGGTCGTTTTGATACCGATGTACAATTCTTCTGATATTTCCTGATTTGTCATTCCTTCTCCCAAGCATTTCAGGACATCGAGTTCTCTGGCAGTCAGGTCTTCATGGAGCTTTTTTTGCTGCGGGCGGAATCGGTTCATCATCTTATCCGCGACCTTCGGGGCAATAACACTCTCTCCCTTTACAGCTTTATAAACAGCGGAAATTACTTCGTCGGCACCGGCTGTTTTTAAGAGGTAGCTGTGGGCACCGGCTTCAATGGCGGGAAACACTTTTTCGTCATCGTAATAGCTTGTAAGTATAATAATCTTGCAGGCAGGCAGGAATTCCAGTATTTCCTTTGTTGCCTCAATGCCATTTCCATTTTCCATCAACAGGTCCATCAGGATGATTTCCGGCTGATAAAGCTTTGCCAGTTTAACCGCTTCTGATCCACTGGACGCCTCGCCCAGGAATTCAATCCTGTCTTCAGTCAGCAGGTATGTTTTCATCCCCAGACGGACCATTTCATGATCATCGACGATCATCACTTTTATTTTATCCATTATGGTTCTCCCCCTCTTCCCTCAATGGAATGCGAATATTAATGTATGTTCCTTCATTTTCCTTGGACCGGATCTGAAAGATGCCCCCTATTTCTTCACAGCGCTCTCTCATCGTCTGCAATCCATAGCTCGTCATTTTTTGCTGATCGACACTGAAACCCCTTCCATTGTCACTGATATATAAATTCAGATTCGAATCAGTTTTTCTTGTTGAGATCTTGACCTGCGTTGCTTCTGCATGCCGCAGTATATTGGAAATCCCCTCTTGTACGATCCTGAATAAATGGGCTTCGGCTCCCTTAGTCAAGCCTTCAAGATGTTTGAAATCCGCAGAAATATCGATAGGGGTCTTTTCCTTCAGCTCCTGGATAAGCTTCTTCAACCCCTCCAACAGGCTTTCTCCCTTTAGATCAATCGGTCTTAAATGAAGCAGCAGCGCCCTCATTTCCCCTTGGGCTTTCGATGCAATTTCTGCAACTTGTATCAAGATCGGTTCTGCATCTTTAGGTTTTTTTTGAACAGTACGAACGGCAGCCGACGACAGCATATTAAGAGCGAAAAGCTGCTGACTGACCGAGTCATGCAGGTCTCTTGCCAGCCGATGCCTTTCTTCCATGACAGCCGCCTGGTGAGCCTGATCAGCCAACTCCGACTTTTCATCTGCGAGCCTTTGCAGGGACTTGACCTGCTCCTGGATATAAACTGCAAGCTGATTAAGCTCCTCCGTCAGGATACCGATTTCATCCTGCCTGCAGTCATCAACCCGCGCTGAAAACTTACCGCTTCTTAGAACAGAAACAAAAGTTGATATATCATCAAGACGGCCTTTAAACAAATACCCTGTCCTGAACCCGAAATAAATGCTCAACAGCAAAAAAATAAGCAGAACAAGCAAAGTAAGATACAAGGACCCTGCAAGTGTTATATGAGGGTTTTCCGAAATCAGGATATAGAACTGAATAATCAGGAAAAAGAAAAGTGTACCCATTAAGCCCATCATAAAAAAACTTTTCAGAAACCAAAAACGTATATTCGATGATTTATTCAATGGCTGCACCTCTTTACACCTTATTGATCCGTACAGAACCAATACTGAATTCTATAATGATCTTTATTTTTTTCTCTGCGTTTTCATATCCAGGGGTCCGATAATTCATATTCGGTTTGATATCGGAAGACTTCTGTCCGAACAATTTAATATCCCCTATGCTTCCATCAATTTTGATGTCGACAGGGATATCTTCCGGAATGAGCATTTTGACATCTCCTATCCACCCTTTCAGGTAAATCGGGGTTTCGCCTTCCGGAATATAAGCCTTGCTTATATCAAAATAGTAATTTCCAATCATATTACTAAGCCTCATCGATTCAAGCGGCCAATTGGGCTGGTTGTATTTAACATCTCCAATGAAATTACCCTTATTTACTTTAATCCTTTCCTTGGTTTCCCCATACCTTTTCTTGAAAGCAGCCTCCTCTTCTTCATCGGTAAGGCCGTCACTTGAAAAAGTAACCCTGATCTGGCTTTTTTTCCATAAAACCATGAAAGCAAAACCAATTAGACTGACAGGCCACAGCTTCCACCAGTCACCATAAGTGAAGATAACCGCCTCAAAACTGGAAAGGATCAGGAGAGCTCCATAGATTAAGAAAAAGAGCCCAAAGGTGAATTTAAGCATCCCTCTCCACTTTAGGCCAGAGTACAACCATTTCAGCCCCTGCAGTACAAACAGCAACGGGAGTAATATGACAAATAACTGTTTTATTTCCAAGGAAATGACACCAATATTAATTAAAAGCAATACTATGCCACTCAATAATAGTACTGCTGAGAAAAACCATTGTTTTCCGCCAGAATTCTTCATTTCGACACCGCCTTTGCCATTCTCTTTTCATTTCGATGAACAAGTTTAAAATCCTTTTTTATTTTTCTGAGTCCTTTTATAAGACCGCTACATGTATTCACAGTTTACCTGAAATATTTTCTTATTGAGAGGTGCACCGGCAGGAATTAGCCTCCGTCTGGAGACGGAGTTCTTGTATGTACCTTTCACAATCACTTTCGGACTGAATATTCTGTATTAGCAAAGGGCAGAAGCCTTTTTTTGTGAGAGCATATTAAGAGGGGGAGGATTTATTATGCTGGTGGAATTGACTGCATTACACTGGCTGTATTTGGGATTTATCGGGTTAATCATCCTTTTTATGATATTCAGGAAAGATACCACCATTGTGTGCATAGCCGGGATTTTTCTTATTGCTTTGTTTGCAAAAGGTTCATTGACCGGTTCTGTGAGCAGTGTTTTCAACAGCTTCATTTTTGCCATAACCGAACTGCTTCCGACAATATTAGTCATTTCAATTATCGTCGGGATGAGCAGAAGCCTCACCAAAACCGGGATTAACGATGTCATGATCAGCCCATTTGCCAAACTGATCAAGACACCCGCTCTCGCATACTGGACGATCGGGATTGTCATGATGCTCATCTCTTGGTTCTTCTGGCCTTCTCCTGCAGTAGCCCTGCTTGGCGCTGTGCTGGTTCCTGTGGCTCTCCGAGTCGGTCTGCCGGCACTCGGAATCGCCATGGCAATGAATTTGTTTGGCCATGGAATAGCCCTTTCCGGTGACTTTGTCATACAGGCTGCCCCGAAGCTGACCTCTGATGCGGCAGGCCTCAATGTTTCCCAGGTTATCCAGGCAAGTATCCCATTGGTCGCAGTGATGGGGATTGTCACTACTGTGACAGCCTTCCTTTTGTTAAAAAGAGATATGAGAAAAGGAAAACTGGTTGTCCAAAAGACCGAGCTGCAGGATTCTTCTAAAGAAGTAGGACCAGAACTATTAAGCGGTACCGCCAAAAAGCTGCTTGCCCTCATGATTCCTGTCCTCTTTGCGTTGAATATCATAGCCATGTCGGTTTTCGATCTTCAGGGAGGGGATGCAACAGCATTAATCGGGGGTACCTCCATTTTCATTCTGCTGATCATTTCACTTGCCGGGTATAAGGCAAAAGGTCTGGAACAAACTACAAGTTTCATCATTGAAGGGTTTCAATTCGGTTTTAAAGTATTTGGACCTGTCATTCCTATCGCAGCCTTCTTCTATCTAGGGGATTCCGGATTTACAGCGATTATCGGTGAGGGTCTCTTACCTGAGGGCTCCTCCGGGATCGTCAATGATCTCGGCGGTGCCCTGGCTGCTGCTGTTCCACTGTCAAAGGCTGTTGGCGCAGTTACATTGACAACTGCAGGAGCTATTACAGGCTTGGATGGTTCAGGATTTTCAGGAATTTCCCTGTCCGGTTCAGTAGCACTATTATTCGCTGACAGTATAGGTTCCGGAGCAGCGACATTGACTGCTCTCGGCCAGATCTCGGCAATATGGGTTGGAGGCGGCACACTCGTACCCTGGGCACTCATACCAGCCGCCGCCATCTGCAATGTAGACCCTTTTGAACTGGCCAGGCGCAATCTGGTACCCGTTATCATCGGACTGATTGCGACAACGATCACAGCTATGTTTCTAATTTGAAAAAGCTGAATCTAAGAGGCGTATGGCATGCCTCTTATGATTCAGCTTTTTAATTGTGCAGAACCGCTTATCCTCCTGTAAAGGAATTCACATAGTATATAATAGGAAAAGCTGATTAATAAACCTGCTAATACATCAGAAGGAAAATGGGCAGCGGCGGTTATCCTGCTTACCCCTGTCATCACAGACTGGAAGACTGCCCTTGCATAAACCGCCCGCCTCCCATTGGCAGATAACATGCTTTCCATAATAAAAAATGACAGGACCAGCAGAAAGATCAGCCCCACCATGGATGATCGAATGGAAAGCTTACTCCCTCTTCCATATGCAGACTTCCCGCCCTTTCCCTCTCTGCGACCCATTTAAGAAAATCATTAATATAGTTTCCCCCTGCGACTGCCAGCACGGTAAATATGATACCTGAAAATTTCTCTTATTTAATGCCAGCCAACCAATAAGAAGAAGACTGCCTATGCCGATGAGCAACTCCGAACCGAAAACAGTAAAATGCTTTATGTACCGCATGTTCTCAAAAAAGGAACTAGGAGGTGAATCAAACCAACTTATGTGCTCTGTTGCCGTCATCAGTAGTACAAACAGAAAAACAGCAAAGGAATTGCAGCCCCATATAATTTTCATTTTAAACACTGCGTCTCACCACCTATTGTAGTTTCACCATAATTTATCTGATTTCTGATATTAATATTTCTTTTTCTAAATCACAGGGAGATTAATGATATACTATTCTTAATTTTCAACTATATATGAAAAGTAACAACTATTAGTTGTGTAGGAGGAATGGGAATGCTGGAAACTCTTTTTGAACACTTGGAAAACCGATGGGAAGAAATGGTGGAAATAAGGCGGTACCTTCATCAGCACCCGGAAGTTTCATTCAAGGAATACAAGACTTCTAAATATATCGCTGATTTCTATAGAAAACTTGGTATTGATGTGACCACTGAAGTAGGAGGCAACGGTGTAATTGCAAGAGTCCAAGGCGGAAAACCCGGAAAGACCATTGGGCTCAGGGCCGACTTTGACGCACTTCCGATCCATGATGAAAAAGAAGTTCCTTACAGGTCGACCGTTGAAGGGGTCATGCATGCATGCGGACACGATGGGCATACAGCAGCTCTTCTTATTCTGGCAAAGTCAATCAACGAACTGAAAGCCGAACTTCCTGGAGCCCTCGTCTTCATTCACCAGCATGCAGAAGAATACGCGCCTGGTGGAGCTAAATCAATGGTCGAAGCAGGATGCCTTGAAGGGGTCGATGCTGTTTTCGGGACTCATTTGTGGGCTACTGAACCCCTGGGAACAATCCAGCATCGCGTTGGACCCATCATGGCTGCCGCCGATCGATTTGAAATCATCATCCAGGGGGCAGGCGGGCACGGAGCTCAACCACATAAGACAAAGGATTCAATCGTAGCAGCATCTCAATTGGTAGGGACACTTCAGCAAATCGTCAGCAGGAGAGTCAATCCAATAGAACCTGCGGTCGTCACAATCGGTTCCTTCGTCGCTGAAAATGCCTTTAATGTCATTGCAGATACTGCAAAGCTGGCTGGTACGGTAAGGACTTTCAGCGAAGAAACAAGGGACTTCATCACTTCTGAGATGGAGAAAATCATTAAGGGCATATGCCTATCAGCTGATTGCTCTTATACCTTTACCTATGACAAGGGCTACCCGGCTGTTGTTAATCATCAAGCAGAAACCGCTCATCTTATCAAAGCCGCCAAAGGTGTAAAAGGCGTAGATACCATCGAAGAGAGTGAAATGCAAATGGGAGGAGAAGATTTTGCCTACTATCTTCAAGAAGTGCCAGGCACCTTTTTCTTCACAGGTGCAAAACCTGAAGGAGTCGAACAGCCTTATCCCCACCACCACCCCAAATTCGATTTTGATGAGAAGGCAATGCTGGTGGCAGCCTGTGTATTGGCAAAAGCAGCCATCACCTATTCAGAATAACAAAAAGCCGGTACATGGACTTTGTACCGGCTTTGTTACTTTTTTCCAAGGTTATGAAATTATGCCCCACGGACTCCACTGCTTTCCGAGGGACTTTGTGTACTTGAAACGGGCTTCAAGACACTTTCACGGAAAAAATCGAGTCTACATGTACTTGAAACCGGGCTTCAAGACACTTTCAGCGAAAAAACCGGGTCTTCATGTACTTGAAATCGGCCTTCAAGACACTTTCAGGAAAAAAACCGGGTCTTCATGTACTTGAAACCGGGCTTCAAGACACTTTCACGGAAAAAAACGAGTCTACATGTACTTGAAACCGGCTTATAAAGCAATTTTATTGCATTTTAGGGGATTCAATACTAACCCTGCCCAAAATACCTCCTGCGATAAGCATATTCCGCCGCTTCTCCAAGTTCATCAAGGAGACCATAATTGGCATAAGCGCCTACAACCGCACCAATTCCAGGAACGAGCTGAAACATTTTTACAAAGTCTATATAATCCCTGTATTCCTGCTGAAACACTTTCCAATCCATATCTGAAGCTTCCCGCTTGTATTCTTCCCAATTGTCGATCAAGGAGAACACTTCCCGGCGATGGTCTTCACTGGAAAAAGCAAGCTGGAACACATATAACATGAACAGTCTTTCTTCGTAAGCTTTTGGGTCATACCCGTGTATCTTGGCAGTTTCATAAAGATACTTCATTTTGATGGAAAGCAGCAGAGGAAAATCCGCCAAACCAAGGAACAGCCCTCCTGCACCTGTCCCAGCACCCTCAATTGCAGCAGCCTTTCTGTAAAAGGACAAACGTTCCTTCATATACTTCTCTTTATCTTCTAATGATTCAGGAACCACAATTTTGTTGTTTGATGTGAAACCCGACCCTGCCAAGGTAACCTGCACCATGTTTTTAATGCTGTCAGTCACGACCTTGTGAACCTTTTCAGGGATCACGGAATTAAATTTCACCTGGGCTTTTTTTGCAGTGCGGTTCAGTATGCCCGCCCTCTTTAACTTCTTTCTTTTCCACATCTCCATGTTATTTAGGGCACTGGATTCATAGCTGTTCATGCCAATCACCTGTCCTTTGCAATAGGCTGATTTCCTAAACGCAGCCGGATCGTTTCCGGCTATTTGCTAATACGTACGAGGAAGGATTAAGTTCCGTTTAATATTCAAATTTCTTAAGGCGCTGAGTCAGATAAATAGTCGAAAAAGCCAATGCAAAAAGGATTCCCGCTACGAGAAGCATCAAAGCTTCCAGCAGCTGCCCGTTCAAGGCCGGTGCGAGTGAAAACAAGATTGCCTGGGCAATGAGCGACCACTGAACCACTTGAAGGAACGACTGTTTCTTTATTTTTTCAGGGACAGGATATAACGAAACCCATATTTTGTAATCGAAACGTTTAAACATCGGTATCATTTGAAAACCAGTCAAATACATGAACAGAAGTCCGGTAAGTATGATGAGCCAAAGTGAATCACTAAAGTAAAGCAGCACCATCGCAATCAGCGACAGGCGGATATACAGCCCGAAATACTCGCTCGTACGCAGCAGGGCGCGTATATACAAAAATTTATAGGTTTGTTTACCATCGTAGGGAATGGCATTCACCAAGGCATCCAGCCACTTTCTTCGATGGACCTTCCCCTTCAGTCTGGGTACATCCGTGAACATATTCGCCAGCCTGTAAAACAGCAGCATCCTCTGTTCCTCCATACTGATCAGCACATCCCATTTCAGAGTTTTCCTTTTTACAGAGGAGCTGAAATACACTAAGTAGCCTAAAAGGATAAGCGCAACTGCTGCAATCAGCACAACGGATGCTTGGTGAAGAACCAAGTACAGGAAAACGCCATTCATGGCAAACCTTATAAGGTAGTCAACAAAATGCGCTTCCCTTTCCTGGTTCTTCAACGTATACCATCGAACATACAGATTCCATACCTTAAGTGCCAATAACAGGGCCAATATGATGAAGAAAGATTGAAAGCCCTGGTCTGTCACTTTGACATACATCGGCATCATTGCAGCCAGTACGAGCAGCAGGATATACGATTGTGAGAGAAAACTGATCCAAATACCCTTGCGGAAGAAACTTTTCATCCGGCTTTCAAGAGGAAGCAAAAAGACGGCATCAGCCTCCCTCAGAAACGTATAAACCGGACTCCAAGTGAGGATCAATCCAAGTATGACCGCCATGATCAGTGGAGCAGGAAACGAACTGTCAAGTGTGCTTACCCAATTATTATAGGTAAATGCCCCCCCTCCCAAAGCAAAAATAAGGACAAACAAGAGGTGGTCGTTAAACATGTAACGAAGATACTTCCGAAGTTCCGCATTGTATTCCACTACCCTTTTTTTCCAGATTTCATCAATGTTTCTCATTGCCCTGTTTCTTCCTTTGTCAGTTCAATATAGATATCATCGAGCGTTGCATCCGGCATCCCAAATTCCTTTTGCAGTTCCAAAAGGGTTCCCTTTGCCCTTATTTCGCCATCATGCAAGATGATGAAGGAATCGCAATACCTTTCGGCTGTAGCCAGAATATGCGTCGACATTAAGATGCCGGCCCCATTCTTTTTCATTTCTTCCATCCAATTCAATAATGATTGAATTGCAAGGGGATCGAGTCCCACAAAAGGCTCATCTATAATATAAAGGCTTGGTTCGACAAGGAAAGCACACATGATCATTACTTTTTGTTTCATTCCTTTAGAGAAATGGGAAGGGAACCAGCCAAGTCTTTTTCCCATTCGAAATTCCTTTAAGAGCCCTTCTGCCCTTTTTTTGTATTCTGCTTCTGGAACACCATATGCCATGGCGGTTAGACGCATATGCTCTTCAAGGGTCAATTCATCGTAGAGTATTGGAGTTTCCGGTATGTAAGCAAACTGTTTCCGGTATTCATCAGTATCGCTTTTCAGCTGCAGCCCGTTGATCTTGATTTCTCCCTGTTTCGGCTCCATCAATCCAATGATATGCTTGATTGTGGTACTCTTTCCAGCCCCATTCAAACCGATCAGGCCAACGATTTCATTTGACTCCAGACTGAAAGAAACATCTTTCAGGACCGGCTTTCTTGTATATCCCCCAACCAAATGTTGAATTTCCAATAGTGACACAAGCAACGTCCTTTCTTTCTCTTTGTTTGTTTTATTTTAGCAAAGCAATGCTTTTCTAGCTATTTCCGGCTTTTCCTCCCCAAGTATTTCCTGTTATAAAGAAAATGAAATTGGCCATCATAATGGAGGAAGGGGACAGCAAAACTTAAAACGGGGTGGTTGTTAAAGACCGTTATCCGAATTATACGTTTGCTTCCAAAAACTTAAGGGGATGGTCGTCTTGCATAGTTTTGGCCTGAACTCACACCAGACTTTTTAAAAAACTTTAAAAATGAGGTGTTTATCAAAGAACACGGACTATTCAAGAACTCTTAAAGCATACAAGCTATAAGACAAGGGGATGGTCACTTTGAACCAGAGTCAGACAACGCACTGTATATTCACTGATCTTGCAAAATAATGCAAAATGAGGTGTTTATCGCAGATCACTTAGACGTTCCACTAAGAACCTAAAGTAAATCCCCCCTTCAATCGGGGCTGGCAGAGGGTGATGCAGATATTACCTTCTTGCCGGCCCCTTTTATGTCTTTGGCTGTTCAGAAAATTTGCTGCTGCTTATTATTTTGCAACCAGGATTGCCTTTCCAGTTACAGAATGAATTTGCCGCACACAACAATCCCTGCGAAAACATGCTTGTCTTTCCATAATTTCTCTTCTTATGATAAAATCAAAAAAACATTGAAAGGCGGGATACTATGAGTGATTGTATTTTCTGTAAGATTATCGAAGGCGAAATCCCATCATCCAAGGTATATGAGGACGAACATGTCCTTGCATTCCTCGATATCAGCCAGGTGACAAAAGGACATACGCTGGTGATTCCGAAAGTACATAAAGAAAATGTATATGAATTGACTGAAGACATCGCATCAAAAGTCTTTTCTGCCGTCCCAAAAATCACAAATGCAATTAAAGAAGAATATCATCCTATCGGCTTGAACCTGCTGAATAATAATGGCGAAGACGCAGGGCAATCCGTTTTCCACTTCCACCTCCACATCATTCCCCGCTATGGTACAGGCGATGGTTTTGGAGCCGTATGGAAAACGCACACTGATCAATACAGCCCGGAAGATTTAAAAGAGATAGCTGAAGGCATCAGTCAACACTTGTAATTACGATCTACATTAACTATTAAACAAGAGAATGAAAACTCCTCCTTGCTGGGGAGTTTTTATTATTCGAACCAAAAAGTTCGATTTCTCATCTGTCAATAATCTCCTTCATATGATATACTGTTGTTAACTTTTCGCTGCCGGCAACAGTGCACGGCAGGAGAAGCAAAGACGAGATAAGATCAGAAGAGGAGAGATGAGAAATGAATACAAAGACTTTGGTGGCACTATCACTGCTGGTAGGGATAGGAGCTGTACTTCACGCTGTCATCCCGGGGATTTTCCTTGGTATGAAGCCTGACATGATGTTGACAATGATGTTCCTGGGGATACTATTGTTCCCGGATAAGAAGAATGTTCTGCTGCTTGGGATTACCACTGGTATTATTTCAGGGCTTACAACCCAGTTCCCTGGCGGATTCGTACCAAACCTGATTGACAAGCCGCTTACTGCTTTTGTCTTTTACTTCATGGTTCTTGGACTAAGGAAATATTCAGCATCCATCGTGGGAACAGTCATTCTGACAGCAGTCGGAACGATTGTATCAGGAGTTTTCTTCCTGTCTTCCGCTTACTTAATCACAGGGCTCCCAGGTGCCTTCCTTGGATTATTTGCCGCGGTAGTACTCCCTGCAACGATCGTCAACGCCGGAGCTATGTTTGTAGTCTATCCACTTGTTACATCGATACTCAAGCGAACGAGTTTCGCTCAAACTATATCTTCATAATTCAACTCAAAAAGGAACCTGTCTCAGGTTCCTTTTTGAATTACTTAACGGCCAGCCACAATAATATCCCGAGAAGCAAGGATATAATGCCGCCTGTACCCAGGACCCCGGCTCTTCTTTTCAAAATATTTTTTGGTGGATACACTCCGGTTTTTTGGGTTGCCATAAAATAGTGGATCATTCCAAAAAATAATATTGCACTCAATGCAAAGAATCCAAATATGATACCATCCATATCCTCCACCCCTTCCTGTTAAGGCCGCTTTCGTATGGATTGCTGCTCATGGGAATGGATTGCTGGTTAATTGCAATACACTTACGAAAGTCCCCTTTAAAACAACCCGTTATTTATGTTTATGCCCATTTAAATACGTTATGAGAAAAGTTGATTAGTGTTTTGCTGAAAAGGGTAAAAAGGAAATATCAAAAAGATGTCGAATTAAAATGCAGAAATAATGTTGAGGAGAGATATAAATGAAAATGAAGTCTATCAGCTATGGAGTATTAGCAGGAAGTGCCCTCGGCGCAATCGCTGCCTTACTGACCACCCCTCAGTCCGGAAAAGACCTCAAGGGCCAGATCAGGAAAAATAAAGACGAATGGAAATCCATCTTACTCGAGATCAAAACTAACGCTGTTGAAGTCAAAGACGCTGTTTCCCGCCTTTCCTCAGAAGGAAAGGAAACCATCACACACTTAAAAGATGACATGCAAAACTCCATTCAAGCATGGCAAGGAAGCACAGAACCGAACATTCAGCATATCAAAGATGAGATCAGTGCAATCGAACAGCTTGCAGAAGATATGGAACAAACAGTAAGTAAACAATAACTTTAAAGGGTTCGGCAGAGTTTTTCTGCCGGATCCTTTTTTAACGCTTACATCTCGGGTTTACTCCCTTTTTCAGAAGAAACATCACCTTTCTAAAAATTTTGTAAATTTAAACCTTTATTAATTTTTATTTTATTGGCATAATAAAAGAGAGGGTTTTAAACTCTGAGATTAGTAGACACTGGACACGGTATTTCAATCAACTTTTGCAAAGCGGGTGAATCGGATGGAAGAGAGAGAATTTTCAATGAAGGAAGCAATGTTATTCAGCCAAAGAATGGCCCAACTGAGTAAAGCCTTATGGAAAGCAATCGAAAAGGATTGGCAGCAATGGATTAAGCCTTATGACCTTAATATAAATGAACACCATATCTTGTGGATCTCCTATCACCTCAAAGGAGCATCCATTTCAGATGTGGCCAAGTTCGGCGTCATGCATGTTTCAACTGCCTTTAACTTTTCTAAAAAACTGGAGGAAAGAGAACTGCTCCGTTTTTCCAAGAGGGAAAATGATAAACGCAACACCTATATCCAACTGACTGAAAAAGGTGAAAGCGTTTTACTTGAATTGATGAGGAATTATAAGCCTGAAAACCATTCCATTTTTCAGGGAGTGACCCCTTTAAGAGAATTATACGGCCGCTTCCCGGATATGATTGAAATGATGGCGGTTGTAAAGAATATCTATGGAAATGACTTCATGGAGATCTTTGAAAAGTCGTTTCATAATATTGAAGCGGAATTCACTGAAGAAAATGGTGAGCTGCAAAAAGTTTCCGAAGAAAAAGAAGCCTGATCACAGATTGCGGCGGAGCTGTTCCATCAACAGTGGATATAACCCTTGGGCTGTACAAGCTTCTATTACTTCTTCAGGCGAGAATCGCGGATCAAGGTTTTCGGTGAATTCTTTAAAAAGCGGAGCAAAAAAGACAAATCCTTCCGCTTTTTGTTCCTGTGAATGATTGTTCAGTCTTTCACACAAGTTATAGAAATTTTCCACTTCCATTTCAGACAGCCCTTTTTTTATGACAAGCCTGTAAAAATCATTTCCCTCCCCTGGAATCATTTCAAGCAGCATCCTTTGCTGAAACTCCAGCTTCTCAATCCTTTTGATTAGTTCATTCATTTCAATCCCCCCTTACTCATCCTGCAATAATTTATTAGCAAAAATCTTATTTCGCAAAAATATTGTAGTTCTTTTTCAAGAAATGACTTCCACTATTTCTATAGATAAATCATACCAAATGCTTTAAAATCTTGCTATTGGCTGGTTTCGAAAGCTGCATCATTTCCTTAAGTTACAATATAAAATTATTAGAATTTTTTTTTTACAGATTAATGTTAATTTAACTATTGATTTTTTTCATCAGACATCGTAAAGTATGAAAGCGAAAGATGAAAAAACAAGACTTTGTCGTCTGATGGAGGCGATTTTTTTATGCATTGCTGGAAAACCATTAACCTTGAAAAACAATTCGGTCACAGCCGGGTAATTTTCCTGTCAGGGCTTGTAATGATGACGGTATTTACACTCATCTACGTGCCTGTCAATCTCATACTCTCTGAGGATCTCTATGACACTCATTTTTATTTATTCATGGCAGGCATGATTTTGATTTATCCAGCACATAAGCTGCTGCATATTGTACCGATATTGTCCTATTTAAATAAAATTAAATACCAAGTAAAGCGTCAACTTTTCTTTTTCCCGATCTTCACTTTCCGTGTGAGTGAACCGATTCCAAAATACCGGTTTATTTTAGCGCTGCTGTTCCCGTTTTTCTTAATCAACACAGTGTTGCTGGCAGGCTGCGTCATGATGCCGCATTACTCCCATTATTTCACGATCCTGACAGCGTTTCATACTGGCATTTGCACAATTGACCTGTTGTATGCTAAATGTTTGCTATACTCCCCGCGGGATGCGATGATTGAAGAAAATGAGGACGGCTATGAAATTCTGAACCTTCAAAGAGGCACTATATAGATAGTCAGCGCCCGGACTCATCACCTTTCTGTATGAGCCGGACGGCTCTGTACATTATCTATCAATGCCTCTTCTTCATTTCCGGTACTTCATTCTACCAATTTAAAGGATATTTTGGTATCGTATAGCATATAGGAGATATAGGGAGGGGATAAAATGATCTCCATTTTTATCATTTTTTCAGTATTTATCCTTTATTTTATAAACCAAATGACAAACTCACTTTGTCTGCAAAAAGAAATACCTGAAGAAAGACAGCCAAAAGTCTTCAGAACCATCAACATACTGATAACCATACTCTTAATTTCATCGTACATAGAAATATTGTATGCTTAACCGAAAAGCGGAAGCGCCTATCTCAGGGGCGGCAAGCGCTGGAGG
>NZ_QXIR01000080.1 GCF_003581585.1 Bacillus salacetis
AGGTGCTTACCCCCAAAAGTTAGAGTTTTTATTATGCAGCTGATTGGCTGGAGTGAGTTCGATATTCAACAGGGCTCATCCCAGCCAATCTTTCTTTTGACCGGTCATGATTGTACCAGTGAATATATTTGTGAATTCGGCTTTTTAACTCTTCATAGCTTATTAGTTCTTCCCCATAATACATTTCTTGCTTTAATATCCCAAAGAAATTTTCCATCGAAGCATTGTCTGCACAGGTTGCTTTGCGTGACATACTTTGAAATATTTTATTTTCCTTTAATAACCTCACCCATGAGTTATGTTGGTAATGCCAGCCTTGATCAGAATGGATAGTAGTGCGGTGGGTTGCATTATTTTTTATTATCCCCATCGTTTCTTCTAAAGGTTCCATGACTAGATCTAGTGTTGGACGTTTCCTAATTCCAAACGCTATAATCTCTCCGTTGTAAAGATCAAGAATTGGGTTTAAATATAACTTCTCTTCCCCAAGACATTTAAATTCAGTGATGTCGGTTACTAATTTTTGAAGAGAAATTGGTGTATTGAAACGGCGGGATAGTCGATTTTTCACAACCTTCCCAATCTTACCCTTATAGGAATTGTATTTACGAGATTTCCGCATAAATTTTACACATTTCAATCCTAGTTCTCGCATAAGTCGATATACTTTTTTATGATTAACATGATGTTCTAACTTTTTTAATTCCTTCGTAATACGTTTATAACCATAGCGTTCATGAAACTCCTTAAATAGGTTGGTTATGAGTTCTTTTAGTTCTGTGTCCGGATCTTCTTTCACAAAGTTTTTAACATGATAATGATAAGTTGCTTCAGGTATTCCTACAACAAGGAAGATATCCTTCAATCGGAATCCTTCTTCTTTGAGTGCAAATGCCACTTTTGCTTGTGCTTTTCGTGGAAGGCATTCGGATTTTCCCGAAAAGCTCTCAGCTTTTTTAGGTAAGCATTTTCTAACCTAAGTAGTTCATTCTCTCGTTCCAATTCTTCTTCACGTGTTCCCTTTTTGTCTTCCTTTTGCTTTTGTTTACTGGGTTTTTTAGACATAGAAGGTCGCCCCTTTAATTTTGAATTCAGGCCTTCTACTCCTTGTTCATGAAACTCTTTCATCCATCGTACGATTAAGGAAGGGGTGTTCATATTGAAGTGAACCGCAGCCTCTAAATAAGAAGCACCTGTATTTAATATAAATTGTATCGTACCTAATTTAAATTGAACAGAATACTCCTTTTTCGTCATACTTCGTTTTAACCCATTTATCCCCTGAGATTTATAGACATTCACCCATTCACGTATAGTGGTCTGACTGCCCATATTATATTTTTTTGCCAATGATCCATACCCCATGTTGCCTTCTAAATACTCGGTAACAAGCTTCATTTTAAATTCTTCATTGTATTTAGCCATAAAAACACCCCCGAAGGTTAGATTTTTCACTCTAACTTTCGGGGGTCGGTACC
>NZ_QXIR01000082.1 GCF_003581585.1 Bacillus salacetis
GGTAGTGTCAATAATTATGTGTAAGAGAGTACTCCCTGGGTATATACTTCTCTTTGGTAATGGGGGTTGTCTTTCCCCTCCGGAGGCCGAGGCCTCCGGAGGGGAAAATTCCTCTTCACCATCATTTTTTTCCATAACGATTATCAAACATATCTTGGATTTCCTCTTTAGCTAAACCAAATCCACTTAATTTTCTTCTAGCCCAGCGATCATTGTAATCCGATACGTTCAAGTAAATGATCTTCTCAGCCGCCTCTATATTAGGCAGGCTGTCCATGGTTTTCAGTCGCTTACGCACCTCTCTATTCAGACGTTCAATAAGGTTTGTCGTATAAAGGTACGGTTGAACATCTGTAGGATACTTGAAAAATGTGAGGAGCACAGGAAGATCATTCTCCCAAGATTCCAATTCGCGTTTGTATGTTTTCTTCCACTTATCTTTTAGCTCTAGGAGTGCAGCTTGAGCTTCCTCAAAGCTGTTAGCCCTGTAGATGGTCTTTAAGTCTTGAGCTAATTCTGTTTGGTGCTTTTTTCGCGCATTATTTAAGGTATTTCTTACTTTGTGGACAACACAACGCTGCACCTCAGCTTTTGGGAAAGCTCGGAGGAACGCATCTTCTAGACCTGACAAACCATCAAATACGCCAAGAAGAACTTCTTCGACTCCACGCTCACGAAGGTTATTGAGAATCTCACTCCACCCGTTGGAGGACTCCCTGCCGCCAACATAAAAGCCCAAGACTTCCCGATGACCTTCCGGCGTAATGCCAAGAACAATGTAGACAGCCTCTTTACCTACTGTATCACGACGAACTTTCACAAATAACGCATCAAGGTAAAGGGCACAATATCGTTTCTTTAAAGGGCGGTTCTGCCATTCGCGGATATCTTGAAGGACGGTACCCGTGACATTTGAAATCGTCCCTTGAGAATAGGAATCCCCAAGCAGGCTTTTCATGATTTTACCAACCTGACGAACACCTACGCCGTGACGGTATAATTGAATGACCAACTCATCAACGGCTACCATTCTTCGTTTGTAAGGTTCAAATAGTTCCGTTTGGAACTCACCCTTACGATCCCGGGGAACATCAAGGTCTTCTACACGTCCGTAAACAGTGTCCAACGTACGCGGATAATACCCATTACGAGAGTTTTTTTCTCCAACAGGTTCATTTTTCAGAACCTCTTTAATTTCTTCCTGGAGAATAAATTCTACTTTTTCTTTAAGTACTTCTTTCATCGTGGACTCTAAAAGACTAGAAAGGTTAAGGTTTTTTGTGTTATTATTAGACATGGACAAAGGACTCCTCTCGATTATTGTGGTGATATTCAGAGAGTACTTTGTCCTTTTTCTATTGTCTAGAAAAAGACCTTACACATACATTTATAAACCATC
>NZ_QXIR01000083.1 GCF_003581585.1 Bacillus salacetis
GTAGTTGGGGGATCTCCCCCTGTGAGAGTAGGACGTCGCCAGGCTTTTCGTTCCGCAGTAGCTCAGTGGTAGAGCTATCGGCTGTTAACCGATCGGTCGCAGGTTCGAGTCCTGCCTGCGGAGCCATTGCTTCCATAGCTCAGTCAGGTAGAGCACTTCCATGGTAAGGAAGAGGTCACCGGTTCGAGCCCGGTTGGAAGCTTACTAGTTTTATAAGATTGGCCCCTTGGTCAAGCGGTTAAGACACCGCCCTTTCACGGCGGTAACACGGGTTCGAATCCCGTAGGGGTCACCAAGCTTTTTTGCGAAGCGCAGCTGAGCAAAATAAGCATCCTTAATACAATACTTTATTTCGGAGGATTAGCTCAGCTGGGAGAGCATCTGCCTTACAAGCAGAGGGTCGGCGGTTCGATCCCGTCATCCTCCACCACGATTTTTTTGATATAACTTAATAAAATGAAAACATTCCAAAATAGATGCCGGTGTAGCTCAACTGGTAGAGCAACTGACTTGTAATCAGTAGGTTGGGGGTTCAAGTCCTCTTGCCGGCACCATTTGTTTGGAGGGGTAGCGAAGTGGCTAAACGCGGCGGACTGTAAATCCGCTCCTTCGGGTTCGGCAGTTCGAATCTGCCCCCCTCCACCATTTCTTGAATACATAGGATAGAAAATGGACATGTTAATTGAGTGTCCTTTTTATTTTCACTAATATTGGGCTATAGCCAAGCGGTAAGGCATCGCACTTTGACTGCGACATGCGTTGGTTCGAATCCAGCTAGCCCAGCCACTCCGAGCCATTAGCTCAGTTGGTAGAGCATCTGACTTTTAATCAGAGGGTCGAAGGTTCGAATCCTTCATGGCTCATTGCAGGAAAGCTTCCAGATTTATGTCTGGAAGCTTTTTTTGTTGATTTTTAATTTTATTTATGGCCATTTAAGAAGATAATTATTATGGCGGGCAGCCGTGAAGAAATATAGGATTGCATTCAGCAATTCACCTTACAATAGGGAATTTCTCAGTTAAAGTTGCTGTTATGCAGCCTCATGTACTTCCAATTGTTTACAAAAGTAAGGCAACGTACCATTACAATGAATGGTTGCAAGACAGCAAATAAACCCTTAATTACTGAATTTACAAATTCAGTCCGCAGAATGTATGATTACCCAGGAAGCCCCTTTGTCTTATTGTGTGGGTGGTGTTTATATTATTTCATGGGAAGGAAGTCCAGATTGCGCCGCTGGATAGGTCCTTTCCGCTTTTGATCCG
>NZ_QXIR01000084.1 GCF_003581585.1 Bacillus salacetis
TAGACTAACCTAAGTATTTGAGACACTATAAAACACCTTCGAAGTGATACACTTAATTCAAGTGATAATTCGGAGGTGTTTTTGCGTGGGCAAAAACGTATATTCAAGTGAAACAAAATGGGCAGTGATCAAAGATAAGATGAGTGGGCAATTTACGAACCAAGAAATCATGAAGAAATATGGAATTAAGAATGTCTCCCAGATTAAAACGTGGCTTAAATGGTATCGCAATAATGAATTTCACAGGTTTAGTCAACCAATTGGAAAGCAGTACACATACGGCCACGGACCTGATAATCAGAGTGATGAGGAAAAAAAAGACCACCAAATGACTCATTTAAGACAGGAGAACGAAATCTTAAAAAAGTATTTGGAGATAGAAAAGGAGTTGAAAAAGAAGTAATTCTCCAATTAGTGAACCGATTACGAAAGAAATATACCGTAACCGCCATCTTATCAGTTTTAAATATCTCAAGAGCCACTTACTATCGATGGGCTGCATCTTCTCCAATCCAGCTGTCCAAAGAGGAAGAGGTAATTATTTCACTCTGCGAAAAAACGAGATTTAGAAATGGGCATCGTAAGATCACAAAATTATTAAAACGTAAGTTTCACATCAGTTTACATCGTAATACGGTTCAACGTATTATGCGGAAGCATCACCTTCAATGTCGTGTAAAACCTAAACGGAAATGGAAATCACAAGGCGAATCAATCATCATCGCACCTAATTTATTACAACGTAACTTTAAAGCAGCCCTTCCTAATCAAAAGTGGGTCACCGATATAACTTATATTCAATACGGTACATCAACGCTTTATCTATCGACCATAATTGATCTTTTTAATAATGAAATCGTAGCGTACAAACTATATACTCATCAACAAACTCCCCTGGTTTTAGACACTTTGAAGCAGGCCCTCAAAGAAAGGGGGAACCCTAAAGGAGTGGTCATTCATTCGGATCAGGGTAGCGTTTATACCTCATATGATTACCAGACGCTTGTGAAAGAGAGAAATTTAGTTAGTAGTATGTCTAGAAGAGGAAACTGTTGGGATAATGCGGTTATCGAGTCCTTTCATTCAAATCTTAAATCGGAAGAATTTCAATATGTGAAATTCAATTCGTTGTCTGTAGATAAAGTAAGAGAACGTGTGGATCAATTTATGAAGTACTATAACGAAGAGCGTATCCAAGAAAAATTAGGCTACCAAACCCC
>NZ_QXIR01000085.1 GCF_003581585.1 Bacillus salacetis
GAAGTTCTTACTAGAATTAACGTTGACGTTTTGTCTTGTTTTGTTCAGTTTTCAAGGTTCAATCTTCAGTTGCCAACAAAAGCAACTTTAACATCATAACACCCTGATTAGAAGGTGTCAACTCTTTTTCAGAAGTATATTCTGAGAAAGTGGAGCCTAGCGGGATCGAACCGCTGACCTCCTGCGTGCAAAGCAGGCGCTCTCCCAGCTGAGCTAAGGCCCCATGAACATTTTTAGAAAGTGGTCGGGAAGACAGGATTTGAACCTGCGACCCCTTGGTCCCAAACCAAGTGCTCTACCAAGCTGAGCTACTCCCCGATATATATAGGTATATAATGGCGCGCCCGAGAGGAGTCGAACCCCTAACCTTTTGATCCGTAGTCAAACGCTCTATCCAATTGAGCTACGGGCGCAATATAAGTTCACTTTACACCGAGAAAAAGACTGGTGCCGAGGACCGGAATCGAACCGGTACGGTAGTCACCTACCGCAGGATTTTAAGTCCTGTGCGTCTGCCAGTTCCGCCACCCCGGCAAAGAAACTGCATTGGAGCGGAAGACGGGATTCGAACCCGCGACCCCCACCTTGGCAAGGTGGTGTTCTACCACTGAACTACTTCCGCAAATATGGTGCGGGTGAAGGGACTTGAACCCCCACGCCTTGCGGCGCCAGATCCTAAGTCTGGTGCGTCTGCCAATTCCGCCACACCCGCATATTTGAATATTTTCACTCAAAGTGAAAATGGTGAGCCATGAAGGATTCGAACCTTCGACCCTCTGATTAAAAGTCAGATGCTCTACCAACTGAGCTAATGGCTCGTACAATTTAAAAGTGGTGCCGGCAAGAGGACTTGAACCCCCAACCTACTGATTACAAGTCAGTTGCTC
Organism: Bacillus salacetis; assembly: GCF_003581585.1. GTDB lineage: Bacteria > Bacillota > Bacilli > Bacillales > Bacillaceae_B > Rossellomorea > Rossellomorea salacetis. The sequence continues at coordinate 888 of NZ_QXIR01000085.1, forward strand.
TACCAGTTGAGCTACACCGGCAAGTGTTTCATCTAAACGAAAACCAATTGGATTAAATGAA
>NZ_QXIR01000086.1 GCF_003581585.1 Bacillus salacetis
AATCAAAACCACCAGTGTGAACTGGTGGTTTGCTCTGCGGCTGGAAGCCTCTCTTACCGGCCTCGGCCTAAAAGGCCCACTGAATGGTTTCCCTTCTGCACCACATTCACTCACTAATTCTAAAGAATTTCTTTATTTCTTCCGATTTTTCTGTCCGGTAAACGGGTCATGTTCCTCGAACAATGTTAACTGGTCGGCCATATAATCTTCCTTCAGCTGATTCTTAATGTATTCTTGGATTTGCTTCTTGTTTCTGCCCACTGTATCAACATAGAATCCACGACACCAGAATTTTCGATTTCCATATCGATATTTCAAATTGGCATGGCGATCAAATATCATGAGACTGCTTTTTCCTTTTAAGTAACCCATGAATTGAGATACGCTTAACTTTGGTGGGATACTCACTAACATATGAATGTGATCCGGGCAGGCATTTGCTTCATGAATTATGACACCTTTCCGTTCACACAAATCTCGAATAATTTGCCCAATACTCTTTTTGTATTTTCCATATATAATCTGTCTTCTGTATTTCGGTGCAAATACTAAGTGATACTTACAATTCCAAGTTGTATGTGCTAAACTGTTCATGTCCTTCACAGGGCATACCTCCTTCTATGATGGAATGAAGTGGTCGGGAAACCAACTTTATCCTATCATGGAAGCGAGGTTTTTTTAATACCACGCTTTAAGCTCT
>NZ_QXIR01000087.1 GCF_003581585.1 Bacillus salacetis
AACTTCAGGGAGCAAGCTCCCATCCGTCCGCTCAACTTGCATGTATTAGGCACGCCGCCAGCGTTCGTCCTGAGCCAGGATCAAACTCTCCGATAAAAGTTTGACTTGCTCATTTTGCTAATTTAAGTGTTAGCAACTTTGTAAGAACCAAAGTTCTTACTAGATTTACGTTGACGTTTTGATTTGTTTAGTTTTCAATGTTCAATATGTCTCTCTTGAGCACCCCTTTAATATACCATGTATACCAAAGCAGTGTCAATGTTTTTTTGAGATAATCTTTCGCTGTCGTTTTGGCGACAAGAAATATAATATCATGCTATCTTACTCAGAGTCAACACTTTAATTAATATTTTTTATAACGGCTGTTTGCACCTGAATGGTTGTTTCGGGAAAACTTTCAAAAAATAGGTTCTACGTCAAATGTTGGGGTAGGAGCACTTGCTCCTTATCCCACATTGATTCCTTTTGATTTAAATTGGTGATGCAATAGTACTCTAAGTCTAAAACGGTCGTATCGTCTAAACCCAAAGGCATTTCTTTTAATAACCTTCGTTTGATTGTTTAATCCCTCGACAAAACCGTTATTATAGTTGAAGGCAAAGCTATTTAATACTTCAGTCTGCCAGTTCTTTAAT
>NZ_QXIR01000088.1 GCF_003581585.1 Bacillus salacetis
GTTGAATTTCAATTTAAATGCGGGGTGAAACGGACCCTCTGTGTAAGAGAACGTAAGACTCCTAAGAAAAAATAAGCTAAATCTAATTGAATAAACATAAACCTCTTTCCACCCGGAAAAAGAACTTGAATGTTCTCGGGATGTGAGTGATAGATGGACACGAACCATTATCACTTATAGGAAAGGGGTTTTTGTATTGGATGAATTACAGAAAGGATTGTGGGTCCGCACACTTTGGAACCCAGTCAAAGCGAGGGAAGAAAGTCCGTTAATAGGAGAAAAACAGGTAAAAGTCGCTGCTTATTGCCGGGTCAGTTCTTCTTTAGACGTACAATTGCGCTCTCTTGAAAATCAGGTGAGCCACTATACCCATCTGATTCGCGAAAAGCCAAATTGGAAGTTTGTTGGAGTGTATGTCGATAACGGAACGAGTGGAACCAGCGCCAAGGGACAGCGGGGACTACAACGGCTGCTTCGCCACTGCGAGGAAGGAAGAGTCGATTTTATCTTGACCAAAAATGTATCTCGTCTGTCACGAAATGCAGAAGAATTGCTGACGATCGTTGAAAAGCTAAATGCAATGAAAGTTGGGATCTTCTTTGAAAAAGAGCATATTGATACATCCGTC
>NZ_QXIR01000089.1 GCF_003581585.1 Bacillus salacetis
CGGGCTCTGACTACTTGTAGGCACACGGTTTCAGGTTCTATTTCACTCCCCTTCCGGGGTGCTTTTCACCTTTCCCTCACGGTACTGGTTCACTATCGGTCACTAGGGAGTATTTAGCCTTGGGAGATGGTCCTCCCAGCTTCCGACGGGATTTCTCGTGTCCCGCCGTACTCAGGATCCACTCAAGAGGGAACGAAGTTTCGACTACAGGGTTGTTACCTTCTGTGACGAGCCTTTCCAGACTTCTTCGTCTACTTCGTTCCTTTGTAACTCCGTATAGAGTGTCCTACAACCCCAAGAGGCAAGCCTCTTGGTTTGGGCTAATCCCGTTTCGCTCGCCGCTACTCAGGGAATCGCGTTTGCTTTCTCTTCCTCCGGGTACTTAGATGTTTCAGTTCCCCGGGTCTGCCTTCCATACTCTATGTATTCAAGTATGGATACTGCACCATTACGTGCAGCGGGTTCCCCCATTCGGAAATCTCCGGATCAAAGCTTACTTACAGCTCCCCGAAGCATATCGGTGTTAGTCCCGTCCTTCATCGGCTCCTAGTGCCAAGGCATCCACCGTGCGCCCTT
>NZ_QXIR01000009.1 GCF_003581585.1 Bacillus salacetis
TGTAGGAATTGCTCCGTTTTTCCGGCATCATCCGCTCTTCCCTTCATGAATGATGTACCAATTCACCCGCTTTTCCGGCATCATCCGCTCTTCCCTTCATGAATGATGTACCAATTCACCCGCTTTTCCGGCATCATCCGCTCTTCCCTTCACGAATGATGTACCAATTCATCTGCTTTTCCGGCATCATCCGCTCTTCCCTTCACGAATGATGTACCAATTCACCCGCTTTTCCTACATCATCTGCTCTTCTTTTCTGTATGATGCAGGAATTGCACCGCTTTTCCGGCATCATAGGCTTTTCCTTTACGAATGATGTACTAATTCACCCACTTTTCCTACATCATCTGCTCTTCTTTTCTGTATGATGCAGGTATTGCACCGTTTTTCCGGCATCATAGCTTTCCCTTCCTGAATGATGTACCAATTCACCCGCTTTTCCTACATCACCGGCCAACCTATACTGTATGATGCAGGAATTGCACCGCTTTTCTGCCATCACAGGCTCTATATTCAACAAATGATGAATTCTGCAGGTTTGTTAACACATATTAGAGTTAGTCTAAGTGGTTCCGTATTGGTATAGAAAATAGAAATACCATCGCAAATATCTGGCTAATCAGCAGATGAATTTTCATGCTTTATTTGTTGTTAAAACAATGTATATTTTTGATTTTATAGTAAGATAGCAAATCAAATAGCCCCTCAATCATCAAGCTGACAAAATATTTGTCCCCCTGAAAAAAGAGTTGCTATTTATAGTATTAAATGACTTGTCAATTGTGCAATCTGTTAATGGGAAGATGAACCTTTAAGAAAAGTTAATATGAAGAAATTGTAAATAAAGGATACTCATTATCGGAGCAGGTCAGTTCCAATTGCTGTTTTACATAAATAAAGACGGTGAAAAATCACCGTCTTTATTTAGCTGTTCTTTTGTGTTAATTCTTTGTAATAAAGGTAATCGACTTTATGTTTGGTAGCCATCAACTGCGAAGCTAAAACCGCCGTATAGACAGTGGTTAGTACTATTGCTCCAAAACCAAGACCTGAGAGGTTCACCTTATTGGATGTGCTCATTCCATTTGCATTCGTAGCTGCCTCTTCCATTTTAAAACCCCCAAATTTTGTTATAGGGGTATTATCTGTAATGGCATTTGAACTTATACAAATAATGATAAATTCCTGCTGGAAAGAAAACAGGCAGGATTATAAGAAAGGTTAATCCGAGCATGCTTTCGAGGTCTCATTTCACAGCCATGACTTTTTCATGAAGGAATATTTTAATCTGGAAGTAGCTGATTTCTTCAGGCAGCTCCTCTTTGATCGGTTTAAGCTTTTCAGGTCCTGCCTTTTCAATGGCAAGCTCAATCGCCCTTCTTTCTTCATCGGTGAGGAAGTTGCTCGTATTTACTGCCATTCCCTCTTCTATAGATTGAAGGATATGATTTTGGACAGTTGTGAGTGAAAGGCTTCTCTCTTTTGCTATTTCTTCAAGGTCACTGCCTTCGGAAAATAATTGATAGGTTACAAGATAGGAAGGCTCTTCCTCTTTTTTATTGCTGGTCTCAATCTTTTCTTCCTTTGTCTCGTCAGCTTTTCTGTGCTCTGCGATTGCCTGTAAGAAGCGGGAACCATACTTTTCGTTTTTATGGGAACCCACTCCTTTTACTTCGAGGAATCCTGCACTGTCGGTTGGAAGCTTTCTGCCCATGTCCCTAAGCGTTTCATCCGAGAAGATTACAAATGGGGGCACTCCCTCTGAGTCAGCCAGTTCTTTTCTGATTGCTCTTAATGTCTGGAATAATTCATCATTTTCTTGATGCACCACTTTTTCCACTTTCATGGTTTCTTTGCGCATGACGGTTTCTTTTCCCTGAAGGACATTCTTTCCTCTTTGGCTTACCTTTAATACCGGAAACGTCCCGCTTACCACCGTTATGTAGTCTTCTGAAATCAAGAAGTCAATGAAGTGGCTGATATCCTTCTGTTTTTGCTCTTTCATCAAGCCGTAAGTCGATAGCTTCTCGAAACCGAACTCTTTTATTTTTTTATTCCTCGAGCCTGCAAGAACCTGGCTCACCAAAGAATTACCGAACCTTTCTCCCATCCTGATCATACAGGAAAGGACCATCTGGGTTTCCCTTGTGACTTCGACTGCCTGGCGATCATCTGTACAGTTGCTGCACTTGCCGCACGGCTCTGCGTTTTCATCACCGAAGTAATGAAGGATATACTCCTGAAGGCATCCTTCCGTATGGCAGTAGTCCACCATTTGCCTTAATTTCAGCAGCTCCTGAGTATGCCGCGCAGGATCCTGGGTGTTCTGCGATATCAGAAATCGCTGGATTTGGACATCCTGTGGTGAGTAAAGCACGATGCACTCACTTTCCCCACCGTCACGGCCGGCCCTTCCCGCTTCCTGGTAATAGCTTTCCATATTCTTCGGAAGCTGATAATGAAGTACATAGCGGACGTTTGATTTATTGATTCCCATTCCGAACGCGTTCGTTGCCACTATGACCTGGATATTATCCTTCAGGAATTCTTCCTGCATTTCATTGCGCTCGATATCACTCATACCGCCATGGTATTTCCCAACAGAAACTCCCTGTCGCTTCAATTTATTGTATAGGGAATCCACTTCTTTTCTGGTTGCTGCGTAGATGATCCCGGACTCATCCTCATTGGTTTTTACATAATTCTGAGCATACTGGCTCCTGTCCTGTCCTTTAATGACCTTGAAGGATAAGTTTTCCCTTGAAAATCCAGTGATATAGGTGTTTTCTTCTTCAACCTCCAGGGAGCTGCATATGTCATTCTGCACTTGCGGTGTTGCTGTTGCTGTCAGTGCCAGGACTACCGGATTGCTCGGAAGCTCCTTAAGCAGATCGCTGATTTTCAAATAACTCGGCCTGAAGTCATGACCCCATTGTGATATACAATGAGCTTCATCAACTGCCACAAGAGGTATTGGAAGATCCTTTAAATACTTTACAAAATAGGGAGATTCCAGTCTCTCAGGTGCAATGTAAATCAGCTTGTAGACTCCAAGCTCAGCTTCACTCAGCCTCCGTTCAATTTCTCCCTGTGTCAACGAGCTGTTGATAAATGTTGCTGCGATGCCTGTCTGATTCAATGCATCGACTTGGTCTTTCATCAAAGATATTAAAGGAGAGACGACCAGTGTTATCCCTTCCAGGAGTAGCGCCGGAATCTGGTAACAGATTGATTTCCCTCCGCCTGTAGGCATGATCCCGGCTGTATTGTTGCCAAACACCACACTTTGTATGATTTCATCCTGACCCGGCCGGAAATTCTCGTAGCCAAAGTATTCTTTTAAATAATTTTTTGCATGAAAGATATTCATTGCATGGAAAACCCCTTATATTAAACAAATTAGCTTGTTCGTTATCTATATACCCATTATAAACCCCAGAACCTTTATGGTCGATGAATGCAGGAGAATTGTTCATTTTTTCTTCCATAAACAGGAGTCTCATAGAAGCATCCCATTTTCAAATCCACGAGGACACTTTCAGGAGTGTTAAAAAGGGCTCTCATTTATTGTACTTTCCAAGAAACCCCGCCTACCGGATATTTCAACCTGTATGCCATGGTTTTCTCAAAAAAAAGACCCCTCTTATTTTAGTGATTCTCCGGAGCCAATAAAAAAAAGACCCGTTGATCAATTCAACAGGCCTTTATTATCAATGATTAGAACCAGCGAAAACGAGGCTGTTCGTCTTCTGATTTCTCTTCCTGAGATGTTTCAACTTCTTCCTCTTCTGCTTTTGGGACCCCTCTCCAAAATACATCCCAAATATTATGGCTTGGTTTTTCTTCAGCAGATTTCACTTCTGCTTCTATATCAACGTTTTTCTTTGACATGGATATGCCTCCTTCGTATATGCTTCCGGTATAGGCCGGCAGGTAATCGACATTACATACTATTCAAGAAGAGGCATATCGTTTAGGCAAATGACTTATTTCCCTTTAATTTCTTCTAATAAAATACTCAACACATTTTTCACATAATCCTCATATTTAAAATTGATGTTTATAAAGTGATTCGATTTTGGTTCGTTTTCCATATTCCTGAAGTCTGCATACGTAAATCCCTGAGTTGGTTTATCAGTTGATATGAAGATTTTCTTCTGTATGATTGTCGTGTTTTTCAGGTTGGACAGCAAATACAAAGTGTATAAATCATGGAGGGGCACACCTTCCAAGTCTGGCTGCAGCTTTTCATATGCTGCTTGGTAAAAATCGAAAATCGGTTTGAAGATGTTCTTGAACGGGTTTTTGCTTTTTTGGGCAAGCAGCCTGATATGTTCTTCCTTCAATTGAGCATACTGAGTCACATTTAATGGAGCCACATAAACAGGGAGTCCCGATTCCAAAACGAAATTGGTTGCCGTCGGGTCTCCGTGAAAATTGGCTTCTGCTATTTCTGTGACGTTTCCCGGGACAAGAAAAGCCCCTCCCATAAGGTAAACTTCTTTAATACTTTCTTTGATGAAAGGGTAGAGGTTAAAGGAAAGGGCCATTGATGTGTTCCGGCCGATATCAACAAAATACAGATCTTTATTGCTGGATGTAATATCGAGGATCGAGCTGAAAGGCTTGGCTGCATACGTAAAAGATTCAGGGATCTGCACGGGGCCGATGCCGTCTTCTCCATGAATTTCCGGATAAAAGGGTTCATATTCCCCCGTCAATGGCCTTGATGCCCCTGTGATGACGGGTATGTCTTCCCTGCCTGCGAGTGAAAGGATGTAAGCAGCGTTTTTGGTTGCATCCTCTTTGCTGACATTCCCAAAGCCTGTCACGACTGCCATCAGTTGAATATCCGGACTGCTTAAAGCATATATGATGGCAAATGTATCATCTATACCCGGGTCTGCAAATAGCACAACTTTCTTCATGCAAACTTCCCCTTTCGAGAAACTCCCTATCATCACAGCATATTCAACAGAAGAAGATTTTAGCCGTAAATCATACACTTTAACACTTTAACGCAGCCGGGGACAGTCCCCGGCTGCGTTAAAGCGCTAAAGTGCAACAACAAATAAAAAACTTCCTACAGTAATAGGAAGTTGAATGATCACGGTACTATTTTGTTGTCGGATGAGGATTATCCACAACTTGAAGAACTTCTGATGAAGGGACCATTTCGCTTTTGCAAATCGGGCAGTGAGGTGTTTCTTCGCTTTTAAAGTTATCCCTCATCCAGCCTTTGCAATCTTCAGATGAACATTTCCAAATCTTTGTTTCCTCTGTTTTGATTTCTTCTTCATTTCTTCTTCCAAACGCCATCGTGTCATTACCTCCTTTTTCATTCCAAACGGGTGAATCAGCTGTTACTAAAATAGCTACCCTGTTTCCGGTGGGTAGCTATTTTTGAGCCTCAGCGCACTAAATTATAATTTTACAACGTTAGCTGCTTGTGGTCCGCGGTTGCCTTCAACAACTTCGAATTCCACACGCTGGCCCTCGTCAAGTGATTTGAAACCTTCGCCAGTGATAGCACTGAAGTGAACGAATACGTCGTTTTCGCCTTCAACTTCGATGAAACCGAAGCCTTTTTCTGCGTTGAACCATTTAACTGTACCTTGTTTCATGAATAGAAACCTCCAAAAAATGAAAAAAATTTAATATGTTACTCTTTTGAAATAAAAATTCACATATTATAAAAAGTACCGGCTGAGAAAGGCGATCACTTTTTATAATATGTGAATAGCTTCCGGCTCTTTTGCAATGTGCCTGATATTAATTCTGATACTCCTATTATAGTACATTAATTGATTTTGTCAAATAAGTAAATGGTAATGGTTTCCGGTTCAACCCGGGAAGGAGAGGCCATCAGAGAACCTCCCACAATTATTTCTTATTCCTCTTTCTCGAGGACTCCGCTTTGACCCCGCCGGGAAGTTCATTGGCTGTGGTACCCTGTCCCTCTACCTGGGCAGATCCCAGCCCGGCTTTGGACGGGTCTTGTTTCTTCTTTGCCATAGTTATCACCTCATGCTTAGTATGACAATTTCCCTTAGACTTATGTCACTGAATTTCCTGCAGGTGTCTTCACCTTCCATCCGTCGATCGAAAAGCCGCCCAGTTGATTAAGCACGCGGCTGTATAACTTTTTGAATAACCAGATTTTCTGCCTTCTATCCGCAGCAATCAATGCCTCCCGGAATAAGCGGGCAAATTCATCATCTGGAAAGGGAGATTTTAAGTACTTCTTCAAGTAGTTGTCTTCATTCAAATATGAGCCGATCTGATAATAGGGGATATGTTCAACTGAAAGAAATCGGCAGTACTCATCAAAAAGGGCATTTAATGAATTATGGTAAACAAACTCCCATTCAACTGCACCTTTTTCATAGAGATCCTCTAAATTATCAAGAGTATCCCAAAGCCCGTATTTCATAAATTCCAGACCAGTTTCCCCTGTTTTTTCAAACGGTTTCTTCAGCCATCCCAATGCCTCCTGCTTTAAAAGTGAAATTGTTCCTTCCCTGTCCATCAGCACTTCCCCGGTTGCAAATTGGACAGCTGCATGTGTGCTTCTTTCTTGATGATCCTCTTCAAAGTAGCTGCGGATTTGGGCGGGAGAATTACTAAAATATTCAATCAAGTAACCATCGATGATCCGGTTTCCACGTTCCCTCCATTCTACTCCTTCTTTTAAAACCATATGTACATCGATATCAGACCGTTCGGACGGGTTACCAGTGATATAACTCCCGCAGACCAATACTCCGGCCAGTGCGTAAGGATAGGGCCATTCCTCCATAAATCGTTCCAGTGCTGCTCTCCAGTTCTCCATGACTCTCCTTCTTTCTGTTTTGTATTCAATAAAACAAACGGTAATAATTTGCGGCTTGCTGGACAAAATACTAAAAAATTCTAGTTAAGGGTGTTTCGGGCATGGTTTTCAAGTGGCGGGAAAAGAAACGAAGAGAGGAAGAAAAATCGATTGCCCACAGCCTCAACTTCGATGATCTCAAAGAAGAATTAAAAGACTCCTTAAAACAAAGTGATGATCTAGCTTTTCATAAAATTGAAAAAGAGCACCACCATATATTGATCATCTATTTAGAAAATATCATAAATACAGACCAACTTCATCAACATATTGTCAAACCGCTGGAAAGGACTGCAGACGAACCCGATCCTAAGTCCATCGCAAATAATATCAACATCGGGAAGATCTCCGTAACGAATAGACTTATCGATATAACAGAAGCCATCCTTAACGGGAATGCCTATATCTATGCTGAGGGCCAGCCCTGCGGTGTCCTGGCGGATATTTCCGAGAAGGCAAGCCGTTCTTTGGAGAAGGCTGAAACAGAATCACTTGTCTTTGGCCCAAAAGTTGCTTTCACTGAAAGTTTATCAACAAACATGAATGTCATCCGAACCAACATCAATGATCCCAATCTTTGTGTCGAGGAGTTTGTACTTGGTTCCAGGGTGAAAACAAAGACCTATCTCATCTATATCAAAGATATTGCTGAAGAAGAGAATGTAAATACCTTCAGGCAGCGTATAAAAGATCTTGAAGTCGACAGCATTATGGACAGTTCTGTCCTTGCCCAGATGATAGAAGATAATTCCTATACGGTGTTTCCGCAGCTTGTGACGACTGAGCTGCCCGATCGTTTCAGCATATCCCTATTACACGGAAAAATCGGGATCCTGGTAGATAGGAGCCCTCAAGCCATCATAGGTCCCTCCACATTTCTTAATTTCTTCGAATCAACGGAAGATATCTATATGCGATGGAATATGGGAACCTTTTTGAGAGTGCTGAGATTCATTGCTATCTTCCTTTCGGTACTGCTGACACCTGCATATGTTGCCGTTCTTACCTATCATTATGAAGTCATTCCATCTTCCCTCCTTGTGTCACTGGGGGAATCACGTTCAAAGGTGCCCTTTCCGCCAGTGTTTGAAGCCCTCCTGCTTGAATTCATCATTGAATTGCTGCGCGAGGCAGGTGCGCGCCTGCCTACAAAAGTTGGACAGACGATGGGTATCGTAGGAGGTATCGTCATCGGACAGGCAGCAGTGGAAGCCGGTTTCACGAGCAACATTTTAATCATCATAATTGCAATCAGTGCCCTGGGGTCCTTCACAGCACCAAGTTACGCAATCGGGACCGCGGTCCGGATCATCCGGTTTCCAGTCATCATATTGGCCGGACTATACGGCGGTGTGGGAATTGTTTTCGCCTTCTCTTTCCTGCTGATTCACTTATTGAAACTGACAACACTCGGCAGGCCGTATCTTTCCCCAATTTACCCGCTGACGATAGCCGATTTGAAATACAGTTTGATAAGAATGCCTTTTCAATATATGGGAAAAAGGCCTGAAGCCAATTCGACCATCGACTCGGAGAAAATGAAAGCTAAAAAGAAAACGGAAAAGAAAGACGTAGACGAATAAAAAAGGGTTGTGTCTATGAAAATTAATGTTGATCCTCCAAACTCTCTCATGTTTAACTCGTTTTTCATCATGTTTGTCATACATGTTGCTCAAACCGGCGTTGGCATTGCAGGTCTTCCGCGCATCATTTTTCTTGAAGCAGGGCATGATGCCTGGATTTCCGTCCTGCTGTCCGGTTTTCTATTGGCTTTTGCCATCCTATGTATCGTTATATTACTTAAGAAATACGAAAGCGCTGACCTATATGGGATCCATAAGGATGTTTTCGGGAAGTGGGTCGGTTCCTTTTTCAGCATCTTATATATGGGTTATCTGTTTGTGATTGCCTATCTTGTGATCATGCACTATACAGAAATGGTTCAGGCCTGGATTTTCCCGCAAATGCCTACATGGTTACTATCCGGCCTGCTCATCTTCCTTACAGTTTATGCCGTTTTAGGCGGTGTAAGGATCATTGTGGGGGTATGTTTTATAACCTTCATCCTTACAGCCTGGCTTGTATTCATTATTTCCGTACCTTTGCAATATATGGATTATACACACTTCTTCCCTATCTGGAACCACAGCTTTAAAGAAATAGGAATGGGTGTTTATAAAACCTCTTTTTCAGTTATTGGCTTTGAGCTTTTACTATTTTTTTATCCATACATAAAAGACAAAAAGAAAGTATTGAAGTATTCACTATTCGGAATAGCTTATACCACAGTGATTTATTTTGTTGTTACATTTGTTTCCATTGGTTTTTTCTCAGATATGACACTCGAGAAGACGATTTGGCCAGTCCTCTCAATGTTCAAGATTGTGAGGATACCAAACTTGGAACGGTTTGAGTTCATCGCTGTCTCCTACTGGATGCTCATCGTACTGCCGAATATATGCCTGTACTTCTGGGCTGCAACCAGGGGCTTAAAAATGGTTTTCGGCTTAAAGCAAAGAAAGATGATTTATGTTTTCGCTGTATTGATATGGCTGGGTAATTTTCTCATTGATCAAAGGGTTGAAATGAATATATTTACTGACAGAGTGGCGACCGTAAGCTTTGGATTGACTTTTGTATATCCAGCCATACTACTGTCGCTGGTCTTCGCTAAAAATATCTTCAAGAAACAAAAAGGAGGATCTGCATGAGGAAGATGCTTTTCCTAACAGTGATTTTATCAGCATCCCTTCTCCTTGGCGGCTGTGTCGAAACAAGGTACCTTGAAAAGCAGGGATTGATTACCGGTGTAGGGTACGACAAGTCTGATGCAAAAAATAAAATTGCCGGCACCCTTGTTTTTTACCAGTTCAATCCATCAATGCAAAATCTGTCAACGGTTATTACAGGTGAAGCGGATACAAGTAAAGGCATCAGGCTGTCTGCTAATATGGAGACCGACCACAATCTCGTTTCCGGCCAGCTCCGTGTGGCACTTTACGGGGAAGAGATAGCCAGGGATGGCATCAGCTCATTGGTGGATTCCCTCTCGAGGGATGCAACAATAGGAAATATGACCTATTTAGGAGTGGCTGACCCAAGTGCCAGGGAAATTTTATCTTATCAGCCAAAAAGCCAGCCCACTAATATGGGAACCTACCTCTATAACCTTATCCTGCTTAACATTGAAAATGAAGCGATACCCAATCCGACCCTTCAGGAATTCTTGACAAGATACGGTTCGGTTGGCAAAGATGCCATCCTTCCCTATTTTTCAATAATGGAGCAAAAAGTCGGCATCAAAGGTTTTGCACTATTTTCAGATGATAAGCAGGTGGCCCTCTTGGACAGAAGCAAGATTTTTTATGTAAGATCCTTGATGGACAGCATCAAAACGGGAAGTGTGGAAGTGGAGGTGCCAAAGGACGAGTTTTACAAAGAAATTAAGGACGCCCAGAATAGCAGCATAGAGTCTGACGAGGAAGATGAAATAAAAGACATAAATATCACCCTGGATAATATTAAAAATAGTTATAAAATCAAATTGAAAGACAAACAAAAGCCTTCCTACGAAATAAAATTGAAACTGGAGTCAAGGATCCTGGAAATGACTGTTCCCCTTAATTTATCAGAAGCACCTGTGTTAAGAAAACTGGAAGAGGAAATTGAGAAATCGTTAGAGAAAAAGGGGATGGAGGTCCTTGAAGAAATACAAGAAACCGGGTCAGACCCGATCGGCTTTGGCTCTTATTACCGGGCTTCTGTCAGAGGCAGAGAAGTGACCAAGAAAATGTGGGCGGAAAAATATCCTTCAGCCGAATTTGATTTGGATGTTGATTTAAAAATTGTCCGTACAGGAATCATTGATTAAGACTATTTAGAAAGAATGACAATCCTTAGAAACCGCCGGTGCACGAACAGGCTCAGCTCTCGTGTCTCAAGGCATATCAATCAGACTGCTGTTCTTCTACTTTTGTTGTATTGCAGCAGCTTAAAGGAAAGTTTGCATTCTTTACTCTCTCACCCTCTAATTGAGTATACCAAACCTCCTGACTTTGCATTATAATTACATCAACAGCATAGTCAGGAGGACTACATGGCTCTATTCCCCGCTTTTCAAAAAAGAATGTTCATTAATTACATTTTCGGCTCCCTAATAGCCGTACTTGGAGTCGGATCTGTTTTCATTTTTCAGACTCTTGATCTTCCCGGCAGGCAGTCTCAATATATGATCCTCATAATTTCGATTTCACTCCTGTTTATGTTTACAGCCGAGTATCTGGTCTACAGCAGGCATATCGCACCTTTGAAGGCCGTTTACCGAAAGCAGGATCACTCTCTTGAAGTGCTAAGGAAGGCCTACATACACAGCTTGCATTTCCCTTTGCTGACGGTCAGGCGGATCATGCTTCCGCATTTCCTAGGATTGGCGATTCCCGCAACTTCCCTTAGCTATCTATTTATTCGAAGCGGCCATTTGAGTATCCCTTATTCATACATAGGATATGCTTGGGCAGGAGCTTTTTTAATAGCTTCCATGCATGCGCTCATTGAATTTCACCTGACCTTCAGGACCGCTGCACCGGTATCATCCGACATAGCCGCTAAAGCTTTGCAATTATATAATATAGATTTTTTGAAGGAGAAACAGTTTCACCTCAGTTTAAAAAGGAAACTTTTGGCAGGTTCGCTTTTTCTGGCACTTTTTCCTGTATTATTGTTCAGCCTTGCTCTGCAGGTGCGACTGTCCATCACGCTGGAACCTCAGACTGATTATTGGAATTGGGCAGGAGTCCTGATCCTGATCATCCTCGTTATGGCTGTTGCCAGCACAGTCCTTATATTCAAGAGCATAGAAGATCCCGTCAAAGAATTACAGGAAGGGTTCCGGGGGATAGAACTCGGAAAGCCTGAACCAATGGTCAATCCCTACACAGACGAATTCTCCGACCTAATCAATGGGTTTAATAACATGGTTGTCTCTCTGCAGCAAAAGGAAGAGAAAAACGAACAATTGATCACCAGTTTCTTCGATGTCATCGCAGCCGCACTGGATGCTCGTGACCCATATACCGCTGGCCATTCCCAGCGGGTAGCCGAGTATTCCGTGAAAATTGCCGAAAGTGCACGGTGGCCGCTTCCAAAAATCGAATTACTAAGAAAATCAGCACTTCTCCATGATATTGGCAAAATAGGGATCAGGGATGAGGTTCTATTAAAGGAAGGAAAACTGACGGATGAACAGTTCGATCAGATTAAATTACATCCGGTAATCGGCGCCAGCATATTAGAAGGAATAAATCTTACAGAAGAACTGCTCCCAATCCTCCCCGGAATAAAATACCATCATGAAAGGCTTGACGGAAAAGGATATCCAGAGGGGCTGTCAGGTCTTCAAATACCAGAATTCGGCAGGATGATCGCTGTAGCGGATGCCTATGACGCCATGACCTCCGACAGACCTTACCGAAAAGGAATGAGCATTACGAAGGCACTCTCCATACTGGAATCCGGAAAAGGGACACAATGGGACCCTGAATATGTTGCACACTTTGTTTCGATTGTGCGAAATAATTTTCAATCCTCTACTAAACAAGCTTCTGCCTCAGGGTAGAAGCTTGTTTAGTGAGGAAAATTCCTCGTTTTTGTTTTAATGAAATGATAATAGAGAATATATAACTGAAAGGGACTCACCAAATGGTCTCTTTATTATTTTTTAGGAGTGAAATTATGCCGGAGGGAAAATGGTTTCGAAGAGGATATGCAATTGCACTGATACTGCTGATAATTTATTTAGGAACATTAGTTGATTTTATCTTTAGGCCCGTTACAGTCCTTATAACAGCATTATTCGGGCCGATTGTGCTTGGCGGAATATTTTATTATCTATTAAGGCCGCTGGTGAATCTTTTGGCTAAAAAAATGCCCAAACCATTTGCCATCCTTCTTCTCTATCTTGCTGTAATCGGTTTGATCACCGGCGTTTTCTTCTATGTCGGCCCGATCCTGCAGAAGCAGGTAAACAGCCTCATAGACAACACCCCGCAGTTGATTGAGAAATTCCGTGACACCTTGTTGAATCTTCAGCAGAATGAGTGGGTTTCCCGCTTTCAGGAAAGTGACAGGTTCTCGCTCGAAACGATTACCAACAGGCTGACGGATTATCTGAATGAAGCAGCAACGACGCTTGGATCGAATCTGATGAACATCATCAGTACCATCACCAATATCATTGTATTGATTATTCTCATTCCATTCGTCCTTTATTACATGCTTAAGGATGGAAACAAGCTGCCGGGAAAGGTCCTCAAGCTCGTGCCTCAAAAACATGAAAATGAAGGCAAAAAAGTATTGAGAGATATGGACGAAGCTTTAAGCTCTTATATCCAGGGACAAGTCATCGTCAGCTTCTGTGTAGGTGTCCTTGTTTATATCGGATATTTGATTATCGGATTGGACTACTCCCTCGTCATCGCCATTCTGACGATGCTGACGAACGTCATTCCCTTTGTCGGCCCTTTTATCAGTTCCGTACCGGCAGTGATAGTCGGCTTCCTGCAGGAACCAATCATGGCCCTATGGGTGATCATCGTCATCCTGGTTGTGCAGCAGATTGAAGGAAACCTGATTTCACCTCAGGTAATGGGAAGAAAACTGGATATCCATCCACTTACCATCATTTTATTACTGGTTGCCGCAGGTCAGTTCGCAGGCTTCCTTGGATTGCTGCTGGCAGTGCCAACTTATGCTATTCTGAAAGTCATTTTCACACATGTTTACCGGTTCATTAAATTGCGTACCAACCTATAACCATCCCAAAACAGGGACAGCCTTTATCCGGTTGTCCCTGTTTTGGCGTATTGCGAAAACCCACTTACGGGTTCATCGAGGTACCACATTTTCCATTACTGTTTGAAGCTCTTGCTTTTCTTCATTAGTGAAAACCTTGAGGTCCTTTCCGTCCATTAGGATAAGACCATGATAAATCTGAAGGTCATCATCACAAGACTCACAAAATACCTTTTCACCCTCATCCCAAAAAGCAACAGTATTCTTTTTTTGCTTTCTATTTTTATATTCACCGGAAAGCTCACGAACAAGAGCAAGAAATTGTTCAAATGCTTCCTTTTCATTAGTAAACTCCATTTTTTCTGTAATATCTTTTTCCCAGTCAGAAAAAAACCACCACGGTTCAGCTTCTCCTGACATCCTGATGACACTGTACGATGCCATGAATATACACCTCCGAATCCTACGGATAAATTGTACAAGATTCTTCATCTGATACAAAATCATCTGCTTTTAAAATTCACTTTTTGTAATCTTATTATTAGTCTCTTTTCGTAATCTTTGTTGCTATTCAATATAAATTTCAAATAAAATTCTTGTAAATCGTCGTGAAAACCCCTGTGAGCAGGCAAGAAAAGAGCGGCTCGTTCTTATTCGAGAGTAAAACCTTTGTATTACAGGGGGAAGATCCGGCACCTGTGATTTCTCTGAAAGCAACAATATATGCGAAAACAGCCTTTTATTATGAAAGATATTGTTCAATTTATATCTTGTCATTCACCGAACAAGCCCCGGTAAACAAGAAAGTCTCTTTTTTACTGAACAGCCTTTGCATCCCGGGAGAAAATCGGATTTTGGGGGTTTTCCGAAAGCAGCCAATATTGCAAACATCTATGTAAAAAAGCGGATAGCCCCCTTTGTACATCAAGCCTATCTCCAGCCTTAAGGGATAAAGTAAACTCTCAAAACGCAGGCTTCTGTATTCGATAGGGGTTCTTCACTTTTTTGACAAGTTCCCGATGGACAAGGCATATATTTGTACTATTCAAAGGAGGTTGTCTAATGAAATTTGTTGTTTTGAAAAAAGGGTCTATTATCTTATTTATTATTGGGTTTCTGGCTTTATCACTGGGTGCCGTCTGGATGCTTCTCCCAAAACAGTCATACCCCACTGTGACGATGAATGGAGAAAACCCCAACGTCCAGGTAATCAAGCTGGTAACTGGGGAATTTTCTTCTAAAACAGAAGATGGGAAAGAAATAGAAGCATATAGATGGGATCCCGGTACCATCGTTGTAGATAAAGGAGAAGAAATTCAATTCCGCATCTATGGAGTGAATGGACAAGCCCACCCCTTCCATATTGAAGGAACAGAAGTTAAAGGCATAGTAAAAAAGGGCGAAGAATCGGTATTCAATGTGACCTTTGATAAAAAAGGGACCTATAAACTCGTTTGTGAATCACATGATACCATTGAGAAAAACGGGCCGATGATCGGCTATATTGTTGTAAAATAACCCATGAAAAAATAAAAAAGGCAGAATCCTTCTAGACTGACATAGCGATTTGAGACACATATAAAACACCTCTTTAGGCTGCTTGCGCCCCAAATTCTTTGGGCGTCAGGTAGCCTAATTTTTCTAGGATACGGTCTTGGTTGTAATAGCGCATGTATTCATTGATCTTCTCCACGACTTGGATATTGGGAATCGAATTGAATTTGACGTACTGGAATTCCTCCGATTTAATATTGGAATGGAATGATTCAATGACCGCATTGTCCCAACAGTTTCCACGCCGTGACATACTACTGACTAGATGACTTTTCTTGACCAACTTTTGGTACGCATACGAGGTGTAGACACTTCCTTGATCAGAGTGGATGATCACTCCTTCCGGGTTCCCGCGCATCTCCAGCGCCTCTTTTAAAGTATCAATGACCAGCGGTGTCTGTTGGTGGTCGTACATTTTGTACGCGACAATTTCATTATTGAACAGGTCCATGATCGTCGACAGGTACATCGTCGAACTTCCATATTGGATATACGTGATATCCGTCACCCATTTTTGGTTGGGCCCAGAAGCTGTGAAATTGCGTTGCAGAAGATTCGGCGCTATGATGACAGATTCACCTTGTGATTTCCATTTTCGTTTTGGTTTGATCCGGCATTGCAAGTGATGCTTTTGCATGAATGAGCCGAGCATCCGCCACACCAATCACCGTTGAAAAATTACGGATAGCTGCACTATCAAATCAGGAAGAAGAACAGGCATTATTTTATACAGATCATGCCAATTGCCATTAAACTGAAAGGTATTAAGTGATCTATATTGAGCCTTATCTTTATTGCATAGACATTCCCATTATTAATCCCAGAAAAGCAGTCATTAATCCTCCAGTATAACTAAAAGCCAAATACAAAATAGCGTTCCTTCCGTTTACCTTCCTTTTAAGATTCACCGCTTCAACCATGAATGTTGAATAGGTCGTAAAGGCTCCCAGAAACCCAACCCCGAAAAAAGCATAGGCCAAGCCCTCTATTCCCCGTCCCAGTAAAACACCCAGAAGAAAGGCACCTGCCAAGTTAACAATCAAGGTTGAGAATGGAAAACCAGGGTTGAGTTTCCGCTTGATAAAGTTCCCTGCCGCATACCGCGCAATTGCGCCGATAAATCCCCCGCAGGCTATTGCTAATATAATCAATATTCCCGCACCCCTTTCAATTTCGGGATAGTAAGGCCAGCCCAGGCAAAACACAATCCGCCTGCAGAGCTTAAGAAAAAGTAGACAAAAGCAAGCATAAACTGACCTTCTTTCAAAAGGCCGATGGTTTCTATACTAAAAGCGGAAAAAGTAGTAAATGAACCAATCATTCCGGTACCTGCGGCAGCAGCCAGACCTGGAGGGATCCTGCCGTTTTTCAGCCAGGTTTCTGTCAACAGACCCAAAACAAAAGACCCTGCCAGGTTTGCTGACAAAGTCCCAAAAGGAAACACAGCGGGATCAGCTCCTGACAAAATATTGCCCACAAGGTATCTCAATATGCTGCCAACTGCTCCGCCTGCTCCTACAAGAACATAGATCATTACATCACACTTCCTATATGTAAAAATGAATAAAAAAAGTAAAAAGCACACTCCTCTATTCTACCTCTGCAGAGTAGAAATAAAAAGAGTGTGCATATATGCAAGTCTTACTATTGTCTGTTGATTCACATTGTATGATTCACACACCGGATCAATCATTGATAAATTACCCTAACACAATGAAAGCCCTTCCTCTCGATCATCCTTATGGCTCCTAGGCCACGCCAGTGAGAATTAGGGGAAATTCTAGCAATAACAATTATCATACAATCTTCATTCTTGTATCGGATAAGTCTCTGCTATTTTGCTGGATTGAAAAAAGCTTCCTTATTCCTTAGCGGATTCTCTAAACCCAGCTGGATAAGGATTTAAAAAAATCGATCAAGCTTGGTTGATCTTCAGAAGAATTTTGGATGTACTACTACGGAGATTAGTAGCCAGTAAGACCTGACTGTTATGTGGTATTAATGACCACAAACATTAACTATACATGAAATATAATATTTTGTCAACAACACAGGGTGAAGCAGCTATAAATCATTCACTCGGGAAAAATGGAATCCAAACTGAAGCCTCGCCTGGCTGTGGGGAAACATCAGTGAATGCCTGATGCTTTGCAAGCAGGGGTTACCATGTTTCGAAGATTTCAAAAAAGCATGCACCCGACGCCGAGGGAAACTATATTAAGTGCATCCCCTTATGACGAGTGGGCGCTGCCAGTTAAAGGACATCATCTCTGGTAATATCCTGCAAGTGTCAAATGACAGAATTCTATGATTTCTTATTTCTCAGGAAAGCGGTTCCTGCAATGAGCAGGAGCGCCGCATACAAATAGACCGGATAGAGGACCAGCTGGCTTTTTACCGTGCTGCTTTCCTGTCCTTGTTTTGTCTCTTTCGGTTCTGTTTGTTCAGGCACAATGGGCAGCTCGCCTATGAGCTGTTCCTTTCCGTCCATCAGTTGTGTAAGCCTGCCAGTTCGATCAACTGTCAACTCTGCATCATCACCTATAAGGCTGGTATATGTGATTTCATTTCCTGAAATGAATTCTTTATCCCCTGCTTTATAAATTTTTCCTGCAGGGATACTATTGCGTATGAATCCATTTAATCCATAGTCCAATAAGGAGGTCGTGTCTTTATAGGCTGCTTTCTTGGATTGTGCCTTCAGCAGAATAACTGCAACAGAGAGACTCTCATTTGCGGCAGTGGTGACCAGCGTATGTTTTGATTCCTCTATGAATCCATTTTTCCCTCCGGTCACTTCAGGGTAAACCAATTCGCCTTTCACCATTTTGTGATGGTTGAAAAGGGTTGTCTCCCACCCTTCCCCTTTCCACTCATATTCCTTCAGTGAGGAAAGCTCCTGAAAAGCAGGGTTTTTCACAGCATAGGAAGTGATATGCGCCATATCTTCTGCTGTCGTATAATGCTCTTTATCATAAAGTCCATGAGGGTTCGTGAAATGAGTGTTATTCACACCAGCTTTTTCTTTGAGGAATTCATTAAGATTCCGGCTGAAATTTTCTACAGAGCCATCTAAATGCTCCGCTATGGCCACCGCTGCATCGTTACCTGAATTGATCATCATCCCGGCAATCAATTGTTTCAGCGGCAGTTGTTCTCCTTCCAGCAAGTAAACAGAAGAGCCTTCTGTTTCGGCAGCATTCTTACTGATGGTTACCATGCTGTCCAAGTCACCGTTTTCAACTGCATAAATAGCTGTGGCTACCTTGGTGATGCTGGCTGGAGTCATCCGTCTCTTCGCATTTTTCTGATAAAGGATCGTTCCTGTATCAGTATCAATCATGACCGCACTTTCACTGTACAGCTTTGAAGGTTTTGAGTTTTCTTCAGCATTGGCGGATGCGGCTTGACTAGTTAGGATAAATAGTATGATTGCAATAATAATTTTTTTCAAAAGAAGTGCCACCTCCTCACCATTTTTAAAAAGACATTATCCATTTTAACAAATAAATCTGCTTCTCAACCTTTGAAATGAAAATTTAACAAAGCGGTAAATAGAATACTATTCCTTCTGTCGGTGTCTCGCTACCAATTTCCCTTTGCACTACTATGACCCTTTCCTTGTGTTTCGTTCACACAATCGAAATCGTGCCTTCCTCAAGACACGTGTCCTGAAACGGCCTTTTTCCTTTTGGACTCTAGAGCCCCTCTACACGCCTTTTCTCTCTTTGTTCTCTATCTTTTTGGACTCTAAAGCCTCTCTAAAAGGCTTTTTTCAATTTTCCTCCTTCTAATGTTCTCGTCGGGCTCCTAACATTATTAACCCAGTTCTTCTGCCTCCCCTGAAAATGGCGTCGTGATGTTAAACCTTCCCAAAAGATTAACCGCCGGGATGTTAGGGAATAAAAATAACGACTCAGTTACAGGAGGATGAACATGAATAGAAAAGTAAGTTTAAATGCAGAGGGCCGCGTGCAAGGAGTGGGGTTCCGTTACTTCACCAAAAATAAAGCAGATGAACTGGGCATTACCGGCTGGGTGAAAAATCTGGATAATGGCTCTGTTGAGATAGAAGCGCAAGGAACAGCAACCAGCATTGAAGAGTTTGCTACTTTTGTAAAAAATGGTGCAAGTCCTGCTTCGCGAGTGGATATTTTTCATATCAATGAACTAGAAACAGACGAACATTCACCAACTGGCTTCAAGGCTCTATAAAACTTTTACAATCAACCCAAAATATTGACTGGCCTGGACATGGTCAGTTTTTTATTGTCGGATTTTATCAAATAAGTAACAACTCCTAAAACTATTTCACCGCTATTTGCAGGATTTTTGAAACTTTTATAGTATAGAATCGTAATAAATAGTAATGAGGTTATCATTAATGATTTAAGGAGTAGATGACATGAAATCAATACCTCTTACATTCTTAAAGTTGTTTTTAGGAATTAACGGGTTCTTCTTGACCTTTCTCGTGTTGATCTTTGGATTCGACCAGTCTATCCTGATCGGGACTGCCGGCGGAGCGGCTGGCGCTTACATCGTTTCCTCGGCAGGAAAATGGGTGTACACAAAAAGATTCTTGAAGAAAAACGGTATCACTCTGCAGGATTACCGTTATATAAATAAAAATTTGAAAGAAGCACAGTTGAAGATTAAACGTCTTCAGAAAACACAGTTTCAAGTCCGCTCACTTGGCGCTTTCAAACAAATCCTTGAGCTTAACAGGCTTTCAAAAAGAATATTTACCATCGTCCGGAAAGACCCGAAGAAATTCTATCAAAGTGAACAGTTTTTCTTTTACCATTTGGATTCTGTGGTGGAACTGTCCGAAAAATATACTTACCTTGCTACACAGCCCATCAAGAATGATCAAGTGTTCCAATCCATTAAAGATGCAAAGCGCACTTTGCACGCGCTGGAGGATTCGCTTCAGGAAGACCTTATGAACGTCCTGTCAAACGATATCCGGACATTGGATTTTGAATTGGATGTAGCCCGAAAAAACAAAAAATAACAAAGGAGCATTCCCATGAACTCAAACAACTCTGCTGATTATAAAAATGATGATTTGGAAAGCCTTTTGGCAGATCCATTTGCCGGCAGCACTTCCGGGAAAAACGAAGTCGCCGGTGCCCCGGTCTTGCTGGCAGACCGGCTGACCCCAGAACACAAACAGAAAGCGCAGGAAATCGCAAAGCAGATCGACATGCATAACAGCCAGGCCATCTTGGAGTATGGAACGGCAGCGCAGGCTCAAATGTCAAATTTCTCACATTCAATGCTGGATCATGTACAGAAAAAAGATGTCGGTCCCATTGGCGATGTCTTGAATGATTTAATGAAAAGGCTGAAGGAAATGAATCCCGAAGAACTTTCTGATGAAAGAAAGGGCTTCGTCAAGCGACTTTTCGGAAAGCTTTCGAGTTCGATCTCTGAAGTTCTTTCAAAGTATCAAAAGATAGGCAGCCAGGTTGATAGAATATCCGTGAAGCTCGAGCATTCTAAGAATGTCCTTGTTGACGATAACCGTTTTCTTGATGAACTGTATGAAAAAAATAAGACTTATTTTCAATCTCTGAATATCTATATTGCCGCAGCGGAACTGAAGCATGAAGAATTATCTTCTGTAACAATCCCGGCATTAAGGAGAAAGGCTGACTCCAGCCAGGATGATATGGCTTATCAGGAAGTCAATGATGCCCTTCAGTTCCTTGATCGTTTGGAAAAAAGGATTCATGACTTGAAAATCAGCCGGCAGATGACCATTCAGACTGCACCTCAGATTCGTTTGATTCAAAATACGAACGGCGCTTTGGCTGAAAAGATCCAATCATCCATATTGACAAGCATCCCTCTTTGGAAGAATCAGATTGCGATTGCTCTTACGCTGTTCCACCAGAAGAAAGCTGTTCAGGCTCAAAAACAGGTATCAGATACAACCAATGAATTGCTTTTGAAAAACTCGGAAATGCTCAAAACAAACAGTATTGAAGCTGCCAAGGAAAATGAACGTGCCATCATTGATATGGAGACACTGAAAAAGACTCAGGAAAATCTCATCTCAACCATCGAAGAAACATTGAAGATCCAGCAAGAAGGACGCTCGAAGCGGCAGCAGGCTGAAAAAGAACTCATCTCTATGGAGAATGAATTGAAGAATAAGCTGCTCCACCTGAAATGAGACCAACAAAAAAAGGCTGATATCAGCCTTTTTTTGTTGGTCTCAAAGCGGTCCTCCGCCGCTGCTGTTATTATACCTATTTACCTCTGACATGCTTTGGGCATAAGCATAGTCCTCATTGTCAGAGGGACTTCGGCCGGTAGAATAGGGTTTTTTCTTTAAATCGTGATAAACGGCGTAAATAAGGACCAGAATGAAAGGAATTGCGAAGAATAACCAAAACATATCTCTGCCTCCTTTCCCTTATTATACCATTTTGCTCAATTAATGTTTACCTTCTATTTTAATGATGGCATCCGTGATTCGCTCATGTTCCCTTTCAGCTATTTCGTTTGAAATGATTTCTTCCCTGAGAAGATTATCGATCGCTTCGTGTTCCGCATAAAGAGTATGTTTGACAAGCGTATCCATCTGATTTTGTTTTAAATCAGGAATTTTCTCGAACAGATCATTTATTTGTGCCTTCAGCATATCCAGCCTGTTTTCATACGTATTAATCAGCTCTTCGGAAACGGGGTCTGTTATATAAAGCTTTTGTTTCACCCTGTGTATCTCTGTGATCGCTGTCTCATAACGGTGAAGCTGAGCCAGGAGCTGCTCAAACTCCGCAGAACCTTCCTCCTGCGGCTTGACCCCGAGCCATCCGATCAGAGGCTTAAGGGATAATCCTTGGACCACCAGCGAGAATAATACGACACTGAAAGCCAAGACAAGGACATCCTCCCTGCCGGGGAAATCACGGGGAAGACTCAGGACAAGCGCTACAGAAAGAGAGCCTTTCAAGCCTCCCCAATTCAAAATATGCTGCCATTTAATCGGAAAGCTTTTGATAAACGCCAGACTGGAATAAACGGCGATGCTTCGTGCTATAAGAACAAGAGGAATCGCGGCAAGAATCAGCTGCCATTTATCCACGAGGTCGATCCTTGTGATCTCCAGACCTACCATCAAGAAGACTAGTGAGTTGGCAAGCAGTGCAGCCACATCCCAGAAATTGTTGATGTTCAGCTTGGTGGTAGGGCTCATCCCGATCCTGCCTCCGTAATTCCCAAAGATCAAAGCTGCAACGACAACTGCGATAACGCCTGAAGCATGAACACTTTCCGCCATCAGGAATGATCCATAAAACAAAATGATACTGAAGATGATTTCCAGTGGATAGTCATCAAAGTACTTCGTCAAAATGGAAAAACCAAAACCCAGTGATCCACCTATGATCAGGCCAAGTGAAACCACTCTGACAAATTCCCAGACGCCGCTTCCAAGTCCCGCCCAGCCGGCATCCAGATAAGAAAGCAGATAAAAGGCAGAAATATTGAATAGAACGACAGCAAGGCCATCATTGAATAAACTTTCCCCTTCAATCACAACCGCCAGCCTTTTGTTGACTCCCACACTTTTGAATATGGAGAGCACACTCACAGGATCAGTAGCACTCATCAATGCTGCAAACACAAATGCAGCTGGTATTGAAAAGTCAAAAAAGAAATAAGTACTGAACCCGATGATCAAGTAAGACAAAAAGGTACCTGCAAAAGCCAGTGAAAAAATCGGCTCTTTGTTCTCTTGCAAGTGCGAAAAAGGGAGCTTCAGTGCCGCTTCACCAAGAAGAGCCGGGAGGAAAAGAGTTATGATGACAAAGTTGAAAACTTCACCTTCTGTAATGAACAATTTCAATGGCTGCAGAACCGGAATATCGAATAGTCCTATCAACGCCCCAATGATGACCAGTGCAATAGGATAGGGTTGTTTTACCTTCTTCGCAATCGCCGTAATCCCGGCAGCAATCATTACCAGTATAAGTCCAAGTTCAAAAATATGATGCAAATCCAATTCCTGCATGCAATGACTCCCCTTCTTTGAGTTCTAAGATATATGTAACAAAGCTCTCTTTCATTTTTATCATGCATATCTATTTATAATAACCATTACAGCAGACTGTAAAACAAAAAAGCCCGCCGCAATTAAGCAGCAGGCCAACTTTGAAGTAATCTTTTAGATACTTTTGATCAATAAACGCCTCAATAACGGGAACAGGACGTCCGGCAGCTCTTCCACATCAGATACAAGAATGCTGAACTTACCATAGATGTTTTCAATCATTTTCCTTTGAGCTTCTGTAATCTCGTCATTGGAAAGGAAGACATTGATGACTTCGATTCCCTGTTTCCTGGCTTGCAGAACAGCTTCATGTGTGTCCACTATTCCATTCTGCTCGTAATCAAAGGCAGCAGGTTCCCCATCAGAAAATACAAGAAGGAACTTCTGCTTTTCACTTCGCTGCAGAAGCCTTTCTGTCATAAGCCTGATGGCAAATCCGTCACGATTGTCTTCTTCAGGCTGCAGTCCCATGATTTCCGGTCCGCTTCCCGGTTTTAGGCTGCTTGTAAAATCAAGTGCCGCTTTCATGTAATTTGGCTGCCTGGTTTCAGAAGCGTCATTGGTATCTTCCCAGAAACCCACAACTTCATGGGGGACTCTTACCGACTTTAATGATTCATGGAATAGAGTGATCCCCAGTTTTGTCTGTTCCATCTTGTCATACATGGAAGCTGAACAATCCACCAGCAGCGAAAAGACAGCATCAATTTCCGTTGAGGGGTTCTGTTTCTTATAAAACAGCCTGGGGTTATCATCTGTAAGGAACCTTAAAAGTTTTTTGTTCAGTCTTCCAAAGTGCAGGTCGCTTCTTGGCTGGATCTTTTTGTGCTCCAGGGTTTTCTCAATCATCTTCTGAAGCTTTTTTTGATAAGGTCCAATCAAGCCCTTATTGACATCATAGGCTTTAATCTCATCATATTCAGGGCTGTCAGGTTTAAGGAATATTGGATAGGCGTACCGGTTTTCCTTTCCATACTCCAATTCTCCCCCGCCCTTTTCATCATCCCTGTCCTGCCGGGCCGCTTCCATCTGCGAATAGTCCTTATTGGACGTCTCCTGAGAAGAACCTTGCACCATTCCAAGTGCCTGGTCCCCTTCCTCCCCTTCTCTCACTCCGCTCCCCATCAAATCTGCCTGGGAGCCCTGGTCTATTTCGAACTGGAGGAAAGAATCTCCTTTATCGCTCGTTTCACGGTGCCACGTTCTCATTTCCTCTTCAAAAACCTCTTCTTCACCAGTACTCTTCTCATCAAGAGTATCATCATTCTGAAGGGGGTCTTTTCGTTTCAAATCATCGATAGTTATCCCCTTCTCATCCTGTGCATAGACCTTTTCAGGAAGATGAAAGTATTCATTCAGCATATCTTTTTCCAGGATATCTTCAAAGACATCAATTAATTCAAGACAAATCCGGCTGATATCTTTAGTTGTGCCGGCATCGAAAAATTTCGAGAGAGAATGCTTGATAAATGGCATCGCCATATCAATCCTGTGGTTTATTGAGATTTCCTGTTCAAGCGGCGACTGCGCATTCAGAATTATATACATCCCATTGAACAATGCATCCGTAAACACACTTTTCACCAAATTCACCTTCAACTGTGACTGAAAGTGCTGGCGGTACAAATTCCGGCGTGTCGCAAACGCTGCCTTTGTACCCGGTCTCTCCCGTTTGCAGATCTCTTCGAGGCGGATATCCTCGCCAAGGACAAACAATTGCTTCCCGAGGCTTGGCAGTTTTGTTCCTTTTACGTTTTCAATAAATCGGCGTGTTTCTGCAACATCTGTATGATGCAAATTCCCGATTGTACGAAGAAAAATATCACTTTTCAGCCCATGCAGCTCTTCCTGTTTGCTTCTATGATCCCAAAAGTGGGTCACATATACTTTTTCATCTTGGATATCCATATAGGAATGCGGACCGTATTCAAGCTCCATCTCCCCGTTCTTAGAAAGCGTCTTTGCAAGGTCCGTAAGTTCCATGAATAAAAAGGAATCAATGGTTTCATCGTTGAATTGTATAAATCTCCGCATACAATCAATCCTTACTCAAAAAGAGTTTCTGCGATATTATGAATGGCTGCTTTTTCTCTGTCATCCTCCAGCTTGTCGATGATTCCACGCTGAATCGCCCGCAGGGGAGGAAGATATACGGCAAGATCACAGGCATCAATCAATGCCCTGATAGAGGCAGCCTCTTCAGAAACCTGGCCATTTCTGACCTGTACCAGCAGATCAGAAGACAGTGAAATGAACTTTTCCACGAGCTTTTCATCCTGAAGTTTGCTCTGAGCCAATAGGACCGTTTTCAATGTCGGTCCGCTGATATACGGAACTTCGATCACTACAAATCGGTTTTTCAGTGCTTCATTAAGTGGAACTGTCCCTACATATCCTTCATTGATGGCGGCAATAACCCCGAAAGTTTCTGACGATTTGATAACATCACCTGTGAATGGATTGGTGATCATTCTCCTGTAATCGAGGACCCCATTCAGAATCGGAAGGGTTTCAGGTTTGGCCATATTGATTTCATCGATATAAAGGAGATGGCCTTTTTTCATCGCTTCAATGACAGGCCCTTCAATGAACTCAATAGTGCTCTTCCCACCCTTTTCAGCAATAGTTTTGTAACCAAGCAGGGCCTCCGCATCCATATCGACTGAACAGTTAATGCTGTGCATCGGCTGAGAGAAAATGGAGGATAGCGTTTCAGCTAGTTTTGTTTTCCCCGAACCAGTCGGCCCCTTCAATAGGACATTCTTACCCATTGCAAGTGCAATGACTGCATCTTCCAGGACAGCAGCATCTTCTGCTGTATATCCGCCTTCTCCAACCAATGGCTGATCCTCACTATCCGCAAACTGTACTTTTCTATTTGTTAAAATCCCTGAAACAGCTTCAGGCAATTGGTTTTCTGGTTTCATTGTCTAACTTCCTTCCTAAAACGATAATTGTACGCTAGAAACCATTCTACATGTAAAAACGTTTTCACTGCAAAGATTGAAGTTCATACAGGACAACAACCTTTATTTCCTCTGAATTCCCCCTTAACCTTGGACTGATTTTCTTAAGCAGAATATTTCACTTGACAGTCTGTCCAACTGGCTGCAGACTCCTCATTATTGGTATATTATCCGTTTTATCCTGCCGGGGCATACCATCACAGTATGGAACCTTCATCCCTAATCATATAAAAAAACAGGGTGAATAGCAGATGCCATTCACCCTTAGAATCTTTATTTAACTTCTTCAAAGTAATCCTTATAGAAACCGCCCATCTTCCCGCTGTCATCAATCACGAAAAGATAATCTTCCGATTCATTTTTTACCTCATAGGTTTTACCCTCTGTTAAGACATTTTCAACTTTATACTTTGCTGCATTAGTATGTACACATTTCACAGTTTTGATGGAAGGACGCTCAGTCCAGTCACGATGTATCATTTTCCTGTCTCCTTTCTATATCTTTCTCTTTAGTATATTCCTCTAAGACGCTCACATCAATAGCTCTACTCTGTCTTTTCACCAATGGCTGTTTTCAAAAAATCTGCCTGTCTCAATTGGAAATAGGATGGTATAGTAGTTGTATATATTCAGAGAGGTTGAAGATAATGAAGAAACTATTGAATCGGTTGTTAGCAGCCGGAGTTTGTCTGTTAATGGTTTACTCAATGACCCACCGGCCAGGTGAAGAAGATTTTAATAGATGGCTGCAAACTAAATATCATATAAAGTGCTCTACAGTTTCATGCACAATGAAGGAAGCTGAAACAGGGAAGCTGCGCACCCTTCTCGTCATTGGCTCCCGCACCAAGGAGGGGTATCTTATATTCAATACCGTTTCCAAAACTTTCGAAGGGAAAGACGGAAATCACACGACCATCAAAGCACTCGGCTTTTTGGGACATTACTACACGATAGTAGAAGAACTGGAGCCTCAATCGGAAAGGGGCTGAATTCACTCTCCTTCTTTGATGACCGTGCCTCCTGACTGCTTCCTTTTTCTATAATAGAAATATCCCCCTAGAAGCACAATTAAACCAATGGCCACAGCAGTTAGCACTGTTGATAGGTGATCGATAATGGTTGTAAAAGTGGAAGGAAACAATCTTCCAATCTGAAAATATATCATGCACCAGATAAATGCCGCAGGGTAGGCAGCCACAATGAATTTTCCAAACGAAATCCCTGATGCGCCTGCTATGTAGGGCATGACCAGACGCACACCAGGAACGAAGTAGCTGAAGGAAATACCAGCTGCTCCATACCTCTTCAGCCATGTCTGCCCTTTTTTGACAATCTTCCTTGATTTTGATTTTTCAAATCTGCTCAATATACGGGTTTTCGCGACCCTTCCAACTCCATATCCAAATGTCCCGGAACTAATGATGCCAAGATAAGTTGCTGTGAATGCTATTAAAGGTGAATACCCCCTTATTTCAGTTAAAACTCCGGAAAAGGCAGCGGCGGCTTCATTAGGCAGAGGAAACCCTATAAAAATCAGCCAGCTGAAAATAAACATGGCAAAGTAACCCAATTCATTTACAAGTTCTATTAAAAAAGCCATGCCTGTCCTCCAATCAAAAAAGCTCAGTGGTGATTTTATCTATTATACACCCAATAATCATATGTTGAGTAGCTTTGAAAACCGAGCTTTTTCAAAACAGGCGAAGAATGGCCTTCTCTTGCTTGGCAAGTGGCAAGTTCTGCTCCTTTTGAATTGGCGTGCTCTAAACGAAATCTTACCATATCTGAGTAAACACCTTGATGGCGGAACTCAGGAAGCACGCCGCTTCCGTTCAAATACATCGTCCTTCCGTCACTGCTGAACCTGTAGTTACTGTATGCTGCCGGCCGTCCTGCTTTCATTCCAAGGATGTAACCTCCATTACTGTAAGGAGAGGAAATATAGCTTTTCCTCTGTCTGAATATTGAGTCCTGCTGTTCCACTGGGTATCCCCAAATCAATGAAGATACTTCAACAAGCTTCCTGATTTCCTCATCGTCCTTTACCTCTATATATTCAATGTTTTCGTTAGATGAAGACGTTACTTTCTTATATTGTTGGAGTAGAAATGCGACTCCATCATATTTGTCGGTGATATGATATCCATCCTTCTCTAAAAAGGGAGAAAGCCGGCTGCTCTGATCTTTTTCCAGCCACAGACTGAAAGGGATGTCTCCAAAAAAATCTTTTGCTTCATTCCATTTTTCTTCCATCATGGCATCATTCTTAAATGAAAATTCCACGACCTTATTGCTCAACTCATTATGCATCCTTGGATTTTTGACTGCTTTCAGCCCAGCTTCCTCAATCGTTTCTATATAGGAAGGTATCCATTCTTCTTCATAATCCCAATGATGGTCTTCAATAGCCTTGATTATTTCTTGTCTATTCAACATTAAAATATCTGCCTTTCACTAATTAATAGTTTTATAGATTTCAATCGTTTCTTTACCAGGATCCCACTGCATCTTTTAGATTTTACTGTTGAAGTATATTAACCCCATGGTCATTTGCCATTCTATTTCTCCTGATATTCTACCATAATGGATCAATTTTACAGAGCAGGTGTGCACGAAATTTTAAAGGAAGGCCAGAAACGATGGTGATCCAGCCCTGGCAGGGTATCTAATGTTCTTCCGTTATATGCTGCACCCAGTCACCAGAGGCAATGGGTCTTTTAAACAAGGATGGGCGAAATCCTGTGTAATAAATGACATCAACCGAGCCTTGATCAGTTTGAGCCACCCCCGCCTGTCTTAAATATAGATTATCATTCCTGTTTTCTTTATAATCTTCCAACTCATCCATCTGTTCCAGGACCGCCTGGTTAATTTGGTATATTTCACCCAATACCCGGCACTCTCCTTCTTTTAAAGCTGGATATCCTTTTCCTGTATCATATAGTTCACCTTTTATCCAAGCATGCTCAGCAATGAGCTTACAATCATTCAGATAGTGGTGGTACTTTTGGTTCTTCCGCAATGTTCCGTATACAAAAACCTTCATATTTTCTGATTTCTCCTCCCTGCCGGTTTCAAATCCTATAAATCCGTTGAAGATCCTTTTTTTATCCCCTATTACCCCTTTAGAATCTTTCTACATCTCTTTTGCGGTCTCCTTTTTTTCCCAAGCCACTTTACAGAAAAAAAAAGCCGGCATCAATAATCTGCCAGCCTCACTTTTAGGAATTTAACTATGCAGTGCTTTCTGTACAGCATCTTCCCTTAACTTAAACTTCTGAATCTTGCCAGAGGCAGTCATTGGGTATTCTTCGGTGAATTCAATATAGCGGGGGATCTTATAACGAGAGATTTTTCCTCTGCAATAGTCGCGCAATTCATCCGCAGTGGCTGTCTGGTCTTCTTTTAAAATGATCCAGGCCATGACTTCCTCTCCATAAACCTCATCCGGAATCCCTACGACCTGAACATCCAGCACCTTGGGATGAGTGTATATGAATTCTTCAATTTCCCTGGGATATACATTTTCACCGCCCCGGATGATCATATCCTTCAAACGCCCGGTGATTCTGCAGTATCCATTCTCGTCCATAACAGCCAAATCACCAGTATGCAGCCAGCCGTCATGGTCAATCGCCTCAGCCGTTGCTTCCTCATTGTTATAATACCCTTTCATGACATGATATCCACGAGTGCAAAGTTCACCCTGCACTCCGAATGGGACCTCCTCAGTTGAGCCCGGCTGAACGATTTTCACCTCCACATTCGGAAGTGCCCTGCCAACTGTTTCCACCCTTATCTCAATCGGATCATCTGTTCTGGTCTGGGTTATGACAGGGGAGGATTCTGTTTGGCCGTAAGCAATCGTGATTTCATCAGCACCCATCCTTTCAATTACACCTTTCATTACTTCGATAGGACAATTGCTCCCAGCCATGATTCCTGTTCGGAGAGACGAAAGATCATATTGATCAAAATCAGGATGGTTCAATTCGGCAATGAACATTGTCGGCACCCCGTGCAATCCGGTGCATTTTTCATCCTGGACCGTTTGCAGTACGACTTCAGGGCTGAATTCCTGTACAGGCACCATCGCTGCGCCAACAGAAACGCATGCCATCGTCCCGAGTACGCAGCCAAAGCAGTGAAAAAAAGGCACAGGTATACAAAGCCTGTCTTCATTTGAAAGTTTCATGCATTGAGCAATATTATAGGCATTATTCACAATATTGTTGTGGGTGAGCATTACGCCTTTCGGAAAGCCGGTTGTACCTGAGGTATACTGCATATTGATTACGTCTTCAGGATCGAGGCTGCTCATTCGTTCCGCAAGCTCTGCCTCCTCGACCCTATCAGCCATTTGCAGAATATCTTCCCAGTTATATGTACCACTATAGCGTTTTTCACTTAAAACAATGACATTTTTGAGAGACGGGAGGCGTTTGCTATCAAGGGTTCCCGGATGAGAATCCTTTAACTCCGGACAAATCTCATAAAGCATCTCAATGTATGAGGCATCACGGTATTGATCCATCAAAAGAATCGTTGTAGCTTCTGACTGCTTTAATAAATATTCCAGCTCAGCGGTCCGGTAGTTAGTATTGACTGTCACCAGGACAGCTCCCATTTTCCCTGTTGCAAATTGGCTTGCAAGCCATTCCGGCGTATTAGTTGACCAAACAGCCATGTGTTCACCTTTTTGCAGTCCCAGCCCCATCAGACCTTTTGCCACTTTGCGGCAATATGAATCGAATTCCTTATAGGACATTCGCAAATTTCTGTCATTGTAAACAACAGCATCCCTGTCTCCTTGCAGTTCAGCCTTCTCCTCTAATAATCTGCCTACTGTGACATTCAATAAGTTCGACAACCTGGTTCCCCCATTCAAGAAAAATAATTTTCCCAGTGGAATTAAAATTTTCTGCCTGCCCTCACGTTTGCTTATCCACATCATCCGACTATATATTATCATAATTTTTTGATTTTTTAAAATATATTTAATCCATCTTGAATATTCATTTCATTGGTAAAAATTTTTTAAAAAAATTTGTTATACCCCCTTTTCATTCTTCAGTATAAAAGGTAGAATATACAGAAAATATAGAACATTCTATATTTTTAAATTCTCCTGGGAGGTTTTCCATGAAGATTATGAGTAATGAACAGTTGGTTGCAGCTTATCGGGGCGCTGAGAAAAACGGTAGTGATCGTGACTGGATTCAGATGCTTAAGAAAGAGATTCATAGTCGAGGGATGAAGCCTATTAGGAAAATTTGAAGAAAGACGATACTTATGACAGTGATACTTATTGAAATGGACACATGAAACACCGGGCAATATAAAAAGGGGAAAACCTGTTCAATCAACAGGTTCTCCCCTTTTTTCACTTAATCACTCTCTATCGGGTATCAATCTTTTGATGTTTCCATCGTCTTTGGGCCAGCCTTTTATGGAATGATGAACCATTCGAAGCGCTTTTCGGACATCATCAACTGTTTCATGCTGAATAATGCTCCTTTTCCACATCTTTTCGGTATCATTTCCTTCTCTCTCTGAATGATGTACCTACTCTACTGCTTTTCTGCATCATTCCTTGACCTCTCTCAAAATGAAGCCCCAATTCCACCGCTTTTCCGGCATCATTCTCTGTCTGCCACGAAATCATGCTCCATTTCCACTGCTTTTCCTGCATCATTCTCTGTCTTCTCACTAAATGATGATGCAATTCCACTGCTTTTCCAGCATCATTCTCTGACTCCCACGAAATGATGCTCCAATTCCACCGCTTTTCCGGCATCATTCTATGACTCCCACGAAATGATGCCCCATTTCCACTGCTTTTCCTGCATCATTCTTTGCTCTCTCTCTGAATGATGCCCCATTTCCACTGCTTTTCCTACATCATTCCCAGGCCTCTCTCTGAATGATGCCCAATTCCACCGCTTTTCCGGCATCATTCTCTGTCTTCTCACTAAATGATGCTCCATTTCCACTGCTTTTCCGGCATCATTCTTTGCTCTCTCTCTGAATGATGCTCCAATTCCACCGCTTTTCCGGCATCATTCTTTGATCTCTCTCTGAATGATGCCCCATTTCCACTGCTTTTCCTACATCATTCTCTGTCTGCCACGAAATGATGCCCCATTTCCACCGTTTTTCCGGCATCATTCTCTGTCTGCCACGAAATGATGCCCCAATTCCACCGCTTTTCCGGCATCATTCTTTGCTCTCTCTCTGAATGATGCCCCAATTCCATCGCTTTTCCAGCATCATTCTCCAGTTACCATTAAATGATGCCCCAATTCCACTGCTTTTCCAGCATCATTCCCCGGCCTCTCTCTGAATGATGCTCCTTTCCAACCGCTTTCCCGGCATCATGGGCTCTCTTCCCCCAAATGGTTCCCCATTCCTATCGTTTATCCAGCGTCACCGGCTGTACACTCTTCAATATGAAGAGGCCATACATAGGAGCTGCTGTTAAACAAAAAATCACACAAACTGAGGCGTTGCCATACGCATACAAAAAGCCAGCAGATAGGATTCTGCTGGCCTTTGTAATTATTATTAACCTTCAAGCAAAAGATCTTCAGGGTTTTCCAAAAGATTTTTGATCATTGAAAGGAAGCCCACTGCCTCTTTACCATCGATAATTCGATGGTCATAAGATAGGGCAATGTACATCATAGGACGGTTTTCCATAGTATCCTTATCAATCGCAACCGGACGCAGCTGGATTGTATGCATTCCAAGGATACCGACTTGAGGTCCGTTCAGGATCGGTGTGGATAGTAAAGATCCGAAAACACCGCCGTTCGTGATGGTGAATGAACCGCCTTGAAGGTCGCTCAAAGCCAATTTGTTGTCTCTTGCTTTTGTTGCCAATTCCATGATTTCGCCTTCAATTTCCGCGAAGTTCTTGCGGTCACAGTCTCTTACAACCGGAACAACAAGACCATCGTCTGTAGAAACGGCTACACCGACATCATAGTATTGCTTAAGGACTACTTCATTCCCGTCAATTTCTGCATTGACATAAGGATACTTCTTCAACGCTGCTGTTACCGCCTTCGTGAAGAAGGACATGAAACCAAGACGTACATCGTGAGTTTCGAAGAATTTATCTTTTTTGCGTTTACGCAGTTCCATAACCGCTGACATATCGATTTCATTGAAAGTCGTAAGCATTGCTGCAGTTTGCTGTACTTCAACCAAGCGTTTTGCGATTGTCTGGCGGCGGCGTGACATTTTTTCACGTACAACCGGTTTACCATTATCCTGTTTAGGAGCAGCTGGTTTGCTTTCAGATGCTGCCGGTTTGGAAGGAGCAGATTGCGGCTTATTTCCAAAGGATTCAATATCCTGTTTGCGAACTCTGCCCAGCGGGTCAGTCGATACTTGGCTTAAATCGATTCCTTTTTCACGAGCAAGTTTGCGCGCAGCCGGAGAAGCAATCACACGCTCTTTCTTGTTGTCCTGCTCGGCTGGTGCTGGAGAAGACTCTTCTTGTTTTGCCTCTTCTTTAGGAGCCTCTGCCTGCTGTTCATCACCTTTATCGGAAGATGCCGGCTGCTGTCCGCCTTCACCGACAATGGCAATGACCTGGCCGACTTCAACTGTATCGCCTTCTTCAGCTTTTAATTCCTGAATCGTACCTGCCTCTTCGGAGATTACCTCGACATTGACCTTATCT
Source organism: Bacillus salacetis (assembly GCF_003581585.1). Lineage (GTDB taxonomy): Bacteria > Bacillota > Bacilli > Bacillales > Bacillaceae_B > Rossellomorea > Rossellomorea salacetis. Next base: position 33,939 of record NZ_QXIR01000009.1, read on the forward strand.
GTTTCAAGTTCAACAATATATTCCCCTTTTTCTACATAATCACCCGGTTGTTTCAGCCACTGGGCAATTGTACCCTCTGTAATGGATTCTGCTAATTCTGGTACTTTAATTTCTGCCACTTTGTCTTCCTCCTCCTGATTATCTTGTCAACGCTTCATTGATAATTCTTGATTGTTCTTTTTTATGGACTGTTGGTTCCCCTTCAGCAGGACTTGAACGCCTTCTTCTGCCTGCATATCTAACCTCAACGCCCTCTGGAGCGATATCACGCATGCGAGGCTCTGCAAATGTCCAGCCGCCCATGTTCTTTGGCTCTTCCTGTACCCATACCAACTCTTTAAGGTTCGGATACTTCTTAAGGATTTCAATGATATCCGTTTTAGGGAAAGGATATAACTCTTCAACTCTCAAGATATGCACCCAGTCCATACCCTCTTTATCTTTTAGGTTTTCTTCAAGATCGATCGCCATCTTACCACTTGTAAGGACGACTCTTTCCACCATATCTGCTTCTTTACCAAGACCAGGCTGTTCAAGCACGGAACGGAATTGGCCATTCGCCAATTCTTCAGCTGTAACGGCTGCGAATTGGTTTCTCAGCAGGCTTTTCGGGGTCATGATAACCAAAGGCCTTACTTCTTCCTTTTGTAGGATGGCAGCCTGTCTGCGCAGGATGTGGAAATACTGACCGGCAGTGGAGCAATTCGCCACTGTCCAGTTAAATTCGCCTGCCATCTGCAGGAAGCGTTCCAGCCTTGCACTGGAGTGCTCTGGGCCCTGGCCTTCATAACCATGAGGGAGCAGCATCACAAGACCTGATTTTTGTCCCCATTTCGCTCTGCCGGCAGAAATGAACTGATCGAACATTACCTGTGCTGTATTGGCAAAATCACCAAATTGAGCTTCCCAAAGAACAAGCGTTTCAGGTGCGAAGACATTGTATCCATATTCATATCCTACAACCGCTGTTTCGGTAAGAGGACTGTTGAATACAGCAAAGGAAGCGTTTGTATCTTTCAATTGATGAAGAGGAATCAGTTCCTCACCAGTCTTATGATCGTGAAGGACCAAGTGGCGCTGCGCAAAGGTTCCCCGCTCTGAATCCTGTCCAGTAAGCCTGATCGGCGTTCCTTCTTTCAGGATTGTAGCGAATGCAAGTGTCTCAGCATGTGCCCAGTCAATCTTGCCTTTACCTACAAATACTCCACCCCTTCTTTGCAGGATCTTTTCCAATTTCTTGAATGGTGAGAATCCTTCCGGCCATTCAAGCAGTTCATCATTCAGAGCATGAAGCTGGTCGAAATCGACACTTGTATCTATAGCAGGGAATCCGTTTGTAACATCTTCAGGCGGATTCATGATGATATCCGGATTTTCATCCTTGGTCGGAACTTTTTCGTAAGCTGCTTTCAGCGTATCTTCAACATCCTTCTCCATCTTGGAAGCATCATCTTGTGAAATGACACCTTCCGAGATCAACCTGTCTTCATATATTTTGCGGGGGGTGGGATGATTATGGATTTTGTTATACATTACCGGGTTCGTCACCATCGGTTCATCCATTTCGTTATGGCCGAAACGTCTGTAGCCAATAAGGTCAATCACAAAATCTTTATTGAATTTATTGCGGTATTCATATGCCAGCACCGCGGCAGCAAGGCATGCTTCCGGATCATCTCCGTTCACATGGACGATAGGGACTTCAAATCCTTTTGCCGTATCGGATGCATATTTGGTAGAACGAGAGTCATAGCTCTCAGTTGTGAACCCGATCATATTGTTTGCAATCAAGTGAATGGATCCGCCGGTATTAAAACCGCGAAGTCCGCCCATATTGAAAGTCTCCGCCACAACACCTTCCCCAGGGAAAGCGGCATCGCCATGAATCATGATGGCATAGGAAGTTTCGTTGTTTTGTTCCGGATATCCCCTTTGTTCCCGTTCTTCCTGAGCAGCCCTGGTATATCCGGCAACAATCGGACTGACAACTTCCAGGTGACTCGGGTTGTTTGCCAAAGTGACACGGGCACGGGCGGTATCATTGATGCCAATGTTCCGGTCTGCACCAAGGTGATACTTCACATCCCCTGTCCACCCGTAAGTGATCCCGATCGACCCTTCTGAAGGTATTAAATCCTTGCTGGGCGCATGCTGGAATTCCGCGAATATCATTTCATACGGCTTTCCGATTACATGTGCCAACACATTCAGGCGTCCGCGGTGGGCCATCCCGATATTGATTGTCCTCGCTCCGTGTTCAACAGAATAGCGGACAAGCTCATCCAGTAAAGGCACCATATTATCCAGGCCTTCAATTGAAAAACGCTTTTGACCGACGAATGTACGGTGGATGTATTTTTCAAAACCTTCAACTTCAGAGAGGCGCTTCAATAAAGCCTGCTTCCTCTCTTTGCTGTAGTCGGAAAGAATCGATCCTGATTCAATCTTTTCCTTGAGCCAGTTTTTTTCTTCCATTTCATGTACATGGGCAAATTCATAAGCAAGCTTGCTGGTGTATACCTTTTTGAGATGGGTAATCGCATCCAGTCCATTCCTGACATGAGCAGGCGCTCCCGGAATTATGAATTCAACAGGCACCTTTTTCAGGTCTTCCTCAGTCAGATTATACTCTTCCAAGTCAATCCTTCTGCTGTCCTTATCACGGTCATTTAAAGGGTAGATATCAGCTGCAAGATGTCCATATGTACGAATGTTATCAGCAAGATTCACCGCAGCTACAACTTTCCCCAGATCATAATTACCGCCAGGCAGATCTGTCACTGGAGAGGTTTGAACCGCTCCTGCTTCGACAGCCGTGGGAGGGCCCCATTGTTCAAAAAGTTCTTTGAGTTCGGGGTCAATTTCTTCCGGATTTTCTAGATAAAGCTCATACACTTCCATTATATAACCAAGGTTTGGACCGTAAAAACTTTCCCATGGACCAGCCTGGTTTGTTGATTGTCTTTTCACTTTGAAAAACCTCCAACCATTTCACCATTCTAATTTTTGTATAGATATTGGAATACTATGTAAGTATAGTATTTTAAAAGAAATATAAAACGCTTACAGCAATATTTTATCACTCTAAAAGTAAGAGATAAAGCATTTGTGACAAAATCTTTAAAATTTCGCCATCTTTTGAGGCGGCAAAATATTATGGAATATTATGCCCAATCTGTTATTGTCATCTAAATTTTTGATTATTCTGAAATAGTAAAAATAAATTCCGACTCTCTTTTTCAAGCTTTCTGTTTTTCATCTTTACCATTTTTCATAAACCATCTTACTACTGTTACCTAAAAAAACCAAATATTTTTTTTGATTTTATACACTTTTTTGTCTACTTTTCCAAACCATATCCTAATCTTGAATAGCAAAAGTTTTTTTTCTTCATATTTAATAGCTCCCTTCTTTGAATTGAATTCTTTTCTTACTTATTTTCTTATCCCCTGTAAGCCCTTCCTCAAACATGTGAGGCAGCCATGAACCCCTGGGCGGATGAGTGCATACACTAAACAAATAATACTGCGGTTACATTAAAGAGGTGAGACTATGTTTCCTTGGAACTCCTTTTTTCCATTCAATAAAAACATGAAGGATATGATGAAGAATATGAACCCTCAGGATGTCGATCAATATGTTAAGGGCGTAATGCATGAAATGTTTCCAAAAGACTGGCAGGGCATGCAGAACCCCGGAGACTTAATGAAGAATATGGGCGGGATGATGAACGGGTTTAACGGTATGAATGGATCGAATGAAAAAGCTGGTGAATATTCCCCTGACGGCCAGGATGATCGTCAACATAATGAGAAAATCCCTGTGAATATTTTCGAATCACTTGAAAGCATTTATATACAACTTAAAATTTCCGACGAGGAACTTGTTAAAAATATGAAGGTTTTTCACACCTCCAATCAGGCAATCCTTGAAAACATCCCCAGCTCTGGTGAAAGACAGGTCATTACCCTGCCTTCGCTTGTAAAGAAAAAGGGTTCTTCCGCACAATACAAAGAGGGGATTCTTGAGATAAAGATCCCCAAAAGCATAGATCTTCAGTTTACAGAGATCGACGTTTCAGAAAGATAATGAAACGTCTTTTTTTTAGCTTTTTTTCGTAAATATCAACCGAAAAAAACCCGGTAAGCAGGAAACAAAAGAGCTTCCCGTTCTTTTTCGAGGGTAAAAACCTTTGAATACAGGAAAAAAATGCTGCCTGTGATTTTCCGAAAGCAACTTCGAAAACAGCCTATAAACATTGGGCCACAGATGGGCACATTTGATCTTGGGGCGTTAATTACCGGTTTGTACCAAAATAAAGGACCGGCAGTATAAAATCGGCCTATTCCTTTATAGATTGGGCCAATTTTTCACACCACTTGGATAGTATTGGTGTATGGAACTCCTCTTTCAGGAAGCTGCAATTTTTCTCTGCAGCATCCTTTTCAAATCCCCTGAATGAAATCCTCCATTTTGATAACAATAAGCAGAGTGAAGCATTTTGATTTTGGAGGAACTTCAAATGGAGCAGAAAAAGAAATGGGACTTATTCGCGCTATCGTCTATTCCACTTGTAATGACACTGGGAAACTCTATGTTGATACCAGTTTTGCCCACTATGGAAAAAAAGCTGGGAATCAGCGGATTTCAATCAAGCATGATCATTACTGTATACTCCCTTGTAGCCATCCTCCTGATACCGATTGCAGGATACTTGTCTGACAGGTTCGGACGAAAGAAAATCATTATACCGAGCCTTATAATTGCCGGGATAGGCGGTGTCATTTCCGGCTGGGCTTCCTGGCAGATGAATGACGGCTACTGGATTGTCCTTCTTGGACGATTTGTACAGGGCATCGGCGCAGCTGGTGCGTTCCCTGTCGTGATCCCGACAGTAGGGGATATGTTTGAAGATGAAACGGAAGTCACTAAGGGATTGGGTTTGATTGAAACATCCAATACGTTCGGTAAAGTTCTCAGCCCTGTTTTGGGATCCCTTCTTGCAGCTTGGATCTGGTTCATCCCGTTCTTTTCGATACCTGTTTTTTCATTGATTGCCATCGGCTTGGTCTTTCTTCTAGTTAAAGTTCCAAAGAAAGAAAAAGAAGAAGAAAAAGGCCAGACCATTAAGGAATTCACCAAAGAAATAAAGGAAATCCTCGGAAAAGAAGGCAAATGGCTATCAGCAATCTTCATTATCGGGATTGTTTCTATGTTCATTTTGTTCGGGTTTCTTTTCTTTTTATCCAATGTACTTGAACGCAAATATAATATTGATGGAGTTCTTAAAGGCCTTTACCTTGCCCTGCCTCTTCTATTTTTGTGTGCAACTTCTTTCCTTACCGGAAAATTCATCGGTAAGAAGAGGGCATTGATGAAATGGGCAATAGTGATCGGGATGCTGCTAGGGGCCGGTGCCCAGGTACCCATCTTCTTTTCCGACGGAAAGTGGATGCTCCTGATATTCTTGTCGCTGGCCAGTATTGGCATCGGAGCTGCACTGCCTTGCCTCGATGCATTAATAACCGAGGGTATCGAGAAAGAACACCGGGGGACCATAACTTCAATTTACAGCAGTATGCGTTTTATAGGGGTTGCAGCCGGGCCACCCGTCGTTGCTTTGCTGTCAAAAGGAGTCACCTTCATGATCTTGATCGGTATCAGCGCCGTATCAGCATTCATTGCGCTGATCCTCATCAAGCCGGAGCCTGAAGAATCTGAAGAAATGCAGCCTGAGACCACTTAATAGAGATGATTGTAAAAACGTATGGGATCGTTAACTGCCGAACCCATGCGTTTTCTCTTCTTGATTGTTTCTTATAATCAACAAGTTCATTTTCAGCTGCCCTGTTCTCCTTAGGTAAGGCTGTTTTCGCCTATATTGTTGCTTTCGGAAAAATCCCAGGTGCCGGATTTTTCCCCTGTATACAAAGGTTTTACTCTCGAAAAAGAACGAGCAGCTCTTTTCTTTCCTTCTCACCGGGGGTTTCTACTACGATATACCAGGATATTAGTTGAAATTTATAGTGAATAGCAACAAAGTTTACGAAAAACTCCCATGACGGCGCTTCCCGCCGCCATGGGAGTTTTCATACAAAGAGCTAAGTAATATCAAGCCTTTTATTCAGGAAACTGGTGTTTTATATCGAGCTGCTTCTGCCAATCCCCTGATTTCATCAAGCCTTTTGTTTTTCAGATGCTGTATGATTTTACTTCCGACCACAACTCCATCCGACACAGCAAGAAACTTCCGGACGTGAACTGGTGTTGAAATTCCGAATCCCGCAAGGACAGGTACACTGCAAATCGTTTTCAAATCGGCCAGATGATTCATTACAGGTGACTGGAAGTCTTTCACAGCCCCTGTAGTCCCATTGATCGTCACTGCATATAGAAAGCCTTCAGTTGCTTCTGCAATTTCCTTCAACCGCTTTTTCGAACTGGTCAATGAGGCAAGCTGTACCAGGGCTATATTCTTATCCCTTATAAAAGGTGACAGTATGTCTTTATGTTCCAAAGGTAAATCAGGGATGATCAGTCCATCGACTCCTGCCTTTGAACAATCTTCAGCAAGTGCATCCAATCCATACTGCAGGACGGGATTGAAATAGGTCATGAAAAGGAGGGGGATGCTGATTCTTTTCCTCTCGTTCTTCAGGACCTCAAGGATCCCTGAAAGCGTGGTGCCATTTTGCAGCGCCCGTTTCCCCGCTTCCTGTATGACCGGCCCGTCAGCTGCAGGGTCTGAGAAAGGAATGCCGATTTCAATAGCGGACGCCCCTGCCTCCTCAAGAAAGCACAGCTGGTTAATGAGATTTTCAAGTCCCCCGTCGCCTGCCATGATATAAGGAATGAATATGCCCTGCCCTTTTGCTCGCAAGTTATTTAAAGATGCCTCAAGAAATTCTTTACCCATGTCGATGTCCTCCTATTCTTGACTTGACTGTCTCTACATCCTTATCGCCTCTGCCAGATAAGCAGATAATGATACTCTCATCAATCTTCATTGAGGCAGCGAGCTTAACTCCATAAGCGACAGCATGAGAGGATTCCAAGGCTGGTATTATCCCTTCTTCCACTGAAAGCAATTTAAATGCATCCAGTGCTTCTTCATCAGTGACTGCAGAATACGAGACGCGTCCGGTTTCTTTTAACAGGCTGTGTTCGGGACCGACCCCTGGATAATCCAGACCCGCTGAAATTGAATGTGCTTCCTGTATCTGTCCATCCCCATCTTGAAGGACATACATCATTGCTCCATGAAGGACACCCAATGACCCCTTTGTCATAGTGGCTGCATGTTTTGCTGTATCGACTCCTGCTCCTGCAGCCTCTACACCATACAAACTTACGTCCTCATCGTCTATGAAAGGGTAAAACATCCCCATTGCATTGCTTCCGCCGCCTACACAGGCAACAACGGCGTCCGGAAGAGTGTTTTCTTTTTGCATGAATTGTTTCCTTGTCTCACTGCCAATTATGCTTTGAAAATCCCTGACCATCTTAGGGAATGGGTGCGGACCCAGCACCGATCCTATGATGTAGTGAGTGTCCTCGACATGAGAAACCCAATAGCGCATTGCTTCGTTTACTGCATCCTTAAGTGTTGCACTGCCTTGTTTGACACTGATGACTTCCGCACCAAGGAGCTCCATCCTGAACACATTTAATTTCTGCCGCTGGATATCTTCCTCGCCCATAAAAATGACACAGTCAAGATTAAGCAGAGCGCATACTGTGGCAGTTGCCACCCCATGCTGTCCTGCACCTGTCTCGGCCACGATTTTCCGTTTCCCCATTCTTAATGCAAGGAGTGCCTGACCGATCGTATTATTGATTTTGTGGGCACCAGTATGGTTAAGGTCTTCCCTTTTCAAGTAAATCTTTGCCCCGCCTGCACGTTTGGTAAGATTGGCTGCTAAGTATAAAGGGGTTTCCCTGCCGATATATTCTTTGAGGTAATACTTAAGTTCCCGCTGGAACTCCGGATCCAAAACAGCATTTTCGTAAGCTTCATTCAGCTCCGCTACTGCTCCCATCAGTGTTTCCGAGACAAATTGTCCTCCAAAACGGCCAAACAGCCCTTTTTCATCTGGTTGAGTATAGATCATTGCCCTTCCTCCTTCTTATTTTCTGATTGTTTTCACTATCCTGATAAACTCTTTTATCTTTTGCACATCTTTCATTCCGTTCACCTCGACTCCGCTCGAAACATCGACCATATATGGATTCACATCCATAATGGCATGTCTGACGTTCTCAGCATGTAACCCTCCGGCCAGGATCAATTGTTTGTTCAATGAAACTTCCTTAAGATATGACCAGTCAAATGTCGTGCCGTTTCCCCCTCTTGCTTCACCATGGCCGCTGTCGAAGAGAATGAACCTCCCGGGGAATTCCCCGCATCCATTTAAATCTTCTTTTCCCTGAATCGAAAGTGCTTTATATGAGGGGACGGTAAGGGAGTTCATGAAATCGGCCGTCTCATCACCGTGCAGCTGTACATAATCAAGCTGTACTTGAGCCGCTATTTTTTCTATTTCTGTCCGGCACTCATTGACGAATACACCAATTTTCTTTACAGAGCTTGGAATGCTGTCACTAATCTCACGCGCGGATGCTATTGATACCTTTCTCCTGCTGTCTGCAAAAATGAACCCTATGGCATCTGACCCGGCTTCAACAGCGGCTCTGGCATGTTCCACTGTTCTGATTCCGCATACCTTCACTTTAACCAAGCAAAGCATCCTCCTTGCAGACAGAAAACGATCTGATTGCTTTTCCGGCGTCCCTGCTGATCATGAGCGACTCGCCGGCAAGAATCCCTTCAGCTCCCGCCCTTGCAGCCCTGATTGCATCTTCCCTTGATTTGATCCCGCTCTCACTGATAACCACACTATTTTTACCATTCATTAAAGGAGCGAGCCTTTCGGTATTCGCCAGATCCACCTGGAATGTCTTTAGATTCCGGTTATTGATTCCAATGATTGCTGCACCAAGGGCTGCCGCTCTTTCACCTTCATCCTCATCATGTATTTCCACCAGCACCTCCAGGTCCAGTGAAACAGCATACCGGTATAACTCTTCCAGCCTTTTCTGAGTCAATGCGGCAACAATCAATAGAATGATATTTGCACCTGCATCTTTTGCTCTGTCTATCTGTATTTCATCGATAAAGAAATCCTTGCATAACAGCGGAAGATCGACCTCACGCCTCACCGCTTTAAGATCTTCTATCGACCCTTTAAAAAACCTTTGATCGGTCAGTACAGAAACGGCTGCCGCTCCTCCGTCCTCATATCGTTTTGCCTGTTGAGCGGGTTCTGCAGCTGAAGCGATCTCCCCTTTTGAAGGTGAAGCGCGTTTGATTTCTGCTATGACCCTTAGTTCTTTCGAAGAGAGCAGAGAATCAGCTAATTTATGTTTTCCTTCCCTGTAGAGGTTCGCTTGTTCATAGCCTATCTTTTTTAATTGAGCAACCTCCTGCTTTTTCTGTTCAATGATTGTTGTCAAAATATCCGCCATTTTACATAACCTTCTTTCTGCTTCGCTGGGAATATTCAACTGTCTGCTGCAGCTTCTCATAAGCTGCACCGCTCTGGATGGATTCTCTTGCCAATTTCACACCTTCCGCAACGGTTGTGGTCCTGCCGTTGGCAAATAATGCGATGCCCGCGTTGAAAATCACTGTATCCAGATAAGGTCCCTCTTTTCCTTTCAGGACTTCCAAGAGGATTTCCGCATTTTTGAGCGCATCACCTCCGCGGATTGTGTCATTTGAGTAGACAGGGAGGCCTGCTTCATCAGGATGGATGATGAGTCTTGATGTCTTTCCATTTTCAAGCAGGACCAAATGATTTTCTCCAGCCAGCGAGGCCTCATCCATGTAACCCGCCCCATTCAAGACGACGGCCCTCTTCCTGCCCAATTCATTTAATACTAAAGCCATGGTACCGAGCATATCCCGCCTGTAAATCCCTAATAATTGTGTATCTATGTTAATCGGATTTGTCAGAGGGCCGATCATATTAAAGATTGTCGGAACCTTTAATTCCCCCCTTACTTTCATGATTTTCTTTAACCTTGTATGGACGTTGGGGGCATATAGGAAGGCGAGCCCGTTCATCTCCAGCATCTCGTTGACTTCACTGCTGGTAAAGTCCAGTCCGACCCCTAAGTGATCAAGTACATCCGAGCTCCCGGTCCTGCTCGATACACTGCGGTTGCCGTGTTTTGCAACCTTCACTCCTGCGCCGGCTAATACGAACGCCGTTGTGGTACTGATATTAAAGCTTTGGGAGCCATCCCCGCCTGTTCCGCAAATATCCATTACATTTTCTACAGGAGCTGCTTGAAAGTCTGCCCGTTCACGAAGGAGTTCTACAAGCCCCGTAATTTCCTTCACCGTTTCCCCTTTCATTTTCAAAGCCGTCAGGAATGAGGCGACTTCGCTTTCACTCGTCTCTTCTTGCAGGAGAAGGTTCACGGCTGCTTTCATTTCTCCTTTTTCAAATGAGGTCCCTTCAAATAATTTCTGAAGAAATTCTTTCATTTCTCTCTTCCTCCTTCAAATCGATAAAGTTCTTAAGCAATTTCTTCCCAAGTTTCGTTCCAATGGACTCAGGATGAAATTGGACGCCGTAAACAGGGTACTGAAAATGCTTCATGGACATGATTTCGTTATCGTCCATTGAAACGGCACAAGTTGTAAGGACCGGGGGAAGGGAGTCTTTCCTGACTACAAGAGAGTGATACCTCATCACTTCAACCGGCTGCGGGATATATTGAAACAATCCGGCATTATTGTGTTTGATCTGAGAGGTCTTTCCATGTTTGATCTTCCCTGCCCTGACTACTTCACCCCCAAAAGCTGCTGCGATTGCCTGGTGCCCAAGACACACTCCTAGAATTGGCGTTTTATTATAAAACTCACGTATTATTTCGATGGATATCCCTGCGTTCTCTGGCCTTCCGGGCCCAGGGGACAAGACAATGCCCGATGGATCCATTTCAAATACTTCTTCAATTGCCAGCTCATCATTACGTTTTACAAGTACTTCCTCCCCAAGCTCGGATAGATATTGATAGAGGTTATAGGTAAACGAATCATAGTTATCGATTAACAGCATCATTTTGCCACCTCGATCAGCGCTCTCGCTTTGTTGAGTGTTTCCTCGTATTCGGATTCAGCCTTTGAGTCGTAGACTACGCCGGCTCCTGCCTGAACATAAGCATGGCCATCCTTGATCACCATCGTCCGGATTGCCAGTGCCAAATCGATATCTCCATTCACTGAAATGTATCCGACTGTACCGGAATACACACCTCGCTTGCAGTTTTCCAGAACGTTGATGATCTTCATGGCTGCAATTTTCGGGGCACCGCTTACTGTGCCGGCCGGGAGACAAGCAATTACTGCATCAATGCTTGTAAGCGAAGGATCAAGGGTACCTTCCACCTCCGAAACAAGGTGCATTACGTATTTATATCTTTCAACAAGCATGTACTTTGTCAAAGATATGCTTCCTATCCCGCAGACCCTGCCAAGATCATTTCTTGCCAGGTCAACCAGCATCCTGTGTTCGGCAATTTCCTTTTCGTCATGGACCAATTCCCTCTCGAAGCCGGCATCTTCATCCTCATCACTGCCTCTTCTCCTGGTACCGGCAATAGGATTGGAAATAACTTTCCTGCCATTCACTTTAATAAAGCTTTCGGGCGAAGTCCCCAGTACAACATAATCTTCAAAATCAATATAAAACATATATGGGGACGGGTTTGTCTGTCTCAGCTTTCTATATATACTGAAGGGTTCTCCTGTGTACTCTGATTTAAAACGCTGTGATAACACAACCTGAAATATTTCACCATTGATAATTTCTTCTTTCGCCTGATTAACCATTGAGACGAATTGTTCCTGAGTCACCTGAGCTTTGAAATCAAGCTCTCCTTTATCCGATTCATCCTGGACAGTGTCCCTCTGGCATAGCATTTCCTGCATTTCATCAAGCGCCTTTTCCGGAAGTTGATCAGCATTTCCATTGAACCCTTGCAGAACCAGCAGAATCACCTTATTCTCCAAATGATCAAAGATGATGGTTTTTTCATAAAACATTAGGTGTATATCCGGCATTTTCAATGAATTACCAGGAATGTCCCCGATATCTTCAAAGTGGCGGATATTATCATATCCTATATAGCCTACAGCACCGCCGGAGTAGGGAAAGCCCTGCTTCATTCCTTTTGTGTCTGCAAAAAGCATCTTCAGCCTGTCAAATGGATTTCCCACAGAAGCGGCAGAGGTCCCTGTCATATGATTCAATTCTGTTATTTGGCTGCCGTCTGCTTTAAACTCAAAAAAGGGGTTGCTTCCAAGGAAAGAATACCTTCCTGCCTTTTCATGTTTCAGGGAACTTTCCAGCAAAAACTTCTTTTGCCCGCCAAGCTTCTTAAAAACACTGATCGGGGTCAACTCGTCTCCATTCATCTCTCTAGTGTGAACTCTAATCTGTCTCGTCTCATTCATTCTCGTCTCCTCCTCTTACTTTGGTGACAGGCACGACCCGGTTTTTGTCGATTAAAAAAAGTCCCCCACAAAACAGGTATACTGTTTCATGGAGGACGATTGGAATCGCGGTGCCACCTCGCATTGAAGTTCATGAAGAACTCCCGCTTTTTCAGGTACAGGAATGCTGGTCATTCCGATACCCTATCCTTTTAACGGAGGAATCCCGGGCTGCCCTACTAAAATGTTCAGGCGGCCTCTCACAAGTCCATTCGGTACTGACCCTCGTGCCGGATTCTCATCACCGCCGGCTTTCTGTAACGATTTTGTCTATACGTACTACTCTTGTTCAAAGATTTATGGATATGTCGTTTTTTTCCTTACGCTTAGAAACTGTATACTGGCAGTCCCCAATTCAAAGAAATTTTTCTTTGAATTGGGGACTTTGATAAGCTGTAAAAGGGGCTTTTAGAAATAAAAAAGGGTCCCCCATCCTCAAAATAAGGACGGGAGACCCGTGGTGCCACCTTCGTTGACTGTAAAACAGTCCGCTTAGCCATATCAGAGACCTTTGATTCTCGAATATGTGTCCCTTGTATCGATGAGACATTCGTCAAAGCCTACTCTCACATGAAGTGATTTCAGTTTGAAGGCTCAGAAGTCCATTCACATCCATGACCACGCTAGTTCGCACCATCCACTAGCTCTCTGAAGTGATCATCGGAAGCTACTCCTCTTCATCAACGCCGTTCCGTTCTTTAATTGTTTTCTATCTTAATACGAAGAAAGGGGTGAAGTCAATAGGTAATTATCAGAATTTTTATGTTTTACAGCGGGCCGATTTTCTTGTTTAATGTTCCCTGCTGCCTGCTTGGAAATGTTCCAAGCTGCAGTCAAGGCAGTTTTCGCTGAGATTTCTCAGCATCATTTCATATATTTCGATGTATATTTACTCAATGCAGTCAGCGGCCAGATATAGTTATAACTATGATAATGAATATAAAAGGTTCCCGGAAGCCCCGCACCTGTCGGATACGCCGTTCTCCAGTCAGCAGACTGCAATAAACCAAGCAGCGCCTCCATACCCCGGTCGATTTCCTTTGTAGGATAATCACTGGTGGAAATTAAAGCATCCAGGGCCCAAGCCGTTTGGGAAGGCGTGCTTGCACCCAGGGGAATATATCTCTTCTCTTTGTCACTCCTGCAAGATTCACCCCAGCCGCCATCATTGTTCTGGATATCCAGGAGCCACCTTTTCGCCTTCTTAATCGTTTTATGATTATCATTGATGCCTGCAGCTTTCAACCCTGTCAACGCGGCCCATGTCCCATAAATATAGCAGATTCCCCATTTCCCATACCAGGATCCGTCCCTCTCCTGATTATTGTTCAGCCAATCGACCCCTTTTTCTACCGGTTTATTGCCAAGCTTCCAACCAGCGTGGTTTCCTAGAAACTCAAGTGTCCTGCCTGTGAGGTCTGCAGTGGATCTGTCAAGCGCAGCATCTTCTGCCCCGTCCATCGGAACCCAGGATAATATTTCTTTCTGTTTATTTTTTTCAAACGCCGGCCAGCCTCCGTCCTTATTCTGCATGGATAGAACCCATTCCACGCCGCGCTTCCAGTTAAGGGCTTTTTCTTCCTCTTTGACAGAAGAAGCCTTCAATGCCCTTAGTGCTGCCGTAGTATCATCTACATCCGGGTTAATAGTGTTGCTTTGTGAGAAACCCCATCCACCTGCTTCTGCCCCTGGGGCTTCCGAAGACCAATCGCCTTTCTTTGTGTGCTGATGATCGATAAGAAACTTCCCGGCTTTTCTAATTTGCGGGTGGCTGCCGCTCACTCCTGCATCCTGCAATGCATGGCATATGAGAGCTGTATCCCAGATAGTCGATGGCGAATTTTGAATATGAGGATGCCCTTCCCTCCTGCACTGATGGGAAATCATCGACTGGATCGCCTGGATTATTATTGGATGATTCTTTGGATAACCTTGTGACAAAAGAGCAAAGATCATGTAGAAGCTGGAGCTGAAATAACTATATAAACTTCCATCAGGTTCAATTCTTGACAACATGTAATTCAGGGCATTTCTTTTGGCAGCTGAATGTAAGTCTACTGGAACAGATGATAAGGCATCTATTCCATTTTTCACGCAATCAATGAATGACCTTTCTTCTTCCCGGAATAGGTATGGAGCTTCTTTATCAACCAGCAAACCGGACATGTCTGGAGTGGAGGTTTTTTTACGAGTGAATCTTTCGCTCTTCAGAAGCAGCATCGGAGCAAGATGAACTCTTGCATATGCACTGAAATCCATAAAATTCAGGGGGAAATAGGATGGAAGCAGTATCAGTTCAACCGGAACAGGAAAGAAGCGATTCCACGGATATTGCCCATGGGCGGCGAGCATGAATTTCGTCATGGAATGGACCCCGTCCAGTCCCCCTTTTGAAAGAATATACCCTTCTGCTTTCATCATGTTGTGATCTTTTTCATTCACAATCCCACTCCATAGCAGCGCAAAATAGGCTTCAACTGTAGCAGATAAATTCCCATCTTTTTCATCTCTGTAAATCTTCCAGCAACCTGCTTCGTCCTGCTGAGCCAACAACCTTTGGGAAAGCTCCTTTACCATTCCTTCTTTTTTTATTCCCAATGACCTGATCAGCACAATCATATAGGCATCAGTCATTAAGCTGTTTTCAAAACAGTACCTCCATGCCCCATCTTCATCCTGCCTTTCCAGTAAGCCCTGTTTCAAGCGTGATAGTTCTGCAATCATTGAGGTTCTCACCTTTACACCGCCTTTAGCGCAGGTTCATACCTTAATATATTCAAAGACTGAGAGGGCATTCAGGAAGTTTTTCTTCATAATTTCATGAATTATACACAACTGCACCTTTCAGGAATTTATTGGAATTGTATAATATTAGTAAGGCACTTGATTAAGGGAGGTATAATTATGGTCGAAACAAAAGTCAAACCCAAGAAGAGATGGCCGCTTTTTCTTGCCCTGACAGCAATTGTGGTCATAAGCAATATTTCAGTCTATACTCTGGATGATATTCCTGAAAAAATGGCGATTGGCTCCATTGTTGACCTTATGATTGTCATCCCTTTGATGGCTTACTTCTTCATCATAAGGGGAAATCACTCCTCAAAAGCTCTTTCCCTGGTAATCGCTGCAGGATATGGTACTGCATGGCTGATCATACCGAATGAACATCTCACCTCAGTCCCATTCTTTAAATATATTTTAATCGCAGCAGAGGGAGCTTTCATACTATTCGAGGTGTATATTGCCCTTCACCTCATTAAAGCAGTCCCAAAGGTATTGGGCCACTTAAAAAAGCTTAATTCCGATGGAGGGGGTGACCTTTTTCCACACCGTTTGGAAGCAGCCATTCAACAGCATATGTCTGCACCTCTTTTCGTAAGGATTTATTTAACAGAAATCAGCCTGTTTTACTACAGCTTATTTTCTTGGAAGAAGAATACGGTTAGCACTTCAAACACTTTCACGATCCATCAAAGAGGAAGCTCCATCGCCCTTTATGTGATGTTGATACATGCTGTCGTTATTGAGTCAATCGGCCTTCATTATTTTCTTCATCAATGGAATCCGATCATATCATGGTTCCTATTATTCCTTAACATATATACGGTATTATTTTTCCTTGCTCAAATACAGGGCATCCGTTTGAATCCAGTCCGTATAACAGGGAAAGAGCTGGTCATCAGGATCGGTTTTGCCAGCAGGATCACTATCCCGCTGACAAATATAGCGTACATCACTCCCTATGAAGGGCCAGGAAAGCTTAGTAAAGACCAGGAGAAGAGAACTTTCCTGGCAGTCGCTCCTGACTTCGTGCCTGAGAAAGCACAGCTCGCGATCAAATTGAAAGCTCCACAGACGGCTCACTATGTTTATGGTTTAACAAAAAATGTACATCAAGTGCATATCAGACTGGATGATCCGGCCGCTTTCCGAACCTCTCTTCAAGAAAAGCTGAATAATGAAAAGTGAGACTTCTAATTTCCAAGGCTGCCTGTCTTACATGGCAGCCTTTTGTTCCGGCTTTTTTCCGTGAATTTTTCTGCAGTGGAAGTGAAACATGCATCCTCATGCCAAAGGAAAGAACATTCAGGACAACATATATTCCTCTGTGGTGTTTTTCAATACTCCTCATTCTATTCAAAAACATCTCTATGTTAAGATGAAAGTAATAATTCAGAATGTTTTTAGGATTGGAAGTGAATTTCTTTTGAAATATACGATTCATCCTTTAGGTGATTCTGCTTTAATAGTAGAATTTCTGTTGACTGATGCTGAAAAGTGCTTGAATGCTGTTACAGCCTTTACCCTTGCTTTGTCGAGGCGAAAGAACAATGCCATCATCGAAGCGGTCCCGGCATTTAAAACAGTAACTGTCCACTTTGATCCATTAAAAATCAGTTCAAGTTCACCATTCAATGTACTTAAGGATATCTTGGCTTATGAAATAAATGCGTTAAAAATGCTTGAGGATTCCTCAAGCAAGGATGTCTTGTCTATACCGGTCCTGTACGGAAAACATGCCGGCCCGGACCTTTCTTTTGTCGCTGATCATAATTCTTTGGATGAAGCCAGTGTGATCGAATTCCACAGCAGCAGAATTTATTCGGTCGCTTTCCTTGGTTTTTCACCAGGATTTCCATTTTTGAGCGGGATGGATCCTGCCATTGCTGCGCCCCGAAAAAAAAATCCACGTGTACGGATTGAGGCTGGCTCTGTGGGTATCGCAGGCAACCAAACAGGTATTTATCCACTTGCCTCACCAGGTGGATGGCAAATCATAGGGAAAACCCCATTGAAATTATTCGACCCGGATACTCCCGGCAAGCCGGCACTTCTCTCACAAGGAGACAAAGTAAGGTTTTATTCAATTACGGAAAATCAATTTAAAGAAATGGAGGAAAGCTGAATGGGTTTTTCTGTCGAAAGGAGCGGTCTTTTAACAACGATTCAGGACGGGGGCAGAATTGGCTACCGTGATATCGGCATGCCTGTCAGCGGACCGATGGATGAACTTGCTTTTCGCATGGCCAATCTTTTAGTAGGAAACGCCGAAGGTGAAGCTGCAGTCGAAATCACCTTGCAGGGCCCAGTCCTCCAATTCACCAGTCAAGCCATCATAGCCATTTGCGGAGCGGACCTGAATCCGTCCATTAATGATGAACCGGTTTCGAGTAACAAACCTTTACAAGTGCGCAGGGGCGATGTATTGCGGTTTGGAGTGGCAGAAAGAGGATTGCGGGCGTATATCTCATTTAAAGGCGGAATGCAGGTCAGCAAACAGCTGGGCAGCAGCAGCACAAATACACTTGCGAAAATCGGTGGATATGCGGGGAGACCCTTAAAAGCAGGAGACAAAATAAATTTAAACACAGAAGAGCCTGGTGGATCCACGATTCCGTGGTCTTTATCTCCCTCTCTATTCTCTTATCTTGGTAAAAAAGAAGTCAGGGTCATCAAAAGCACCCAATGGGACTGGTTTACCGAAGAAACCCAGATCAGCTTCTTGTCCAAGGAATTCATGATTACTCCTGAATCAGATAGGATGGGATACAGACTGAGCGGTCCGCCCCTTCGAATGAAATATTCCCAGGAGCTCCTAACAGAAGGCATCACCAAGGGAACTGTGCAGGTTCCAGCCAGCGGTCAGCCAATAGTCCTCATGGCGGACAGCCAGCCTACTGGCGGATATCCAAAGATATCAAACATCATTACCGCAGACCTGCCTGTCATTGCCCAAAAAAAGCCTCACGAAACAGTCACATTCAAAGAAGTGACATTAGAAGATGCTTATAAAGCATTACGAAACGCAGAAAATGATATCAAACTGGCGGCAGCTGCTATCCGCTTGAAAACACAGCGGGGCTGACATCCTGCTTCACTTTACCTACTAAAGGAGGAGAATGGTACATGCAAATCGATTTAAACTGTGATTTAGGAGAAAGTTTTGGAGCATTTGTAAAAGGAAATGACCAAGGAATTCTTAAAAGAATCACCTCTGCCAACATTGCATGCGGCTTTCATTCAGGAGATCCCCAGGTCATGTTGAAGACTGTCAAACTGGCTTTACATAACGGAGTAAAGATCGGAGCCCATCCTGGATACCCGGATCTCCAAGGGTTTGGACGGCGTCATATCGAGATTCCGCCGGAAGAAATTTATGCTTTGGTTTTATATCAGATTGGCGCTTTGAGTGCCATAGTCCGCTCACAAGGAGGACAATTATCTCATGTCAAACCTCACGGTGCCCTTTACAACCGGGCAGCAATTGATATAGACACAGCGAATGCAATTGCACAGGCCACAGCAGACTATGATCCGGGATTATGCTTGTATGGGCTTGCCGGATCAGAACTGATTACTGCTGGAAAAAAAGCAGGATTGAAGACCGTCAACGAAGTTTTTGCTGACAGAACGTATCTAAGTGACGGCACTCTTACGCCGCGGTCACAGGAAGGGGCTGTCATCCACAGTGATGAGCAGGCTCTGGCACAGGTGATACGGATGGTCAAGGAACATAAAGTAGTGAGCCTGGATGGAATCGAAATCGATATCTTACCGGAATCGATATGTTTACACGGTGACAACGAAAAGGCACTGGATTTTGCCGAAAAGATAATAGAGGCATTAAAGCAGGCAATATGAAAGCTGGTCTTTTTTCAGACCAGCTTTTGTGTTACTTCTTCTCTTGTTTATCAGCCATTACATTAAAGGGCAGCTGTTGGGCAGCAGCCTGAAGCACTTTGTTGTTTTTGACATTCTCTATCAGGTATTCCGTGTAGTCATCATCTCTTGAAAGGCCAGCGGAATATTCTTTTTTTATGTGATTTTCTGCTTCCTGAAACGTTTGGAAATCACCTTCAAATACGCCATTATATTCAACTCTCCAGCTCTCTCCATCAATCGGATACACAAACAATTGATCTTCCTGCCTGTTTTTATACAGCGAACCGTTTGGCGAGTCTTTCAGGTTGTATCGGTTTTTAGGAGCATCGATCGGCATAGGTTCGATATCGAAGACCTCGGTGACAAACAGCTTAAAGGCTTCGTGATTCAAGTTGCATCCAGATGCTTTTGCATGACCGCCGCCTTCAAACTTTCCGGCAACTGCCGACACATCAACATGGTCATGAATTGTCCTAAGGCTGATCCGCTTTCCACCCACACTGATTATGGCAATATAATCAAGGTATGGATTGTCTTTCCCCAGTTCATTACCCAATTCTGAGTGATAGGATTCAGCATGCACAATCCCGACACAGTAATCATCAACAAATGATTTTGTCAGTTCTCTCCGCTTTCTGCGGATATACCTGTCTATCTTTCCTTCTTCCATCTCAAGGATTTTCTGTTCAAACTCATCAAAGAAAAATTTATCATGATGCTGAAGACGATGGAGCATCTTTTCTTCAAATTCTTCAAGCGTCAGAAGGAAAAACAAATCATTTAACCTTTTGGCAGTCATATTATTATTAACATCCCACTCCCAGGTATCATACTGTCTCACCAATTCAACGAATTCATCAAGAATCGGCGTCGTTTCAATCTCACCTTTCTTCTGAAGGTCTTCATACAGTAATGATGTAGCAGAAGCCAGCCTTCCATCATCATATTGGACAGTGACTGCAGCCCAATCATATTGATTGAAATGTTCAGCACTTCGATGATGGTCAATCAATTCGACTTTTCCGTCCTTTTTATAATAAGCCTCTATCGCTTCCTCGTTTTCTTTATTCACCGAGAGGTCAGTAATGTACAATTTGGTATCTTTATGAGGCTTCTTTAAAAATCTTGCCACTTGAAAGTTCAAGCCGCCGATCGAATTATAGCGGACTTCAGCTTCTTCGCCCCATGCAATCTTTGCAATGATGCCGCAACCGACACCATCTAAATCATTATGTGATAATAAAAAACGCTGCATATTTTGCCTCCTAGGCTTTCTCTATGTATTCAAGTCTATTTTTTGTCATTCACCTGCTAATATACAGCAAAAAACGTCACATGTTAAATAAAAAGCGGAAGCGCCTTGTTCAGCCCCGACAGGCATAAGACGAGCCGGGGGGAAGGTTGCTCTTTAACCTTCTTGACGGATTGGCTTATGACCCCGAGGGGCTAGGCGCTGGAGCTGGATTGATAAAAAGCGGAAGCGGCCGTTATCATCCTTTACTTCCAATGAACCAATCCAAATCATTTCATGCGGACACTCTAAAGGACTATGTGTCAAACTCCCCGTTTATTCCCCCATACAAAGGTATGAAGCTGAGGAAGCACTCTGACGTTATTAAGCCGTTCACTTTGGATCACAGCATCAATCAGCTTCTCATATTCAGCTATCAGTCCGCGCACCAAGCGGCCTTCATCCGACTCAGCGAGATTGCTGTTCCCGACTTGCAGGAAGAATGGGACTCCGGGGTATCTTTCATGCAGGGCAGCTGCATACTCAAGATCCCTTTCATCGAAAATGACCACTTTTAAACTGCAGTCCTTTTGCCCTCTTAATTTCCCCATGATGAAATCCAACTTATCAAAATCAGTGTTCATACCTGAGCTTGGCGGTTTTGGGGAAAGTGTCAGGTCATCTATGTCCATGAACCAGTCCTGCCACCTGCTTCCCTGGGTTTCCAGGGCAGATTGGATTTCGTTATCATTAAAAATAACGAGAAGTTCTTCAATGGCTCCAATAAGCGCGGGATTCCCCCCAGAGATGGTTACATGGCTGAACCGGGTGCCTCCGATTGTTTTCAGTTCTTCCCAGACCTCGATTGCAGTCATCATGCGGATATCATCTTTGGCTGATCCATCCCAAGTAAAGGCCGAGTCGCACCAGGAGCAGGAGTAATCACAGCCAGCTGTTCGTACAAACATGGTTTTCTGGCCTATGACCATTCCTTCCCCTTGGATGGTCGGTCCGAAGATTTCCAGAACAGGTATTTTTCTCATTGGAACTTATCCTTTCCCGGACGGAATATACAGTAACTGGTAGGTGTTTCCCGTAAGAAAACTTGAAGGCATTGGGCATGATTTCCCTGTTCATTCAAGCAGTCCTGAATGATTCCATATATAATCTCTGCCATGACTTCCGTAGTCGGATACCGCTCAGGATGTTCCGAGAAAAGCGGATCTTCGTTAAGAATCGTGTGATCGAACCTATCATGGATAAGCTTCTTAATTTCTGCGAAATTAAAAAGGAACCCCGAATCATCTAATTCATCCCCGCCAATCGTTACATTGGCGAAATAGGTATGGCCATGGATTTTCCGGCATTTG
The DNA here is from genome assembly GCF_003581585.1 of Bacillus salacetis. Classification (GTDB taxonomy): domain Bacteria; phylum Bacillota; class Bacilli; order Bacillales; family Bacillaceae_B; genus Rossellomorea; species Rossellomorea salacetis. Next base: position 55,768 of record NZ_QXIR01000009.1, read on the forward strand.
CCTGCGGACTCTGAAGGGATGAAATGAGCTGCCGCAAACTGGAAATCTTTATTCAACTCATAGGAGAAGGGGTGCTCTGGAACAGGATATATCTGTCCAATCATAATGATCCTCCCCCCTTTTTCTCAGACAGATATTCCCTGAGCCCTTTGTTCCTCAATCGGCAGGAAGGGCATTCTCCGCAGCCATCCCCTCTTATGCCGTTATAGCAGGTAAGTGTCTTTTCACGGACATATTGAAGCATACCCATCTCATCAGCCCATTTCCAAGTAGCTTTCTTATCGAGCCACATCAGTGGTGTATGAACAGCGTACCCTTCATCAAGGGCAAGGTTCAACGTAACATTGAATGATTTTACAAACATATCCCTGCAATCAGGGTATCCGCTGAAGTCGGTCTCACAGACACCCGTAATGATATGTCCGGCACCGATATTCCTGGCCAGGACCCCTGCAAATGAAAGAAACAATAGATTTCTGCCCGGAACAAAGGTGGAAGGAAGTTCCCCTTCTTTTTCGGTGATTTCCTCATTTCTGGTCAGCGCGCTTGGTGATAGCTGGTTAAGAAGGCTCATATCCAGCACATGATGTTGGATGTTGAATTCTTCGGCGATCTCCTTTGCACATGCAAGTTCATCAAGGTGCCTCTGTCCATAATTAAATGTGACTGCTTCAACCTCTTTGAATTCTTTTTTTGCCCAAATCAAACAGGTGGTACTATCCTGCCCACCACTGAAAACTACAAGTGCTTTCTCGTTTTTCATAAAAAATCTCCTCTCTTTCTTAGGCACTCCTGCCTGGTAAAAGAAGAAGGAGGTTCATTGCACATTCTCTATAAGCAATTTTCTATTGAACAAACAAAAAAACGGCACCCAAGGAGATGCCGTTTCCTTAGTTTTTTATAGAGGGTTAAGCTAGAACCTCTCCTGCCTGCAGACAGATTTCTTCTATTTATTTTGCTACTATAACATAGAGCCGGACGACTGTCATCTTATATCTGTTTTAATCCCGCAGCAAAGGCATTGAACAGCAGCGGAATGAGCCGCCTGATTTAATGATCTCAGAAAAATCCACTTCAATGACTTCATATCCATAACTTCTTAAAGACCGATTGACCCCCTTATTTTGCGGAAGGCTCAAAACTTTTCTATTCCCGATGGATAACACATTCGTCCCCATAGTGAATTGTTCCTCTGCATTCACTTCAATTAAATCATAATAAGATTCCAGCATTTTCAATTCTTTCCGTTTGAATGCAGGTGAAAATACAAGAGCTTCATCCGGGGAAAGAATGTTGAAAACACAGTCAAGATGCAGGTATTTTTTCTGGAAAGGAACTGGGATGACTTGGTACCCTTCAGCCAGCTCCTGCAATTGATTGATTGTTCCTTGGTCGGTACGGTGGCTTATCCCTACAAAAATCTTGTCTTTATCTATTATGACGTCCCCGCCTTCAATGCTGCTGAAGTCAAGCTTTTCATATTGAAGGCCATTGCTTTCGAGCCAGTCAGTCAACACACTGACTTCACCCGACCGTATATCGCTTCCCATTTCAGATACATAAACAGTATCACCAATCGTGAAACCGATGTCCCTTGTAAATACCTGTTCAGGGAGCCTCTGGTCAGGCGGTAACTGAATGACCTCCGCACCGTTTTCCTTCATAGCTTTCACAAAGTTCCCATGTTGAATCAAAGCTGTTTCAATATCTATATTTTTATCCAGGAAATGCTTTTGAGTCTCATTGATGACTTCCTCTATTTTCATGTAACGAGGCTGGCAAACGATGACTTTATTCAACCTGTCATATTCACTGTCACAATATTCCGTTTGCTGCTTTCTAATCGTAGTCGCCATATTAACCCTCCATCTTAATATACCTTTTTATGAGACTATTCCCATTGATAAGATGATATTAAACTCGCAGATGGAAGGAAAGAACCCGCTCATTGCATAAAGATTAACTATTACGCATTATTACTGTATGTTTATTCTTGACAACCGGGTAATTCTTCCTTTTTACTGAATGAATATTTACTGAAGAAATTTTACAATTTTATATGAAATGCCCTGCTGGTCTAGAAGAGATTCTTTCTAAATGCATAACTGGACTTGCTGAATTCCATCACTTCGTAGAAGCGGTGGGCATCCTTCCTTTGAAGGCCAGAATCAAGGCCAATCGTTTCGCATCCTTCACCCTTGCCCCACTCCTCAACAAATTGAAGGAGTTTTCTTCCATATCCCTTTGACCGGACCGATGAGGCAGTGACGAGATCATAGACGAATACATGACGCTTGGAATAAAAATTCGTTCTGATTATAACTCCTGCAAGTGAAACCAGTTCTTCTTCATCATACAGGCAGAAAACTCTGTACCCCTCACTCTTCATGTCTTTCAATAAACTTTTATATCCCTCTCTGGATAAATCTGTCCTCAACTCAATCAATAGCTGATATACCTTGGCCCAATCCTGTTGGGTTACGGCTTCCCTAAATTCCATGTTCATTACTCCCTTTTCTCAAAATCCTGACTTCCCACTATTATTCTTTATAAGAAGAATTAATTCCTTCATACCAATTCCCCAGTCTGTTCTTAGTAAGGCCGGAGTTGATACCGGCTGCAAGCCTTCGAAGTGATAGTGATTACTATGGAGAGGAAGGATAGGATTGCTGCCTTACTCCTGCTGAACAGAAGGATTTGAAGACAGCCTATGGGAAGAAGGAGCATGGAGTTCGGCCGCTTATCTTCATTATTAAAGGCTGTTTTTCACATATATTGTTGCTTTCGGAAAAATCCGAGATACCGATTTTCCTCCCTGTACCCCAAGGTTTTTCTCTCAAAATAGGGAAAGATTTCTTTTCCTTTTAACAAACCAGGGGTTTCTCGGGGGGTTACCAGGAGATGATCTGTGATAGATATTAATTAGAGCATAAAAGTTTACGGAAAAAGCCAACAAAAAAATAAGAACCCCTGCTCAATAAAGCGGGGTTCTGGAACTGAGAAGTGTATCTCAGCGGTTTATTTATGAATTAACTACATTTCCTTCTGCTGGAATCGGATGTTCTTTCAGCATTTTAGCAAAATGTATCAGGTTGTAGGCCATGATTCTGGTATTTTGTTTAGTGAAATCATTTTTGAAGCCTTCCGCTTCAAGGAATGAAGGTCCCGGCCCCGCTTCCCCGACCCAGTAGGAGTCGACGTTAGGCGGGATAGTGAACCCCAGGTGGGACATCCCGTAAATAATATCCCTCGAGGCACTTTTGGCTCCATCTTCATTTCCAGTTACGATTGAACCTGCAACCTTATTATAGTAAAGGTATTGGCCTTTATCATTTGTCAGGCTTGCACCTCCATTGATCCGTTCGATTACCCGCTTGGCAATACTGCTTTTTTCGCCCAGCCAGATGGGTGTACCGATTACGAGGATATCCGATTCCTTCACTTTCTCGAAAATCTCTGGCCACTCGTCACCGATTCCTTCATCAGGAGTCATTCCGGGTGCCACATTATAGTCGGCAATCCGGATCGTTTCTGTGTCAACGCCTTCATCCTGCATAATATCGATTACTTTGTCCATTAAGCCTTGTGTGTTAGAAGTTTCAGGGCTTTTCTTTAAACTGCAATTCAGAAATAATGCCTTTATAGTCAAAATACTTACCTCCTTCAGATAGTTCTCTTATTTAATATCCACTTAAAGCTATAATCAAACTAGCTGGTGAGTATGAGAACAATTTAACTGCAGGAAGTCTTGCAAGCGTTCTGTTTTAGTATTTATTATTATTTCAAATTAATTACTAGATAAAAGCAAGGGGGCCGGCTCTTTTTTTCCTTATTTAAAAAGGGCTCTCAGAGATGGACCCTTTAAAATTTTCATCAACAGCAGAAAAGAGCCGATCAGAATTTTAATCCTTTTATCTATTTATAGGTAACGATTACCCTTCTTTTCATTTCTTTTTTTAACATGGCAATATATTCTTCCGAGTGTCTCTGCTTTTTGGCATGCCTCCATACAGTCATCAGCTGTTTATTGCTTAATTGCTTTAGAGTTATAGGGTCCATGCATTCCTCCTTACGAAAAGAAGAACATTCAAATTTGACAAAAGGTATTTAAAGGTTTTTACCCTATTTTTACAGTTTATAACTTTTTACAATTTAAGTGGATGGCATCTTTGACATTTACCGGATAAAGCCGCCTTCTGAATGAATGATCTGACCAGTAATCCACTGTGCTTCAGGTGAGACCAGAAAAGCGATTAAGTTTGCTGTATCCTCAGGAACCCCCAGCCTTCCCATCGGAAATTGGCTGATCAATTCTTTTTGTATGGTTTCAGTCATCCATCCCGTTTGAGTCGGCCCGGGATTGACAGCATTAATGGTGACCCCTTTTCGGGCAGCATGAACGGCTGTTGATCTGACTAATGCCTCAGCCCCGCTTTTGGTCATTGCATATGCCAGTTCATCGGGCATGGCTCCCAGTGATTGCCCGCTTGTAAGAAATACCACCCGTCCTCCGGCATCTTCATCAACAACCCGGATAAACTCAGCTGTTAAAAGGCTTGGTGCCCTAAGATTGACAAAGTAGTGCCTATCCAATTCCCTGCCCGAAAACTTCCCGATACTTGTTTCTGTTGAATAAGCAGCGTTATTCACAAGGATTGCCGGCTTCCCCAATTTGTTTATTACGGAATTCAACACTTGTTCAGGTGCCTCTTCTTTCATAAAATCAATTTCTTCCCATTCGCACCTGACTCCTTTTTCCACTATAGCTGTTTTCAAACGCTCGAATCCCTCTTCTTCTGCGCCCCAAGGCATGCTGTTGTCATATTCCCTGTACCCTGTAAAAAATATATCGCAGCCCTGATCCGCTAATTTAAGACAGATGGAGGCACCAATGCCCCCCAGTCTGCTGGCCCCTGTCACCACAGCAATCCTGTTCATGATCTTAACTCCTTCAGCTGACGAAGCACTTCCTGGTATTGGCCCTCAATTAAAGAAACATCATCAGAAGGAGAAGGTATGCTCAAGCGGCTGATCAGTTCGGTCATCTTTGTTTCAAGCATCAAGATTTCCTCTTCATTTTCATCTGCTTTCGTTGGCTGTCGGCTCCACTCCTCGGACTGCTGCAAACCACCGTCAAACATAGTTATTGTTCCATCCTGGAATCTCCATAGCTTATCCGCAACATTATCAAGGAATGCCCTATCATGGGAAATGACGAGGACCGTTCCCGGATAGTCCCGCAAAAGTCCCTCCATTGCTTGCAGTGTATCAAGGTCGACATGATTTGTCGGCTCATCGAGGATCAATAGGTTATAATCACCGACCAGCAGCTTTGCAAGGGAGATCTTCACGCGTTCCCCTCCGCTCAGTACATGAATTGGTTTATGGACGTCCTCTTCATAAAATCTTAATCGTGCCAGGATGATCCTGATGACATGCTGCGGTAGGGTACTGCCTTCTGTTACATATTCGAGGATAGTAGAGTTTTCCGGAAGGTTTTCCAGCGTCTGCTCAAAGTATCCCGCCTTCACATTCTGTGCAATGTCCACCTGTTCTGGATCCTCCTGCAGAAGCTGCCTGATCAAGGTCGTTTTTCCGCACCCATTTCGGCCGATGCAAGCTGTTTTACTGCCGGTTTTTAATTTAAGATGGCTGCTTTGATAAAGTTTATTGCCATCAATCCATTTTTCGATGTCTTTAGCTGATAGCAATGTCTTTCTATGGATGGGCGTTTGCAGTTTATATTCCATTTTTACGGCATCCCACTCAAATGGTTTTTCCACCTTTTCCATCCTGTCAATCCGCTCCCGTATCACAGTGGAAACACGTTCCACTTTCGCTCTCTTCCCTGCAGCCTTCCCTTTATACAGCTGCCATTCGGAATTCCCCATACGGGAAGGAGGCTTATCCATACCTTGAGCTTGCTTCTTCTTTTGTTCATACCTTTCCTGCAGCCGCTTTTTTTCTTTCGTGTAGCCCTCATACTTCGCTTCCTGCTCTTTCTTTTGCCGTTCCTTTTCCTGCAGATAATCATCATAATTTCCCTGGTACTCTATCAGTTTCCCCTCTTCAATTTCCCAGATTTTTGAACAGACCGCATTTAGAAGGGACCTGTCATGGGATGCCAGGATAAAGCTGCCGTTAAAAGTCTTCAGGCGTTTTTGAAGCTCTTCAATTCTTTCCCAGTCAAGATTGTTCGACGGCTCATCCAAAAACATTAAGCCACTGGTTTCGGAAAAAAGCGCATTCAACTTTTTGATCGTCATTTCTCCTCCGCTTAAATAGGTGTCACTGATATTTTGATTCAGCTGCTCAAAATATCCGCTGCTGCAGTACCACTCCACTTCCGGCACTGCATCCGTCAATCCCTGAAGGTACTTTAAGAGAAGCGATTTACCTTGGCCGTTCTTTCCTATCAAGCCGATTTTATCCCCTTGATAGATATTTATTTCTTTCTCATCAAAAAACTTCTTATCACCGATTGTGTATTGAACATTTCTGGCTCTCATCAATAACATAAAAAAACCTCCCCGAAATGCTCCGGAAAGGTTAGTATGTATTCTATGCTCATTAGTTAAAAAAAGTTACACGTACAGAAAAAACCAAGAAAACCTTCTAAAGAAAGATTCCTGCAGACTGAGTGGTATACTTTTTTTGAGCGAAGAGTCCAAAGTGAAAAATGGACATACTTATCCTATCCGGAACGAGTTTAATTTTACAAATATGCTTTTGCTTTTTCTCGTTTTAGTGGGATAGGTAATTACTTCATTGCTCAAAAATTCAGTCCTTTCTATTTTAGCTACTCTCAGTATATTGGCAACCATTAGAATTTGCAACAAGTCCATGAAAAAATTCACACCCTGCCGAGTCCTTTTCCCTCCTTGAAAAGCTTCCTGATCAGCCTGATTTGGCCTCTGTGATTGATTTCATCTTCAAATACATGAAACCATTTAAAAAAGTTGTTCCCCTTTTTGCTGTACCAAAAATCCGTCTCATGATAAAGCCAGCTTTCATCCAGCGAGGCGAACTTTTCTTCCGTGATTTTTCTGACTGCCTCTAATTCATCCAGATAGTATTGAAGAGGCTTTCCTTGAATGACTGCAGCCTCTTTCCCCAATCCAACTGCCGGCTCAAGTGTATCTGCATAATCATTGATCTCTTCATCACCAGCTTCTTCAAACGTCATTTTTTGATACACTTTTTCGACAGCCGTCAAATGAGCAAGCAGCATGGCGATGGAATTGAACTCACCATTGTGGCGGTAATCCACTTCTTCTTGTGATACATTCTTCAAATCAGCCAGCGTGGTGAATCTGGCATAATTCATCATAGATATCAATATAGAGAAATCTTTCTTATATCCGTCTTTTTCTTTGATTAAAAACATATTTTCATTGATTTCCATACTCCAGCCCCCTAGAAACATCTTTGATACCTGACTATACTATCATAATAATCAGACATTTACCCTCATTATTAGGCTGTTTTCGCATTCATTGTTGCTTGCGGAAAAATCCCATGAGCCGGATTTTCCCCCTGTATTCCAAGGCCTTTCACTCGAAAAAGGGAGAGTAGCTCTTTTCTTTCTTGTTTACAGAGATTTTTTCGGTGAATTACCAGGATATTATTTGAAAAAAAAATTAAATAGCAACAAAGTTTACGCAAAGAGCTTAAATTAACACTCATTCAACTTCATTTTGAAACGGTTCACGACAAGTTCCCTTATCGGAAGTGTAAATGGATCGAACTTCTCCATGTCATTAATATGAACCCACGCTGCATCCAATAAGTCATCATTTTCAGGGAGGGATGTATCCAAATATAATTCACCTGATACGATTTTTGCCAGGAAGGAGTATTTATCCGAAGAGATGGACAGCTGTTCAATGGCTTCAGTCCAGTATCCGGTCTCTTCCTGTACTTCCCTTACCATCGCCTGCTCAGGGGTTTCCCCCTCTTCAATCCCGCCGCCGGGAAAGTTCCATACGATGTCACCTCTCTGAACGAACTGCTTTACCATCAAAATATATTCATCCCTGAATATGATTCCTTGTGAGATCACGCTGTTCCACCCTTTACTTTTATCTTTTAAATCTATTTTACACCATTTCCATTAAAGTATAAATCTGGTAAACTATATTTCCATTAGTTAGAAAGGAAGATGATTGAATGACTTATCCTATTCGGGTCAGAGCCGGGGCATTGATTATGACTGATAAACGAATTCTACTGGTTAAATTTGAAGATGAAAATGGCGTTCACTACAACCTTCCAAGTGGAGGGGTCGAAAAAGGCGAATCTACCATTGAAGCAGCAGTACGGGAAGCAAAAGAAGAAGCCGGCGTGGAAGTTAAAGTTGAAAAACTTGCGTTCATTTACGAATATGCTCCTCATCATAATGATGAATTATATGGATCAACGCCGAACTTGAGCTTATTTTATGAGTGTTCGATAAGAAATGGCAGCTCTCCTTCCATGCCTGGTACACCCGACGTTAACCAGACCGGTGTTGAGTGGATAAACTTCACTGAACTGGATTCAATCACACTATACCCGAAGATCCACAAGCAAATAAAAGATTATGCCGCGGGACTCTACGAGATGGACCTTATTGAAGAGTGCAGCCTCATGAAATAGTGACTGCTCACACTACAGCTCTTTGTATGTTACTATGAAGAAAAGTTCTATAAGGATGTGTCAGAATGCTGGTAATTAAAATGTCCAAAGAGGAAAAAGAAGAAATCATCGGCCGGATCCAAACCTTCCACTACGAACAGCATGGAGAAGAAATCGGGAACATAGGAGCAGAAAATCTTTTTGAATTCTTCATGAAGGAACTTGGTCCTTATTTTTATAACAAGGGGATCATGGATTCCAAGGAAGTATTGATGGATAAAATGCTTCAAGTGGAAGATGACTTGTACGCCTTGAAACGGCCTGTGGAATAGGGTACATCTAATAAACCCCCTTCACAAGAGGGGGCTCTATATCCTATTCAACTGTATGAATTCCTTCAGTGGCAAACACCTTTTCCGAATTCAGCACATCAATTTCGAGGGCATCTTCGTCTTTATCTTCAATGATCTTCCTCAACTCATCCTCCGAAATGGGCTGCTCAAGAGGAAAAGATTCATGGATTTCGAAGATTTTAGGCTTTTCACCTTCTTTATGGCTTACATATTTTTCATCTAATACGAACAGGTCTGTCCCCAAAGCTTCCACGAGCTCTCCGCTGCCAGCGTAAAGCCTCACCTGAAAGGAAGTTTCTGGTTCTTCCATGTTTGCATCATCCAAAGTGATGTGAACTTCCAGCTTCTTTCCATTCTCTGATAAAGAAACACTGGATTTCTCAATCATTTCTATTTTCTTATTTCCGCAACCCGCCAGAATAATTAAGAAAACCAGCAAAAGCGCCGCTGCATATAACTTTTTCACAATACTATCCCCCTGCCATCTATCTCTGTTTAATATAATACTATAACGGCAGCCTGCAGGAAAATTGAAATGTATGCTCAAAAAGAATCAAAAATTCCCGCATCTTAATTGATGGCGGGAGTTTCAATAATCAAATTGAATTTTTTCGATTTGACGGGGATAAGTTATAAACAATAAACCGTTATGGACTTGAATATGAATCGTCTCTGCATTGGCGTAACCCGGCAGGTCGATGATTTGTTCAAATTCACCATACATTCTTTCACTTCTGACTTCCATTTCAACAGGAAAAACATGCCTAATGACACCTTTTACCTGCAGCCTAGTGCCAGAAAGCAGGTGAATTGCCAAGTCCTCTTTGTTTATACCGGGAATCTCCATCGTAATATAATAATACTCATCGTTTTGATGAATATCGATATTTTGCTGTTTTTTCTGCTCACTGAAAAAATCTTCCGGCCTTTTTTCCTGAAGCACCTTCGTCCAAAAGTCACTGGAACGATACTCATTGGTAATTTCCATCCATTTTCTGATCTTTTCAATGTCCATGTAATCGACCCACTATATTTGATTAGCAATCGGCATGGATGGATTGCCTATTTGCCCCTGATCACTTACATCCGGGTCAAAATTACCTGAGTTCAGGAATGCTGCTGCCGGTGACAAATCACCAAATGAAAAGTTTGCTCCCACGAATTTCGAATTGGCGGTGTGGCTGTTTTGCACAGTCGGACCAATATCGATGTTCCCATTCTGCGTGGTTCCATTGACTTTTATATTAAAAATATTAATTGCATAAGGCATAATATACTCCTTCCTTATAACGGGACCAAGGGTTTAGGAAAAACATTTGTAGAGTCAGCAGTACCAATAGATGCCATGTCGTTTACATCCGGATCAATCAGGATGTTTTCCATGATTCCCTCTGTCGGTGAAGTATCTCCAAAGGAAGAATTGGTTCCCTGCGCTTTACTATTAGCAGTATGGCTGTTATGGGCGGTGTCACCTATGTTCACCGATCCATTTCCTGAAACACTGTTGACTTTGAGATAATACAGATTGATGACAGTAGATGGCATATCGCACACCCCTTATAAACTATAGAGTATCATATGCCAGCAATGCCCACATGTTACTGCAGATGCCTTCTCCCGCCTTTCCTTAATCAATTATTCAGTAGTCAATCCTTCTCGTTCCGGAAAGCAATGATACTTGTTTTCAAAGATGCATATACACCAACTGCGGCATTCCCATAAATCACCCCCATAAACACCCCTGCCGAAATGCTGCCTTTTTGTGCAAAAAAGATGGAAATAATCAGTTCGATGACATTTGCCAATGTCGGGACCCAATTCCTCCGTATCGAAAAAGTAAGCTTTAGGAGCTGGGTGATGATAATAGTCAATGGAATAGCTGTAACAGCATCCCAAAAGTTTGTATGTATGACTGGAAAATGTTCCATAGTCCATCCCTCTCAATATGAAATTTTGATCTTAGATTGTGCAGATCCTGGTGATTCATGTATCCTCCTTCCCGATTTCCCTGATTCTGCCGTGGTTTAGCCCTTTATCTTTAAGACGTCTGTGTTAAACTATATAAGGCTACATTATCGGGAGGACGTGATTTCATTGAATAAGAGACTGGCTGTTGTGATTCCAGTTTCCATCCTTGTCTTTATACTATCTCTCTGGTTCTTATCCAGAAGTTATGGCGAAATCGAACAGTCGGCAAGAATCCTCATTTCGATAGGCGGAATGCTGGTTTCGGGTGTTATAACCTATTTTCTATTTCCTGAAGATGAAAAAGTGAAATAAAAAAACCCTGTCACATAGACGTGACAAGGGTTTTTTTTATTCTATTTCCCTCACTTGGACTGGAGGCAATACTTGGTTGATTTTCTCCCTGTGAGGTTCAAATTGGGGAGGGAGTTTCAAAGCCTGCCCAAGTCCTTCCAGCGGCTCGTCGATAGCAAATCCCGGTGGATCCGTTGCGATTTCGAAAAGGATATCTCCATGCTCCCTAAAATAGACCGCGTTAAAATAATTCCTGTCTTGAACCGGTGTCACCGGGTAGCTATTGGCTTCCAGATGGGCTTTCCAGGCCATCTGGTCTTGATCATCATTTGCCCGCCAGGCGATGTGATGAACCGTCCCCACTCCCATTCTTCCGCGGGGAACCTCATCCATTTTCAAATCGATGATATTCCCTATATCTGAAGTGGATTTATAACGGATAAGCCCTTCCTCTTTTCCAATACGCTCAAGCCCCATTACTTCCTCAAGCAGCATGGCAGTCAATTCAGGGCTGGCCGATAAAAGTAAAGCTCCTGCAAAACCTTGGATGGCCGACTCAGATGTGATCTTGCCAAAATTCCACCCATTGCCTTTTGCTTGCCCGCGCTCAACCAGTTCAAGCTGAAGCCCATGCGGGTCTGCAAATTGCAAATAGGTTTCTCCAAAACGCACACTCTTTTTATAGGAAATGGCGAAGTCGTTCAATCTATTTTCCCAAAACGGCAGCGCTCCTTCAGGTACTGCATATGATGTGGTTCCTACCTGTCCGCCTCCAATTCTTCCTTGATGAGCATCATCCCACGGGAAAAAGGTAACGATGGTCCCCGGGCTGCCCTGCTCATCACCAAAGTATAAATGGTAGGTGCCAGGATCATCAAAATTGACCGTCTGTTTGACCAGCCTTAATCCTAAGACTCCTGCATAGAAATCGATATTCTCCTGAGGGTTTCCGACTATAGCCGTTATATGATGGATTCCTTTTGTTTGCTTGCGCATTTCATCACTCCTCCTATTATAAAGTTCATCATCTAAATTATCTCGAATTCGAGATAATTTTATTATATCCACTTTCAGTTGTCAATAGATTACAATCATTCAAGGTTTTTTGTAAAGTTTCATCTTTTAGAACAAGAAGGAATTTTCCACTGATGTCGAATTATATAAATAAGTAAATAAAGTTGTTTCATTGGAGGTTTTCTCATGACAATTGAATACGAGAAATACGATGGCTTGGGCCTTGCCTCACTCATAAAAAATGGCGAGGTCTCGCCCGTTGAGTTGATTGAATCAGCAATTACCAGAATTGAAGAACTGAATCCTTCTTTAAATGCTGTCATCCATAAGATGTATGACTCTGCACAGGAATCCTTGAAGAACCTGGATAAATCGCTGCCTTTTGCCGGTGTGCCTATCCTGCTGAAAAATGCGCAGCAGGAAGTTAAAGGCCATCCTATGACTCTTGGTTCCAAGATTTTATCAAACTATATAAGTGATGTGGATGCCGAGTATGTAACACGATTAAAGAAGACCGGCACTATAATACTCGGTCAAACCAATGTTCCTGAATTTGCCTTGCTGGCTGTAACCGAACCCCGTCACTATGGACCTACACGGAACCCATGGAATCTGAACCATACACCCGGCGGATCCAGCGGCGGTTCGGCAGCAGCGGTTGCATCAGGGATGGTTCCGATGGCAGGAGGTAATGATGGAGGCGGCTCCATCCGCATTCCGGCTGCATTCACCGGGTTATTCGGACTGAAACCTACAAGGGGGCGGACGCCGGTGGGACCTGGCAAAGGACGTGCATGGCAAGGAGCTTCAGTGGATCATATCCTTAGCAAATCCGTCAGAGACAGTGCTGCAATGCTCGATGAAACACATGGCTATGAACGGACAGCTGCTTTTCATGCGCCCGAATTCATTGGATCCTATTTAAACTTGGTAAACAGCCCGCTGGAACGGAACCTAAAGATTGCTTTTACTTGTGAATCCCCCTTAGGGACCCCCGTACATGCTGAATGTAAAAAAGCGGTGCTTCAGACAGTGAAATCGCTTGAAGACATGGGATTTGAAATCGAAGAAAAGGAACCTCGGATTGATGGAAACCGACTTGCCGAGAGCTACATGACGATGTATTTTGGTGAAGTAGCTGCAGCCTTGGCGAATACAGGGGAAATAATTGGACGAAAAGTCACGATGAAGGATGTAGAGCCTGTAACTTGGTTATTGAATCAGCTGGGAAACAAAGTTACAGCCGGAGAATTTGTCCAGGCTATGCAGATGTGGGATCATTCTGCAATTGAAATGGAAGCCTTCCATGAAGAATATACTTTTTATATCACACCAGCGACAGCTTACCCGCCTTCACGTATTGGAGAATTGGATCAAACCGGTGGTGAAAAAATGTTGATGAAAGCTGTTGGAATGTTGAATGCAGGGGGATTATTGAAAAAAACGGGATTTGTGGATGAACTGGCGACCAAGAGTTTGGAAAGAACCCCCTTTACTCAATTGGCCAATCTATCAGGACAACCTGCGATATCCCTTCCGCTGCATTTGACCGAGGATAATCTGCCCTGTGGTGTCCAAGTAATGGCGGCGCGCGGAAGAGAAGATTTATTATTCAGGCTGGCAGGGGACCTGGAAAAGAGTTCTCTCTGGATCCGGCGATGAATTAAACACCTCGACAAGCAGTTGGTCATCCAGCTGCTTTTTTCATTATGGTTAGAATCATTCAGGCACAGGCAAACGCGTAAAGACATAAAATGTTCTTGACTTTTATGAAGGAGAGGAACTTATGTACAACTACCTTGATCCCCCATATTGGACCGGTTGGCCGAAAAGGCAGAAAGAGCTGGCCGGCGATATTCAGCGGGCAATAAATGGAGAATACAGCGCCATTTTATGTTACGAAGAACTAAGCAAAAGAGCAAAAACACAAGCAGAAATGGAACAGATCCTCGAAATTCAACAGGACGAAAAACGGCACTATAAGGAATTCATCTCGATATACAAAAAATTAACTGGTTCAAACCCCGTTCCTAAAGTAACTGAAGAATGCCCAAAACAATATAGGAAAGGATTGCATGCTGCCTTCAAGGATGAACAGGATACCGTCGACTTTTACTTGGAAATCGCAGAAAAGACAGATGATCCTTATATCATGCGGACCTTTCAAAGAGCGGCAGCAGATGAGCAGAATCACGCTGTCTGGTTCCTTTATTTTCTAAACTCTGCATATTCCGGCAGGTATTTACGGCAGACAGCCGACTTTGGTGCAGAAGGTGCCATCAACGCCGCGTCCCTTACTGTGCCGCAAATGCTGACCTACGCCATGCAGGATGAATATCTCGCTCAAACCAGATACAACATTATTTTAGAAAAGTTCGGTCAGATCAGGACTTTCTCCAGAATCAAAGAAGCTGAGAAAAGGCATATTGCAGCATTGCAGCCCTTTTTCAGCCAATACGGCGTTCCAATTCCTCCTGATACATCAGGCATGTATGCTACAGTGCCTAAAACGTTAAAAGATGCCTATGCAGCAGGTGTAAAAGGAGAAATCGATAATATTGCCATGTATGATAAATTTTTGACATACAACCTCCCCGTTGATATGCAATTTGTATTTACCCAGCTGAGAAATGCCTCCTTCAACCATTTAGCTGCCTTCGAGCGCGGTCTTGCCAGGCATTATTAAAGCAATATTTCACTAAGACCTCATATCAGGTCTTTTTTTAATGAAAATTAATAATAATTATCAAATTTAAAGAAAATAGTTGTAAAATGACACAGGTGTCGATATAATAAAAGCAACAAATCGACACTAATGTCATTTAAATTAATAGGGAGGGATTCAAATGGGAGAGAGATTAAGTCAAAACAAAAATTTCATTACACTGATGACAGCCCAGGCCATTTCGAGCTTGGGAGATTGGTTAAGTATTGTGGCAATCATTACGCTGGTTGGGTTAAAATGGGAAGCAACACCCATCCAGATGTCACTGATCATTTTAAGTCTGGCATTGCCAATGGCATTATTAGGTCCTGTATCCGGTGCAGTTGCCGACCGGATGGACCGGAAGACACTGATGATCACCTCGGATGTTGTACGTGGTATCCTCATCCTTTTGCTGACCTTGGCGGACAATGTCTGGATGGTCTACATTTGTTTATTTACAATCGGCATCTTTTCCTCCGTCTTTGTCCCTGCAAAAAATGGGAAATTGAAAGAGCTGGTCAAGGATGAACATATTAAAGGGGCAATGTCGATTACTTCAATGATCGATTCCAGTACAAAAGTGGCAGGACCGCTTCTAAGCGGAATATTGGTGACCGCAATCGGAACATACAATGTATTTTATATTGACTCAGCAACCTTTTTCCTCTCTGTTGTATTAATTTTCTTTTTGCCTAAAACAATGAATGACATTAACCAGGACGAAACCAAGCGGGATTCTTCATTCAAAGAAGAAATGAAAGAAGGAATGGCGTTCATCAGGCAGAGCAGTTATCTATTGTACGGTATGTTTTTACTGGGTGTCAGTTTGCTGATTTTGCAATTGTCGGATTCGCAGATTATTGTCTTGCTGCGCCAGTTGTCTGATGTTTCACCTGATCTCTTCGGATATGCCGTCACAGGTTCAGGCCTGGGTATGCTCTTCACGGGTATCTACCTATCAAAGAAAACAGATTACAATGCTTTTCTATTTATGTGTTTTGGCGTCCTTGGAATAGGAATGGCATTTGGAATAATGGCTGTACTCATTTATTTCGATCTTGCACATTCAATCATCTGGGTCCCTGCTCTCGGTTTTATTGCAGGCTTGGCAGCAGGACTGGTTTTCATCCCGTTTCAGGCAGCAGCGCAGGAAAAGACTCCCGTCCACATGACGGGGAGGGTGTTTGGTGTAATCAACAGTACAACGACCACCGCAACAATAATCGGACCGCTTGCGGGAGGTGCACTGGCCACCTGGATCGGGATCATCCCTTCTTTTCTCATTACAAGCTCGTTATTGATTATGCTATTCTTCATCTCAATTCTATTGAAAAACAAAGTCGGACAGGGGGATATTCATGTCGCCGAAAGTAAGCCGGGAACACAAACAACAGCGCCGGGCTAAGTTAATCGGAGCTGCAGCAGAAGTATTTATGGAGCATGGCTATGAAAACACCACAATGAAACATGTTATGGAAAAGGCAGGTGTCAGCCGTGGTGGATTATATCAATATTTTGATAACAAAGAGGATCTGTTTCACGCTGTAATTGAATCCCAGCAGGAAAAGATAATTGACCATTCATTAGAGAATCTTCTGAAACAGCAGGATACCTATTGGGATGCGCTTCTTATGACTTTTTTGGGAGAAGGAAAACAGCCTGATGATAATATGGATCCCCTTTCGCCTTCCAAGCTGGAGTATTTCATTACCGGGCGAAATGAAAAAGACAGACGGGAATATGCAAAACGGAGGTACCAGCATGCTATAGAGGTCACATTCCGTTTACTAGAAGAAGGGGAAAAATCAGGGGAGTTTTCCCCCCGCTTCGATAAACAAGTCATTGCCAAATCAATCCTTTCCTATATAGACGGATTGGCTTTGGGCCATGCTGTTTTGGACCATAGCACAATCGAATTAAAAGAACAAACTGCCCTCTTGGTCGATTTTCTCAGATGGGCACTCGGGTTGGAAGAACAATAGACTTTCCAGGGGCTGGCATCAGCCCGCCCTTAAAGGAAAAGGCTATTTTCGCATATATTGCTGCTTTCAGAAAAATCCCGGGTGCCGGATTTTCCCCCTGTATTCATAGGGTTTACTCTCAAAAAGAACGAGCAGCACTTTTCTTTCCTGCTCACCGGGGTTTTTACGGCGATTTACCAGAATAATAATTTAAAATTATATTGAATAGCAACAAAGATTACGAAAAGAGCCAAAGAAAAAATCCGCTTCAAGAGAATCGTTTTTCCTGATTCCATTTAATCTTTTCTATTCTTCCCTTTGACAAATAGATAAGACAAATAAGCAATGTATAATGGCGCTGCTACATAAATCAAATAAGGAAATTGTTCATAAGTCCCCCTGTAAATCACGAATAACAAGCAACCAAGGAAGGCAGTCACAATCGTTCCATATTTCGGAAGCGGCACTTCCTTGAAACTTGGAATCCGTATCCTGCTAACCATCAAAAAGCATAGAGCGGTGAACACCACAGTAGTCAAGATATTGGGAATGAAGTTACCGAAAAGCGTCAGCAAGGCCAATATTCCGCCAGCAGCTGTAATCGGCACCCCGATGAAGTAATTCAACCCTGTTTTATCAGAACTCACATTGAACCTTGCCAGCCTGAAGGCTCCGAATAAGGGAAATAAACCGGCTACAGCAAATCCTAACAAATCAAATTGATAGAAGTATGTATAATACACCAAAAATGAAGGAGCAACACCAAAGGTGACTATGTCTGCAAGCGAGTCAAGCTCCTTTCCCAGAACACTGTCTGCATTAAGCATCCTCGCCAGCCTTCCATCCATGCTGTCAAGCATCATTCCTATCAGTATCAAGATGGCGGCATTCTTAAATTCCCCGCTGGCCGCAAACCCTATCGATAAAAATCCGCAATATAAATTACCCAGCGTAAACATGTTTGGGATGCTCTTCTTAAATCGCATTATATTATCTTCACTCTCCGTAAATTTCTTTCTGTTTTTCCCCATTATATCATTAAAAAGGATAGTCTCACCTGCTTTCTTAAGATTTGCCAATGCCCTGCCCCTAATTTATGATAATGATGGATTGGTATTCATAGAAAGGTGGAGCTGAATGGAAACAAAGCAGGAATTGCAGGGAGCCCTGGAAGAAACAGACCGGTGGATTGAAGATCGGAAAAAGGCCTGGTTCTGGGAAAGATGGACACGGCTTCCTTTTAAACTATTGGACAAAATCACTCCCGAATTCGTACATAAGAAAGTGGGTGCCCTTCTGGACGAAATGGGCAGCTACATACAAAATGGAGGAAAATATTTAACTTCACAAAAACACGTTTTCAAATCAGTCGAAAAAAAGACCGGATCCAAAATAAACAGCATTGAAGACATGTCGGCATTGGGACTTGAGGAAATGGACAGCCTCAGCCGTGAACTGGCAAGCAGCAGAAGGAAAGCAGCAGCTGTTCAGGGTGCCTCGACAGGAATCGGCGGACTTTTCACACTTACAATTGATATACCGGCATTACTCGGCATATCATTGAAGACCCTTCAGGAAATAGCTCTGATTCACGGATATGATCCGAATGATAAAACAGAAAGAATCTTCATCATCAAATGCTTGCAATTTGCATCGGCCGACATTGTTGGCAAAAGAGCCATTCTGGAAAACCTGGCATCTTATTATGACAAAGATGTCTCTTCCAATGAAGTCATGGCTCAAATCCAAGGATGGCGTGAGGTCGTCTATACTTACAGGGATCAGTTCGGATGGAAGAAACTGTTCCAGATGGTTCCTGTCGCCGGTATCCTTTTCGGGGCATTCACCAACAGAGCGATGGTAGGCGACATAGCTGAGGCAGGATCCATTCTTTATCGCAAGAGAAGGATCATCGACAGGCTGCAATCCCTGGAAGAATCTTGATAAAGAAAATCCCCCTCCTTCACGGATGGGGATTTTCTTTACTCATGGACCTCACCATGGGATAATTCAGAACGTTCAACCTGTATGGTAGTATGGTTAATGTGAAATTGTTCTTCGATTACATTTATTGCCTTCTGTAAGATGGACTGATCGTCTTCTTTGTCTTCAATTAATATATGACAGCTCAATGAATTCATTCCTGAAGTAATCGTCCAAATATGGAGATCATGGACCTTCCTGACCCCTGGAATGCCCTCTAAAGCCATTCTCACTCTCTGTGCATCAATTCCCGCAGGTGTTCCTTCCATCAGGATGTGGACAGTATGGGAAATGATGCCCCAGGCACTTTTTAAAATAAGCAAGGCTACCAGTACACTAATGACAGGGTCTGCCCAATACCAATCAAAAAGCAGCATGACGGCGCCAGCAAGAATTGCACCGACTGACCCCAAGGCATCCCCCAGGACATGTAAATAGGCACTTCTCAAGTTGACATTGTCTTTCACATCCCCCTTGCTCATCAATGCCCATGCACTCAACAAATTTGCCAGCAGACCAATAAATGCGATAAGCATCATGCTTCCGCTGGATACAGCAGGCGGATCAAAAATCCGTCCATAAGCTTCGTAAACGATGAAACCGGCAATCAGAAATAAGGTTACACCATTTAATAGTGCAGCTAGAATTTCGAAACGGTAATACCCGTAGGTTTTTACAGTAGTCGCCGCCTTTCCGGCAATCCACATGGCTGCAAGGCTTAAAGCCAGCGAACTGGCATCACTCAGCATATGGCCTGAATCGGATAATAAGGCAAGGCTGTTGGTGATTAATCCTCCAAAGAATTCAAGCAGCATGATTCCTGTAGTGATGATCAAAGCTATAAGAAGACCTTTTTTATTGCCGTCCCTTGACTGCCCATGTCCATGGCTGTGATGATCATGGCCATGATGGTGATGATGATGCATGATACTCCCTCCTATTCATGTAATGAATGGTTGATTACTTGCTTCAGTATTTCAATAACGTGGTTATCATCATAGCTGTAATAAGTAGACTGGCCGTCCCGCCTCGCCTTCACAAGCCTGTGATTCTTTAGAAAAGATAATTGATGGGAAACTGCCGACTGAGATAAGTTCAATACCTCTGCAATGTGCCCAACCGAGCATTCCTCTTGTGTAAGTAAATACAAAATACGGATTCGCGTCGGATCGGAAAGTGCTTTGAAACTCCAAGCCACCTTCTCAACCGTTTCTTCTTCTAAAAAGTCATGACGGCTTTTATCCATTAGAACATCATCCTCTTTCACTATGTATTTTATTATATGAACAAATGTTCATATGTTGATAAATACACTATAACATTTTTTCTCTTGTTCTTAAAGGCAGGCTGTTTTCTTATTCACTGTTGCCTTTTTAAAGATATAAAGAGCCGAATTTTAAGGTATTACTCTCAAAAAGAGAGAGCGGCACTTTTCTATTCTGCTTACCGGGTTTCCACGGCAAATTCCCAGGTAATTAGTTGAGATTACTATTGAAATGCAACGAAGTTCACGTAAAGACCTGCAGGAAAGAGCAGACATTTTGCGGACAAAATAAAAAGGCGCCTGTCCGAAAACAGGCGCCTGCGTATTGAGGCGAGAGACCGTGCGCCACATCGCACGTTTAGCTTCGAAAGCTTATCTGTCGACTTACACAATTCAGCTCATCGCTTAATTAATATATCACAGCCCGGATTATTTTACAATACTTCAACCGCTTTTTTTTCTCATCGTTTCTGAAGAGGGAGCATGATTGTGAACTCAGTCCCGGAGGAATCGCTTGAAACTGTCATATCCCCTTCATGATTTTCAATGATCTTCTTGCTTACCGATAATCCTAATCCCGTCCCATCATCTTTGGTTGTGAAGAATGGATCAAAGACATGTGGAATCATAGAGGCTTTAATCCCGTATCCATTATCTTTAAATTTGATTTCTATATAGGAATTCCTTTTAAGCACATCAATCGTGATTTCAAGTGCATCCTTCCTTGCTTGAAAGGAGTTGCTGAACAAGTTGATGAAAACCTGAAGGAACTCTTCTTTGTTCCCATTAATGTAGCATCCTTTTACTTCATCCGAAATGGTGCAGGAAAAGGCAATATTATATAACAAAGCTTCACTGTTGAGGAACTTAACAATGTAATCCTTCATGAAAGATACTATTTCAAGTTTCTCTTCCGTCGTCTCCAGGGGTTTAGCAATCCGGAGAAAGTCGGTTATGATCTTATTGGCCCTGTCAATTTCAGGTATCAACAGGTTTTGGATAAGGGAGCTTGTTTCTGAATCTTCTTTCATATGTAAAAGCTGCAAAAATCCCCTTACTGTTGTTAAAGGGTTTCTGATTTCGTGGGCAATACCGGCGGCGATCCTTCCTGCAAGCCCCCTCTTTTCTGCCTCTTTGATGCCATTCAGGAATTGAAAAGTCCCGGCAACCCTAAGTACTTCCCCGTCTGAATCCCTGAGTATCATCGTGTTATTGATTCCATAATTTTTATCCATGACTTCCCTGTTCACAATTTGCTTTCCTGTCCTTAAAGTTTCGAGAAGGTTTATCTTACAGTCCGGAAGCCCCAGCAGGTCTCTGATATGCTTACCGATGACTGTCTCCCGGTCCGCCCCAAGGTCCTCAGCCGCTTTGCTGTTGCAGAGGGTTATGATTCCATCGGCATTTATGAATACTATATGATGATGTACCATATCAAAGATCGGGATCAGTAACTGTTCAAGCTGTACAAACGGAATATCCAAACCGGAAATGACCAGTGAAGGGTCTCCTGTTGAAGAATAGTCAATAAACGGCCTGCCATCGCCTGTTCTGATACCATCACCTGAAATTGGCTGCCCGTTTCCAGATGAAGCAGTACAATCCGCACCAACTAATCCTTTGTAATACTCTACTTCTCTTTCAAGCTTTTCTATTTTCGCCTTTAATTCATCTGCATTATTTTCCATACCATCGTCCTTTACTAAAGGAATCTGCCAATTAATTACATACTCTTATTATATCTTTCTACCCATTGGGAGACAATAGTACAGGCTGTGCTATTTGACACTCTAAAGCACTAAAAGGGACAGTCCCCTGTTACTTTAACGTATTAAAGGACCCCTGTTAATTTAGAGGCCCTTAAATGTTGTCCTTTTGTTTTGTTCTGGTGAACACGGCTTTTTTCCTTAGAAGTTTGAACAGGACATAACTAATCGCCGTAGTGAGAAGCAGCGCATTGATCACATATTGAACACTTTCAAAGCTTTCCTTCATTGCATTCAGATTTCCGATGCTCCCGAGATAAAACATCACTATGGCAACAGGCAGTACACCGATAAAAGTGAGAAAACCGTATCTGGCTGGTTTGATGGTGCAGAAACCTCCCAAGTATGCAATATACCCCATACCAAGTATCCTTCCGAGTGTAATCGTCCAGTCTCCATACTTTTCGGTCCAGCGATCAAATTTCGCCTGTTTTCTTTTGGATAGCTTTTTCCGGATGCTTGACTCATATCTTATACTCAGCCAATAAGGGATATAACTTATCAAGACATAGAATAAGCTTATCATCAGCCCATATAAAATGACTTCCATAGGACCTGGCTTGAGAATGTATCCATAAATTAAGATGAACAGTGCTGCAGGAAACGGCAAGGAAACAGCTTCGATGAAAACGCCAAGTAATAGTCCCCACATTCCAAGTCCAACCAAGAATTGCATTATCGGTTCGATTTTTCACACATCCTCTTACTTCCGATTTTAGTCTTACATATCATACCCTTTCTCTTCAGTCTGGAAACACTGCACATATATACCCGCCAGGGATTTTATTGACGAAATATGTTCATTTCACTATACTGAGTAAAGCAAATCTAGAAGAACAGGATGAATTATGATGGACTTCGAAATTAAATACCTTTCTTTTTACGTGGTTGAGGTCGAAGGAAAAGGCGAAAGTGCCGATAAGAGATTTAAACATTTTCAAACTCTTGATGAACAGGGATATGAAAATAATCCATTAAAAGAATTCCTGGACGGGGAATTCACAAAAATCGCCAAGCGGAAAGTGGACAGGCACAGCAAATCAGAAGGTGCACCGACGAAAATCGGCCGATTCATCGTAGAACCCGGCCATGAATTGGATTCCAATCCGAATTATAACTTGTTTAACCGTGCACGGCACCCTGAATCGATTGACGGATTCAGAGATTCATCAGCGGAGTTTGTCAGAGCGTATGTGGATGCGAGCGCTGTAAGAGGCGGGGTTTTTATAGTGGCTCTTGCAAAGCTCCGTAAATATTTCGATGATCCATTCCTTTTTGTCATGAAGTGTGATTTTGAACCTAAGGTTGCGCGGATCACCGACGAGTCAACACTGATTCACAATGTTGAGATGGCGATCACCACCAAGAATATGAAATCGATACAGTATCCCTTCATGCCTGAAGAAGGCATGATGGACGAGGCTGAATTGAAAATCCATCAGGCTTCCCACGCCCGTTACTTTGAAGATTTTCTTAAATTTGTAGAGTATGAGAAATCGATGCCGGAAATCATGCGGACCCAGGTGATGGGTATGGTGCAGGACCATATCGCTGAGTCCTACGAACCGGAAAGCGAAGAACGGGTGGAATTCGAATCTGCTATGGAAGCCTGGTCGGTAAGCCCCAAACGGGAATTACAGGAGAGGTTCTCAACTGAGCAGGTAGTCGAGGCCGCTTCACAGATTGTTGAGCAGTCTCCTGAAGTCGAGCTGAAAATGAAGCTGGATCATATTGATGTTAAAGCCATGCTTTCGGATTTCGGTGATACTATCCATATGGCGAAGGTAAATGGCCGCTATATGCTTTTGATTGAAGCAGAATCCATTCAATTCGAAAAAGGAGCGTCACCGATTGAATTCCTGAAGCCTGATGACCTGCAGGATGTCATCGAACGTATCCAAAGGAAAAGCGAGTAGGCAAACAAAAAAGGGACACGGAAAACACGTGTCTCTTTTTCTATAAAAAATTCATAAAGTTCGCCCTTCCGCTTCGGAAAACGCCTATAATTGACTTATACCCTATTTTCACGGAGGAGTTTCATATGCTGACCGAACAACAGTTAAAAGACATTGAGAAACTTCAAGAAGTCTGCGAAGAGCATGGATGTTATCGATTGAAGCTGAATGATGATATGCTCCGCTCACGGACTCACAACAAAGATGATTACTTTTATTATGAAAGAGATGTTTTAATAGGATATCTTGGGTTATATGGGTTTGGCAGCAGTTATGAACTTTGCGGCATGGTTCATCCCGATTTCAGGAGAAGAGGAATCTTTTCTTCCCTTTTTCACCAGGCAGTAAGTTCATTAAAGGAGCGCAGGATCAATAAACTGCTCATCAATTCTCCGGGCTCGTCATTAACTGGAAAGGCATTCACCTCTTCACTTCCTGCCCCATACTCATTCTCTGAATATCAAATGAAATGGAAACCAAGGGACCTCGAACCAGTAAACGAAGATATACAGCTTGCTCCCGTTACGAAAGAGGACCGCGGGCTTATCCTTGAATTGGATTACCTCTGCTTCAACGTTGGTCGTGATGACTCAATGGAGTTCATGGAGCACGTTCAACAAGAGGCCGGGAACTCAAGTTTCGTTATTAAGTACAAAGGGAGAAAATCCGGAAAGATCCACATTCAGCGTGAACAGGACAGAAGCTATATATTCGGGTTTGCTGTGCACCCCTCTCTCCAGGGAAGAGGCATCGGGAGTGCAGTATTGGCAAAAACCGTACACACTGAAAGCATGGCCGGAAGAAGCATCTATCTTGAAGTCGCTGCAAAAAATGATAATGCCTTAAAGCTGTATGAAAAGGCGGGCTTTGTTTCTTATCAGGTTCAGGACTATTTTGTTTTTGAAGGATTATAACAATCATGGCAGGCCTTATCAAAAGCCTGCCTTCTTTTTAAACCTTCTTATCTTTGTAAAAAATGTGATGCGACTTTATCTCGTTATCCAGTTCCAGGATACCAAAGGAATATAAAGGCTGTTTCCGTTTAACTGTTGCGGATCCCGGGTTGAATAAAAGTATGCCCTGTACAAACCTCAAGTAAGGAATATGGGAATGCCCGAAAATAATGATGTCGGGTTTTTCAGGGAAAGCTTCCAGCGCCCTCTTTTCGGTTGTCTTTCCAGTGCCATCCCCATGGACGACTCCTATGGAAAATCCGCCTGCATTCAAAATCTTGCTCTTTGGAAAGGCATCCTTGATGTCCTGGTTATCGGTATTCCCCGACACCCCTTCCACCGGCCCATACTTCTGCAGTAATTCGCAGAGAGCCATCGTATTCCAGTCACCTGCATGGATAATCAGGTCTGCCCCCTTCAATTCCCTGATTAGAATCGAAGGAAGCTCCTCCCCCCTATTTGGCATATGTGTATCACTGAGAACGACAATTTTCACACCATCCCTCCTCTTTTCTATGTTCCTTTACCCCAGTTTAGCCCGTTCCAATTCAATCCGTTCTTCAGGTATCCGCTCAAATAAGGGTTTTTGCCCTCTAAGATTCACATCGATGGGAAGACTGACTGGTTTCCATGATAAGGATTCGTCCACATGAAATTGTTTCCGGATTTCTTCTCCAGTGAAAGGAAGAAACGGACCCAACAAGCCAGCAAGGTTAATACTGATGAATAGGCAATTCTCCAAGATGGACCTTGCCTGATCACGATTCTCCTTGATGATACTCCAAGGCTGCGCGGCGTCAAAATATTTATTGCTCCAACGGACTAACTCAAATGCCCTTTTTGCTGCTTTCCGGCATTCGCCTTTCTCAAGGAGTTCCCCGGTTTTCTTATATGCTGAGGATACTTCTTCAGTAATCCTTGCATCGATGGTTTCCAGGCGGGCGGTGTCGCCAAACTCTTTTTGATAAAATTTCGCTGTCCTCTGTATAAAGTTTCCGAGACCTCCTAATAGGTCGCTGTTATGTTTGTGCACGAATTCCCTCCAGGAAAAATCAGCATCTCTTGTATCCGGATTTTGAACACTGAAATAATACCGCAATGTATCAGGATGGTAAGCTTGCAATATATCCGGAAGCCAAACAGCCCAATTCCTGCTTGTTGAAATTTTTTTCTTTTCCAGGGTTACATACTCACTGGACACGATCCAGTCAGGCAGGCTGTCATTGCCCAGCCCTTTCAGTACTGCCGGCCAAATAATTGTATGGAATGGAATATTGTCCTTGCCGTGTACATAATAAGAGACTGTATCTTTATCCCAAAACCTCTTCCAGTCCTCCCCATTCCTTTCCCCCCATTCAACAGATGCAGTTAAATAGCCGCTGACGGCTTCAATCCAGACATATATTTTCTTATCTTCATATCCTTCTACAGGCACATCAACTCCTGTACTGATATCACGTGTTGCTGCTCTGTCTTGCAGACCCTCTCGAATATACCGACTTGTCAATGCTACTGCATTATCTCTCCATTTTACGCAATTCCCATCTGCATACTCTTCAAGATCCTGTTGGAAAGAAGAAAGACTCAGGTAATAATGAGAAGTCTCCTTTAAAGTTGGCGGGTTTCCGCATAGTTTGCAGGACTTATCTGCCAGGTCGACTGAATTCAGAATTCGCCCGCAGGAATCACATTGGTCACCTCTCGCCTTATCGCCGCAGTTTGGACAAACCCCTTCCACAAACCTGTCCGGCAGGAAGCGGTCACAGTGAACGCAAAAGGTTTCATTTGTTGATTTATTATATAAGTGGCCGTTTTCCTTCAGCTTCAGGAATATCTTTTGTACCTCCTTGTGATGAACAGCAGAATCGGTACGTCCGTACTGATCGTAGCTGAAGCCCAGTTTACAGAAACATTCCAGAAACTCTTTATGATACTTGTCAGCAATCTCCCCAGCCTGGACACCCTCTTGTTTCGCTCGTATTTCAATTGGTGTGCCGTTGCAGTCACTTCCGGAAACATATAGTACGTCATCCCCCTTAAGTCTATAGTACCTTGCCAATATATCTCCCGGCAGCAAAGCAGCCAGATGTCCAATATGCAAAGGACCATTTGCATATGGCCAAGCTCCCCCGATAAAAACAGTCATGATATTTTCCTCCTAAGTTGGTATGGGAATACAAAAAACCCCCGCGTCCACAGATGTAAAGACATCTAAGGACGAGGGGGTTCAACTCGCGGTACCACCTTAGTTCACTGAGGGCTCACGCCGACAGCCTCATCAAGTACGGAATGCAGGAAAAGCACATTCTTATACTGTGGCATTGATAACGGATGCCAAAACCCGTTCCACCCTACACCTGCAGGTTCGGATGAAATGCTCAGAGACCATCTTCAATCAACTCTCCCCTTGCTTCTTCTCAGCTTCCGAAGCTCTCTGGTAAGGTTCCTTATTGATTTACTCTTCTCATCTACGCATGTAATTTATTAATTTTCATCTTATTGGAAATCAAAAGATTTTTCAAGTTTTTTTTGCCTATACATTTTAGAAACAAAATAAGCTGCCAGTCTGGCGGCTGACAGCTAGCTTGCGTGATTCTTATTCTTCAGCGTTATTAGTTGTGCTTTCTTCTGAATTTGTTCCTGTATTTTCTGTGTTTTCGGTGTCGTTTTCACCTGTATTGCTGCAACCCGCTGCAAAGCCTGCTACCGTAAAAGCCGTCAATACCATTATTAACATCTTCTTCATCATAATAGCCTCCTTTAATATGCTTCATTGCTGAATTACATTTTTATCTTACATGATAATCAGTTCCGAAAAAGGTATTTTACCTGATTTTTACAATATCTTATATGGGCTTTTACAGTTTTTACAAATCCAATATTTTCAAAAGATATTTTGAATGGATTAAAATATACGGCTGTTTTCGCTTATATTTTTGCTTTCGGAAAAATCCCAGGTGCCGGATTTTTCCCCTGTATTCAAAGGTTTCGCTCTCGATAAAGACCGGACAGCTCTTTTCTTTCCTGCTCACCGGGGTTTTACAACGATGTACCAGGATATTATTTGAAGTTATATTAAATTGCAACAAAGTTTACGACAAGAGCCAATATAAAAAGGCCCTTCCGCTGCACGAAAGGAACCACTCTAACTAGATATTGATCATCATCGAATCACAGACAGGCGTGTATCCAATTTCCATGTAGATTTTGTTCGATGTGGGATTGTCAAGGTCGGTATACAAGGTACAGAATTGGTTTGTTTCAAGCAGCATGCTGCTCAGTTCAGCAACAACTGACCTGCCGTACCCTTTGCGCCTGAATTTATTTGGCGTATAAACAAAATTCACTGTGATTCCATTATCTGTTTTCCTTGCCCTTCTGGCCATGGAGACAGGTACACCCTCCACCTCCCAAAAAAACACCGACTTTTCTTCCAGCATTTCCTTGGCACGTTTACTGGCATCCTCGATAGAGATTGGCTTACCAGGTGTATCTTCAGTAAACCCCATCAGCCATTGAGTTACTAAATCAACCTCGCTCCCATCAGCCTGTTCCATTTTCCCTTCACTGATTTCAATATCATTCAGCCTGTCAAGCCTGTATATCCTCTGCCTCATATTTACCTCATATGGCCTGCTTGTTTTTTTGCTCCACATTTCAGCTAATTGTACCGTCGCTTTTTTATTTCCGACAAAACCCGGTAATGAGATATTATAAGCGTTTATGTAATCCCATAGGACTTCCCCTATCTCCGCTATTCTTTCTTCCTGGAATACTGTAACAATCAAGTGGTGCGGCGGGGTTCGGATGAAAACTGCCGCATTGATGCCGCCGTCTTCCATGACAGCCAAGAACGGATCTTCATATCTTCCTTCATTGATTTGGTCAAGCAGGCCTAATGGCAGATTATTTTCTGCTTCCTTTTCAAGCAGTAATGGACGTACCTTATTGTCAAAATCTCTGGTGTCCGTATAGACATTTATATTCATTTTCCTTCACCTCTCATGGAAAATTCGACATAACTGCCATTATTCCTGCTGCTATCGGAAACAAAAGAGAGGGAAAAGGTCCCTTGTGGATTCGAGCCCTGAAATCATTAAAAAGCATCCAAACCATCAACCCTGCAGCTGAAGCGGGAATTCCCAAACTGAAAGATTTACAATCAAAGGATATCAATAAAAAACCGGGATGAACCTCCCGGCTTACGTAGCAGGCTTTGTTTTCTCGGCCTTTTGGTTCTTGCCGCCTGCTGTTAGTTCCCTGGAGAACTCTTCAGAAGTCAGGGGCTTGGCTGATTGCATGCCTGATTTTGTTTTTCGGTTGCGTTTTGTCAATTCTCATCTCTCCTTTCACTCTTCTAGTGTTTACCTCTGCTTCTCGTTTATCCACTGAATAACTTTGTGCCTTGTTCAGGAAAATCAAGGTAGCTCAATCGGCATTTTTCCGCTATAATACTAACCATTTAGGGGGTATCAAGATGACGATAAGAGAATTGACAGCTGCCGATGCGGAGGAATACTGGAACCTTCGGCTGGAGGCTTTGCAAAAAAATGGAGAGGCATTTGCCGTTACATATAAAGAATCCCTTGCCCGGAGCAATCCGATTGCGGGAGTCCGGAATAACCTCGCTTCCGAAAACAGTGTAACAATCGGGGCATTCATTGAAGGACATTTGTCCGCTAATGTAACCCTCTTATATAATCAACACGAAAAGATGAGACATAAGGCTACTATTGCAGCCATGTATGTATCTCCTTCTTTCAGAAAGGCGGGTATTGGAAGGCAACTGCTTGAGGCTGCTGAAACAACTGCAAAGAAGAATGGGATTGAACTCTTACAGCTGACAGTAGTGACCACAAACAAATCAGCTATTACTCTATACAGGGATTTTGGTTTTGAGTCATTCGGTATTGAAAAAAAAGCTATGAAACAGAACGGGAATTATATTGATGAAGTCTGGATGAACAAGATGATATGAAGGATCAAAAAAAGAAGTGAGAGCACAGCTCTCACTTCTTTTTCTTAACCTTTTCATCACTCTCATAAGAGGGGGAATCTCTTGTCACATCATTGAGAATGATTTTCAATATCATTTTAATCTATAATTATTCCCCTGTCAACAAAAAATGTTTTATTCAAAATATATTACAAACCGCCAAATTGTGGTAAAATTCAAAATTAGAGAAATAGAAAAAATACTCGGGGGTAATGTATGAAAGAGAAACTAAAAGCTTTTGGACTGCCGATTGTAATTATTTTGGTGCTGATCGGCATAATATTTTTTCAACAACTTCAGCGAATGACCGAGCTTCCCAATGAAAACTGGAGCCGATCCATTCCATTCACTATGGAAACCGAAGAGAAACCATTAGTGTTTCAAAATGGAGACGAAGTATTTTACAGTGAAAAAGACAAGGTCCATCACTTCAGTATGAATGAGGGACTGCAAATTAAGGACGAAGGGGATATTTCTTTTAGCATTCCCCGGGGATATCCTTTCTGGACAGATGGACGGCAGTTTGTCACTTTAAGCCAGGGTACTCTTAAACTCAGCGGGGGGGATGAAAAAGTCATTGCTGAAGATGTCACTGGAACAGCCACCATGAGCAACAAAATTGTGTACTGGCAGGGAAGCGATGTTTTTGAAATAGATCCGTCCACAATGGAATCGAAAAGCATCCACAGCTTTGCAAGAGAGGTAGGAAATGTTTTCTTCGGCAATGATGGAAGTTACATAGTCGCTCAGCAGACAGATGATGTCAATGCTGACTTGTTTTTCGTGTCTCCGGAGGGGGAGGTAAAGCAAAATCCTTTCCTGAAGGTTGCTAATAACAAAGATAACAAGATTGGAAATATCGCCTATACCGTCCAAGATGGAGAAATCACTTTTATTTTTGATACACAAATGCGTTCCCAGGGAGCCCTTTCCTATAATTTACATACGGCCAAAACAGCTGTAACTGAATTAGGAACGAGCACACTGAAAGCCGATAAGGCAACCATTATCAACGAGGCCACCGGTGCTAAACTGGAAACTCCCCGCTATGTTCAAATCCTGAATTCTGAGGAAGCACCGACCCTTCTTTTCACAGCTGAAGGACAAGGAGTCGGCAATGGCAATTCTGTGAGCCTGTATACGGGAAGCCTCGACAACGGCACTGACATCAGTGCCTCGTCCATGACTACTACCGATGGCATAACCCATTATCCTGTAGAAGCCAGTGATGGATCCATCATATGGCTGGACTATGACGGTGCCAGCTACGAACTGTATGGTGCCTCACAGTCAGATAAAGTTAAAGACGAAAGCACAGAATTGGGGTCACGTTCCTATAAGGAAGCAGGTATTAATACAGTGCTTATGCTGGCCAGCAGCCTTATCACTTTCCTTGTTTCATTCTATTGGATCCTGCCGTCCCTGTTACTTCTGATCGTCCTGTACATGGCAAAGCCAAATATTTTTGAAAAAGAAGAAATTAATTGGGTTGAATATGTTTCCATTGCAATCTTTGCAGTCATGCCGTTCACTTTTGTTGATAAAGCGATGAATAGCTATTTCTATGAAATCGCCCCTTCTTACCTCACCTTCAGTGGGAGCGGATGGGTTCTTCTCCTGGTGATCACGGCAGTCTCTGCAGCTGTTTGGAAATTCGGCCGTGATCCTGAATGGGGAACTTTCGGAGGTGCCTTCTATTTCATCGGGATATACATTATGCTTTACATCACAAGCATCGGAACCTATGTTTTCAATCTTTTCTAATAATAATTTTCGTAAGTTCTTAAGGCTCATTGCTTTGATATGGATCAGAAAAATACATCCCTGCTCTCCTTGGAAAAGTAGCTGATATGAAAGAAAAGTCCAGCTCTTCCTTTTAAAAGCAGAACCTCCAGTACCCGGGGGTACTCTGTATTACCAGACTGTCATCAAGGCAAATCCGCTATTCGGGAACAAAGACAAAACGGACTGGCATAACCCAGTCCGTTTTGTTATGCTCTGCTAATTTTTCTCCATGGTCTGGCTCCTTTGATAAAAGTATACACAAGAATTGAAAAGGCCAGCCACACCCCTCCGGCTGAAAACCCGCCAAGGATATCGCTCGGGTAGTGTACGCCAAGGTATATTCTGCTCAGTCCTATTAAAAGCACAAGCAGGAGCAAAGCCGCGGCACCTATGAATTTTGACCAACGATGATCATAAAGCCTGAAGACAGCAAATGCGAGCGCCCCGTAGAGAATGAAAGAACCCATTGAATGGCCACTGGGAAAGCTGTATCCCCCTTGCTCAACGAGTGCTTCAATGTCTGGTCTCTGTCTTTTGAAATACTCCTTAAGCAGCCAATTGAAGCCGCCCCCCAAAGCTACGGTCAACAAGACATAGAGCCCTAAAGAATATTTTTTGAAGACAAAGAACAGAATGGAAGCAATCCCGGTTAAAACCGTAATCCACTGAACTCCTCCAAGAAAAGTTATCTTCTTCATGAACTCCGTCACGCCTGGAGAAGTAATGGTGTTTACTTCAGAGTAAACTGTTGAGTCGAATGCTTCAATCTCCCGTTCCTTCCATTCTTCTACAATTTCGATGAAGCCCGCTGCCAACAAAATGATCAGGCCGACCCCTATAATAAATAAGATTGTCTGCTTCCAGTCAATTTCCCTCTCTCTCATGACCTCTCCCTTCTCCATTCCTGCAGAGGTTTACTGAGCCTCTACCTTCTTGGTCGTTCTTTTCTTTTTCTGGATTTTCTCTGCCGGTGCTTTTGTGTCAGGTTTGGGTCCTTTCTGCGGCTTCGTCTTATCTATGGAAGCCTGCAGTGCTGACATTAAATCTGTAACATTCGCAGCAGGAGCTTTTTCTTTTGGTGTAACAAACTTTTCCCCTGTTTGCTTGGATTGAATCAGGTCCATCAGCTTTTGACGATATTCATCTTCATACTTCTCCGGTTCGAACCCGGTTGACAGTTGATCGATCAGCATCACAGCTGTTTCAAGCTCCTTCTTGCTTACTTCATCTTCTGCTGGGACATTCGGCACATCCCCGGTACTGCGGACCTCATCTGGAAAATGGATCGTTTCCATCACCATTGTGTTTTGATAGACTCTTACCACTGCCAGCTGCTCCTTGGACCTTATGGCAATTTTGGCAATCCCGACTTTGTTTGATTCCGTCAGAGCCTTCCTTAAGAGACTATAAGCTTTTTTTCCCCCTTCATTCGGGGACATGAAGTAGCTTTTGTTGTAGTAGATCGGGTCAATATCTTCCATTTTTATGAAGTCTACAATCTCTACAGCTTTCTCTTCACTGGAATTCCTTAATTCTTTTATTTCCTCTTCTTCTATGACGACAAACTTCCCTTTTGCAATTTCATATCCTTTTACGATATCCTCGTACTCCAAATCCTTTTCACAGACGGGACAAATTTTCTCATATTTAATCGGTGTATGGCATTCCCGGTGCAGTGACCGCAATTTAACATCTTTATCTTCTGTGGCCGCGTGCAGTTTTATCGGTATATTGACCAAGCCAAAACTGATGCTTCCTTTCCAAATTGTGTGCATGACATTAAGTCCTCCATTTTCTTCGTCTTACTCTTAATTTGGATTAGCGGGCTATGGATCTATCCTATAAAAGTTCTGGAAATACTTCTTCCATGTCTGGTTAAAATAATGATTATCCTGTAATAAGAAGTGGTGATTAACGGTGAAGCCAATGCTACCGACTTTATTCGAAGAATTTCCCGAAAAAGGAAAGTGGAAATATGAGGTGAAGTATGATGGTTTCAGGGGACTGTTATGCATCGGCTCTAGAGCTGAAATTTCCCTCATGTCGCGCAATGGAAATGACCTGCTTCCCCAATTCCCTGAAATCCGGGATTTTATAACAAGCATAATCGATCAACAAGAATGGGCGCTGCCTCTTCTTCTGGATGGTGAAATCACACTTTTGGAAAATGATTTCAAAAGCAATTTCGGCAGCC
Source organism: Bacillus salacetis (assembly GCF_003581585.1). Taxonomy (GTDB): domain Bacteria; phylum Bacillota; class Bacilli; order Bacillales; family Bacillaceae_B; genus Rossellomorea; species Rossellomorea salacetis. The sequence continues at coordinate 89,574 of NZ_QXIR01000009.1, forward strand.
TGCAAGCAAGAGGCAGGATGAAGAACCCAATTAACATCAAGAAAGCAGCTGACAAAAACCCATGTACCTTCCTTGCATTCGATATTTTACGATTAAGCGGGAAGGGAATCGCAGATAAGGCTTATTCACTTAGAAAGAAGGAATTGAAGACATTGTTCAAGAAGGCAAGCCTTCCATTAGAACCAAGCCATGGATCTTCAGCAAGGATCCAAATGATACCATCCACAACAGACACCCATACAGCCTGGACCAATGTCCGGACGTTTGACGGCGAAGGATTGATTGCCAAAGCAGAGAAAAGCGTTTGGGAAGAGGGAAAACGGACTACAACTTGGCGTAAAATGAAAAACTGGAGAAACGCAAAGTGTTTTATCCTATCTCATGACAGTAAAAACGGGTACTATGAGGTTGGAGTTTTTCACAATAAAAAGGTTATCCACATAGGTGCGTTTTATTTCGGCATAAGTCCGGAAGAGAAACAAGCACTGAATTCAATCATTAAAGATAATGCAATGAAGACCGAGAATGGGAAGGCGTTCGTCCAGCCTGGACTATGTGTTGAACTGCACTATTTAGAATGGTATGAAGACCAATTAAGAGAACCGCATTTTCATCAATTTCTGTTTCATGTTAAACCTGAGGAATGCACGTGGGCACAGTTCATGCTGGATGAAGCAGCCCTTCCCATAAAGGCAGAGATCACCCACCCTGACAAGCCTCTTTGGAAAGAGCCTGAAATCGATAAATTACAGTACATCCGCTATTTGAGGAAGGTTTCATCCCGGCTTTTGTTCTTCCTTCGCGACCGTCCCCTTACCGTAATCAGGCTCCCGCACGGGATGTTCGGCGAATCCTTTTACCAGAAGAACTGCCCCGATTATGCTCCTGACTTTGTAAAAACTGCTAAGAAGGAGAATATTGATTACATCCTCTGTAATGACCTGGAAACCCTTATTTGGCTGGGAAACCAGCTTGCCATTGAATTTCATATCCCGTTCCAGAAGAACGGAACTGCTTATGTAAATGAAATTGTTTTTGACCTGGACCCTCCTTCAAGGGAGCACTTCCACCTGGCTGTCAAAGCTGCGAAAGAAATGAAGAAAGTATTCGATCAATTGAATTTAATCAGTTTTGTCAAGACTTCCGGCAATAAGGGACTGCAGATTTATATTCCTATAAATGATGGGTACACGTGGGAAGATACTCATCTCTTTACGGAGTTCATGGCAAATTATTTGGTCAATCTCCACCCTGATGAATTCACGATAGAGCGTTTGAAGAAGAACAGGAATAACCGGTTATATGTGGACTATATCCAGCATGCTGAAGGAAAGACAATCATTTCGCCGTATTCACCAAGAGCTAATGATGATGCTCTTGTTTCCGCACCGCTGTATTGGGATGAAGTAACAGATCAACTAAGGCCAGAAGCATTCACAATGAAGACAGTACTGGAAAGACTAAAAAAAACCGGCTGTCCTTTTGCAGGATTTGAAGAAGCAAAAGAACATCAGAATTTTGAAGAGGTCCTCTCCTTCCTGCAAACAAACAAACAAGGATAAAAACAATCATAAAAGACAGGGCATAACCATGCGCCTGTCTTTTATGATTATTATTTTTGACTGCATCGGTGCTTAAGGACCTGAGTCCACCTGGGTACAAAGAGTTTTATAACAGAATAAAACCTTTTCCTGCTTGTCACCCATGGTTTTTCAAGTTTTTTAAGCTTTCAAAAAAACGTTCTCTTCCACTATTTCCTTAGCGTGTTCCTGAAGCTCTGAATAACTTTCCTTTTCCTCAAGCTCCTCATGATTCAATGTACGAAAGCTTTCAGGCTCCTTCACATCCACCTCAAGCTTGAAGCTGGCCATGTATGTTGCATTTCCGATTAAGTCCATGGAGTATTTCCCGGCATCTTTATGGACGATGACCTTAACTTTGCCTCCATTATTGTAAACGTCAATTTCTTTTTCGTACTCATTCATGCCGGCCAGGCAAGTTACAAGCGTTGAAGCCGACATTGCAGTGCCGCAGGCGTTGGTGAAGCCGACACCTCTTTCAAAGGTCCTTACATATATTCCGGCTGGTCCAAGTGACTGCACAAAGCTGACATTGACTCCATCCGGGAAAAGATTGTTTGGGCCATTCACCGTTTCCGAAATACTTTTTTGCTCATTGGAAATGATATGCTCATTCTCGACAATACTGATCAAATGCGGATTCGGAACTGCCACTGCCGTAAATGTCAAAGAGTCGGAGATTTCCGGTACCTTACCGGAAATCAAGGTTTCTCTGTCAAGATTCATTGGCAGGTGTTCCAGTTCGAACAACACAGGGGATATCTCTACCTTGTACGTTGGGATTCGGGAATAAATCGGCGGCTCCTTAGAAACCTGCAGGTCGGCTTTCAGTGTTTCGATCGTTATTTCAGCTTTATTCTTCAATTCCGTTACATACCGGCCGACACACCTTAAGCCATTGCCGCACATGGACGCTTCAGATCCATCCGCATTAAAGACCCTCATCTTACCATCACATCTATCACTATTCATAACAAAGAGAATACCGTCTGCCCCGATTCCCTTTTTGCGGTCACAAAGAGCAATAGCCAGATTCTGACGATCCTTCTCGGAAAAATTATACGTTTCAGTAATTTCATCGATCAACAAAAAATCATTGTTCGATCCATGACATTTTATAAGGTTAAGTTCCATATAAGACCCTCCAGGGAGTAACTTGTTGGCGGAGGATAACTAACGGGGTATCCTCCTATTAATCTATATTATTCGTATCATTAGCTTGCCATATTCAAGGCCATTAAGCAACCGAAATATGGGGGGACGGCCATGGGCTTTCAGTATGAGCAAAATCAGTTCAGTTATTAAGCAGGAAACGTTATGATAAGAAAAAAGTCAGCCATGCAAAATTAGGAGGAGAATTTTCTCATGTCCACGGATTACAGGTTCTATTTCAAAGTAAAAAAAGTAGTTGTAATAGAAGATGACGACAGTGTAAAAGAAGTGCTGGTCCAGACGAAAATAAAAAAAGGCAGCGGTGAGATCTGCCTTGAGGATGATTTCCCTGTCAGAATTACGGAAATTGGAATTTTCCCTGTACCAAAAACCATTGCCGAAAAGGTGCAGCACCCTGCACTTCGCAGACTGATTCCTTTTGAGTTAAAGCGGTATATCAAGCCGCAGAAGCAGTTTTTGGAACCAGGCGATTACGATTGATTCTCGTGCCCGCCTGTCATATGTGATTCTTTTAAATATTCGATTCTTAAAAGCCCCTCAGCCCATTGGCAGGAATCTGCATAATACTGATTGATATCGCTTTGTGCCAGGCCGAGATCCTGTCCAAGCATATTTGCGCTTTCCCAGTCAGCTGTCTCGATTGCCACAACAAGATCCAGCACTTTTCCAAGATGATTATCCTTCCCTTTTAACGCATCGCAGATATCATCCTGAAGAGGCATATCTTTCAATATTGTTTCGATGGGCTGTCCAATGATGGATTCCATCAGGGAAAACATCCCGGTGAGAAAATAACTGGAAGGGACTTCATCTCCAATGGCCGCTGCAGAAATTAATTCACACATCTTGGCACGGATGAGACAAAGTTTGATTACCTCATCGGACATTTGATTAGATGAGCCGGTCATGTCCCTTATAGCAAGGACGTATATCCATCGTTTTATTTCGACCAACCCTAACAGCATGATTGCCTGCCTTATTGAATTGATTTTCTGTTTAGGACGATAGGCAGGAGAATTAATGAGTTTCAGAAGTTTGTAGGATAGTGAAATATCCCTCTCAATGAGCTCCGATATTTTCTGTATACTTGGTTCATTCATCTCGAGGCTTTGGATCACATCATAATAAGAATGAAAATAGATCGGCACATCATAGGTACTCAGTATGACCGGCTTGCTGAAGAAGTATCCCTGAAAAAGGGTATATCCCCTCTTCCTCGCTTCATCGTAGTCTGCTCTGGTCTCAACCTTTTCCGCAAGCAGCTTTATATCCAGCAGCCGGGCAATCAACTCGATTTCTTCCCTTTTTTCTTCAGATGTCGCAAGCATATCGACTTTTATATAGTCTGCCTGCTTCATCAATTCCCTGCAATTCGGATCTTCCTTGTCAAATACAAAATCATCCAATGCTACCTTATACCCCAGCTGTCTCAGTTCCCTGCAGATCGTGATGATAGCAGGTGATGGCTTTACAGTCTCCAGGATTTCCACTACAATTTCACGAGGATGGAAGTAAGTGGGCACCTTCAGCTTCAGCAAAGTTTCAGTAAAGTTGATAAAGCAGGGCTTTCCCCCTGAAAGCTGATCGATTCCTATGTTCAAAAAACTGTTGATTATCACATCCGCTGTTGCCCTGTCACCATTTATATTAGGAAAAGCATTTTCCTGGTTATTTCGATATAGTAACTCATAGGCCATCGTTTCTTCATTGTCGTCGAAAATAGGCTGTCTAGCCACAAAAACTTCCATTTCTGTTCACTCCTATGAGATGATGAAAAAGTCCGCATTAGTTCTTTACTAACACAAAAAAGGATAATATTTGAAGATTTCTCTATTAGAATATCAAGAATTCTTACATAAGTCTATCTAATTTCTTTAAGCTCACTTTACCACGTTAAAGCAGCGGGGGACTGTCCCCCGCTGCTTTAACGCGATGATGTGTAATACAATACACAAAAAAACACCAGGAAAAATGGTCCTGGTGTTTTCGGATCAATGGACTGAATGTACAAAGAAATTAATCAAGAACAGTCCTGCTATTATATATAAAGGAATTGAAACATCCCTTGCCTTTCCATTTGCGACCTTCAAGATGGGATACAATATAAATCCGATCGCTATTCCGTCAGCAATGCTGAAAGTAAACGGAATCATCGCAATGATGAAAATGGCAGGAAACGCTTCTGTTAAATCTCTTAAGTCCATATGGCGGATATTTTGAATCATCAGCCCTCCGATAATGATCAATATCGGGGCAATCGCATGGTCCGGGATCCACTTAAGATATGGGATGAACAATGAAGATGCAAGGAATAACACACCCGTTGTCAAAGAGGTCAATCCCGTTCTTCCACCTGCTGCTATGGCAGCTGCACTCTCTACCGTGGAAACAGTAGGACTTGTTCCAAATACACCGCATGATGCGGCCGAAAATGCGTTAGCCTGAAACGCTCTTGGATACTTTTCCGGATTTCCGGCCATATCGGTATGGCCATGAACCAAGCCGATATTTTCAAAAACCAAAACCATGGTGATTGAAAAAGCAGCAATCCAAAACGGCAGTTCCATTAATTTAGAGAAAGACAGTTCACCAAAGACAAAACCGTATTCGGAGAAACTGAATCCCGATCCGCTGGTTTCCGGTTCAATCCCGAAAAAGAATCCTAGCAGTGTACCGAAGACAATGCTCCATAAGAATCCGCCTTTAACGTTTCTGATAAACAGAAAAATCGTCACAAGGAAGGTCAGGATAGTGGCAATGACACGAATGTCACTGACGTCTCCCAAACTGATCAAGGCACTTGAGCCTCTTTCGACGATTCCGCCTTTTTCCAGTCCGATCAGCATCAGGAACATACCTAATCCGACCGTAATCGCCTCTTTAAGAGTTTTCGGAATCGCTTTTGATAGAATACTTGATAACTTCGTAAATGCAACAAGCATGAATAACAGTCCAGAAATGAATACAGCTGCCAACGCTTCCTGCCAGGAAAGCCCCATCGACCCCACCAAGGTAAAGGTGAACATCGCGTTGATTCCCATTCCGGGAACAAGCAAAATCGGGGCATTTGCCCATAATGCCATTACGAGGCACCCGAAAAACGAGGCAAGGATGGTCGCCATAACCGCTCCTTCAAACGGCATGCCTGCTTCCGATAGGATCATTGCATTGATCGCGATGATATACACTATCGTAAAATACCCGATCGCTCCTGCTGTCATCTCTTTTTTCACTGTTGTTCCGTGCTGCTTTAAACGAAAAATACCTCCTGTTGTTTTCATAATATCATGTCCTCACGACATAGCCCTCTCCCTACCCGCTTACCCTGAAAAAGGGAAGCCACAAGAAGTAATTGTAGCAGATGTACGTACCTTTGCCAATATGTATTGAACGATTTGATTGTGGCAGAGTAGTGTTGTACAGATGAACTGCTGTTTATTAAAAATCTCCTATAAAAAAAGCGGGAAATATCCCGCTTCAGCTTGTAGACAAAGTACAATTGATGGACCATGCCTATAAGTTTGTTAAAAAGTAGGGTGGTTGGAAACGGAAAGTTGATTTCCGCTACAGGCGCACGACTCCGCGGGGCGGGCGGTGAGCCTCCTCGCTGCGCTTGCGGGGTCTCACCTGTCCCGCTAATCCCGCAGGAGGTCGTACGCCTTCCGCTCCAATCAACCATTGTAAACTACGCTGCTTCCAACATAAAAACTTTTAAAAAAATCTGGGGGATACACTATGTTATCAAAACATGTTGAAGAAGGAAGGAACCAGATTGTCCTCGAACGAAAGATGGGTACCTAAGGAAATACGATTACGTTTATAATGAACATTTTGACTGCTCTATTTTTCCGGAAGGTCAATTACTTCCATACCACACCACCACAAGAGATGGATACAAAAAGTACGCTTCTGATCCTTTAAAGTGTAAGGATTGTCCGTTATTACAGAAGTGCACTCAAAGTCACATCCATACCAAAATGAAACATAGACACCTTTGGCAGGATTACATATATGAGGTTGATTCATCTGAGGCACACAGATATGAATAATACACTATACGTGCAGTGAAAAGAAACAATCGAAAGAGTTTTTGCTGATGCGAAAGAGAAGCATGGCACGCGTTGGACAACCTTGAGAGTTAAAAAAGTTTCAATGCAGGCGATGCTTACGTTTGCTGCCAAGAACCTTAAAAAGTTAGCAAACTGGACATGGCGAAGGCCATGTCCAGTCTAAATATCAACGATTTTCACTCGAAAATTAACAAACCCCACTCCAACCTTTTGTTTGGAGTGGGGTTTGTCTATGGTCTGAAGCGGGAAATATCCCGCTCTTCTTTGAGTCACTGATTGATCTGACGGATAAGATTTGCCATTTCAATGGCACTGACAGCTGCTTCCCATCCTTTGTTTCCTGCTTTTGTTCCTGCACGCTCGATTGCCTGCTCGATTGTATCTGTTGTCAGGACACCGAAGATCACTGGAACCTCTTCCTGAAGCCCCACATTAGCAACACCTTTTGCAACTTCACCGCTAACATACTCAAAGTGGGCTGTCGCGCCTCTGATGACTGTTCCCAGTGTGATGACAGCATCATACTTTTTCGTTGCGGCCAATTTCTTGGCAATGACCGGGATTTCAAAAGCACCTGGCACCCATGTAACCGTAATGTCTGCTTCATCAATGCCATGGCGTTTTAATGCGTCTTCTGCACCACCGAGAAGTTTGCTTGTGATGAATTCATTGAATCGCGCAACCACGATTGCCACCTTTAATCCCGACCCTACTAAATTGCCTTCATAAATTGTTTTCATTATTATTTCCTCCCTAAAATTGAAGTAAGTGTCCCAATTTACTCTGTTTTGTCTTTAAATATTTTTCATTTTCTTCTTTTGAAGGCATTTGGATGGCCACTCTTTCCTCGACTTCAAGTCCATAGCCTTTGACACCTGTGATTTTGCGGGGGTTGTTCGTCAAAAGCCTCATTTTCGAGACGCCAAGATCCTTCAAGATTTGGGCCCCGATGCCGTAGTCACGCAGGTCTGCTGCAAAACCCAGCTTATGATTCGCTTCGACGGTATCTAATCCTTCTTCCTGCAGTTTATAGGCTTTCATCTTGTTGACGAGTCCGATTCCTCGTCCTTCCTGCCTCATATATAAAAGGACACCCCTGCCTTCCTTTTCAATCTGAGAAAGTGCCGCATGAAGCTGGGGACCGCAGTCGCACCGGTTAGAACCGAATACATCACCTGTCAGGCACTCAGAATGAACCCTTACAAGTACCGGCTCATCAGGAGATAACTCTCCTTTCACGAGCGCAACATGCTCCTTGCCTGTTAATTTCTCTGTATAAGCTACCGCTTTGAAATGTCCGAAATCTGTAGGAAGCTCAATTTCAACTTCTTTTTCTACCAGTTTCTCCTCTTTCCTTCTATACGCGATCAGATCCTGGATGGTAATCAGTTTTAATTTGAACTTTTCAGCGATTTCCCTCAATTGTGGAACTCTGGCCATCGTTCCATCAGGATTCATGATTTCACATATCACTCCAGCCTTTGTTGCTCCAGACAAGGCTGCAAGATCTACAGCCGCTTCTGTATGGCCAGCACGTTTAAGGACACCGCCGGTTTTGGCGATCAACGGAAAGACATGGCCCGGCCGCTTTAAATCGGCAGGCTGTGTCCCCTCTTTAATCATTTCCAAAATAGTTGTCGACCTCTCAAAAGCACTGATCCCTGTTGTGGTGTTTACATGATCGACACTGATGGTGAAGGCTGTGCCGAAAGGATCTGTATTCTGGTCAGCCATCGGATTCAACTGTAGTTCAGTTGCTTTTTCGATTGTAATCGGAGTACAGATTAACCCTCTTCCTTCTGTTGCCATGAAGTTGATCACTTCAGGAGTCGCTTTATCTGCAAGGGCGACGAAGTCCCCTTCATTTTCCCGGTCTTCGTCATCTACAACAATGATGACTTTCCCAGCTTTTAAATCTTCCAATGCCTCTTCAATCGTATTGAACATGTCCTGTACCTCCTCCAAATTGCTCATTCCATAAATCCATGCCGGGTAAGAAAATCGGTTCCAATATCGCTTTTTCCCGGCCCTTCACCCCCGCCGCCGTTCATGAATTTATAAATGTATTTTGCCATCATATCGCATTCGACATTAACGATATCCCCGACTTTCTTGCTGCCGAGAATCGTGTCATGCCTTGTTTGCGGTATCAACGAAACTGTAATGGTATTATTCCCTAATTCGAAGACGGTCAGCGAAGTGCCATCAAGACAAACAGAGCCCCTATGGATAAAATAACGGGATAAGCCGCCTGGGATTTCAATGGTGATGTAAAGCGCATTTTCAACAAAATGAGTCGAGACAATTGTACCCGTCCCGTCTATATGTCCAGTCACAAAATGACCGCCGAACCGCCCATTTGCCGGCATTGCCCTTTCCAGGTTCACTTTCGCACCTGCTCCAAGTATGTTCAATGACGTATGTTCAAAGGTTTCAGGCATGACATCAACAGTGAAGGTCCGGCTGTTAAAGGAAGTGACCGTCAGGCAAGTTCCGTTGATTGAAATGCTGTCTCCCAGTTTCACATCTTCCAATACCCTTTTTCCTGAAACCGAAAGTACCATGGATGCGGAAGATTTTTTTATTTTTTCAATTGTGCCGATTTCCTCAATGATTCCAGTGAACATAAGGTCACTCCTTTCTTAACGGCTTTGCAATGACCTTGATATCATTTCCGATTTTTTCTATGGAAGTGAATTGCAGTTCCACGCCTTCTGCAATCGAAGGAAACCCCTGGCCCCCAAAACTGGAGAATGCTTGGGATCCCCCGACCAACTTAGGAGCGATATAGGTAACCACTTTCTGAAATGCCTTTTCTTTTAAAAAGGAAAAATGTACTGCTGACCCGCCTTCAACGAAAAGTGAGGTTACATTCATCTCACCAAGCCGCTGTAAAACCGGTTGAATCTGCAAAACAGGAGAAGGAAGCTGTTCAACTTTCACTCCCTTTTCCAGAAGAAGCGCTTTGCTCTTATCCTTCGCTTCGCTTCCGCAAAAAATTACAGTCTCTGCGTCCTTTGTATTTAAAATACTGCTATCCAAAGGAATTCTTAAATTCGTATCCAAAACAACTCGAATGGGATTTTTTCCACCGCGGGGCAGACGGGTGGTAAGAAGAGGGTTATCTGTTAAGACTGTGTTGACTCCAACTAAAATGGCATCATGTGCATGGCGGTATTTATGTACATCCATCCTGGATTCTTCAGAAGTGATCCACTTGCTGTCACCTGTATATGCGGCTGTTTTCCCATCCAGGGTCACTGCTGCCTTGAGAGTGACATAAGGTGTCCCGTTCTGGATAAAGTGAAAGAAGTGTTCATTTAATTCCAGTGCCTCTTCTTCACAAATACCTGTCATGACTTCTATTCCGGCCATTTCAAGAATTGAAATTCCTTTTCCGGCCACTAATGGATTGGGGTCCAAACTTGCAATAAAAACACGTTTCAGTTTATTTTCAACGATAAGATTGGCACAAGGAGGTGTCTTCCCTTTATGGGCACATGGTTCCAAGGTTACGTATATATCTGCTCCCTCTGCTTTCGAACCAGCCTGGCGGATGGCATGGACCTCTGCATGCGGCTCTCCTGCTTTCAAGTGTGCTCCCATTCCAATGATTTCTCCATCTTTAATGACTACAGCACCGACTGCAGGATTAGGAGAGGTCTGTCCCTTACCTGCACTTGCCAGGGATAAAGCCAATTTCATGTATTCTTCTTCCTGCAAAGATGAAATCTCCTTTCTGACACAACATATCCCCAAATATATTGCAAAATATAAAAAACCCTGAGCGGTTGGAGCACTCAGGGAGAATAGCCATAACTAAATAAGCGTATAAAACAAAAGTTTTTTACGCGGCCTCTTCCTTCTCCCATCCAGACTGTCACTGTCGGCTTTGGAATTTCACCAAATCCACCGTCATCCAATAGAAAATGACGGGTCACGGACTAAGAACTAAAAAGTTCATCACCGCCGGTAGGGAATTTCACCCTGCCCCGAAGGAATAATTATTCGATTGTGTTTACTATACCATAATAATAAAGAACGTACATAGTCGGTTGCCTGAAAGTTCGAACAATGCTTTACAGACAGCTGCTTCTATATAAGGAAATAATCCTCCATTACCAGCACAATAAATAGCAAAGCAATCTGTTTAAGGGCCATATCCGTTTCTTCAAACATAATGAGAAGGCTTGCCGGATCGAATAGCTGCTGTTTAACGACCGGCATCTTTCCCTTGATCAAGGAACATACTTTGTCTTCATTGATTGAAAGATCCCATCCCTCCCCCTTTTTCTCAAAAGAGATCCTGTTTCCTTGGCGGTCTTTCCATAATCTGTCGTCCCCAGTAAAGGCAGTCCTTCCAAAAAAAGGTGCGGAAACCATTACAGAACTCCCTTTTCTCTGCATCAATGCTTCTTCATTCTCATATTGAAGCGTCCAAACACCGCCTCTTTGAATCACCCTGGCAGTCATCCTTCCACTGAAATTGAAGAAGCAGTAAGAAGTTTCATTTCTAATAACCACAAGGCAATTTTCGCTGCCGGCAGTGGCACGTTTCAATCCCCGGCTTGAACGCCTGACTTCATAAGCATAGATTAGATGCACAGAAACAAATGCCATCCCCATCAGGATCATAACCAGATAAAAGATGATATGGATACCAGGTATAAGAATGCTCAACAATACACCGAGGAGCAACAATGCCATCGCTCTCTTAAAATACAGCCGGCTCATTCTATCATAAAATAGGGCTATGTTCATCAGTAGTAGTCACCCCTTACCAGAGTTCCTTTTATAGTATGAGTTTAATAGAGATTATAGAACTCTAGCAAAATCGCCTTCAGATCAGGGAGCAAGGTCAAACAAAAAGAAGGGGAAGCCCTTTTACGAGAGGGCCTCCCTTTCTTCAAGCTTTAGTTCATCTAACAAAAACACCTTATGAGCCTCCATTTCTGCAATGATTTCATCAGGCAGGAATGCCCTCAATTGTTCCGCTTCCACCCAATGGTAATCCATGTGTTCTTCAGATAAGGATACACTCGCTGACTTGGTTCTGCATAGATAAGTCAACAGCACCACTTGCCTGTTCGGATCTGTTTTGAAGCTTACAGCGAATAAAATTCTCTCAACTGCTGATTCAAGATTCGTTTCTTCTTTAATCTCCCTGTAAAGGGCCGCTTCCAAATCTTCACCAAAATCAATCTTGCCACCGGGAAACTCCCAGGAACCAGCCCCAACCGCGTCCTCCAGCGACCGCTGGACGATCAGAACCTTCCCCTCATCATTAACGACCATCCCTTTAACCGCAACAACGGTTTTGTTAATAGCACTCAAATTAGTTTCAACCTGCTTTCGTATTTAGTGTAAAATAATGACTTTCTTAGAGATTTTTCAACTCAGGAGTTATGCCAGTAACGAATATACCGCTTCAGCTTGGCAGGGCCGATATTTCGAGGGACTCTCGGGAATGGAGGGGATGTATTAAAAAGCTGTCAAGAAAAACCCCAAGAAAGGTCATTTCTTCTTGAGGTAATTGTTATAATTAAACCTTGACATCCTGGAATTGAATATCTTTTTCTTTCCATGACAAGAGATCCATAAATCTTCTTTCTGCATCCGAATAGCCTTGATTATATAAATCTTCAAGTTTTCTTGGGTTGCGTTCGATCCTTCCAACTTTCAGCGGCAAGTTAGGACGGATGATAAAGACATTTCCCTTCTCTTCTTCCTTTTCGAGGTAGTCCACTGTCTCATTATATCGCCTATACCGCTGCACCATAGCCTGCCACAGCCCTGGATATTGAGGGTATTTCCTTTTTACGAGATAGTTGAACCGGGATGGACTTTTTTGATAATCCTTGTTCCTTGTCAGCACAACTACATTCTTACCGAACCCGTCGTCTTCAGCTTTCTTTAAAGGAATCGGGTCGCTTATTCCACCATCCAGCAAATGCCGGGAATTGTACTCCACCACCGGTGCCACAAAAGGAAGGGAACTGGAGGCGCGGATCGGAGTAAGGACATCCCCTGCATAATCCTCACGATAGTGATAGACAGGCTCACCTGTTTCGCAGTCGGTTGTTCCGATTACAAACTCAGCGTTATTTTCCTGGAACGCTTGATAGTCGAATGGAACGATCTTGTTAGGGATTTCATCGAAGACAAAATCCATGCCGAATAGTTCACGTTTTTTAAAATAATTTCTCCAGGATAGATACTGCGGGTTGCCTGCAAATCCAATATTGACCTTTTTGTTCCGCCCTTTTTGTTTTGATAAATAAGAGGCTGCGATACAGGCTCCGGCTGATACACCGATTACATATGGGAACTCGATATCTTTTTCCAGAAAATACTCCAGCACTCCTGCAGTGTATACTCCTCTCATCCCCCCGCCTTCCAAGACAAGCCCGGTTTGTTTGAAAAGCATGAAACTCACCTTCTTTATTTTGATTCTTTCCTAGTCTGTTCAAAACACATACTGATTGTCTCATAAAATGGAAATGTTGTGTATCAATCCGCTTAGGTTGGATTTAAAGGAATCAACCTGGCTTTGCACTCTCTTTCATAGTATTCAATCGGTCCTGCTTCTCCTAAAACGATATACGCATAGCCATTCCTTTTCATATCAGAGAGTGCTTCGTGCAGAAGTGAACTTCCAAGCCCGTTTTTTCTTTCTGTATCCACAACCCCCATCGGGCCATAAATCCCCTTCTGGTTCCGATAGACATCATACGAAGAAAAGCCGATGATTCGCCCGTTTTTCCAGGCCAAGAAAATAGGTATCTTCTCTTTTCGGAAACCATTTTTCAGGGTTTCTTTCCAGCCTTCGCCAAAGTTTCTTCCTGCAAATTCCATCAATGATGGTTCATCTGATTTCAGCGCCCTTCTAAGTGCCACTCCTGTATTCATGGTTTCCTTTTTTACGTAATCATTCATAGACACGAGCAGATCCCTTGCGGTTGTCACGGCTTCCATTATCCTCTCATGAGGAAGTCCATGCAGCAAATCCTGCTCTTCTGTAGTCCAATGTTGATAAAATGCTTTTATGATATGTCCTTCATTCAAAAAGGTTTGATTGTAATGTTTCTTGATTTCCAGCGCCTTGTTCCAAATACTTTCTGTTCTTTTAGTAACCGGAGTTGAAAAGTCACGATGAAAGATACTTGTTTCTTCCCTTGTGCTATTTAAAACAAGAAGATCATGCAGCTTTTCCTCAATGAGCAGATACATTTCCAGCAATGTCCCTTGTTTTACAAGTGCTGCCCCTAGATATAGATCGATCGGCGAAACCGGTCCTTCGCTGACTTCTTCCGCATTTTTGATTAAAGATTTCACTTTATTTGTCAGAAAGTATGTTTCCAATGCAATCCCCCCAAGTTCAAAAGACCGATTCCAGATTAGAACCAGCCTTATTTCTACTATTATTCTACGAAAGATTGCTTTTTCCTATGATAATTCACTATTTTTGAAAATTTTTGAAGATGCAGCCATGAGCAGGATAATGCTTCCCATAGTTATGATCATTGTCATGGAAAGATCAAAAGACCAATTTCCTTCCAGCATAATTTCTTCTGCATAAGAGGACAATTGTGATGGCAACCATTCCAATTGCCGGGAAAATGTCCCGGAAAGGAATGACAGAAGAATCGAAGCAGCAATGGCTGAGAATGCAGATAACCCTTGTGATGAGGTCAGGCTGCTGAAAAACACAGTCAAAGACAAGACAAATGAAAGCCAGAGGCCATAGGCGATGAGTGTCTGCATGAAATACTCTGCCGCGATGGCTTCAAATAGGATATTGATATAATACCAACTGATGAGCATGCCTGATATATAAGAAACCCAAACAATGATCATAGCAGCAGTCCATTTGGACAAAATGTAGTTCCGGCTTGACACTGGTTTTGCCAATACAAGGAACGCACTGCCGTTCTTCCTTTCACCTGCCACTGTACCCATGAATCCCAGCACGATCACAAGAACACCGAGCATGCTGTACTGGCCAAGCGTAGAAAGCAGCACTTCTTCAGATGTGGGCGTCGGTATCTCTATCACCGCTCCTTCTGGCAGATTCCCCACTGCATCAAGAATATCCGGCATATAATAAGCAGTCAAAGGCTCCGTGATGCCGAAAAGGATAAATACAACCGGCATCCACACCCACTTTAAGTTCCGTCTGGATTCAAGGAGTTCTTTTTTTAGTAACACAATGAATTGCCGCATCTATTTAACCACCTTCATGAATATATCCTCAAGACTGCTTTCACTGGTCTCAAACTTTTTTATTGGCATATCTGAACCTGCGGCTGCCTTCAGCACTTGAGCTCTTGCAAAATTGATTTCTTCGACTTCCAAGTGTAAAAGGCTTCCATTTATTCGATGCCTTTTCACAAAGGGCATACTGGTAAGCTGTTCAGTGTAATTCTCCTCCTTATCTTCAAATTGAACAGTCAGCACAGCTTCTTTATATTTTCCCTTGATATCTTTCAACGTTCCGCTTTCCACCAGTTTTCCTTTATGAAGAAACAGAATATCATCGCAGATTTCTTCTGCATCATTCAAGATATGAGTGGAAAATAGAATCGTCGTTTGCTGCTTAAGTTTCCTCATCAATTCCAATACTTCCCTCCTGCCGAATGGATCAAGAGCCGAGACTGGTTCATCCAGCATGACAAGTTTCGGGCGGTGGATCAGTGCTTGAGCAATGCCGAGCCTCTGTTTCATCCCGCCGGAAAATTGGCCGACCCTCCTGTTATTATCCTCAGCAAGGCCGACAAGCTCAAGCAGTTCAACAGTCCGCTCTCCCGCTTCTGTTTTACTTAATCCTGCAAGTTCACCTGAGAACACCATATATTCCCGTGCGGTCATCCATTCAAAAAAGGTTGGATATTGAGGAAGATAGCCTATCAATGTGCGGAGGTCCTTCTTATTGGGCAGGAGTTCTGTAAAGATGCTTCCAGAAGATGGCCTGGTCAATCCTGCGAGCATGTTGATTGTTGTCGTCTTGCCCGCCCCGTTCGGCCCAAGCAATGCTGTACACTTGCCTTCTTCGAGCTGAAAGTTCAGTTTCTCCACTGCAACTTTATCTCTGTATCTTTTACTCAATCCATTTACAGAAATGACATTCATCCATTTTGCCTCCTTCCGGCAACGAAATAGATGATCGGCCCGATTACATTAATGAAAATGATTATCAATACCCACATCCATTTTGGTCCATTTGTATCTTTAATTCTGATCAGGTCCACAAGTGCTGTCACCATCAAAATCAGCTGGATGACGATTAAAGGAGCAACCAGCCCCCAATTGATTGATTCCAGTGCCTGTTGTATTTCCGCCATTGCAATTCCCCCACTTGGTGTTTTTTTGTTTTCAAGGATAATACGAAGGGAACCCCTTTTCGTTCATTTTAATTTTAATTTTTTGAACTGAAGCGATGTGAGAATGGGAATTAACGGGAGTTGATGTTGACTTGTCACAAGAAGGAAGCCTGCAGTTTGACAGCTGTTTGGACCTCGCAGCTGGATTGACTAAAAAACGGGAGCAGTTTATCAGCTCCCTGGCAGGGTTGAGGAAAACCGACAGAAGGGCCAGCTCCTTTATTTCCTTGATGAATTAGGTACTGTGCCGGGAAATAGGGTTCTGCCACGATTCGGAATACATTTTTCCTTCTTCTCAAAGATTTCATAATTAACCATAAAGAAAAAGGACAGCCCCCTATATCAGCTGGGACTGCCCTTCAATTATATAATTCATGCATGCTTGCAATCTCGCTTTTGATTTTTTCCACAAGAGATGGAGGAGAAATGACTTTGGCCTGACTTCCCCAATTTAAAATCCAGCTTGCCAGTCCTGCACTGTCTCTTGCTTTAGTAGTAAGGATAAAATGGCTTTCACCATCTTTCTGAATGTCCACTTCTTTCCCGAACTTATCGAGCATGACGTTTATCAGTTCGTTCCTGAAGCAGATTTTGATCCATTGCTCAGAGCCGGCAAACATATGGAAAGTGGACTGAACATATCTGCTCACATCAAACGGATCGTATTTGAAAGATTCAGTCGTCACTTCAACATTCCTGATTCGGTCGATCCGATAATGACGGATTTCATCCGCTTCCATAAAGCACGCAATGAGATAGTAAAAGTCATTCGTCCATGTAAGGGCAAGGGGCTTGACGAGGTATTTCCCTCCATTCCTGCTCAATGTAAATTCTTTGTCCACATTATATCTGCCATACTGAAACGCAATCACTTTCTTCTCCGCAACAGCCTGATGAAGCACATGAATAGCAAGCCTTACCATCGGGCTTTCACTTTTCACTGAGGAATCAATCAATAGTTCATTTTGAAGTAATTTTGCCTGGTGGATACTGGTAAGCTTCTTAATCTTGCGAATCAAATTCCTGGTTTCATTCTTGGTAATGAATCGGGCAGACACCACGGCATCGATCAGCATCCGCAACTCATACAGCTCAAATAATCGGTATTGGTGACTATAGTATTTTGGAAGGCCTTCTTTCTCCTGATTGATGGTTACGTCAAAGCCTGAAGCGATTAAGTGATCAATATCATCCTTCAGCGAGATCTTATTGACCTTCATTCCCGGACCATAGGAAAGCCTGAAGCGATCCATTAGTTCTTCATAACTTAGCTCATGTTCTTCATCGGTATACTCTCTTAAAATTTCCATCAACTTCAGCAGCCGTTCCTTATTATTTACTCGTTCCACTCTGCTCACCTCTCTCTTATTCTAGCAAATCAGAGGAAGGATTTCCTGAAAATAGAAAACCCGGCTGCACATATCGAAGTACAGCCGGTTTCCAGCGCTTTAACACTTTAAAGCAAGCGGGGACAGTCCCCACTTGCGGTGAAGCGTTACTACAATAAAGTAATCCTTACTTAATGATGCGGAAAACTGTCGGTATCCGGTACCTTTCTCCTTCGTACGCCTTGATCGCCCCCAATATTGTAAATATGAAGGCAAGCAGTCCGACGATCGGTGCCAGAATGAATCCAACCAGAACCAGCATCAGTAACGAGCTGATAAGACCATAGACGAAATAGGATATAAGAAAATTCATATATTCTTTTCCATGGAAGTCAATATATTCTGAGTCATCTTTCTTAATTAGCCATATGATCAGCGGTCCTATAAAGACGGTAAAAAAGCTGATAATGTAAATGAATGCTGCCAATAACCTTTCATCTTTTGTGGATTCCACGTTATTCCCCCTCAAAGCTAATATTGTTTCTAATTATCTATACGAATGAGCGGCCGAAAAGTTTCTTATTATCTATTCGCATTCATCGTTTGTGCTTTAGTACTTTAAAGTAACAGGGGACTGTCCCCCGGTGCTTTAAAGCGGTAAAGTTTAGGTCTTCTTCAGGTATTTCTGAATATATGTTAATAGAGAAACCTTGTCCAGGAAGGGTGAAGGAATATGATGTCAAAACTGGAAGCCTTGATATTGGGGATGATTCAAGGACTGACTGAATTTTTGCCGGTTTCCAGCACCGGCCATCTTTATTTAGGAAGGAAAGCGTTTGGTCTTGAGGAAGCCGGGCTTTTCCTTGATACGATGCTGCACTTGGGCACCTTGCTGGCCGTTGTCGTCGTTTATCAGAAGGAGCTTCTCCATATGATTCGCCACCCCTTCAGTAAGTTAAGCTTCATACTGGTGATCGGGACGATCCCGGCTGTCATTATCGGCTTTTCCTTTGAAGATTATTTTGACAGGATTTCCACTACCGGAAGCACCATCGGATGGGAATTTCTGATTACAGGATTGATCATGTACATTGCAGATGGAGTCAAGGACGGCTTAAAAAAAATTGAAGACATCACCTATACAGACGCATTTGTCATCGGGAGTTTTCAGGCAGCGGCCATCTTCCCTGCATTATCCCGGTCCGGCCTGACCATTGCAGCCGGTCTTTTTCGAAAGCTGGACCGCCAGACCGCAGCCTATTTTTCCTTCCTTCTCTCTACTCCAGCCATCCTTGGCGGACTGATCATGAAAGGAAAAGACCTTTTCACCGGCCATGTCGAAGCTGTATCACTAACGGCATTAATGGTTGGCACGGCTGCATCTGCTGTGTTTGGCTATATCGCCATCGTAGCCATGATAAATTTTTTAAAGAACCGTTCATTAAAGATATTCTCATATTATGTATGGGGGCTCGGAATCCTGATATTGATTCTTCAATGGTCGGGAATCTTTTAAGGAGGAATTGAAGTGGGACATGAATGGATTGAAGCATTGCTTCAGCTCCTTTCTGAATGGGGATACTTCGGTATTGCTTTCGGGTTGATGGTAGAAGTGATCCCAAGTGAGCTGGTATTGAGTTACGGCGGCTTTCTGGTATCCGAAAATCAATTGCATTTTATGGGAGCCCTTCTGGCAGGTGTCCTTGGCGGTACTCTGGCTCAATTGTTTTTATATTGGCTGGGGCTTTATGGCGGCCGTCCGTTTTTTGAAAAATGGGGGAAGTTCCTTTTTATTCGCGAAAAGCACCTGCAGGCTTCTGAGGACTGGTTCAGCAGATATGGGACATTCGTCATTTTCGCTGCCCGTTTCATACCTGTGGTCCGCCATGCGATATCCATTCCGGCAGGCATCGGTAAAATGAACTTTTCTTTATTCTTCCTCTATACTTTTGCAGCAATGATTCCCTGGACAATCCTGTTCCTTCTGATAGGAATGGAGCTTGGAAATCATTGGGAGCAGATCGAAGTCATCGGCAGCCAGTATGTAAAACCTATCGCTCTTATTGCTTGTTCAGGCATCGCTTTGTATTTTGCCACCCATCTCTGGCGTGGAAGCCGCGGGGGAAAAACCCGGGATTGATTTATTCTCAGCCCGAATAGGAAGGAAATAGAAACCATGCAGAAAATCATATTCAGGAATGCAACGTTATATACGATCACTTCCGGTATTATTCCCAACAGCTGCGTATGGATTGAGAGAGGAAAAATCAAAAAAATTTCTTCTGCCGGATGCGAGGGAGTGAAGGATGCCACGGTTATTGATTGTAAGGGCAGACCCCTCCTTCCCGGCTTCATTGACGTCCATACCCACCTAGGCCTTTATGACGAAGGAACTGGCTGGGCGGGAAATGATGCCAATGAAACCATCGAACCGATGACTCCGCATATCCGTGCATTTGATGGTGTACACCCCTTTGATCCTGGTTTTCAAGACGCGCTTAAATATGGCGTGACAACAGTGAATGTCATGCCGGGCAGCGCCAATGTTATAGGCGGTACAACGGCTGTCATCAAAACACATGGAAAAAATATAGCTCAGATGCTTGTACGGGAAACTTCCGGCCTGAAGATCGCGCTTGGGGAAAACCCGAAAAGAATACACAGTAACGGAAATAAAGAGTCCATCACCCGTATGGGAATCATGGGAATGTTAAGGGAGGCCTTCTTCAATGCCAAGTACAGCGACCAACCCGAAGAGCTCCGGACCGCACCGCTGGTCCTGGCTTTAAGAAGGGAAATTCCTGTAAGGGTGCATGCTCATCGTGCGGATGATATCCTTTCTGCTGTCCGACTTGCAAAAGAGTTCGATCTGGATTTAAGAATCGAGCATTGTACCGAGGGGCACCTGATTGCCAAGGAGCTGCGGAACTTATCGTTAAAAGTCTGTGTCGGACCGACTTTTACCCGTCGGTCCAAGGTGGAACTTAGAAATAAGAGCTGGACGACTTATCAGGAATTGTCGAATAATGGTGTAGAAGTCTCCATTACCACAGATCATCCTTATACTCCTGTTCAATACCTGAATATGTGTGCGGCTGTCACGGTAAGGGAAGGCTGGGACATTGAAAAAGCCCTTGAAGGCATCACAATAAATCCTGCAAGGAATTTAGGTGTTGACCACCGTTTGGGAAGTATTGAAGAAGGAAAGGATGCCGATTTGGTCCTTTGGAGCGACCACCCATTTCATTTTTTGGCTAAGCCTCTGCTGACAATGATAGATGGGGAAATCGCTTATAAAAAAATGTAGAAAATTGGTGAATTTTTTCAAAAAAAATTAACGTTTTACCTATTTCTTTTTATGATTTTTTTTAGTATGATACGAACAGATGATATATTCCATTATATTGTTCACTAGCCGAGCAATCTGAATATATATGGCTTATGTAATGGAGGGAAGGCAAATGGTGCGCCACCAGTTTCTTGACTGGTCTTAGTGGGTTCGATTCCCACCCCGAAATTTTTTATGTGTTTTATGAAAAATTTCGAGGGTGGGGTCTTACGCTAAAAGACTGCCCTCATGGAGGGATACTAATGATCAAGAAACGCGATCTGCAGGACTGTCATGTTCTGTTCGATTTGATGGTGCACCCTGAGGTCTTCCCTTTTGTGCGTCAAAAAGCTTTTTCCTATGAGGAATTTCTATTTTTGTCAAAAAGCACAATTGAAGCCGAAGAGCGCGGAGAATTAATTTCACGTACGATTGTTGATGAGTGGGGAAGCCCTATCGGTACAATCAATCTGTTCGACATTGAAAACGGGGCTGGATTCCTTGGCACTTGGATCGGAAAACCATACCATGGAAAAGGTTATAACCAGCCTGCAAAAGAAGCTTTTTTCCAGGAACTCTTCTATGAGCTTGGTATGGAAACAATTTTCATGAGAATCAGGAAAGTCAACATACGTTCACAAAAAGCTGCGGAAAAGCTTCCTTATGTCATCAAAGCCAATGAATTAAGACCGGTAATCTATCAGCAGCTAAACGCAGATGGCGATATCTACGATCTATATGAAATTCCAAAAGACCTCTATACCATGCATCTTTACACTACTTCTCAAGAAGACGAGCAAGCAATGGAGGCATAAGAATAAACTCTGGATACCAAACTGGGATCCGGAGTTTTTTTATTAAAATTCTTTTGGGAATACAACTTTAATAGGAAAGAAATTTGGTGTTCACCAGTTGAGAATTGACCTTTTAAATTCAGCATTTTGTGTTATTTCTATTACTTCATTGAAGGGTTTTTCTTATGCCTGATTCCACGGTTGTTTCATACATCATTCCAAGGGCGAAGCGCTTATCATGTCTGAATCCCTTGCCTTTTCATACATCATTTCAAGGTTCGCGCTCTTTTCATGCTTGAATCCACTGCCTTTTCATACATCATTTTCAGGTCCGTGCTCTTTTCGTGTCTGAATCCACTGCCTTTTCATACATCATTCCAGGATTCCTGCTCTTTTCATGTCTGAATCCACTGCCTTTTCATACATCATTTTCAGGTCCCCGCTCTTTTCATGTCTGAATCCACTCCCTTTTCATACATCATTTCAGGGCCCCCTCCCTTTTCATGTCTGAATCCACTCCCTTTTCATACATCATTCCAAGGGGGACGCGTTTTCTATGTCCGAATCCACGAGGTTTTCATACATCATTCCAGGGTCCACGCCCTTTTCATGTCTGAATCCACTCCCTTTTCATACATCATTTCAGGATCCCCGCTCTTTTCATGCCTGAATCCACTGCCTTTTCATACATCATTTCAAGGGGGACGCGGTTTTTATGTCCGAATCCACGAGGTTTTCATACATAATTCCAGGGCCCCCGCTCTTTGCATGCCTGAATCCACTCCCTTTTCATACATCATTCCAAGATCCCCGCGTTTTTCATGCCTGACACTGCTGACTACTATTCATACATCATTCAACCCTTCTGTATTTTCATCTGCCACTCCATCACTAGTATTTTATCTGCTTCCGGTGAAACCTCCGAGCCTGACGCGATTTAAAACCATGAATACCCCGGCAAAAATCAAAATGCCCGGCACTGCAATTCAGCGCCAGGCAAGATATTTCTATTTCGATAATTTGGAAAGCTCATGGAAAATATCCTCGATGGTATATGAAGATTCATTTTTTTCCATTGCTGAGATCATGGAAGCACTGTTTTGTTCCAGCTCATCCATTTTATGCTTGAAGGTTTCAGGTGTTAATTCTTCCTCTTCCAGCTTCAAGGCAATGCCCTGCTTTACAAAAGAATCTGCATTGATGATTTGGTCCCCCCTGCTGGCTTCCCTTGAAAGGGGGATCAGCAGCATCGGTATCTTGAGTGCCAGGAATTCAAATATCGAATTTGATCCCGCTCTTGAGATGACATAATCTGTCATGGCCAGGAAATGCGATAGTTCAGTTGACACATATTCATACTGGCGGTAACCCTTTTGCTGCAAAGCGGGGTCGAGGTTCCCTTTTCCGCAGAGATGGATAATTTGGTAATCCAAAAGCAGCTCCTGCAGATTTTTTCTCACAGCTTCATTGATCTTGCGTGAACCCAGGCTTCCGCCCATGATCATGAGGACCGGTTTGTTTTCATAAAAACCGGTCAGTCTCTTCCCTTCTGCTTTATCTCCAGTAAATAATTCTTCCCTGATGATGGCACCAGCACAAATCGCTTTGTCAGCAGGCATGCTGTTCAACGTTTCCGGAAATGTTGTGAAGATTTTCGTCGCAAATGGAACAGCGAGCTTATTCGCCAGCCCAGGTGTAAAGTCCGACTCGTGGATCGCGGTGGGAATACCGGACATTTTCGCCGCCATGACGACAGGAACAGAAACAAACCCGCCTTTTGAAAAGATGACATCCGGCTTAGTTTTCCTGATGATCGTTAAGGCTTCCAGAAGTCCTTTCATTACTTTGAAGGGATCGGAGAAATTTTTCCAGGAAAAATACCTGCGCAGCTTTCCACTGGAAATACCATAATAAGGAATCTCAGGGAACTGTTCTGTAATGATTTCATTTTCTATGCCGTCTTGTGATCCTATGTAAGAAACATTCCATCCCTGCCTTTTAAAAAAAGGGATAAGGGCCGCATTCACGGTAACATGCCCGGCAGAACCGCCGCCGGTAAAAAGTATATGTTTGCTCATCTTCAAGCTCCTATCCATTAAGTATCCTTTATCATTATACACGCTAATTGCCTAAACATAATCAAATATTTATATTAACACGTAAGTCCATCGCTATCGAGCAGTAACTCCTTTCGTAAACCTTCTTTGCCCATATTCTGAAATAAGTGTGATATAATTCATTAGTTCATTTAAATCGATTCCCAGAGTTTTATTAAGGCTCTTTTCGTATACTTTGTTGTTATTCAATATAAGCTTCAATTAATATCCTGATAAATAGCCGTAAAAACGCCGTTAAGCAGAAGAAAAGATCTGCTCTTTCTTTCTAGAGGGTAAAACCTTGGAATACAGCGAAAAAATCCGGTGCTCGGGATTTTTCCAAAAGCAACAATGCTTGCCAAAACAGCATTTATTAACAAGGGATTCAAAACTGATGTTCACTTGATTGGAAGAGAAAACCGTTAGTTTCATAAGGCTTCAGTTTTTCGAAAGCTCTTTTCGTAAATTCTTCTGCTATTTAATAAAAATTTCCTGCTCTTTCGTTCTTGAAGGGATACAGAGTGAAAACCCGGCTATTGTGATGTTTCCGAAGGCTGCAATGAAAGCGACATCAGACTTTCATAACAGCTGCATCTGTATACCCCATCTTATAATTCACTTTAAATGCGAGGCTTAAATTCATGAGACAAACCACAACATTAAAAGATAAATTCAGACAATTCCTGGTCGTACTGGTGCCTATCCTGGTTACACAGTTAGGGATGTTCAGCATGAGCTTTTTCGATACGATGATGTCCGGGAAGTTTTCTTCCACAGACCTTGCAGGAGTTGCCATCGGTTCCTCTCTGTGGGTTCCGGTGTTTACAGGGTTAAGCGGAATCCTGCTGGCCATTACGCCGATTGTGGCGCAGCTGGTAGGCGGCGACAGGCATAAAGATGTGTCCTATTCAGTTATTCAAGGAATTTATGCCGCAGCGTTTCTTGCACTCATTGTGATTCTGGCAGGATTCTTTTTGTTGGATCCCATCCTTAATAATATGAACCTTGAAGAACATGTTCGGTCCGTTGCAAAGAATTATCTGATCGCCCTGGCATTTGGTGTCATCCCGGTATTTGTTTATAATGTGCTACGTTCATTTATCGACGCTTTGGGAATGACCCGCATCACCATGTATGTCACATTGACTTCTTTGCCTATCAATATCTTTTTCAACTATGTGCTCATCTTTGGGAAATTTGGATTTCCGGAGATGGGCGGTGTTGGGGCGGGTGTGGCTTCCTCAATCACCTACTGGCTGATCACCCTTATAGCAGCATGTGTCATCCACAAGCATTATCCGCTTAGAAGATACAATGTTTTCGGCGAATGGTTTGCAGTATCTTTTTCGAAATGGAAGGAAATATTGATGATTGGGGTCCCTATCGGACTTTCCATCTTTTTCGAAGTAAGTATCTTTTCTGCTGTTACATTGTTCATGAGTGAATATAGTACGGAAGTAATCGCCGCCCACACTGCCGCTATCAACTTTGCTTCTTTCCTGTATATGATTCCATTGAGCATATCCATGGGATTAACCATTGTGGTAGGATTTGAGGTCGGTGCAAAAAGGCTTGGGGATGCCAGGACTTACAGTATAATGGGAATTTCCACTGCTTTGGTCCTTGCTGTGATTTATGGAGCTATTTTGCTTCTTTTCAGGGAACCTATTTCCACCCTTTATACAGATAACCCTGAAGTCAGCGCGCTGATCGTTCACTTCCTGCTTTATGCAGTGTTCTTTCAGCTCTCGGATGCGATTCAGGCCCCCGTCCAGGGAGCGCTGCGAGGATACAAGGATGTCAATATCACCTTTATCATGGCATTGATATCCTATTGGATCATCGGCCTTCCGCTGGGATACATTCTAGCGAAAACCACTGAGTTCGGCCCTTACGGCTATTGGGTTGGACTCATTTCAGGATTGACAGCCGGGGCCGTCACGCTCTCATGGCGCTTAAAAATCGTTCAGAAGAAAACAAGATTGAAATTAAAGAATGCATAGAAAAAGACAGGTCCAAGTGGATCTGTCTTTTTTAGACATCAAGGATTTTATCAAAAGTATAGAAAGGGTTGTCTTTACCCATGAATTGGATCTGGCCGGTTTGTTTAAATCCATTCTTCCTGAAAAGTGATTGTGCCTTCTTGTTGAGGGAGTATGTATCGGTTCGTATGTATTGAATTTGATGATCTTTGGCGACCTTCTCCGTTTGCTTAATTAAGAGAGAGGCTATCCCCTTTCCTCTTACATCAGGATCCACTACCAATCGATGGAACAAATAAGAAGGGCCAATCCGGTTCCATTCGGATGACGCGTATTCAGAGGGTTCATTCTGGTCGATGGTGATACTGCCAGCCACGTTGTTCTGCTCGTCCACCGCCACATAAAGAGAATCATTCTCCGAATCCTTCAAAAAATCCTCCATCAGCGGATATTCATCCGTCCATTGATCTATATCTTCACTCTTCATGATTTCCACTGTTTTTCTGACTATCTTCATAATATCTCCTATATCTTCCTTATTTCCTTTCCTTATATGGTAAGACATTGAGGTCCCTCCTTCTTAATCTTTCTGTTCATACAAATTACCACTATACCTTTTCCAGTTCAACTTGAAAGACTTTATCTTGCAAATTTAGAGTTTCCGGTGATGTTATGTTTCATTCGTTTTCACCAAGAAAAAAGGAAAGCCTGGGTATTCAGGCTTTCCTCATTGCTGCAACCTCTTATTTTCCGATAAACATCTGTGTCCAGTAGTTGCCATTTGCATCATGACCTAC
Organism: Bacillus salacetis; assembly: GCF_003581585.1. Taxonomy (GTDB): domain Bacteria; phylum Bacillota; class Bacilli; order Bacillales; family Bacillaceae_B; genus Rossellomorea; species Rossellomorea salacetis. Next base: position 116,102 of record NZ_QXIR01000009.1, read on the forward strand.
ACCAATGTGAGTAAAGTTGCTGCTCAGGATATTTTTTCGGTGTCCATCACTGTTCATCCATGCCTTCACTACTTCTTCTGGTGTACGCTGGCCCATGGCGATATTTTCGCCTGCTGCACGGTAATCAATACCGAACTGTTTCATCATGTCAAATGGTGAACCATAAGTTGGACTTGTGTGAGAAAAATAGTTTTTCGCTTGCATGTCATTTGATTTTTCACGTGCGACTTTGCTTAACTCTGTGTCGATTTTAAGAGCAGGAAGACCATTTTTGGCTCTTTCCTGATTCGTCAATTCGACTACTTGTCTTTCATACTGGCTTAGCGTTCCGCTGGCTGCTTCCGTTGCCGGCTTTTGTTCTGCAGCAGGCTGCTCAGGTGCTGCAGGTGCTGTGTTGACCGGTGCAGCTTCTTTCGCAGCAGGTGTTTCTGCTTTTGCAGGCTGTTCTTTTGCAGGCTGTTCTTTTGCAGGTTGTTTTTGAACGGGCTGCTCTGCTTTTGGCTGAGAGCTCCACTTGATATTATATTTAGACATTATATCCTGGAACCATTTATTGAATTCTTCATTGTTCCCGGATAATTGATAAGTGTATACCTGAGTTTTCGTTTGAACTTCACTTCCGCTAGCTGCCTCTGCGCTATTAAAGAACGGGGCTGCCATCAAAGTAAGTGCAGTAGCTGCGGATACGACCATTTTCTTTTTATTATTCATGAATGTTCCTCCTCTGAAAAAGTGGTTGCTGTGTTGCACAAACAAATCATATCATCAGGTTCCTTGTCATATTTATGGTTAAAAATGTAAGAGTGTCATTCATACCCATTATTTCACAATTCACGTCTGAGAAACTCACATCATTATTGAATTCCTTCTGTTTAGCTGACGTTGACTTTTCTGGGAATTCAAAGAAAAAAGTCTGCCATTTACCAGGTTTAAGGTATTGACAGACTTTAAAGATTATAGGATTTTTATCAAAAATAACAGTAAGATTTCAATCGTTAAATTTATTGTTCCATCCGCAGTTCTTCCATTTTAGATATGTAATATTCAATGAGACTATATCTATCCGGCAAAGAAAGGGATGACTCTGTTATTCTTTTGACTGCAAAGTAGAACTTCGCTTCCAGGGATCTTCTCACACGGGGATGGCTGTTCTCATCTTTCAATTCCCTGATCACTGCCTCTTCTAAGATCTTTGAAGCATCCGTTTCCAGAGATGACAGTTCCCTGTTGTTCCAGATCTTCTTGTAGGAATCCAGCAGTTCATCATCATTCAAACCCATTTCTATTCCCCCTTGTATCGCCTATACATATTTCCATTATATTCTCCCCATACTACATGTAAATTAAGAAAGGATGGTGGCATTATCAATGAACACTCCATACAGGTGTCCAAATTGTAAAACCAACCGCTCTCGTTTCAACATTATACAGCAGGTCCCGCAGAGTGTGAAACTGGATCCCCAATCCGGGGAAGTCTTACAGCAATATGAAAGCAGCAACCTCGACCCTTTCCACATTCCCTATAAAGGTCCGGAATATAAGGTCCAGTGCGGTGCATGCGGACTCGTTGAAGATGAAAGGACATTCAAGAAATTCGGGGAAAGCTGAAATATTCCAGCTTCCCCTTTACCACATTAAAGCGATAGGGGACAGTCCCCTATCGCTTTAATGTGGTAAAGGGTTGCTGCCAAAAAGGGCTGATATCCTGGGGCATGCACTGTGTCTTTACTTGAATGGATGCATATCCTAATAGCGTGAAATTCATTTAAGGAGGCAGTTCGAATGAGTGACGATGTTTCTAAAAAGAAGACAAATCCTATTCCTTCCTCGGTGGTAGATTTATTAATCAGTGATATCTTTCATAAGAATGGAGTTAAAGAAACTGATATAAAAGGAAAATTATCCGACGAGCAAAAGAAATGGATCAAAGATATGGTTGAAGATTTAAGCGGCCAGGTTGATTCTCTGGTGAATCCCGCTGACAAAAAAACAGAGAAATAAATATCCATTTATCAATCCGCTATGAAGTTGCCTGTTCAGGCGGCTTTTTATTTTTCAGTCCCTTTTCAAATGGCTGTTTTCACAATGATTGCTGCTTTTGGAAAAATCCTCTGTATTCCATGGTGTTTCTCTAGAAAAAGAGTGAGTAAATATTCTCTATCCTGCTTACCGGGATTTTTTCGGCGTTGACCGCGATATAATATGAAACTCCTTTAAAATAGCAGCAAAGTTTATGATAAGAATACTTCAAAATATTTTTTCTTCTATTGTACCCTGATGTCAAGAACCCCTATCAAACATTCGCCACTGCCTCTATCCACCTAAACGAACAAACCAGAAAAAGTTGTATGGATCTTTTTAAAAGGCTGTTTTCGCATATATTGCTGCTTTCGGAAAAGGCCCAGGTGCCGGATTGTCCCCTGTATTTAAAGGTTATACTATCGAAAAAGAAGGAGCAGCTCTTTCCTTTCCTGCTCCCAGGGGTTTTACGGCGATTATCAGGGCATTATTAAAATTTCTATTGAATAGCAACAAAGTTTACGAAAAGAGCCTTTTAAAAAACAATCTAACTAAATCACCCTATTAAAAAGTTTTGATGCCTTTCAATTTCCGAAAAAAAGGGTGTTTTATTCAGTCAATAAGCACACTCCGTGAGGACAAGTGAACAATACAATATACCATACCACTAAAAAAGGAGTGCTAAATGATGAATAAGAATTACAGCTACAACAATAGCTACTGTCCTGGAGATGACTATAGGGACAGTTATGGGTATGGAAACACCTGCAATGACTACCATAAAGACGATGCTCTTCTTCTCCAAGATGGTACGCAAGTTTCCCTGAATGACCAAGATTCAGATGAACTTATCTGGATCAAGGATTCTTGCAATATCAGTGTCCAGACTACAGATACACAAGCTGCTGTTTCACTTCAAGTCGGCCTGCAATTGGCTATTGCACTAGTTGTCAGTATCACTATCGGTGACTCTGAAAAAGGTAAGTACATTGCCCAGGAACTCTTCCAGAAGTTCGATGCTGAACAAACAAACTATCAAAAAATTTATATAGATAACTCTAAAGATGTTAATGTAACGACTACTGACACTGATTTGGCCGTCAATATTCAAGCGTTGCTTCAAATCCTTGTTGCCCTGGTTGTTAAATTGGATGTTCTGTAATCAAAAAATCAAAAAGAGGTGATTGACAATGGAAGAAAGAAAATGGAGAGCATTGGATCATCATTGTGGTGATGATAACGGTGCAGATTTGGAACAAGATGGCGAACAGGTTGTTAAAAACGAACAAAAATCCTATGAATGGATCATCATCAAAGACTCTGAAGGTGTGGATGTACAGACGACCGATACTCAAGCGGCTGTCTCTCTTCAGTTAGGTATCCAGGCAGCGATTGCAGCAGTGATCAGCATCACTATAGGAGATTCAGATCAAGGCAAAGCGGTAGCTCAGGATATTAAGCAATTCATCAAAACAAAACAACGAAATAAACAAAAAACTATCATTGAAAATTCCAAAAAGGTCAGCGTTGTGACTACAGATACTGACTTAGCTGTAAATATTCAGGCGCTTCTTCAAATCCTTGTAGCCATCGTGGTAAAACTGGACGTACTTTGAGGAGGCAACCTGCATGGCAAGTGATACAAACGAGCTGGTCAAACAACTTCAGGAAATGAACAAGGGTCTAATGAAGAAACTTATATTTCAACAGCAAACTAGCAGAAGCCAGCAAAAAGTGGAAGATGATTTCAAGAGAGAACAAGAATCCTTGAAAGAATCACTCAAGGAGCACCTCGACCTCTCAGACCATACCGACTTGGCTGACCTTCTGAGTAAACTAAGATAATATATGCCCCATGCTTTTACAGCGGAGCTTGTCTATTTGAAAGACCATCCTGTTACTGGATGGTCTTTATCATATTATTACAAATTGGCAGATTGCGAATCTATATTCTCCTGTTTAAGCGGCTCTTCTTTGTTAGACATTCGAAGGGGGATCTCTCTTAAAAAGAATGTAATCAAAAATCCTGCGGCCATGATCACCGCCCCAATCAAGAACACGTTGGTCAGTGAATAACTCAAGGACTCCCTGACAATTTCCATCATCTTCCCGAAGAAAGCCTGCGTCTCGGGAGGAAGTGAAGCCTGGATTTCTTTAAGCTTCTCCCCATCCATCAAGCTCTGGGGACTTTGGAGTGTTTGTAATTGAGCTGCTGTTTCAGCAGGGATTGATTCCATGTCCGGCTGATTTTCTAAAGAAGATAGCTGATCAGTCATCTTGGATGTCATCGAGCTGTTCATGACAGTTCCCATGACGGCCACCCCTACTGTACCTCCGATTTGCCTGAACAACTGTGTCGCAGCAGTGGCAACCCCGAGGTATTGGTGCTGAACAGCATTTTGAACGGTCAGTGTGAATACAGGAAAGCTGAGACCAAGACCAGATCCCACAACAATCATATTAATGACCGCTGTCGTGTTGGTGGTTCCACTGTCCATCATAGAAAGCAATGCCAGCCCGCTTCCCATGATGAAAAGGCCGAGAAGCGCAATCAGCTTGTATTTACCTGTTTTAGTTATCAGCTGTCCGCCAATGGCAGAAGCAAAGACCATGCTCAATGTCATTGGCATCATTACAAAACCCGATTTCGTTGCCGATGTACCGATTACACCCTGGATAAAGAATGGCATATACATGATGGCACCGAACATTCCAGCCCCAAGGATGAACCCTATTACATTAGAGATTGTAAAGATATCATTTTTGAATAAGTGGAGAGGCAGTACCGGGTTTGCTGCACGCCTTTCTGTGACTATAAAGAAGATCAGGGCTGCTGCTGTTAATGTAAATAAGCCAATGATTTGGTATGAAGCCCACTCATAGTCGTTACCGCCCCAGGTGAAAGCCAATAGCATCGGAATGATGGTAAGGGAAAGCATCAGGGAGCCAAGGTAATCGACTTTCTTTTTTTCTTGAACAGACTGTGAAGGGAATAGTCTCCAGATCATCAGGAAGGCAACCAGACCAAATGGAAGGAACACCCAGAAAACCCAATGCCATTCTGCATTATCGACTATCCAGCCGCCAAGCGTAGGGCCGAACACACTTGCAAGCCCGAAAATTCCACTCATCAAGCCTTGCCATCTTCCTCTCTCCCTAGGAGCGAAAAGGTCACCGACAGCAGTAAAAGAGGTCGACATGATCATCCCTGCCCCGAATCCCTGGATTCCCCTGAAGGCAATTAACTCAATGATCGAGCCTGAAAGTCCATTTAGAAATGACCCGACTGTAAATACTCCTATCCCGATTAGGATAAATGGCTTCCGTCCGTACATATCGGATAGCTTGCCGACAAGTATAGCGGTAACTGAGGAGGTCAGCATAAATATAGTGAACACCCAGCTGTAATATTCTATCCCCCCAAGTTCTGAGATGATGGTAGGCAGTGCCGTTCCTACTATAGTCTGATTCAGTGCAGCGAACAACATAGCCGACATGATGGCCATCATAATCAAAATTTTCTTTTTTGGCTCTAAATGCTCCATGAATGTTCCTCCCGATTCCTTTATAAACTAAATAATTAACCTTATTAACTTTTATTCAAAGGAAAAGAATAACTTTCTGATAACAGAAAGTCATCCCTTTAGAAAAATTGAAACCGTCACTGCTGCGTTTTGTAAAGCTTGGTAAATAAAGCAATCATCTGCTCAAGCTCTTGCTCAGAAAAAGAATCGAACTTTTTCTGGAAGTATACCAATTTCATTTCCAGGCATTCATCCAGAATCCGTTTTCCTTTATCTGTAAGGGCCAGTTCCACGACCCTGCGGTCAACAGATGACCGGATACGAGTCATATATTCCTTTTCAGTCAAACTGTCTGTAACATTGGTGATATGGCTGGCCGAGACATTCATCTTCTTGGATAAATCAGATGCTTTCATGGCACCATGTTCCGAGAGATATTTTAAAACAAGCAGTTCTCCGCTGGACAAATATTTACCATACAACTTTGTAATATCCTGTTTCATCATACGAAATACATTTCGGAATAATTCTTCTAACTGAAACATTTCACTCTTCAATAATATCTTACACCTTTCAGGACGCAAAATAGTTAAGTAAGTTAACTATTTTAGTTTAAAGTACTTTATAATCAAGGTCAATCATGAGTTTCCGTTTTTTCTAAATCTTCCAACTCTTTCGCCATTTTATCTTCATCCAGATTCTCCCCAATGATGACTAGTGTCTTGGGAAGGTTCATGTCTTCAGGGATAAAGAGCGGCATACCGTAAGAATATTGGAACATATACGGGTATCTGCGGCCGCTGAATGGCACATATCCTTTCATACGGTAAATGGTATCAGGAAGTCTTTTCAGCCATTCCTCAAAGCCTGTCCGCGAAACAGAGCCTGCGAAACGGTGAACATATGCCCTTAAATTGAGCTGGTGGCCAATTGCGCTTCTCTCCCTATCTTGGAAAACAGCATTCCCCTTCACACTCAGTAATTCAGCAGCGGAAACCCTGCTGTAATTCGTGATGATCAGCTTAGCGGCTGGATTAATCTGTTGAATCTCGAATAAGGCACTCCCTTTTTCCATCTCTGAAATCAGGTCTTCCTTATTAAATATCAGGAGGTGGGAATGCCTGATTTGCTCCCGCATTAACTGGAGAACTTGAGGACTGTAGGCACCTCTTGATACCCATTGTTTAGCATCCACCACTGTAATGATGCCTTTGAACTGTAAACGGTCAGCAAACAGCGGAGACATGACTGCATCCACCACTTCAACTGGATGAGCAGCTCCTGTAGTTTCAATCACCAATACATCGAATTCATCTTGAAACAGCAACTCCTGGAGTTGAGACTCCAGCTTATCCTGAATGGAACAGCAAATGCAGCCGTCAAGTAGCTCCTTCAAAGGGGTTCCTTCCTCAACTTCCTGCGAATCTATTGAAACACTGCCCAATTCATTCATTAATACAGCAGGTTTAAGATTTTGATCCTTTAATGCGGTTATCAGGTTTTTCAATAAAGTGGTTTTACCGCTTCCTAAAAAGCCTGAAAGCAGATAGACATCTTTTTTCATCAATTATCTTCCTTTCCGGTACTGTCTGTCTTAGCCCATTCTAATTTAAGTGAGCCCCTAATACAATCTTCATGCAGTTCTGCTATAATGAACACAGCCAAGGAGGGCGGTATTTTTGCTGAAATTTACAGGAGAACGGGTCATACCCGAAATGATGGATCCATTGAACGGCATGCTTCTTGAACACCTTGCCAGATATTATTTTGCAGTAGAACATGCAGAAGGAAGAATCCTCGATCTGGCTTGCGGAACAGGTTACGGCTCAAAAATCATAGCCAAAGCCCAAAAGTCAGTCCTTCAGGAGATTGTAGCGGTCGATAATGATGAAGCCTCATTGAAATATGCCGCAGCAAAACATTACCATCCTCTGATTCAATATAAAAGGATGGATGCTGAGGATGAAGAATTGCCTGCAAAGCTTGGTACATTCGATGTAATCATAAGCTTCGAAACTCTTGAACACCTTTCCAATGAAAAGATCTTCATGAATAACATATATAGTATGCTGAAGCCTGGCGGGATCCTGATCATGTCAACGCCTTTCGGGGCAGGAAGGGGAAAAGAGACAAATGAGCCTTTCCATGTCCATCAGCTGACTGAGGCTGAGTTCATTGCACTTTTTGCTGATTATCAAGAACAACATTTCTACTACCAACGAAGTGTCCTAGTTGAGCCTAAAAGAGAAGGAAAACATTATCCATTCGGTATAGCCGTCTGTAAAAAATAAAGATTAGGCATTAAAAAAGCGGAGGGTGACTGTCCCCTCCGTTTAAATATTCCAGGTTTTTGTGGGTTTACCGAATCAGTATTCCGTTTCAAGGAATTCAGCCGCAGCTTCTGCATTTTCTTTAGTATCAAGCTCCAAAACCATACCATCTTTTTTTGTCATGGCATTGCGATAAGAATCTTCCACAGGGATACGCAGTGACTCAAATGATTCTACTGGTTTAAAAAATGATTCCATGCCCAATCTTAATAGGTCTGATAGTTCCAGATCAGTCTCGACTGCCTCCTTCCCTTCCTTCATCAGGTTCGATACCATCTGGATGCCATCCGGGCTTGTGAGCTTCTCCTTCACTTCTTCTTGAACAATTTCCAATACCTCCTGCTGCCTTGCAACCCTCCCAAAGTCATTCTCACTATCCTTCCGGAATCTTACATAATTCAGTAGCTCCTGCCCATTAAGTGCCTGTCTGCCTGGTTCCATGTCCCATTTCCAGAAATTGATCATATCCTGCGGGACCTCAACCTCGACACCCTGCGGAAGAACACTGTCAATTATGGTGACAAACCCCTGAAAGTCTATGTTGATGACATGGTCCGTTTGCACCTTAAAGTTTTCCTCTATCGTCTCTTTCAAAAGTTTTTCCCCTCCCCATGAATAAGCATGGTTGATTTTACTCTTTCCATGACCGGGAATGAACACATATGAATCTCTCATGATCGACAAGACTTTTGCCGTCTTTCCAACAGGATTGTACTGGGCTACGATGATAACATCGGCCCTTGAAGCCTCATTATCCCGCTGATCTGATCCAATGACCAGGATGTTCATTGGTTTCTTCTTACCGGTCAATAAGTTGATCCCTTTCTGCTGCCCTTTCCCGTCTTGCTCTGTATTCAATGTTTCCTCATCCAATCTACCTGACTTTATCCCCTGATTATCTTCAATTGGTTGTCCCTGCTTATTCCAGTCATCTGCACACCCCTGAATGATAAACAAACAAATGGCTGCCTGGATGAATCTTCTGGCCGTTTTCAACGAAATCACCTTCTTATCCATCGTTTTTACCATTGTTGGCCAGTTAAATGTACTATATACCT
>NZ_QXIR01000090.1 GCF_003581585.1 Bacillus salacetis
GTCTTTTCTTCTAATGTATCCACGGTGATATATTTTTGATAAAGATAATCTCCTTTGTAGACCACATTCTGCAGGATACCCTTCACCGTGCTAAGACTCCAGACATCTTTTCCCTTTGGGCTTGGAATGCGATCTTTAGTTAATCTGGTTATGATTTGGGTGTAATTTTTCCCTGCTTGCAATTCCGCATAAATACGACGAACAACTTTAGCTTCTTCTTCATGGATAATCCATTGATGCTTCTCTCCAATCCGATAACCATAGTTGGCGTTTCCTACTTTAATTATGCCGCGCTTGGCCATACTTCTTTTTCCCCATGCGATGGAGTTTCCGATATTTAGACTTTCCTCCTGAGCAATGCTACCGAAAATTGTAATCAGCAATTCGCTATCAGCATCTTCTGTATGGATGTTCTCTTTCTCGAAATATATGTGCACCGGTCGAGGGAGAGACTTCAATAACCGGACAGCTTTTAACGTTTCTAATGTATTCCGACTAAATCTTGAAATGCTCTTACAAAGGATTAAATCGATATTCCCACGAGTACATTCATCCATCAGCTTTTTGAAATC
>NZ_QXIR01000091.1 GCF_003581585.1 Bacillus salacetis
CCCCATCTCCGTGGCTCCTCACAATATTCCAGTAAGGCAGTAACCTCTGGCCCTCTTAAAAATGCTGCCTGTTTTTCTTTTCGTTTGGCGAGCCTTTCAGCTTTTCTTTCCATGGCAATCTGCTGTTTGTAATCTTCATATCTTTCATCCGTTGACCACTCTAGGCCCAGGCTTAGTTGGTACACAATCCTACCATCTTTATAGACCTTAGCCTTTTCCACGAACTGTTCAAAAAGGTTCGCAGGGAATGCCAGATTCTTTTCATCACGCAGCTTTTTGATTCCCTTCTTCAGCTCTTTTAATTCATTTCTATAATGCTCTGCTAGCTTTTTACGGTCAGAGAAGTCTTTCAACTGCTGGTGCAGTTTTACTATCTTTTCACTTAGGGCATCCACCCTTTGATGATCTTGTCCGTCTTTATGCAGTTCTTCATCTACTGCCTCATATAGCTCTTGATTCAAGTGTTCCATCCTTCTTTGAGCCTCTTCTTCTTGCTTCAGCTCCTGAGCACTTAACACTGTTTGAGCAATGACTCTTTCTACTTCTTGTTGAAATG
>NZ_QXIR01000092.1 GCF_003581585.1 Bacillus salacetis
AAGCACATATGTCTATTCCTAAGGGCACGTTTCTTGGCTAATCATTCCCCTTCAGGCTGCGAGACCAGACTCTAAGGGCATGTTTATCCTCTATTCGTGCCTCTTGAGCACATTTATCTATTCCTAAGGGCACATTCCTTGGCTAATCATTCCCCTAGAGGCTGCGAGACAAGACTCTAAGGACACGTTTACCTGCCAATCGTGCCTCTTTAAGCACATATGTCTATTCCTAAGGGCACATTCCTTGGCTAATCATTCCCCTACAGGCTGCGAGAACGGACTCTAAGGGCATGTTTATCCGCTATTCGTGCCTCTTAAGCACATATGTCTATTCCCAAGGGCACATTCCTTGGCTAATCATTCCCCTTCAGGCTGCGAGAACAGACTCTTAGAGCATGTTTATCCGCTATTCGTGCCTCTTGAGCCAATGTTCCCAATTTCAAAAGGTTCGTTTATTTGTTATTCATATCTCTACAGCATGCGGGACTTGTCTCTAAGGCACGTTTACCTGCTATTCGTGCCTCTTAAGCACATATGTCTATTCCT
>NZ_QXIR01000093.1 GCF_003581585.1 Bacillus salacetis
GGCTCTATTATATTTGTTGGGGTAGGTTTTAAGGCAAAAAAATACACGCAAGCTCCTTAATCTTTTACACTTGAGTTGACTAGAAACAAGACAAAGATAGGAGTTGCGTGTACATGCATTTTAACATGGTTTTACCTGGATTAGAAGAGGTTAGAATCTTGAAAGCGGAGGAAATAGGGGAGGCATACCACCTTCATATTGAATTGCCCAAAAGGAAACATAAGTGTCCTGCTTGTGGTGATCAAACGACCAGGGTACATGATTATCGTCTTCAAAAGATTCAACACCTTAAGCTCTTCGAACGGACTACCTACTTGTTCTATCGAAGACGGAGGTACAGCTGCCATTGCGGGAAACGCTTTGCCGAAGATAATCGTTTTGTCCAACGGTATCAACGACATACCATTGAATGGAACCAAGCCTTGGGCCTCCGGGTGATTCAAGGAAAGAACTTCAAAGATACAGCCTGCCAGTTCCGCACATCTCCGGCGACAGTAATAAGGAGGTTTGATCATAT
>NZ_QXIR01000094.1 GCF_003581585.1 Bacillus salacetis
TTGGCAATGCAGAGTGACCGCAGGACGAGATCCAGACTATAAAGATTGTAAAACAAGCTATGTTCATGAGACAGACCTTGAAAATGCCTTTATGAAAATTATGAGGGAAATGAAAGAAAACCCCGATGAAGTAATAGAAGAAGCTAACCAAGCTATCGAAAAGGCATCCCTCTCACCACCGGAACAACAGCGACTGGAAGAGTTAAACAAGCAAATTGAAACCATAACAGATCGCATCAGTGACTTGGCTGCCAAGGAATCGGCTACAAGAGATGCTATCTACGATGCGACATTAAGGCACTTGATTTATGAACAAGAAATCCTTCAACAGGAGCGGGACAGCCTAGAGGAAAACATGCAAGAGCAACTTTATTTAGAAAAGCAATTCCAATCGCTCCTAGTCTTATTAGAAGAAACAGAGAAACTAGAGGATTTTGATGTAACGCTTTTCAAAAAGACAATCGAACGGGGCATTATTTATAAGGAACGAATA
>NZ_QXIR01000095.1 GCF_003581585.1 Bacillus salacetis
GATTCGTTCCTTATAAATAATGCCCCGTTCGATGGTGGCTTTAAAGAGCTTTGCATCAAAATCTGTTAGTTCTTCTGTTGTTTCCAAAAGGTCTAGGAAGGATTGCAGTTGCTTTTTTAAATAAAGCTGCTCTTGCATACCTTCCTCTAGGCTGTCTTGCTCTTGCTGTAGAATTTCCTGTTCGTAGATGAGATGCCTTAGTGTGGCGTCGTAGATGGCATCATTTGTGGATGATTCCTTTGCAGCCAAGTCACTGATGCGGTCTGCGATTGTTTCGATTTGCGCGTTCAATTCCTCCAGCCTTTCCTGCTCCGGTGGTGAAAGTGAAGCTTTTTTGATGACTTGTTGAGCTTCTTCCATTACAGTGTTCGGATCGTCTTTCATCTCTCGCAATATGTTCATAAATGCCTTTTCAAGATGGGCTTCGTGGACATAGCTTGTTTTGCAGTCCTTAAAGTCTGGATCTCGTCCAGCGGTCACCCGGCATTGCCAG
>NZ_QXIR01000096.1 GCF_003581585.1 Bacillus salacetis
GTAGTTGGGGGATCTCCCCCTGTGAGAGTAGGACGTCGCCAGGCAACCAAAAGAGTACCCAAAGGGTGCTCTTTTTTTGTATGAGAAAATAAGAATATGCTCGATAAGAATCTGCTCGGATTGTTTAGTTCCGCAGCCTACTCAGAAGCAGTGCGAGGGCGGGGAGGAGCAAGAAGGTCAAGGACGAGAGGGAGAGAGCACCGGAGTGGGCTCTGCCCATGAGGATATGAACGAGCGAAGCGGACGAAGAGATTCGCCGCTCATCGCCGTCCGAGCCTTCAGCGCCGATGGTAGTTGGGGCTCCCCCTGTGAGAGTAGGACGTCGCCAGGCGACCAAAGAGTACCCAAGGGGTGCTCTTTTTTTTTATAAAGGACAACGGAGCTTCCCAGTTTGTTTAGTTTTAGACTCCAATCAAAAGCACAGCGAGGATGGGGAGGAGCAAGAAGGTCGAGGACGAGAGGGAGAGAGCACCA
>NZ_QXIR01000097.1 GCF_003581585.1 Bacillus salacetis
CGATCTTGTGTTTTCCAGAATCCACCACTTCATAGCGCCACTATGACTACATCGATTTTGCGTTTTCTGAAATCGACCACCCCTTAGCGACCATATGACTACATCGATTTTGAGATTTCAGAAATCGACCATACCACAACGTCACTATGACTACACCGATTTTGCCGCTTATAGAATCGACCGCCTCATAGCGCTCCTATGACTACATCGATTTTTGCTTTTTCTGAAATCGACCATCCCATAGCGACCATATGACTACATCGATTTTGCTTTTTCTGAAATCAACCACCCCATAGCGACCATATGACTACACCGATTTTGCTGTTTCCAGAATCGACCGCCTCATAGCGCTCCTATGACTACATCGATTTTGCTTTTTCTGAAATCGACCACCCCATAGCGACCATATGACCACAC
>NZ_QXIR01000098.1 GCF_003581585.1 Bacillus salacetis
GAGGACGAGAGGGAGAGAACACCGGAGTGGGCTCTGACCATGAGGATGTGAACGAGCGAAGCGGACGAAGAGATTCGCCGCTCATCGCCGTCCGAGCCTTCAGCGCCGATGGTAGTTGGGGACTCCCCCTGTGAGAGTAGGACGTCGCCAGGCGATCAAAAGAACACCCGCAGTGGTGTTCTTTTTTTGTGGTGAAAAAAAAGTACATATATTGTTTAGTTCTCGAGGCCTTTTCGGGAGCACAGCGAGGATGGGGAGGAGCAAGAAGGTCGAGGACGAGAGGGAGAGAACACCGGAGTGGGCTCTGCCCATGAGGATGTGAACGAGCGAAGCGGACGAAGAGATTCGCCGCTCATCGCCGTCCGAGCCTTCAGCGCCGATGGTAGTTGGGAG
>NZ_QXIR01000099.1 GCF_003581585.1 Bacillus salacetis
TCTCGTCTTGTTCAAACCCTTTTAATAGATTAATAAAGTGCCTTTCAAGATAGTCTTGATGAAATCGTTGGGATGAACAGCCGTTCACAGCGTAATATTTCTCTGCCAGCCTACAAACCCAACGATTGATTTCTTTGGTTCCGTTGGAGCCTCGTCTCTCCAAGCTTCGTTCATACCCTAGTACATTACCGCATTCTCCGCAATACAAGTTCTCTGTAAAAGAAGAATTTTTATGCTGGTCTTTAGAATACTTTTGGTAGTTCAGCTGCTTGAAGGCTTCGCTGCGTTTTTGGATAATGCTTTGTACCTTCTCCCATTCTTCCGGGGCAATAATAGGCTCATGGTGGCCCTCAATATAATACTGGGGTAACTCCCCTTCATTAGGAGCA